>DAHVMA010000027.1:0-23754 GCA_027320105.1 Acidimicrobiaceae bacterium | reverse complement strand
CCACGAGCACCGCCCCGATCTCGGCGCCGATCAGCTCGTCGCGCTCGAGGAGGGCGTCGCGCAGGGCGGCGACCAGCGCCGGCCGGGCGGCCAGCAGGTCCCGCACGTCCTGGCGCGCCCGGCCGAGGATACTCTCGACCTGCTCGGCGGCGCCGTCGTCGCCGAGCACCCGCTGCACGAGGCTGCCCCTGGCGGCCTGGATGGCGGCCGGGATGGCGGCCGGGCCGGACGCATCCAGCGACGTGAGCCCCCGGCCCATCCCCCACGAACCGACCATCCGGGCCGCCATCTCCGTGGCCGCCTTCAGGTCGCCGGCGACGCCGCTGCTCGTCTCGCCGAAGAACAGCTCCTCGGCGACCATCCCGCCGAACGCGATCCGGATCAGGTTCTCCGCCTCCGACTGGGTGGTCGTCCAGCGTTCCTCGCTGTCGGAGTGGGAGAGCAGCCCGAGGGAGCTGCGGCGCTTCACGATGGAGAGGACCTCGAGGGTCCGTTGGGGCGTGAGGAGCCAGGCGACGGTGGCGTGACCGGCCTCGTGGGTCGCCACCATGGCTCGCTCGCGCTCGGAGAGGGCGGCCGGCTGCGGCAAGCCGAGCTCGGTTGTCATCTTTGCCCGCTGCAGGTCCTCCCATCCGAGGGCGTTCCCGCCGCGGCGCAGGGCCCACACGAGGGCCTCGTCGAGCAGCCGCTCGAGCATCACGGGCGAGTACCCGAACGTGACCGCCGCCAGCGCCTCCCGCCGCCCCGGGTCATCCAGGTCCGCTTCGTGGGCCTTGCGGTCGAGGTAGAAGTCGATGATCTCCCGCCGGCCGGCGCGGCTCGGCAGGTCGACCGTGATCGTGCGGTCGAAGCGGCCGGGACGCAGCAGGGCGGGGTCGAGGTCGCCGGCCCGGTTGGTGGCGCCGATCACGAGCACGTTGGCCGGCTCGACGCGCCGCTTGCGGAGCCGGTGGCTGGCGGGGAGCCAGCGGTTGGCGGCGTCGACGAGCGCCCCGCTCAGGCGGCCCGACGCCGGGGGCTGGTCGAAGGACTGCAGCTGCACGAGCAGCTCGTTGACCACCCCGGCGACACCTTCGCGGTTGCCCCCGCCCATCCCGGTGCGGGTCGCCCCGATGGCGTCGATCTCCTCGATGAAACCGATGGCGCCCCCCTCGCGGCGGGCCTGGGCCCGGAGCGCCCGGAAGTAGGCGCGGATCTTGCGGTTGGTCTGGCCGTAGTACATCGACTGGAACGCCGAGGAGGACACGAAGAGGAACGGCACCCCCGCCTCGGCGGCGAGAGCCTTGGCGATGTAGGTCTTGCCTGTCCCCGGCGGTCCCTCGAAGAGGATGCCGCGGCGGGGGCTGCCCCCCATGCGGTCGTGGAAGGTCCTGTAGTTGAGGAACAGGTTGAGGGTCTTCACGACCTCTTCGAGCACTGTGCCCGCCCCGACGACGTCGGAAAGGGTCACGTCGAGCTCCTCGGGCCGGTAGAGCACGTGGGGTGACCTGGCTGCCACGACGACCGGCACGACGAGCACCGCCCCGAGGAGGCCGACGAGGATCACCGACGGCAGGTACACGCCCCACCCCGACGGGACGTGGAAGGGCAGGTGGACGGCCAGCACCCCCCGAGCTGCTGCGGCCCGGCCGGCGGCGACGTCCACGGCGGCGAGAACAGCGCGCGCCGCCAGCGGCACGAGGACAACGAACAAGGCGACGGCGAGGCGGCGCAGGCGGCGCTGGCGGGACCGCTCGCGGGCCTCGGTCACGTCGCTCCGGCGTGCCACGTCGTTGCACGCCAAGCTGGCGAGGTCCACGCTGCTCTCCTCCCTCTGGTCCCTGCCGGCAGCTCCGGCGGGCGTGACGCGGCCCTGCTAGCGCACGTTGGACCCACGCCTACCCCCGCGGCCCTGCCGCGCCGAGGTCTTCTACCTATATTTCTCTGATTTCCGTTGAACGTTGCATTGCAGTGCCAACACGAGCCCTCCCACGGGCTCGGCTCGCCGAAAGTGCGGCTGCTCGCCGCCGGACCCGGCGCTGCCATCGGCCGGGTCGGGCTACGGGGTCCCCGCCCTCCCCGACGCCCACCGTCCACTCGGGAGCGGGCGGCGGCTGCGCATCGGGGTACCGTAGCGGTCGGCCGGCCTGCGATCATCGGCGGCAGTGATCGATATCGACCTGCGCAACGACGTGTACCGCCGCCCCCTCGCCACCGCCCTCGACCGCCTTGGACTGCGCAGCGGGTGGCGCTGCGTCGACGTGGGCGCCGGCGGCGGCGACGTCAGCGTGGCGCTGGCGCGCCTCGTCGGCAGGGACGGGCGGGTCTTCGCCGTCGACTCGGACCCGGCCCGCAGGGACGAGGTGGCGCGGGCGGCCGCCAGGTCGGGATCGGCTCAGGTCGTCGCCCTCACCCAGGCCGGTGAGGACCTCACCCTGCCCGAGGCGGTCGATCTCGCCTACTGCCGGTTCCTGCTGCTGCACGTCCGCCGGCCGCTCGACGTGCTCGCCCGCATGCGCGACGCCGTCCGCCCGGGCGGCTGGGTGGTCGCCCAGGAGCCCGTGACCTCCGCCGGGCGGATAGGCGGCGAGCCGCTGTCGATGCCCGGTGCCCGCCACCCCGACGTCGGTGCGCTGCTGCCGGCGCTGGCGCGCGACGCCGGCCTGTCGCTCGTTGACGCCTGGGCGGAGGCCCCCGCCTGGGCCGGTCCCGGGCCGGTCGCCGGGTACCTGGAGGCGCTGACCGACGTGGACCCGGGTGACGAGCCGGTCGTCCTGCCCCCGCTCGTCACCGTTGTCGCCCGCCGTCCTGGCGGGGCGGGCGACGCGTGAGCCCGGCTCGCTCCCCCCGGGCGATGAGCACGGCGGCGACCTTCCGGGACGCCTCGTCGATCATCTCGTCGCCGAGCATCACCGCTCCCCGGCGCTCGCCCTCGGTAGCGGAGCGGTAGCGGTCGAGGACGTCCCACGCCCGGTCGAACTGCTCCTGGCTCGGCGAGAACACCTCGTTCAGGATCGGGATCTGGTCGGGGTGGAGGCTCCACTTGCCGTCGTAGCCGAGCAGGTGCACCCGGGTGGCGTAGTCCCTGAGCCCGTCGGGGTCGCGGACCTTCACGTACGGCCCGTCGATCACCTGCACGCCGGCCGCCCGGCCGGCCATGAGGATCTTGACCAGGACGTAGTGGAAGTAGTCACCCGGGTAATCGGGGATCTGCAGCCCGCCGGCGAGGGTCGGCATGCCCATGGACGCGGACATGTCCACGGGCCCGAGCACGAGCGCCTCGAGGCGCGGCGATGCCGCCGCGATCGCCTCGGCCTCGACGAGGCCCTGCGCCGTCTCGATCTGGGCCTCGATCCCGAGGTGGCCGACGTCGAGGCCGGCGGAGCGCTCGACCTGGGTGAGCAGCAGGTCGAGCGCGACGACCTCGGCCGCCCGCTGGACCTTGGGGAGCATCACGGTGTCGAGGCGGCCACCGGCCGCGCCGACCGCTTCCAGCACGTCCCACACCGTCCAGGGGCTGTCCCAGGCGTTGACCCGGATGCACACGATGGCGTCGCCCCACTCCGAGTCGCGCACCGCCGCGGCCACCCGGGGCCTCGCCGCCGCCTTCTCGCCGGGGGCGACGGCGTCCTCGAGGTCGAGGAAGACCTCGTCGGCGGGAAGCCCGGGCGCCTTGGCGAGGAACCGCTCGCTCGAGCCGGGAACGGCGTGGCAGGAGCGGCGGGGCGACCGGCGGGAGCGTCGGGACACGGCCGGGTCCCTCAGGCCGGCCCGGCGGCGCGCAGCAGCTCGGGGGCGACCGGGCAGGTGGCGGTGGACAGGGCCTCGGCCGGTTCGGCGGCGCCGGCAGGGCCGACGGCGGTGCAGAGCAGCTCGGCGGGGACGAGCTCGGCGTCGCGGTCCCACGGCTCGAGCCCCCCGCCGTCGAAGCGGGCCAGGGCCGCCTGCCACAGCGCCTCGGGGAGCACCCGTCCGACGGGGAGGACCCCCCAGACGGGGATGGCCGACCGGGCGGCGACGGCGGCGGCGGCGTGCGAGCCCGGAGCGGCGAGGACGCCGCTCGGGCCGGCGACCAGTGCCTCGACGAGGACGAGGCTGCTGAGGGCGGCGGCCGCTCCAAGGCCGCGGTCGGGGACGAGGGTGGCATCGCCGTCTCCGGCCAGGCGGCGGGCCAGCGCCCCCCCGTCGCCGCCGCTGTCGGCGACGAGCACCTCCAGGTCCCCGCGGCGGCGCAGGGCGTCGGCGGCGGTGCCGGCCCAGCCGACGACCAGCACGGTGGCCTCTTCCGGCAGGAGGTCCGCCAACCGGCGGGCCGTCGGGTCGTTGGCGAGGGCGGCGGCCGCCTCGCGCGCTTCTTGGCACGGCTCGGCCGACGCCAGCATCCGCGCCGACAGCCACCACAGCGGACCGTTGGCCGGGTGGTGCTCGACCAGGCGCCGGCAGGCGGGGACCAGGCCGGCGCCGGCGACCTCGGCGAGCGACGAGGCGACCTCCCGGGCGAGCATCGCGGGGTCGGCGCCCTCGACGCGGGCCACGTGGCGGAGCCGTTCGATCGGGTGCATCACGCGCCGGGCCGGAAGACCATGAGCACGAGCACGGCCACGACGACGATGTTGAACACACCCCACCCGCCGGCGATGCGGCGCTCGAGCTGCTCGATGCGCCGCAGCTCGGGGGCGATGCCGGCGACGGGACCGCGGGTGTCGGCGACCTGGCGGGCCAGGGCGGCGTACTGCCGCTGCGCCCGGCGGATCACGCCGTGCAGCACCCCGATCGCCACGAAGTACAGCGCCATCGAGACCCACACCCAGGTCTCGCCGAAGCCGAAGTGGTGGCTGGACCCCACCGCCGCCACCCCGAACACGAACGCCCCGTACACCAGCAGCTCCGCCAGCACCCCGACCTGGAGGGTGACCTCGAGCGTCCCGAGGGCCGCCCCGCCGCGCCGCCCCACCACGAGGGTGAGCCCGCTGTAGGCGAGATACCCAAACCCACCGACAACACAGAAGAGGTGCAGTGTGAGAAGGACGTCGAAGCCGGTACCCACCGGATCGAAGGTATCGGAGGTACGGTCCTGGCCACGAGCAACGCCATCAACGTCGGCTTCTCGTCGTGCGCCGCTACGCTGCCCCCTCCCGCCGGGAGAGCCCCACCTCGACGGGCTCGCCGCCGGCCTGTCCCGGCCGGAGGTGAGCACGACGTGGTCGGCGAGCAGCGACGCCCCGCCGTCGAGGAGGACCCGCTCCCGGCCGCCTGGCGCGACCACGACGTCGGCGGCCGCCTCGCTTCTGCCGGCGCCGGTAGCCTGCGGCGCCGTGTTCGAAGCGGTGCTCCTCGACGTGGGCGGCGTGCTGCTCATGCCCGACCACGGGATCGTCGGGACGGTCGCGTCCGCCTTCGGTGGCACCCCCTCGTCCCCGGCCCTGGAGCGGGGCCACTACGAGGGCGTCGCCGCCGGCGACCTCGCCGGCGGCTTCGACTGGGCGGCTTACCGGCGCACGCTGCTGGCGTCCGGCGGTGTCCCCGCCGGCCGGGTGGAGGCGGCCCAGGAGGCGCTGGCGCGCGAGCTCGCCGGCCCGGCTCGGACGGTGTGGAGGCACCCTCTCACCGGGGCGGCGGAAGGTCTGCGCCGGCTGGCAGCGAGAGGACTGAGGATCGGGGTCGTGTCCAACTCCGACGGGACGGTCGGGGAGGCGCTCGCCGCCAGCGGGCTCCTGCCCGCCGGCGGGGTGATCCTCGACTCGGCCGTCGTGGGGATCGCCAAGCCCGACCCGGCCATCTTCCGGCTCGCCCTCGAAGCGCTCGGCGTGGCCGCTGCCGCCGCCGTACATGTCGGCGACGTCCCGAGCGTGGACGTGGTCGGCGCCCGGGGGGTGGGCGTGTGCCCGTTGCACCTCGACCCGATCGGCTGGTGCGCCGATGGCTCCCACCCCCACGTGCGCAGCCTGGTCGACGCCGCCAAGGTCGTCGCTCGAAGCGGCCCCCTCGCTACTTGACGACGCCGCCCCTGGTCATGGCCTCCACGTCGAGGGCCCGGTCGACCTCCGCCTCGCTGAGCAACCCCCACTCGAGCACGACGGTTCGGAGGTCCTTGCCCTCGGCCAGGGAAGCCTTGATGACCTTGGCCGCCTCCTCGTAGCCGATGTAGGGGTTGAGGGCCGTGCCGATGGAGGGCGACGACAGGGCGTAGGTCCGGCAGCGCTCGACGTCGGCCTCGATGCCGTCGATGCAGCGCCGGGCGAACACCCGGCTGGCGTTGGCGAGCAGGCGGACCGACTCGAGGAGGTTGCGGGCGATGACCGGCAGCATCACGTTGAGCTCGAAGTTCCCCGCCGCGCCTCCCCAAGCCACGGCGGCGTCGTTGCCCACCACCTGGGCCACCACCTGGGACACGGCCTCGGCTATGACAGGGTTGACCTTGCCAGGCATGATCGACGAGCCCGGCTGCAGGTCCGGGATGCGGATCTCGGAGAGGCCGGCGCGCGGCCCGCTGCCCATCCAGCGCAGGTCGGTGGCGCACTTGTAGAGCGACACCGCGATCGTGCGCAGCACGCCGGACGCCTCTACCAGGGCATCGCGGGCACCCTGCGCCTCGAAGTGGTCGCGTGCCTCGATCAGCGGCAGGTCCGTCTCCGTCGCCAGGCGCTGCACCACCCGCTTGGCGAACCCCCTCGGGGCATTGATGCCGGTACCGACGGCGGTGCCACCGAGGGGCAGCTCGCCGACCCGGGGGAGCGCACCATGCAGGCGCTCGACGCCGTGCTCGATCGCCGCCGCGTACCCGCCGAACTCCTGACCGAGGGTGACGGGGGTGGCGTCCATGAGGTGGGTGCGGCCGGATTTCACGACCGACTTGAACGCCCGTGACCTCCGGCGCAGCGACTTCGCCAGCTCCTCCAGGGCAGGGATCAGCGCCCGGGTGATCTCCTGGGTGGCGGCCAGGTGGATGGCCGACGGGAACACGTCGTTGGACGACTGCGAGGCGTTCACGTCGTCGTTGGGGTGGACCGGACGCCCGAGCCGCTCGGCGGCGAGGGTGGCGAGGACCTCGTTCGTGTTCATGTTGGTGGAGGTGCCGGACCCGGTCTGGAACACGTCGACCGGGAACTCGCCGTCCCACCTCCCCTCTGCCACCTCGGCGGCGGCCGAGCGGATCGCCTCGGCGACGTCCTTGCCGATCACCCCGAGCCGGGCGTTCTCCGCAGCGGCGGCGCCCTTGATGGCCGCCAGCGCGGCGATGAGCGAGCGCTCGACGGTGGTCCCGGAGATGGGGAAGTTGTCGACGGCCCGCTGCGTCTGGGCCTGCCACTTGGCGCCCGCCGGCACCCGGACCTCGCCCATGGAGTCGTGCTCGATGCGGTAGTCGGTCATGCCCGGACGGTACCCCGGCGCCAGCACCTGCCGGCGAATACCCCTGTTGCTGATGTTGCTCGTGTGGCTAAAGTTTCGGCGGGGGAATGCCGATGCTCCCGTCGTTCCCTGGGAGGAGGTGGCCCTGTGAGGTCCCCGGCCACACCGAAACCCACTGCCCTCGGCCCCCCGGGACCGAGCAGGGCCGGCGTGGCGAACGCGGCGTGCCGGCGGCTGGCGCAGCGTGCTACGGGCGGGCGAGGCGGCCGGCAGGCTGCGGGCGGCTGGGGCAGGCGGCGGGGTGCGGTGGCGCTGGCGGCCGGGGCAGTGGCGGCCGGGCTGATGACCGCCGGCATGCCGCTGCCCGCCGGGGCGACGGCTCCCCCGTACAGAGTGACGCTCCAGGCGGAGGCAGTCCGGCTGAGCGCCGCCATCCAGGTCCAGGGCCAGCGACTCGGACGGCTGGCCGAACGCTTCGACGCCGCCGTCCTGCGGGAGCACGCCGTCGTCGCCGAGCTCGTCCGGGACCGGCGGCAGGCAGCGGCCACGGCCGCTTCGTTCGCCGCCGTCCGCCGGGACCTGCGCGAAGTGGCCGTAGCCTCCTACGTCGACGGGTCTGTTCCCGCTCCTGCGCCGGCGCGTCTGGGCCAGGCAGGCCAGGACCCGAGCCTCACGGCTTCTTACGTGGCGATCATCTCCGCCGAGCAGCGCCACCAGATGCAGGCGTACGCCACGCTCGGGCGGGCCCTGCGGGCCGACACCGCCCGGCTCGTGGTGGCCCGGCGTGCCGACCAGGCGGCGATGACCTCCCTGACGGTTTCAGCCGGACGGGCCCGCTCCGCCCAGGCGGCTGACGGGGCTCTCCTGGCCAGGGTGAAGGGGCGCCTCGCCGTGCTCGTGGCCGCCGACGTGGCGGCAGCCGAGCGGGCCCGTGCCACCAAGGTGCGCGCCGTTCTGGCCGCCGAGGGCCAGGCGTTGCCGGGTTCCCCGACCGCAGCGGCGGCGCCGGCAGGCGCCCCTTCGGCAGCCGGACCGGTCTCAACGACGGCGCCGGTCTCGGCTGCGGCGCCCGCACCGTCGCCCACGACCGTGCCCGGGCCGCCCACTGCCACGCCGACCACCGACCCTGCAACGACGACCACCCTCCCATCCCCGCCCACGGCCGTGACGACTGCCCCGGCCGGCACTCCGCCGCCGCAGGCGCCCGGGGCCTCCGCCGCCATCGCCTATGCCCGGGCGCAGCTCGGCAAGCCCTACCAGTGGGGTGGTGCGGGACCGTCCAGTTTCGACTGTTCGGGGCTCGTGATGATGGCATGGCTCCAGGCGGGGATCTCCTTCCCGCACCTAGCCCAGGACCAGTACGACCTCACCAGCCGCGAGCCTCTGGCGGACCTCGTGCCCGGCGACCTCGTCTTCTTCGGCACGCCGACCAACGTGTACCACGTCGGCCTCTACATCGGAGGTGGCCAGATGATCGACGCCCCGGAGACGGGTCAGAACGTGCAGGTGGACTCCATCTACTGGCCCGGTCTGCTGGGTGCCGGCCGGGTGACCTCGAGCTCCTAAGCTCCCGCCCCATGCGGGCTGCCACGATCGTCGACCGTCGCGTCGAGGTGCGGGAGCACCCCGACCCCCAACCCGGCCACGGCCAGATCCGGGTGCGGGTGCGCGCCGCCGGGCTCAACGCCGCCGACTTGATGCAGGTGGAGGGCCACTATCCCGCTCCACCCGGCTGGCCCCCCGACATCCTCGGCATGGAGCTCGCCGGCGAGGTCGACGCCGTCGGACCGGCGGCGACGCGATTCGCCGTCGGCGACCGCGTCATGGCCGTCGTCGGTGGCGGCGGCCAGGCGGAGCTCGTCGTTCTGCACGAGCGCGAAGCGATGCCCGTGCCCGACCGGGTCCCCTGGGAGGAGGCGGGCGGCCTGCCCGAGGTTTTCACCACCGCCCACGACGCCCTGTTCACCCAGGCGGGCCTCTCCCCCGGCGAGCACCTTCTCGTCAACGGCGCCGCCGGCGGCGTCGGCACCGCCGCTGTCCAGCTGGGCGTCACGGCGGGGGCACGGGTGACCGCCAGCGTCCGCTCTGTCGAGCGCCGGCCCGACGTGGTGGCACTCGGTGGCGACGTCGAAGTGATCGATCCGGCCGACGCCGGCGACCACGGCCCCTACAACGTCGTCCTCGAGCTCGTCGGTGCCCCCAACCTGCCCACCGACCTCGCCGCCCTCGCCACCGGCGGCCGCATCAGCGTGATCGGGACCGGCGGCGGCAGCCGGGCGGAGGTGAACCTGGGCCTGCTCATGCGGGCTCGGGGCCGCATCCACGGCTCGACGCTGCGTGCCCGCCCATTGGAGGCCAAGGCGGCGGCCGCCCGGGCGATGGAAGCGCACGTACTGCCCCTCTTCGCCGCTGGCCGCCTGCGCGTCCCGGTATGTGCCGTCGTGCCGCTCGACGACGCTGCCGCGGCGTACGAGCGGTTCGCTGCTGGCTCGAAGTTCGGCAAGGTCGTGCTGGTCGCCGGCTAGCCCTCGGCCAGCCCGGCGGCGCGCGCACCCGACTCCATGGCTTTCGACCCCGACGCCGTCGTCGTGGAGGCGGCCGGCCGGGAGGTCCGCGTCACCCACCCTGGCAAGGTCTTCTTCCCGGAGCGCGGCGAGACGAAGCTCGACCTCGTCGAGTACTACCTGGCGGTCGCCCAACCGCTGATGGCGTCCTGCAGGGACCATCCGGTGATGATGCAGCGCTACCCGGAGGGTGCCGGCGGCCCGTCGTTCTTCCAAAAGCGCGTGCCGGCGGCGCGGCCGCCGTGGCTGCAGACGACGATCGTCTCCACGCCCAACGGCACCCCTTCCGAGGCGCTCGTCGCCGCCGACGTCGCCCACCTGCTGTGGGCCGTCAACCTGGGGTGCCTCGGCTTCCACGTCTGGCCGACGCTGGCCTCCGACCCCGACCACGCCCAAGAGCTGCGCATCGATCTCGATCCCTCGCCCGGCGTCACCTGGCCCATGCTTCAGGAGGCGGCCTCAGAAGTCCGGTCGCTGCTCGAGGCCGTCGGCGTCCTGGGCCTACCCAAGACGACCGGCAACCGGGGCATCCACGTCTACGTCCGGCTGGAGCCGCTGTGGTCGTCGATCGAGGTCCGCGCCGCCGCCGTGGCCGTCGCCCGGGAGCTCGAGCGCCGACGGCCGGACCTCTGCACCGCAGCGTGGTGGAAGGAGGAGCGAGGGACCCGGGTCTTCGTGGACTTCAACCAGAATGCGCCCCACAAGACGGTCTTCGGGGCGTGGTCCGTGCGGGGACGGGTCGGCGGGCAGGTGTCGACCCCCTTCGCGTGGGAGGAGCTCCCAGACATCCACCCCGACGCGTTCACGCTGGCCACGGTCCCAGCGCGAGTTGAGGCGTCGGGGGATCCGTGGGCGTCGTCGTACGCCCATCCGCAGTCCCTCGCGCCGCTCCTCGAGCTGGCCAGCCACGACCGGGACGCCGGCCTGCCCGACGCCCCCTGGCCGCCGGTCTACCCGAAGATGCCCGGCGAGCCCCCTCGGGTGGCGCCGAGCCGGGCTCGCCGTCCGCGGGTAAGCGAGTAGACACTCATCATGAGCGAACCGACCGACTTCAACCGGCAGGTCATCGAAGAGTTCCGCGCCAACGAGGGGAAGGTGGCCGCCTTCGACGGGGCGACCGTCGTGTTGCTGCACCACCGGGGAAGGAGCTCGGGTGCCGAGCACCTCAACCCGCTCGTCGCCCTGCCGGTGCAGCACGGCTGGGCGGTGTTCGGCTCCCATGGCGGCGCCCCGACGCACCCGGACTGGTACCGCAACCTCCTGGCGCATCCCCGCACCACCATCGAGATCGGGACCGAGGTCGTCCGAGTCGACGCCCGGGAGGCCCAAGGCGAGGAGCGGGACACGACATGGGCCCGCCAGAAAGAGCTCATGCCGGGCTTCGCCGACTACGAACGATCGGCCGGCGATCGAGTCATCCCCGTCGTCATCCTCGAGCCGGTGGCCGAGTAGCCGGTCGCCGAGAACGGCAGGTGACCAGGTGAATGGCTCGCCGGCGCAGCTCTGCCCCATCTGCGGGCCTGCGACGGTGGGCTGACTGCTCAACCGGCGACACCTGCAGCGTGCAGCAGGAGGAGGGTGGCCAGACCGGCGGCCGCTCCTGGCAGTCCGACCCGAAGACCTACCCGTGTCACGTCGAGGGATCGGACCTCGACCTCCATCCGCCGCACGGTGTCGACCCAGAGCAGGCTCGCCAGCGTGGCGGTCACGACGAGGACCGGGCCCATGTTGACTCCGACCAGCACCGCCCAAACATCTGGCCCGGGCCTGTGCCCGAGCGCCGGCGCAATGACCAGCAACGCAGGGAGGTTGTTGATCAGGTTGGCTGCCAGAGCGGCAACACCAGCCGTCCGGGCCAGGCCAGCGAGGCTGTCGCCGCCGAGCCAGCCGCGCACGCTCACATGGGTCACCGCGGCCGTGGCTAGTACCCCCAGTGCCGCGGCGACGAGCGCCGTACCAACCGGAACCGAACGCCACGGAAGGTAGCCACCCCTCAGGACCGCGAGCAGGACCACGTCGGCAGCAAGCGCAACCTCCCACTCGGTGATGGCGACGTCGCGCCCGGCGACGAAACCAACGAGCACCAGCCCCACGACCGCGCCTCCGATGGCCAGCGCCCGCCTGCCGTGCGGGTCGAGCCGTTCGGCCGCTGGGGCCAACCTGCCCGGTCGGATCACGCGGCGGTAACACAGCCACCCGACTGCAACCGCCACGAGCGAGGGGAACCCGAGGTGCTCGACGAACCCTGCACTTGTCGCCCCCGTCTCGGACGCGGCGATGAGGTTTGTCAGGTTCGAGACCGGTAGTGCCGAGGAGGCCAGCCACGACAGGATCAGGGGCTGGGAGGCGAGGGCCAAGCCGTCGAGGTGGCGGTGGCGGGCGATGCGGATGTAAAGCGGGGTGAGGAGCACGACGGCGGCGTCGAGGTTCAGCACGGTCGTCACTGCCGCCGCCAGCACCCACAGCCCCCCGACCGAACGGGAGCGTGAGGTCAACACGGTCGCCGCCGCGGCAAAGAAGCCGAGCCGGTCGAGCAGGACCGAGAGCGGTACGGCGGCAAGGAGGAACCCGATCGGGTCGCCGAGCGATCGAAGCGCGTCGGCGCTCGGGGCGAGCCGGGCGGCGCCGGATGCGAGGCCGACGGCAGTGGCGCTGACAGGCACCACCCACGCCGGCAGTCCCCATGGGCGGCTGACGGCACCCGCCACGCCGGCGAGCAGGAGCACGATGGCGAGTGCGGTCAAGGGCGCTGCTCGGACCTGCGACCGGTCACATCACTCATGCCTTCCGGGCCTCGTCGAAGATGGGCATCCTCCGGCGCATGGTAGGAGCTTGGCTCCCACGCGCCCGGAGGGCCCCTGCCGCCGGTGATCGCGACGGCATCGCAAGCAGATCGGCAGCTGTCGATCGTGGCCGACGGGGGGACCGCCATCGCCCGCCCCGGGCCCCATCCACCAGCCGGTGCACCCGCTCGACAGCTCGCGTTGCTCGGCCTTGAGCAGGTATGCGCCGCGTACTTGACAGCCGTCTCCTCGGCGAGTTGCGGGTGGGTCCGGGCAAGCCGGTCGAGATACACCTCGCGGACGTCGCGGCGCAGGTGGAGGGCTGCGGTCGAGATGGAGACGGCGCCGGGACTCGGGCAACCCGAGGATGCGCGCCACGTCCCGGTAGTGCTCCACGACCTGTGTCGCAACCCGAAGGGTGAGGACCCCGTGGTCGTCGAGCCAGCCGACCCCGGCCTCGGGCTCGAGGTACGCGTGGTCCACGAGCTGCGTCGCGTAGGCGCCCTCCACCACGACCGCCGCGCCCGCGAAAGCCCCGTCGCAGTCGCCCCGGTCGATGCGCCACTCTCCAAGGAGGTTGCCCCCCTCGTGCACCTCGGGCGCGCCGGGATCGAGCGCGGCTTCGGGGTCGAAGACGCCGGGAACCTCCTCGTAGTCGATCTCTACCAGCTCGCACGCTTCGGCAAGGACGTCCTCGGACTCGGCGACCACCAGCGCGACCGGCTCGCCGTGAAAGCACCCCGAGCGCGCCGTCGGGTCCGAGCAGGCCCGATGCCGTCGTCACGGCGGCCCCGTCGACCTGGGCGGCGAGGACGATGCAGCTCGAAACCGGCTCCCCGTCGAGGGCCTTCGGGTCCTGCTCCGCAAGGAGGGGGGTCTCGTTCCAAGCCGCGAAGACCTGGAAGCAGTCCACCGACCCGGACTTCGAGGCGGGGAAGAACCGGGTGCTCGAGCTGTACGACATCGCCGACGGCGAGGCGGAGCCCGAGCCTGCGGGGCACTTGACGCTGGGAAGACTAGCCGATACCATGAGACAGACCCGTCTATCTCATCCAGGGGGATCGATCACATGGCCGAGCTAGTACGTAAGAAGGTCACGCTCAAGCGCCTGGCGGCAAAGAAGGTGGCTGGCACCAAGATCATTGGGATGGAGGCCCATGACACACCAACCGCTATAATGGCGGACGAGATTGGCCTCGATGTCCTGTGCTGCGGTAGCCCCGGACCCATGGGGATGTTCGGCCACCCGACCATGGCAGACGTCGATTTCGAGGAGCAGCTGTACATGCTCCAAGCAGTGCTCCGAGGAGCGAAGTATGCGTTCGTCTTGTGCAACCTGCCTAACACGACAGCTTCCATCTCAGTAGAGAGGGCCGTTGAAAACGCTGCCCGGGTTGCGCATCTTGGCGCCGATGGTGTCCACATAGAACCTAGCCTCTCCACCGTCCCCGCCATCGAAGCCATCACCGGTGCCGGCATACCGGTGGTGAGCCACCTTGGAGTTCAGGGCGAGCGAGCGGTATCGTCGAGTGGCTACGCCCCGCGAGGACGGGACGCAGCGGACGCCATGGCCATCGTGGAACTTGCCCACGCATGCGTGAGAGCGGGAACCGTTGCTATATTGATGGAGCACTCATCCGAGGAGCTGACCCGCTACCTCTGGGAGACGCTGCCGGTCCCTGTGCTCAGTCTGGGATCGGGGCCCTACGCAGACGGGATATTCCATGTCTCAAGGGATATCATCGGATGCTCAGTGTTTCCCACACCCCCGCAACGTGGGCGGTTTGCGGACGTTTGGGGCGTGATGAAAGACGCCTACCAGGCCTATTTCGATGCTGTGAGCAACTCCAGTTATCCTGCACCCGAGAGTTCATGGCATATGCACGCGGGTGAACTCGACCGGTTCAGAGATATGCTGGCGGCCCCAGGCACACACAACGCCGACGGCTGATCACCCGATGCTCGGCGCCGCTGCAACTGGGGCGATTGGGGCCGCCCGGCGACCAGTTCCACCGCGCTTCCCCGCTGAGCTGTTTGTCCGTCTCGCAGCCCTCGCCCCCTCGTGCGAAACGGCGTGGGATGCTGCTACGGGTCAAGGGGCGGTCGCGTCCAACCTCGTCAGATTCTTCTCTCGAGTGATAGCGAGCGATAAGCGACGGACAGTCGTCGCCTCTGCCGCTCGAGACCCGCGAGTCAACTATATGGTGGCGATGGCAGAGGAGAGTGGTCTAGCGTCGTCTTCAGTCGACCTGGTCGTCGCTTCGCAGGCACTACATGTTCTGGACACCGATGCATTCTATCCAGAGGTCAGACGTCTTCTCAAACCGGGTGGCGTGATTGCGGCGTGGTGCTATGGTGACTGCCTAGTCGGCGGTCCTATCGAGGGCGAGTTGTCGCGCGTTCGGACAGAACTGGCGGGGTATTGGGGGCCGGAACGGGACCTGGTCGCGTCAGGCTACTCAGGTATTCCATTCCCCTTTTGTGAAATCAACATTCCGCCTCAATGCCTACGGGCTTCGTGGACACTGTCGGACCTGCTTGGCCACTTGCGTACCTGGCAGGGGGCCCGCGCCTACGAGAAGAGTCGCGGTCAGGAGGCGCTCGAGAGGCTTCTCATCGGGGTTGCCGAGGTTTGGGGCACCCCTACCGTTACTCGCGAGATGGCCTGGCCGATACGTGTGCGAATCGGGCAGGCGTAGCGTGCTGTGATCAGTGACGATGACGCGATGGTGCCGGGAGGTGTGGAGTCCGACACTAGCTGCTGTGGAGGCGGCGAGCCGAAGACAAGGGGGGGCCGGCTTCGCCCGGCTGTGGCTGTCTGCCGACGCCCTGAGCATCTCCGCCGCACTATCCCGATTGCCATTGTCGTCGGTGTCGTACTGACCGCGATCAACCAGGGAAGTGTCCTGATCGCAGGCCATGCGAACGGCGCGACCTGGATCAGGGTTGCTCTCAACGTCGTGGTCCCGTTCGTCGTGTCGAACGTAGGGCTGCTGAGTGCACAACATGCCAAGTAGCCGGGAGGAACTATGCCAGTAGTCAAACCGATGCCGAAAGTTGTGGGTCCTACTGGTATCGGGCCGAGGACGTGACCGCCGCCGGCGCCTCACCCGATCCCGACATCCGTGGGGTGGTCCGCAGTCTCGTCAGAGAGGCAGCCTACGAGGTGATCCCCCTGAAGGGGCTCGACAAGAAGCTCGCCGCCTTGCCCAAGTCGACCACCGTGACGGTCACCTCGTCGGTGAAGCTGGGGCTCGGGCGAACCCTGGAGCAGTCGCTCGGAGCGACGGCCGCGGGCTACCGGGTCGTGCCCCACCTCCCGGCCCGACAGGTGCACGATGCAACGGAGTTGCGCGAGTTCGTCGGACGGATACGCGATGTCGGGATCACCGACCTGTACGTGGTCGGCGGCGATGCCTCCGAGCCTCTCGGTCCCTACCGGTCGGCGGCCGAGCTGCTCGCGGAGCTCGCTGGGATCGACCACGGACTCACCGATATCGGCGTCGCCTGCTATCCCGAAGGGCATCCGTCGATCCCCGACGACGTGCTCCTCGCCGCCTTGCTCGACAAGCAGCGTTTCGCGAGCTACATGTGCAGCCAGCTGTGCTTCGACGGCGCGGCCCTGGGCGGCTGGCTCCGGTTGACCAGGCAGGCGGGGGTGACGCTCCCGCTGCACCTCGGCATCGCCGGACCGCTCAGCATGCTCGAGCTGACCGAGCTCTCCGTTCGCATCGGGGTGGGAGCCTCTGTCAAGTACCTCACCAAGCAGCACGGGCTGGTCGGGAGCCTACTACGAGGCAGCTCTTACCGGCCCGAGGAGCTGCTCGTCGGTATCGGCGAGGACCTGGCTTCGGCGGCGCTCGACATCAGCCGCCTACACCTGTGCACCTTCAACCGAGTGGGAGCCACCCTCGACTGGCAGCGCCGGATTGAAGCCGTGAACTGGGGCGGCCCCGAGTAGCAGCAGTCCGCCTCAGGCCGGCGGGAGATCCGGCTCAGCGTCCTCCTGCTCGATAGCCTCGTTCTTTCGGGGTCTTCTGCTGTTCTCGGGATGCGGTGCAGTCGACGTTTGTTCGGAGTCGATCCTCGGGGGTTGTGAGGGCGTGAGACCCCGGACGCGACGAGCGCGGCGGCGGTGAGCCATACCCGCTGACGGGGATCGGTCAGCAGCGAGAGGGCCAGGGGGTCAAGGGGCGCAGCGAGCGTAGAGCGGATGACATGGGATACTGTGAGCGCATGGACAAAGCCGAACCGCTCGCAACCGGTTACGGCGACCCTACCGAGGATCAGGATGATCGCTTGCCGGTTGCCGGATCACGCGCACGACCCAGCGGGCGTGAACGCGTACTTGAGGCCGCCTATGCCCTGTTCACCGAGCACGGCACTCGTAACGTCGGCGTGGACCGCGTGATCGAGCGTGCTGGCGTCGCGAAGATGACCTTCTACCGCAACTTCGCCACCAAGGCAGATCTCATACAGTCCGTGCTCGACCGCCGAGGCGAACGATGGACAGAGCAGCTATTCGCTGAAGCCGCTCGTAGGTCGGATGACGCCGTCTCACAGCTGCAGGTGCTCTTCGACATCCTCGACGAATGGATACATCGGATAGACTTCGACGGTTGCACTTTCATCACTTCCCTAATCGAAGCCTGGCCCGACGACAAGGTTATCCTCGGGGCAGCGCGACATCATTTAGGCCAGATACACGAGCGTGTCAGACTCCTCGCCTCGAGGGCGGGGCTCGATGACCCCGCGCGGGTGGCGAGCGCATGGGATGTCCTGCTGCGAGGCGCGATAGTGTGCGCGCAGGCGGGGGACCTCGATGCCATGAGAACTGCCCGTGACCTCGCTCGTGCGTACCTGGCGGCAGAACCCTCGCCTGCCGGTGCCGATGTCGGCGGGGCTCTCCACTACTGTCCGGAAATCAGGACGTGAGCAGTACTTGTTCACTGGGTCGGGGACCGGTTGGGGTGGAGCATCCACCACCTCGGCGGCGCTCTGAGGTGGCGATGTGGTGGGCGGAGCCGAGCGGTCGGCTGTGTCATGGCACGTGGGTCAGCGCACAACCTGGAGGTGAGGGTCGCCGGGTGGGAGGGCATCGTGGCGCGCCTCTGGGATGTCGTGTAGAACCCAGCGGGCGGAGATCGCCCGCAAGGACGGGGCGTTGATCTGGGCAGATGGACCGGATCGCCGAGCTGGGCAAGGCGCTCTATGGCTCCCGTCGCCGCCAGAAGCGTCCGAGCACCCCGTTCTCCGAGGGGGACCTGAACCCCCAGCCGGGCCGGCCGGGCCGCAAGGCTGGGGGAGCGCACGGCCGTCACGGGAACCAGACGGTGCCGCTGGCCCGCCGGACCGGGACTTGGTGGCCCCGCTGCCGGAGTGCTGCCCCGACTGAGGCGGCGAGGTCTGCTTCGAGCGCGACGAGGAGCAATGGCAGGTGGAGGTCCCCGACCCGAAGGTGATCACCACCCGCTTCAGGGTCGCGGTCGGCCATTGCGGCGGTTGTGCCCGTAGGCTGCAGGGACGCCACCCCTGCCTCCGACGCGCTCTACAAGGGAGTCGTCGGTTTCCTAGTCAGGATGGAACGGCCGGCTCCGTCCCGCAGAAAGATGCGTGGGTCTACGGGACGGGGCCACAACCGGAAGCCGTCCAGCTCCATCCCCCCGAGTGTATCGAACATGTGTTTGGTACGCCTCCCTCAGTGCTGCGGCGGCTCGCGTACCGCTCGGATCGCCGGGGCCCTCGCAAGGAGGTACACGCCGGCAGCGGTGAGCAGCAGCCCAATGACCTCTGCGGCAACAGCCAGCGGAGACGAGGTGAGCGTCTCGTGGAAGGCGAACGCTCCGATCAGCACGCTGACGACCGAATCGACCACGGACATCGTCGGGAGCGACAGATCGAGGCCGCCGGCCTGGAAGGAGCTTTGACCCACGACCAGGCTGACCAGGCCGATGGCGGCCAAGGCGTACAGCGGCCAGTGGGTGAACGTACCGAGGATGCCGCGCTCCAGCAGGTGGCCAGTCGTCTTGGTCAAGCCGGCGGCCAGGCCGTAGAGCACTCCGGTGCTGGCGGCCATCAGCACCGGTCTGACGGGATTGCGGGCGCGGTGGCCGAGGATCGCCAGACCTGCCGCGGTACCAGAAGCGGTGGTGAGCAACAGGAGCCACGCTCGATCCCCGATGAACACCCGTCCCGCAGCAGGGTTGGCGACGATCAGGAACAGAGCGAGGCCGACGCACACAGCGAGGGCAGCGGCATGGTCCACTTTCCTGGTGCGCCGCCCGGACACCCAGGCGCTGAGTGGCAGAGCGAACAGCAACCCGAGGACCAGCAACGGCTGGACCAAGACGATGGCGCCGGCAGCCAGGGCAATGAACTGCAGGACAAAGCCTCCCATGTCGGCGGCGATGCCGATGAGCCACATCGGCCGACGCAGCAGACCTGCAAGGAGGCCGAGACGCATCGAACGCTCCGCCGGCTGGTCGAGGGCGGCACGGTGCTGCAGCACGGAGGCCACGGCGTAGAGGAGAGCGGCTCCGAGGGCCGCGAGCACCGCCAGCACGTCATGACCGTAGCGGCGGTCCTCGGCCCCCGCCGTCTGCCACACTGGGGCAGACGGGCGCGTGGTGGAACGGTAGACACAGCGGGCTTAAACCCTGCGGCCTCTGGCGTGAGGGTTCGACTCCCTCCGCGCCCACGCCGTTCTCGCCGCGAAAACCCTGGTCGCGGCGTTGCTTCGGTGCCGACGGACCGGCGTGGGACACGTATGGGACACGCGAGATCCCCGCCACATCGGTCGGGCACGGTCCACCACGGGCGCCAGAGGTCAAGACCTGGGCGGCGCGACGGCCCGCCGGGGCATGCCGGCATCCCACTGAGCGTGCCCGACCACTTCGCCTCGCACCACCACCGGACCGCCGAGCGACGTCGGCGCAGAGAACCATGACCGCCACCGACCCCAGCCGGCGCGCCGCGTTACCCGCTCGGCACCTGCGTGGCGACCCGAGGGACGTGTCCGCGGCTCTCAGGAAGCTCGTTGCCGCCTACTCCCCATGGCCGGCCCGCCGCAGCGCGGCTCGGATGGCGTTCTGCGCGTACGATCTGGACGAAACCGCGAGCGCCGACACCTTTCCCGCAGGAAGTATCCGCGCTCCGGCTCGGACAGATCCGAAGCCACGGCGCGGGCCAGTTCGTTCTCACGCCACACCTCGGGCACGACAGTCATGCGCAGCACGTCGGGGCTATCCAGGAACCGGACGGCGAGGATCTTGCCGCCTCGGCTCCAGGTCCGCACGGCAGCCGCCAATACCTCGGCGCCGAACCGCCAGTGCCAACCCAGATCTCCTGGATGCAGTTGGATCGGTGCGTCGTCGCGCTGCCAGTTGCGGAGGGCGCGCACGACATCGTCGAGCTCGTCAGCGCCCGGAGTCTTCAATTCGATGGCCACGTGACGATCACAGCATCGCCACGCCGGCCCTCGCATCCGAATTTTGCCCGAGTCAGCGTCACGGGCCGTCATCTCGAGCGATCTCGCGGTCGGTCCCGCACGCCCGATAGCGGGTCCCTCGGTCGGCGTGACGCTGACGGCTATACGGCGACAACGCGGACTCCCGGCTCGTCTGCCAGAAGCAGCAGGAGATCGCCGGGGTCGCTCGTCAGCACCACGCAGTGGGCGGCGCCGTGGCGCTCTCGGCCAGCGACCGCTGTAGCGGCCACCAAGGCGTCGATGGTGGCGTCGGAACTCACCTTGCCCAGCAGCCGACCCGCTCTGCGGGCGAGCGCCTCATCAGCCGGCCAGACGACCGCCGCCTTCGCCACCCGGTTGAGCGCGGCGTCTCGGGCGACGCCGCGCACCACCTCGGCGAGGGTGACCGCCGAGATGACCACGTCAGCGTCGAGTTCACGCGCCCGTTCCAGCCATACCTGGACTCTCGGATCGTTGGCAGCGGCCCTGGACACGCCTTCGGCGTCGAGGACCAACAGGTCGCTCAGGCCAACTGGCGCGTGACGTCGTCGTCGGGACCGGGCCACAAATGGCGAACCTCCTCCATTGCCTCACCGTCGACCGGACCGTTCGTCTCGCGCATCCCGGCCAGTACTTCTTCCAGGGCATCGCGGCGGAGCTGTCTGCGCACAGCCTCGTTGACGTAGGCGGACACGCCGCGCCCCCCGACTCGCTCGCGTGCCTGGGCCAGCACATCCGCATCAAGGCTCATCGACACCTTCTCCACCGGCACGTCAAACATCCTACTTGAAGTAGGAAGGCGCTCGCAAGCCGACCGGCTACTGCGAAACCCGCTCGATGTCCTCCGCCTTGCGTCAGCATGTGGTGGTGGAAGTGATCCTGCGCGACGATGAGCTCCTCGCCTGCCTGAGCGCCGCCGACGCAGTGCGCTGGGCTGCTGAGGCTGTGGACGCTCACCATCGCGGCGAGCTGGTGGCGCCGGCGAGGGCCCACGTCGACTTCGGCGAGGCTGAGTTGGTGTTCACCACCGGCCGCCTGCGTGGCTCGTGGTTCGGGCACCGCTCCTACGACACCTTCCCGTCCGACCCCGGCGCCCAAGTGGTCGTCGTTCACGACGAAGCCACTGGGCGGGTGCGGGCGATCGCTGTCGGAAACGAGCTCGGCGCAAGACGTACGGGAGCCATCGGAGCCGTGGCGGCCGACGCGCTCGCTGCACCGGACGCCGCTGTAGTCGCCCTCATCGGTTCAGGAACCCAGGCCTATACCCAGTTGTGGGCACTAGCTGCCGTGCGAGACCTGCGCGAGGTCCGCGTGTACTCCAGGGATCCCGACCGTCGGCAGATGTTCTCCGAGCGGATGGCCCCACTAGTGACTGGGGTCTCTCACCCCGTTCCCGATGCCAGGACCGCCATCGAGGGCGCCCAGATCGTGATCCTCGCCACGAGCAGCCGTACCCCGGTGATCGACGCCGCCTGGATCGAGCCGGGAACCTACGTGACCACGCTTGGACCCAAGCAGCAGGGTCGGGCGGAGTTCGGCCTCGATCTGCCGGAGGCGGCTTCGCTGCTTGTCACTGATTCCCTGGAGCAGATGGGTGCATACAACCCACCGAATGTGCTGGTAGGGACGCCGCACCAAGGTCGGTTGACCTCCCTGGGGGCGGTCCGCGCCAGAGAGGCGGCGGCGACAGGGTCAGAGGGCGTTTCAGTGTTCTTCTCGGTTGGTCTCGCCGGCACGGAAGCCTTCCTTCTCGACCGCCTGGCCTCCAGCGCGAGGCAGGTGCGTCAGTGACCGCAGGGCCAGCGGACAACCACCTGGAGGGACGCGATGATGGACCGGTGGCCGAGCTCTGCGTGCCAGTGCTGAACATCGACTACGACCAGGCGGTCAGCGACCTCGCTGCATGCGGCTGGGCACGGGCACGGCACGCCCTCGCGACCAGCGCTGCCGACCTTCTGGGGGAGGACAACGGCCGGACATGGATTGTCGCCGGCGACGAGGGCGTCGTCCGCCAGCACGTCATCGGCTCCTACACTCCCTATGCCGAGGCGCTGCCGGTTGTCCGAGCCGTTGGAGACCAACTCATCGCGGGTCTCTCGGCAGCCGCACGCAGGCGTGCACGGCCGTCGCTGCCTGCCTTCAACGAGGCCACCTGGGGGTGCTACCCAGTCGGGACCGGCCACATCACCGCCCATCGCGACCCCGGCGCCTACGGCGGGGTCATCGCTCTGTTCACCCTGACCGGCGGCGCAACGTTTCGCGCCTGGAGCGCGGATGGACAGGTGACTGAGTGGCAGACCGGCCCTGGACAGCTCGTCGTGCTACGCAGCGTGGGTTGGCCTGAGCCCGACAGCCAGTGCCCCCTGCACGAGGTCGATCCTCCTGTCGAAGGCGAGCGGAGGATCATGACGTTGCGGCACAACCTCGGCGGAGCAGGAGCCGGGTACGCCGTCTGAGTGCGCCGTGGGGCGTCGCAGTTGGGGATCGGCTTGCGGGCCTTGGGGCGTGCCAGCGTCCGTCGGCGACCCGGGCTCCTGCCGGTTGGCTCAGCGATGGTCCCGGCCGCAGAACTGGACGATCTGCGCCCTCTGACCACGACTGCACCCCTTCCTGCGAGGCACGCGGATTCGGCGATCCGCGCTCTGGCCGCCCCTGGCGGCGCGTGTACCGGCTCACGCCGAACGACCCCACCGGCAAGCGGAGAACCTTCGTCAGGCGGAGTACAACACCGGCACGCCGAGCGTCGGGGCGTTGGCGAGGCGACCGTCGCAGGTGAGCAGCGAGGCATGGAGATGGGCGGCAAGCGCGACGTAGAGACCATCGGCGAAGGTGACGTTCGCCCGCGTCGCCCAGGCGTCGGCGAAGAGACCTCGCACCTGGACCACCCGGAGAGGCCAAGCGAGGAGTTCGTCGACGCCATGCTGGGATTGCTCGCCCGTGAGAACGCCCTTGAGATCCCGGCGGCGAAGCACAGCCCCGCACTCGGTGAAGAAGTGGTCCGGGACCCAGGGCACGGCGTCGTCGGGCAGCAGCCGCCGCAGGGCACGTCCGCGCTCGGAGTCGACGAATCAGCTCTACACCGGCGGAGGCGTCGATGACGACAGGGCTCACGCCGTACTTGTTTACCGGGTCGGGCGCTGGCTGGGGTGGGGCATCCACCACTTGGGAGGCGTTGTGAGGTAGCCATGGGTCGGGCGGAGCCGAGGGATCGGGTCCTGCTTGATGGCGCCTGTAAGCGACGACAACCTGGCAGCGAGGGTCGCTGAGCTAGAGGACGTCGTGGCGTGCCTGCGGGCGGAGATGGCCCGCAAGGACGGGGCGTTGATCTGGCAGAAGGACCGGATCGCCGAGCTGGAGAGTGCACTGGAGGACGCCGGTCGTCGCCAGGAGCGCCCGAGCGCGCCGTTCTCCGAGGGTGGGCCGAAGGCCGAGCCGAAGCGTCCGGGGCGTAAGGCTGGTGGAGCGCATGGCCGCCACGGTCAGCGCGCCGTGCCGCCGGGGCCGCCGGATAGGGACCTGGTGGCCCCGCTGCCTGAGCGCTGCCCCGATTGTGGGGGCGAGGTCTGCCACGACCGCGACGAGGAGCAGTGGCAGGTGGAGGTCCCCGACCCGA
>DAHVMA010000015.1:0-19673 GCA_027320105.1 Acidimicrobiaceae bacterium | reverse complement strand
CCCCCCTCCCCGACCTGCTCTTCCCGGGCATGCGCCTGACGATCGCCTTCGACGACCTTTCCCTGCCTCTCCCGCCCATGCGCCGGCCCGACAACCGCCAGCGGGTCATCGAGGCGGTGCTCGACACCGCCGCCGTCGCCGGCGTGGACGATGTCGTGCTCATCGCAGCCCTCGCACTGCACCGCCGGATGACCGAGGCGGAGCTGCGCCACGCCATCGGGGACCGGGTCTACGAGGCGTTCGCGCCGCACGGGCGCCTCTTGCAGCACGACGCCGAGGACCCCGACGCCCTGGCCTTCCTCGGTACCACCGACCAGGGGGAGGAGGTGGAGATCAACAAGCGGGCCGCCCACTCCGACCTCCTCGTGTACGTGAACATCAACCTGGTGTCCATGGACGGCGGGCACAAGAGCGTGGCTACGGGGCTGGCGAGCTACCGCAGCCTCCGCCACCACCACAACGTGAGGACCATGCGGCACTCGCGGTCGTTCATGGACCAGCACCGCTCGGAGCTGCACTCCTCCAACTGGCGCATGGGTCGGCTCATCGCGGCAAGCGGCATCGACGTCTTCCAGATCGAGACAACCCTCAACAACGATGCCTTCCCGCCCGCCGTCGGGTTCCTCCAAAAGCGCGAGTGGGAGTGGACCGCCCGTGACCGGGCCGGGTACCTCGCCGCCACCGCCGCCATGCGGGCGGGCAACGAGCGGCTCAACCGGGCGGTGTTCCAGTCGGTGAAGGCCCCGTATGCCATGACCGGGGTGCACGCCGGCGAGGTCGAGGCCGTCCACGCGGCGACTACGGAGGCGGTGTACCGCCAGCAGCTGGTCGAGGTGGAGGGACAGACCGACATCGCCGTCTTCGGCGTGCCCCACATATCCCCCTACAACGTCAACTCGATCATGAACCCGATCCTCGTCATGTGCATGGGGCTCGGCTACCTGTTCAACCTGTACCGCGGCCGGCCGATCGTCCGGGAGGGCGGCGTCGCCATCCTGTGCCATCCGACCCCGTGGTCGTTCCACCCGGTCCACCACCCGAGCTACATCGACTTCTTCGAGGAGGTCCTGGCGGACACGACCGACCCGCTCGAGATCGAGAAGACCTATGAGGAGCGGTTCGCGACGGACGAGTGGTACCGCCACCTGTACCGGACCGGCCACGCCTACCACGGCGTCCACCCCTTCTACATGTGGTACTGGGGCGCCCACGCCCTCGAGCACCTAGGCCGGGTGATCATCGTCGGCGGTGACCCCGCGGCGGTCCGGCGGCTCGGGTTCCTGCCGGCGTCCACCATGGACGACGCCTTCGAGATGGCGACCGACACCGTGGGGCGGCACCCGACCACGACCCAGCTCCACTGCCCGCCGATCCTGATGGCCGACGTGCGGTGATCGAGCGACGCCTCCCCCGCGCCGGCGAGCCGTCCGGGTCGACCCCGCCCCGGCTCCGCCTGCCGGTGACACCCGCGGCCATCGCCGCCGCTCGCCTGCCCCGGCCCCGGGGCTTCCCGTGGGCGGCGCCGACGCGCCCGGGCACCGTCCCGGTGCCGCCGCCCGAGCGGAACGTCGGCGTCGACTACGACACCGACTGGGCGCGCCGCTATCCGGCCCGCCTCGCCCGTGCTGCCCTGACAGAAGCGGTCGCCCGGCCGGCGGTTGCCGCCTTGACCCGGCCCAGCGTCGAGGGACGCGACCGCATCGCCGCTCTCCGGGGCCCGGCCATCTTCGCCGCCAACCACGCCAGCCACATCGACACGCCCCTGCTGCTGTCTGTCGTACCAGAGCGCTGGCGGCACCGCATGGTCGTCGCCAGTGCCGCCGACTACTTCTTCGACACGCGGGTCAAGTCGGCGACGTTCGCCTTCCTGCTGAACGCGGTCCCGGTGGAGCGCCAGCGGGTGGACCGCAAGTCGGCGAGACGCCTCCTCGCCCTCCTGGAGGAGGGTTGGAGCCTCCTGATCTACCCCGAGGGCGGCCGCAGCCCTGACGGGTGGGGCCAGCCACACCGGGCGGGTGCGGCATGGCTGGCGGAACGCACGCAGCGGCCACTCGTGCCCGTCCACCTGGAGGGCACCCGGCGCATCCTGCCCCGCCACGCCAGCCGTCCCCGCCCGGGGAGGGTGACGGTGCGCTTCGGCCGCCCCATACGCCCCGCCGACGCCGGCGCCCGGGAGCTCGCAGAGCGCCTCGAGGCGGCGATCGCCGTGCTCGCCGACGAGGAGGCCACAGACTGGTGGAGCGCCGCCCGCCGGGCGGCGTCGGGAGCCACGCCGCCGCTCACGGGGCCGGGCGACGCCGGGGCGTGGCGGCGGTCGTGGGCCCTCGGGGGTGAGCGGCGCCGCCCGCCGGGCGAGGCGCGCTGGCCCAAGCCGTGAGGCAGCCCCGGCGGTAGCGTCGGGGCTCGTGGCTGCCGGCGCCGCCTTCTTCGACCTGGATCGCACCCTGCTGCCCGGCTCGTCGGCGGTGGCGTTCAACGAGGCGCTGTTCGAGGCCGGCCTCTCGGCGCGCGCCGGGCTGCCCGGCCAGGGTCTGTGGATGCGTACCTACGAGCTGGTCGGCGAGACGGTGCCGACCATGCTCGTTGCCAGGGCGTCGGCGCTCGCCGTCCGCGGGCGGCGTGTCGACGCCGTCTCGGCCGCCGCCGAGACCGCGGCCGGCCCCCTCGCCGAGGAGCTGGAGCCCTGGGCGGCGGGGCTGTTCCGGCGCCACCGCGCCGCGGGCCGCCGCCTCGTGCTGGCGACGACGTCGCCGCTCGAGCTCGTCCTCCCGCTGGCAGGAAGGCTCGGGTTCGACGACGTGGTGGCGACCCGCTGGGCGACCCGCGTCGACCACGAAGGGGAGCTCCGCTACACGGGGGGCCTGGACGGCAGGTTCGCATGGGGGCGGGGGAAGCTGGCGGCGGTGCGGCAGTGGTCCGCCCACCACCGCATCGACCTGGCGGAGAGCTGGGCCTACTCCGACAGCTTCTTCGACCTCCCGCTGCTGATGGGCGTCGGCCACCCGACCGCCGTCCACCCCGACGCCCGTCTCCTCGCCGTCGCCGCCCTCCGGCGGTGGCCGGTCCTGCACCTGGACGCACCCCCGGGGGTGCCCAAGCTGCTCGGCGTCGAGCCGCTGGACCTCGTGAAGCTGCTGCTCCCCCGCCGGGCATTCCCCTACGCCCGCTTCGACATCGCCGGCACCGAGCACCTGCCTCGTCGCGGGCAGGTCATCGTGGCCGCCAACCACCGCAGCTACTTCGATGTCGTCGCCGTCGGCCTCACGCTGCTGGAAGCCGGTCGGCGGCCCAGGGGGCTCGCCAAGAAGGAGCTTTTCGACGCCCCGCTCATCGGCCCGCTGCTGGTTGCCGCCGGAAGCATCCGCGTCGACCGTACCGGGGACCGGGTCGCCGCCCTGCGGGCCGCCGAGGAGGCGCTGCGCGCCGGCGAGTGCCTGGTCATGATGCCGCAGGGCACCATCCCACGGGGCGAGGCCTTCTTCGAGCCGAAGCTGGTGGGAAAGACCGGCGTCGCCCGCCTGGCGGCCGCGACCGGGGCCCCGGTCGTGCCGCTCGCCGTGTGGAACACCGAGGCCGTCTGGCCCCGCTCCGCCCGGGTGCCGGGCGTGGCCAACCTGCTCCGGCCGCCTCTGGTCCGGGTGCGGGTCGGTCCGCCGGTGCCGGGGTTGCACGCCCGGAGCATGCGGGCCGACACCGAGCGGGTCATGGACGCCATCGCCGGGCTGCTCCCGCCCGAGGCTCACCTCCGGCGGGTCCCCACCGCCGGCGACGTCGCCCGGGCGACGCCCCCGGCCTGAGCCGCCGGGCGGCCCGGGCAGAGCGCCACCACCGAAGGTGCTATCTCTTGGGGCGATGGACCTACGGCAGCTGCAGGCGCTCGTGGCGATCGCGGATACCGGCAGCTTCTCGGCTGCCGCCGCCTCCCTTCACACCGTCCAATCCAACGTGTCGAGCCACGTCGCCCGCCTCGAGCGGGAGCTGGGCGTCCAGCTCGTCGACCGCCAGGCGGGGGTCCTCACCGAGGAGGGAGCCGCCGTCGTGGCGCGGGCCAGGCACATCGCCGAGGAGGTCGGCGCCATCGTCACCGACGTCGCCGCGCTGCGCGCCGAGGTCGTCGGCACCGTCCGCCTCGGGATAATCGCCACGACGGCCCGCTGGCTCACCCCCCTCCTCCTGGAGGCCCTGGCCGTGGCTCACCCCGCCGTCCGGCTCGTCGTGGGCGAGGGTACTTCCGCCACCCTGGAGCCCCAGGTCGCCGCCGGGGGACTGGATGTGGCGGTGGTCAACCTGCCGCACAACCTGCCGGAGCTGACGGCGATACCGCTGTTCGACGAGGACCTCATCCTCGTGGTGCCGCGAGACCACGAGCTCGCCGCCCGAGGGGCCGTCCGCCTCGCCGACCTGGACGGCTTGGAGCTGCTGCTGCCGGCGTCGGGCACGACGTTCCGCCAGGAGCTCGACGACGCTGCTCGGGACACCCGCGTCCGCTTGGTGGCGCGGGCCGAGGTGGACGGGGTGCGCCTGGTGGCGTCGCTCACCGCCCGCGGGCTGGGCCCGTCCATCCTCCCGGCGACGACGGCCGCCGAGGGCCTCGACGGCTTCGCCCGGATCACCGTCGGCGGCCTGCCCCGGCGTCGCGTCGGGGCGGTGACCAGGAGGCGGTGGCGACCCAGTGCCCCGGCCCGGGCGGTGCTGGGCCTGCTGAGCGACGTGGTCGACGGACGTGTCGGCATCGAGCACGGCATCCACCGGGCCGCCCCGGCCGATGATGGGTGAGGGTGCGGCACCCCCGCCGACCGAGGGAGGTGCCGGCGCTCAGCGCCGGTCGCGCAGCTGGCGCAGGACGTAGGGAAGGATCCCCCCGTGGCGGAAGTACTCCGCCTCCTTGGGGGTGTCGATCCGCACGACGACGTCGAAGGTCTTGCCGTCGGCGCGCACGGAGAGATGCCGCGGCAGCCGGGCGAGCCCGGCGATGTCGAACACCTCCTCTCCCGTCAGGCCGAGCGACCCCACGGACTGGCCGCCGGCGAACTGCAGGGGGAGCACCCCCATGCCGACCAGGTTGGAGCGGTGGATCCGCTCGAAGCTCTCGGCGATCACAGCCCGCACGCCGAGCAGGGCCGTTCCCTTGGCAGCCCAGTCCCGCGACGACCCCGTGCCGTACTCCTTGCCTGCGAGGATCACCAGGGGCACGCCGTCGGCCTCGTACCTCTTGGCGGCGTCGTAGACCGACATCACCTCACCGCCGGGTAGGTGGCGGGTGAAGCCGCCCTCCGTCCCCGGCGCCAGCCGGTTGCGGATCCGGATGTTGGCGAACGTGCCACGGATCATCACCTCGTGGTTGCCCCGCCGGCTGCCGTAGGAGTTGAAGTCGCCGGGCTGGACGCCCCCGTCGATCAGCCAGCGCCCCGCCGGGCTGTCGGCGCGGATGCTGCCCGCCGGCGAGATGTGGTCGGTCGTGACGCTGTCGCCGAGCACCGCCAGCGCCCGCGCCCCGACCACGTCGTCCACGGCCGCCGGCTCGGCGGGCATGCCCTCGAAGTACGGCGGGTTGCGGACGTAGGTGGAGCGGTCGTCCCAGGCGTAGGAGTCGCCCCCCGGCACGTCGAGGTGCTGCCAGCGGTCGTCGCCGGTGAACACGTCAGCGTAGGAGGACCGGAACATCCCCGACTCGATCGACTCGTCCACGACCGCCGCCACCTCCTGGGGCGCCGGCCAGATGTCCCGGAGGTGGACGCAGTTGCCCTCGGCATCGGTGCCGAGCGGCTCGCTCACCAAGTCGATGTCCATCGTGCCGGCCAGGGCGTAGGCGACGACGAGCGGGGGGGACGCCAGGTAGTTCATCCGCACGTCCGGGTTGATGCGGCCCTCGAAGTTCCGGTTGCCCGACAGCACCGAGACGACCGCCAGGCCGGCGTCGTCGACGGCCCGCGAGATCTCCGCCAGCAGCGGCCCGCTGTTGCCGATGCAGGTCGTGCAGCCGTAGCCGACGAGGTGGAAGCCGAGCTTCTCCAAGTAGGGCGTGAGACCGGCGCGCTCGTAGTAGTCCATCACGACCTTGGAGCCCGGAGCGAGGGTCGTCTTCACCCACGGCTTGGCGGACAGGCCGCGCTCCACCGCCTTCTTCGCCAGCAGCCCGGCGGCCACCATCACCGACGGGTTGGACGTGTTGGTGCAACTCGTGATGGCGGCGATGACGACGTGACCGTGGTCCAGGTCGAAGCGTGACCCGTCTTTCAGCGTGACCGGGACCGCCTGGGTCGTCACGTCGCCGGCTCCCTCTTTCCCGAGGACCCGGGGCAGCGCGGCCCGGAACTGCTGGCGCGCCTCGTCGAGGCGCACCCGATCCTGGGGCCGTGACGGACCGGCGAGGCTCGGCACGACCGTCGACAGGTCGAGCGACAGGCGCTCCGAGTACGCCGGCTCGTGGCCCGCCTCGTGCCACAGCCCCTGAGCCCGGGCGTAGGCCTCCACCAGGGCGACATGCTCCTCGGTCCGCCCCGTCAGCCGCAGGTAGGCCAGCGTCTCCTCGTCGATCGGGAAGATGGCGCACGTCGAGCCGTACTCGGGGGACATGTTCCCGATGGTCGCCCGGTTGGCGAGCGGCACCGCCCCTATGCCCTCCCCGTAGAACTCCACGAACTTGCCCACCACCCCGTGACGGCGCAGCTCCTCCGTCACGGTCAGCACCAGGTCGGTCGCCGTCGAGCCCTCGGGCAGGGACCCGATCAGCTCGAAGCCGACCACCCGTGGTATCAGCATCGACACCGGCTGGCCGAGCATGGCGGCCTCCGCCTCGATGCCCCCGACCCCCCAGCCGAGCACCCCCAGCCCGTTCACCATGGTGGTGTGGCTGTCGGTGCCGACCAGGGTGTCGGGAAAGGCCTCGCCGTCGACGTCGAACACGACCCGTGCCAGGTGCTCGAGGTTGACCTGGTGGCAGATCCCCGTGTCGGGCGGCACGACCTCCAAGGCGTCGAAGGCCGTCTGGCCCCACCGCAGGAACCGGTAGCGCTCCTCGTTGCGGGCGAGCTCCAGTTGGGCGTTGCGCCGGAAGGCGTCAGGCACCCCGTAGACGTCGGCGATGATGGAGTGGTCGATCACCAGCTCGGCCGGTACCTGCGGGTTGACCCTCGCCGGTTCCCCGCCGAGCGCCTTCATGGCGTCGCGCATGGCCGCCAGGTCCACGACGGCAGGGACACCGGTGAAGTCCTGCATCAGGATCCGGGCCGGGGCGAAGGCGATCTCGTCGGCCGGCTCCGCCCGGGGGTCCCACCCGGCGAGGCTCTCGATGTCCTCCGCCCGCACCGTCGCACCGTCCTCGTGGCGCAGGAGGTTCTCCAACAGCACCTTGAGCGAGTACGGCAAGCGGGCGACGTCGAAGCGCTCCTGCAGGGCATCGAGGCGGAAGTAGCTGACGCGGCGGCCGCCGACCTCGAGCTGCGCCCGTGCCCCGAAGCTGTCCCGACTGTCGCTCGCCATGGGGGCCTCCTCGTCGTCGCGGGTGGTGCGGCGCCAGTCTGGCCCGCTGCCGGGCGGGGTGGCCAAACACCTCCGTAAGCTCCGTGCCGTGCAGCCCCTCACCCCCGACCAGTTGCGGGTGCTCGGTGCCCTGGTCGAGAAGGATGCCACGACCCCCGACCAGTACCCGCTCACCCTCAACGCCCTCGTGCTGGCCTGCAACCAGACCTCCAACCGCAACCCCGTCACCGACTACAGCCCGGGAGAGGTGAGCACAGTCCTCGCCGAGCTCCGCTCCCTGGGCCTCGCCCGCGTGGTGCACAGCCCGAGCAACCGCGCCGACAAGTACCGCCACGTCCTCGACGAGGCGTGGGGCCTGACCAGCGCCGAGCTGGCCGTCCTCGCCGTGCTCGTGCTCCGTGGCCCGCAGACCGTCAACGAGATCCGCACCCGCACCGAGCGCTACCCGAGCCTCGACGACCTGGGCGGGGTGGAGGGCGTCGTGCACCGCCTGAAGAACCGCTACGACGACCCCTACGTCGTCCGCCTCGAGCGTCAGCCGGGGCAGCGGGAGGAGCGCTGGGCCCACCTCCTGGCCGGGGAGGTGCTCGAGATCCTGTCGGTGCCGACCGGTCCCGGAGCGCCCCGCTCCGGCAACGCCGAGCGCGTCACCGCCCTCGAAGCCGACCTTGCCGCCCTGCGCGCCGAGGTCGCCCGCCTCCGGGCCGACGTCGACGAGCTGCGCTCGGTGCTCGAGTAGGCCGCCCGCACTAGAGCGCGGTCATCCGCGGGCCCCTACAGCATCTCCCTGCCCCTTCTCCCTGCCCCTTCTCCCTGCCCCGGCGCGGCCCGCCGATAGCCTCGCTGTGATGGACCCCGCTCCGCCCTTCGTCGAGAACCGCTACCGCGATCGCCGCTGCGGGGAGCTCCGCGAGGCCGACATCGGGCGAGACGTCCGCCTGGCCGGGTGGGTGGCCGCCAAGCGGGATCACGGTGGCCTGCTGTTCGTGGACCTGCGCGACGCCGCCGGCCTCGTTCCCGCCGGCCTCGTGCAGCTTGTCGCCCACCCCGACGAACCGGCGTTCGCCGTGCTCGAGGCCGTCCGGCTCGAGAGCGTCGTGAGCGTGAGCGGCACCGTCCGGGCCCGCCCCGCCGAGACCGTCAACCCACGCCTCGCCACCGGGGAGGTGGAAGTCGGCGTGGAGGCAGCCGAAGTGCTCTCCTCGGCCGACGTGCTCCCCTTCCCCGTCGAGCGTGATACGGAGGTCGGCGAGGAGTCTCGCCTGCGCCACCGGTACCTCGATATGCGCCGGGGACCGCTCGCCGAGCGCCTTGCCCGCCGCGCCCGCCTCGCGACCGTCGTCCGCACCCACCTGGCCGCCCGGGGCTTCCTCGAGGTCCAGACCCCGATCCTGACCGCCTCCTCCCCGGAAGGCGCCCGGGACTTCCTCGTCCCCTCGCGCCAGTACCCCGGCGAGTTCTATGCCCTCCCCCAGGCACCCCAGCAGTTCAAGCAGCTGCTCATGGTCGGGGGCATCGAGCGGTACTTCCAGATAGCCCCCTGCTTTCGCGACGAGGCCTCCCGCGCCGACCGCAGCCCGGGCGAGTTCTACCAGATCGACCTGGAGATGGCGTTCGCCACCCAGGAGGACGTGTTCCGCGAAGTGGAGCTCCTCATGGCGGCCGTCGTCGAGGAGATGTCCGACAAGGTTACCTCGGCGCCCTTCCGCCGCCTCACCTTCGCCGAGGCGGTGGACCGCTACGGCTCCGACAAGCCCGACCTGCGCTTCGACCTGGAGCTCGCCGATCTCACCGAGGCACTCGCGGGGCGAACCGGGCTGCCGATGTTCGCCGATGCGCCCGGCGCCGGTCACGTCATCCGCGCGCTGCGGGTGCCGGCCGGCTTTGACCGGCCGCGCAAGTGGTTCGACGCCTTCGCCGACGACGCCAAAAAGTCCGGCGCGGTCGGCACCTGGCTGCAGCTCGACCCGGCCGGCGCGCGAGGGCCGCTGGCGCGGCGGTTGACCGAGGAGGACATCAGCGTCGTGGCGGAGCGGCCGGCCGCTGGGCCCGGCGATGCCGTTCTCGTGACCGTCGGGCCGCGCCTTCCAGCGGCCACGCTCCTCGGGGGCTACCGCCGCCAGCTCGGGCGGGAGCTGGGGCTGGCCGACCCCAAGACGTTGGCGTTTGGCTGGGTCGTCGACTTCCCGATGTTCGAGCGGAACGAGGCCACCGGCGCCTGGGACTTCGCCCACAACCCGTTCTCCATGCCGCAGGGCGGCCTCGAGGCCCTGCGCGACCTGCCCCCCGGGGAGATCCTCGCCTACCAGTACGACCTCGTCTGCAACGGGGTCGAGCTGTCCTCCGGTGCCGTGCGAAACCACCGCCCCGACATCATGGAGGCGGCCTTCTCCATCGCCGGCTACGGCCCCGACCGGATCCGCCGGTCCTTCCCCGCCCTCTGGAACGCCTTCCACTACGGCCCCCCGCCGCACGCCGGCATCGCGCCCGGCTTCGACCGGATCCTCATGGTGCTGGAGGACCAGGCCAACATCCGGGAGGTCATCGCCTTCCCGCTCAACCAGTCCGCCCGGGATCTCCTCATGGGTGCTCCGAGCCCGGTGAGCGGGGAGCAACTGCGCGAGCTGCACCTGAGGGTCCTGCCGCCCGAGTCGTGATCGGTCACTTCTCGTCGAGTGCCGCCGCCGGGAGCCTCGGCTCGCTCCTCGCGTCCATCGCCGCCGATGCCCTCGGCGGGGCCGTCGTCGTGCTCGCCCTCGGCCTGGGTGGAGTCGTCGCGTGGGGCCGCCGGTCCGTCACGACGGCCGCCGGACGGCAGCGCCACGCCGAGCAACGAGCGGCGGCGTCCGAGTCCGCCCGCTCCGAGGCCGAGTCCCGCTCGCGGGACCTCGCCGTTCAACTGGAGCGGGCGGCGGCTGACCGCCGGCGGCTCACCGCCGAGCACGACCGCCTCACCGCCGACGCTCGAGGTCTCGAGGCGGAGGCGGAGCGCCTGGCGGCCGCTGTCCGGTTCGCCGACCGCCACGACCGGGCGCTCGAGGCGCTCTGGGGCCTGACGCAACTCGAATACCGGTGGGCAGCCCGGGACGAAGCGGCGCTCAGCACCGCGCCCGTCGCGGCCACCGGCGGGGTCGAGCGCGACGTCGAGCGGGAGATCATCCGGATCCGTGAAGAAGCTGGCACGCCCGGCCATCTCATCGCTGCGCTCCGCAGCGAGCCGACCCCCGGCGACGCCCTCTTGCTGCTGGGAGGCCTGCGAGCTCTGCTCGCTACGGTCGTGCGCCGCTGCGACCACTACACCGTCGAGCTGCGCCAGGAGGGCGGCGTGCTGCACGTCGCCGTCGCCTGCGAGGCCTTCGACGGCGCTCCCACAGTGCTCGAGGATGCCCACCAGGTGCTCGCCGTGCTGAGCACGGTCGGCGTCGACGGGACCATCGTGGCGGGCCCGGATCACCTCGGGGCCCGGCTCGCCTTCCCGGAGATGCCCAGGATAGGAGACGGCTGATTTCGTCGATGATGTTCGTCGATGATCTTCGTCGAGGCGTCCGCAAGGACGCCTGACGGAGGTCATCGGACTGCGGCGCTCCGAGACCGCGATAAGTGAGCCTGGCGATCTTGGAGGCGGTCGTCACCACTCGAGGTGGTGGAGGCGACAGCGTGCCGGAGCCCCCCGGCAGAACTTTGGAAGCTTGTTGTCGCTGAACGACAACAAGCTTCCAAAGGTTCGGTCATCCTCCCGTGTCCAACCGCGCTGGGTGGCGGCAAGGATCGCCCTTGGCCCGCATGACCGGGCCCCAGCCGCACAGGCTCCAGCCGCGCGTGGCGACGTCGGAGGGCGTTGTTTGGTCAGTACCCTACGGCCATCCTGACGGAGGCCGATTTCGGCCCCCGTCAGGATGACCCCCAAATCAGCACTCTCCTTAGCGGCTGAGCTGAGAGCGGGCCCTCGCCGATGGGGCGGGGCTGTCACCCGTGTGCCGGCGCCTGCAGCACCCGCCGTCGCCGGCCCGGATCGCTCTGGCGCTGTCGCGGCCGGGATGCCTCCGGCGAGATCCCTCCGGCCACCTGTAGCCGGCCGCGACGGCAATGCGGAGGTGGTGTCACACCCGGGGCGTATGGTCCTCCTCGGGGTCCCTGGACGATCTCGGGGCTCGGATCCTCCCCGTGCGACCTTGGTCCGGCGCTGCCGGAGCGCGGCGGCGACACGCCGCACGGGAGAAGGAGCCCCAACCATGACCGTAACGTCCTCGACCCCTCCGGCAGACGGCGCCCGGCAGGCGCCGGAGGCAGTGCAGCCCGAGCCGGACTGCGGTCTCAGCGACCTCCTGCTGCGGATCGACGGCGATCTCCGTCTCTTCGGCGCCGGCGGGGAGTCCTGTGCCCTCGGCTACGGACCGGACCTGCCCGGCGGACCGGACCTGTGGGAGGTTCGTCCGGCCACGTCGCTGCTCGGCTGGACCGCTCCCCGCAACGTCGAGCGACTCGTGGTGGTCTGTTCGGGAGCGGCGACGGCCTGCGACGACAGGGGCCGTCCCCTCAGGTGGCCCGACGACGAGGACTCGATGGAGCCCGCTGCGGTCTCGCTCGTCGTGGCGGTTGATCGCCAGGGCCGGATGGAGGCACGGCTGGATGCCGGCGAGGGCCCGCGTGCCCGGCGGCCGGCCGGGGGCAGGATGATCGACATCCTCCTCCGATGCCTCGAGTTGCCGACCCCGCCGGAGGGACGGGACCCGGCGGAGTTGCTTGCCTGCATCTGGCTCGGCGCCATCCTCGCCACCGGCCGCGGCCGCCACCGCCACCGGGGCCGCCTCCCCTGGTCCGAGGTGCTGCGCCTGCACCCGGCCAACCACCTCCTCATCCTCGACGGCGGTGCCGAGCTGCCGCGACGCGCGCTGGAGACCGTCGTGCAGCGCGCCCCCAAGATCTGGACCTGGCGCGAGCTCCGGCGGGCGACCGTCGCCAATGGGTCCCTGAGCGAGTTGTGCCCACCGCTGCTGGCGGGCTGGATGGACGACGGCATGTACGCCCGGTGGACCATGGGCGAGATCGCGCCCATCGAGGGGCTGCTTGCTGCCGCCAGGGACCGCGTGGACACCGAGGCATACCGCAGGTTGACCGGTGCCTTCCAGCAGCTCGGGCTGGAGGTGCCGTCGGAATGCTGGTGAACGTCCGATCGGCCGGCAGATGCAGGTAAGGACTGGCCCCTGCCGGCCGATGCCTGTGGGTGTGACGATGCCCCACGACCTGGTCCGCTTCTCCGACGCGTGCGAGATGGTGACGACCGCCGGCCTCGAGGACGGACTCCTCTGCGTGGAGGTCTTCGGCGGGCGGATCAAGTCGTACCCCGTCGGCGGTCACCTCTACGTTCGGCGCCTCGAGCTCGATGTGTGGGTGCACCGCGCCCGCGCGGCGGTCCGCGCGTCGGCGGCCAACGGGGCGGGGGCGAACGGGGCGGGGGCGAACGGGGCGGCCGGCGCCGCCGATCCCGAGGCTGCCTGACGGGCCGAGGCGGTTCTCGACGATGTCGCGTCGGCTGCAGCCGACGCCCTCGTTGCTGAATGCGTGACGTTCGCCTTCGCTGCCCTTGGCGCATCCCTGGCTCAGGCGCGCCCACACCGCCACGATGGCCTCGTAGGCTCCCGACGTTGTCGACGCGGACCTACCTTCGGCGGGGCGGCGGACCGTCCCGAGGGCATGGTGCCCTACTCTTGCGGGGGCAACCGAACGGGTTGCTCCTTGCCACCGGTCGGCCATGACCGGAGAGGCGCTCAGCAACCTCTACCATCGCTCGACCACCCGCGCGTGCTCCTTGGCCCGGCGCGCAATGACCGGGCAGCCATGGGTGATCCTCGACGTCACCTACCGCGCGCTCCTGCAACGGCCCCCCGACCCGCACGCCCGATCCACCTGGCTGCCGCAACTCAAGTGGGGGGGGCTGTCGGTGGAGCAATTGGGCCGCAGGATCATGGACTCCGACGAGTTCCGGGTCCTGGCCGCGAGCACCAGCCTCGGCGAGTCCCTCCACCGGAGCCGCTGCGACTGGGTGCGGGCCCTCCCCCCGGCCCGACGGATCATGGACCTCGGGGGCACCCACCTGCAACACGAGCACGGTGCCCTGATCACCATGGGCTATCCCTACCCCTTCGATGAGCTGCTCGTCATCGACCTCCCACCCGACGAGCGCCATCGGAGCTACAACAAGGGGGCCTGCGACAGGACGTGGATGTCGGTCGGGGTCTGGTCCGCTACGCCTACCACTCGATGGCCGAGCTCGACCGGTACCCGGCCGCCAGCTTCGACATGGTGTTCTCCGGTCAGTCCATCGAGCACCTCCCTGCCGGCGACGCCGGCGTGATACTGAAGCAAGCTCGCCGCATCTTGCGCCCCGGCGGTTGGCTGGCGCTCGACACGCCCAACCGGTCGATCACCCGGCGATGGGTGGAGCAGTACCGCCCCTGGGGCACGGGCTATATCGACCCGGACCACAAGTACGAGTACACCGTCGCCGAACTTGTCGACAAGGTCACGTCCGCCGGCTTCCTCGTCGTCGAACGCAAGGGGCTCAACCTGGCCGCCGCCCTCATCGAGCGGAACGCATTCTCCGAGGAGGACCTCGCCCGGCACCCCGGGGTGTACGCCGAGGCGGAGGCGTGCTACGCGGTCGCACTCCTGTGCCGGACCCCGAGCGTGGGGGGGTGGGCGTAGAGGGGATCGAACCCCCGGCCTCATGCGCGTCAAGTACATCTTGGCACTTGGTCCGACCCTCTACTACCTACTACTCCGACGACAGTGCATTTCCAATACGCCGCTCGGCTTCTGTGCGGCCTGATCACCTTTCTGCCCTTCGGCAACACCAAAGTGACCGAATTCGAAATCTCGGCAGCCCATTTGCCCCTCGACGGGCGGAGGGCGCCCGCGTACAGTCGTCCCATGCCCAGCACACCGAGGACCACTGCCTCGACCGGGACGGCGAACCCCGCTGGCGATGCGGCGCAGCCCCTGAACGATGAGGAGGCCCGCCGTCTCGACGCCTACTGGAGGGCCGCCAACTATGTCTCGGTTGGCCAGATCTACCTGGTCGACAACCCGTTGCTGCGGGAGCCATTGAAGCCCGAGCACATCAAACCTCGGCTGCTTGGCCACTGGGGTACCACGCCCGGCCTGAACTTCGTGTACGCTCACCTGAATCGTGTCATCCGCGACTGGGGGCTCGACGCGATCTACGTTTTCGGTCCTGGCCACGGCGGGCCGGCCGCGGTCGCGAACGCCTACCTGGAGGGAACCTACAGCGAGGTTTACCCACACATCACCCGGGATGAGAACGGGCTTCGCAAGCTCTTTCGTCAGTTCTCCTTCCCCGGCGGCATACCGTCGCACGTGGCCCCCGAGACCCCGGGATCGATCCACGAGGGGGGCGAGCTGGGCTATGCCCTTTCTCACGCCTACGGCGCGGCGCTCGACAACCCAGACCTGCTGGTCACCTGCGTGGTGGGAGATGGCGAGGCCGAAACGGGGCCGCTTGCTACCAGTTGGCACTCCAACAAATTCCTGGACCCTGTGAGCGATGGGGTGGTGCTCCCGATCTTGCATCTGAACGGCTACAAGATCGCCAACCCATCGGTGCTGGCCCGCATCGGCGACGACGAGCTCACCAAGCTCCTGGAAGGCTACGGCCACCAGGTGCACTGGGTCTCAGGCGACGATCCAGTGACCATGCACAAGCTCATGGCCGCCACCTTGGAACAAGTCCTAGACGAAATCACCACGATCCAACGGCGGGCCCGCGAAGAGGGTGACCGGCGCAGGCCTCGCTGGCCCATGATCGTGTTGCGCAGCCCGAAGGGCTGGACTGGCCCGAAGGAAGTCGACGGCCTGCCCACCGAGGGAACGTGGCGGTCCCATCAGGTGCCGCTACCAGAGGTGCGCACCAACCCAGAGCACCTGGCCCAGCTGGAAGCCTGGATGCGCAGCTACCAGCCAGAGGAGCTCTTCGATGCGGCCGGGACCCTCATCGACGACCTGGCTGAGCTCCCTCCGAAAGCCACCCGGCGCATGAGCGCCAATCCTCGAGCGAACGGCGGGCTGCTGTTGCAGGACCTCTCCTTGCCGGACTACCGCGACTACGGGGTGGCCGTCGATCATCCCGGGGTCACTCAGGCGGAGGCGACGCGCGTCGCCGGGATGTTCCTCCGTGACGTGGTCAAGGACAATCACCGGCAGTTCCGGGTGTTCGGCCCCGACGAGACCATCTCGAACCGGCTCCAGGCGATCTTCGACGTAACCGAACGCCAGTGGGACGCTGAGCGCCTGGACTCCGATGAGTTCCTCGCCCCGGATGGCCAAGTCATGGAAATGCTGTCAGAGCACCAGTGCCAGGGTTGGCTCGAGGGATATCTGCTCACCGGGCGCCACGGCCTGTTCAACTCCTACGAGGCTTTCATCCACATCGTGGACTCGATGTTCAACCAGCACGCCAAATGGCTGAAGAGCACCCGTCAGATCCCCTGGCGGCGCCCCCTGGGATCCCTGAACTATCTTCTGTCATCTCACGTCTGGCGCCAGGATCACAACGGGTTCTCCCACCAGGATCCCGGGTTCATCGATCATGTGGCGAACAAGAAGGCGGAGATTGTCCGGGTGTACTTCCCCCCTGACACCAATTGCCTCCTGTCCGTCATGGATCATTGCTTGCGAAGTCGCAACTATGTGAATGTGGTGGTGGCGGGGAAGCAGCCGGCACTGAACTATCTCACGATGCAAGAGGCGGTCCTGCACTGCAGCCGTGGGCTCGGCATATGGGAGTGGGCATCCAACGACGGCGGCGATCCCGACGTGGTACTGGCTTCTTGTGGCGACGTTCCGACCCTGGAGACACTGGCTGCCACCGACATCCTCTGGCGCGAGCTGCCGACGCTCAAGATCCGCTATGTCAATGTGGTTGACTTGATGTGCCTCGAGCCCGACACTGAACACCCTCACGGGCTGTCCGACCGCGAGTTCGACACGATCTTCACGACAGACAAGCCTGTCATCTTTGCCTACCACGGCTACCCTGGCCTCATCCACCGCCTTACCTACCGTCGCACCAACCATGCCAACCTGCATGTTCGCGGCTACAAGGAGGAGGGCACCACCACCACGCCCTTTGACATGGTGATGCTCAACGATCTCGATCGCTTCCACCTTGTGATGGATGTCATCGACCGGGTCCCCGGCCTGGGGTCCCGGGCGGCCGCCTTGCACCAGCGTATGTCCGACGAGCGGCTCGAGGCTCGTGCCTACACTCGGGAGGTAGGCGAGGATCTACCGGCCATTCGCGACTGGACGTGGCGGCACTAACCAACGCATTGAACCCATGCGAACCCTGGTCGTCAACGTCGGTTCCTCCAGTCTGAAGCTCTCGGTTCTCGAGGGCAGCGAGCTGGTCAGCGCCGAAACCCTGCCGCTCTCGCGCGGTGAGCCGGACGCGGCCCAGGTCCAAGACGTGATCGGGCGGTATGGGCCATTCGACGCCGTCGGCCATCGGATCGTGCACGGTGGTTCCGAGTTCACCCAGCCCGTCATGGTCGACCAGCGCGTCCGCCAGCGCCTGGATGCGCTTGTCGACCTTGCCCCTTTGCACCTCCCGAAGTCCCTCGCCGCGCTCGATCTGGTCACCCGCGCGCTTCCTCAGACTCCGGCGGTCGCCTGCTTCGACACCGCCTTCCACGCCGCCATGCCGGCAGCGGCCAGCACCTACGCCCTGCCGGCGGCGTGGCGGCACCGCTGGCAGCTCCGCCGCTACGGATTCCACGGGATCTCCCACGCGTGGGCGGCCGCCCGGGCCAGCCAGCTCGTTGGGCGTCCTACGCCCTCGCTGCGGATCGTCACCTGCCATCTCGGTGCCGGCGCTTCGCTCGCTGCGGTGCTCGGCGGCCGGTCGGTGGACACGACCATGGGATTCACACCCCTCGAGGGCCTGGCAATGGCCACCCGTTCGGGCTCGGTCGATCCCGGTTTGGTTCTCTGGCTCGAACAGCACGTCGGTCTACCTCCGGAGGAGCTCGCTGCAACGCTGGAGCACCGCTCGGGAATGCTCGCGCTGGCCGGTGACGCCGACATGCGTGCCGTCCTCGATGCCGAATCGCTCGGGGAAGAGCCCGCCGTGCTGGCGGTTGGCGTGTACCTGCACCGCTTGCGGGCGGCCATAGCGTCGATGGCTGCCGCCCTCGCCGGCTTGGATATCGTGGTCTTCACCGGTGGCGTCGGGGAACGAGCCAGCTCGATCCGAGCCCGAGCTGCGGCCGGGCTGGAGTTCCTGGGAATGGCGCTGGACGAGCAGGTGAATGCGTCAGTCCGGCCCGACGCCGAGATCACCCGGCCCGGAGCTGCCGTCCGCACGTTCGTGATCGAGGCACGCGAGGATCTGCAGATCGCCCGGGACGTTGCCGAACTGCTGGACTCGACAGGCTAGAACGCGCGATCACTCGAGGGCGCGAAGTCGGCCCCCGCCAGCGAAAGCGCCGCGCAGATCCGGGTGATCGGCAGGCCGGGTGAGAACTTGGCGACTATGACCTTGGCGAGGAAACCGGCTGTGGGCCGAGAGCCATCTCGTGGGGACCACCTTCGCTGGCGGCGGGGCTGCACCTACCGCCGTGGCTCTGCCCGGACGTGCACGATCACCCGGAGCACCGCCCCGACATCACCGCTCCTCGCTACCGGGGACTCAACGCCAGCCCGTCACCGTCCACGAGTGCGACACCTTGCGGCGATCGTTCGCTCAGCTCCACCGATAGGGGCCGCGGTCGATAACGGGTTGTTGCGCCTCGACGCGGACGTCCGCTGTGAAGAACCGCCCGAGCGTGAAGATCTCCCACTGCCTCACGCTGATGCCGGTGACCATCACGATGAGCCCGATCACGAAGATGGGCACCGACCCCCAACGAGTGCAGCCGACTGGACGCTGGCGGCGCTCAAGTTACCGAGCAAGCCCCCGACGATCGCCACGGCGACCACGACCTGGCTCCCCGGTTCGGCTGCGGAGCCGCGTTGGTTGAGCCGGCTTCGAAGTCCCATCGCGCCTTCGCCGATCGCGAACAGCACGAGACACGCCTAGAAGGCGATCGCCGATCCGGGTGGATCCGGGGTAAGGGGGAATTACGGTTGAGGCGATTCTCGTTGAGGAGGTAGTTGAGGGCCCGCCGAAGGCGGCAGGGGCGGAGGGAGAGGTGCCGAGGGGGGCGGTCGCATGTCGGCTTGCGGCCCCCTCATCTGCTGGAACATGGCCTGCTGGGTGGCGAGAGTCTGGCGTTGGATGTGCTGTGACTTCCGTTGACTTCTGCGGATAGCTCGGAATGGGAAGACGAAGATTCCAAAGAGACCGAAGATGAAGAGGTACCAAAACAGCAGGAAGGACCACATGAGGAGCATCGAGAAGATGGCTACAACCCAGACCAGGACCGCGAGCCCGGCATTGCGCACCCCCGCCTTCTTCGCCCAAGCCATGATCCGTCGAGTACTACCTACGTAGCTCATTGGTGAGGCGTAGGTCTGCGCCTTCATGACCGGCTCCGTTGGGAGGCCCAGCCGCTCCGGATCGCGGTAGCCAGTCGCTGAGTATGCGAGGCCGTGCGCTAGGGATTGCCTGTGGGCCTCGTAGGTCTCTCGTGCGTAGCGCTCTCCGTCCGGGGAGAGAGGCCATCGACCGAAGACGGTGCTGGCATCGTAGACCGCGAACTCGTATGCGGATCGACCCAAGACCAGTGAGCCTGCGTACGAGACGATCATCCACCCCGGTGTCGGACGTTCCATCGGTGAGGATGTGCCGGTACCTGAGTCACTCATCCCCCCTCCTTCGTTCGTGGCTGCCTCCCCACACCCGCGGTCAGCACTTTACCTCCCGGCACCACGCCGGGCTGAAACTCTTGACCCGTTCCCTCCCCCGTAGGAGCTCCGACACACGGGCCGACGACCCCGACCAAACCGACAGGGCACCCACGTCGGCGTCTCGCGCCGTGACAGATCCGGTCCGGTGAGGTCTTCACGTTTGGGGTTGACCAGGTCGTTCGCGTCGTGATCGGTGGCCCACCCACGGGATAAGCGCCGGGGACCCACAGCGATCAGGCAGGCGGAGCCGGTTTGCGCCCGCGAGAACGGCGGACCGAGCGTGAGTCGGTCTCGACGGCCGCGACACCGATGGCCTCCAATCGGGC
>DAHVMA010000014.1:0-12150 GCA_027320105.1 Acidimicrobiaceae bacterium | reverse complement strand
CGCAGTCACAGTCCGGCAGGGGTGGGCCTGCGCCGGGGGTGGCGACGACCGCCCGAGTCGGCAACGTCACGGTGATCAGGTTGCCTCCGCCCTCACGGTGGTCGATGCGCAGCTCGCCGCCGAGCACCACGGTGAGCTGGCGCACCACCCACAGACCGATGCCGCGCAGGCGCTCCTGCTGGTGACCGGGACCGGGCAGCGCCAGGTCGTCGCGCAGGAACGTGTCGGGAATGTCCTGGCCCCGGTCGGAGACGCCGATAGTCATGCTCCCGGCGCCACCGGCGAGGGTCACTTCGACTGGGCCGTACAGCCCGGCGTGCTCCACCGCGTTGGCCACCAGGTTGGTGACGATGCGCCGAACCTTGGGACCGTCGGTCTCCACGACGGTCGGAGCACCCGCAGCCACGTCGACCGTCAACTCGTGCGACGTGCCCCTGGCGATCATCTCGCCGAGGTGGGCCGCCTCGGCCACCAGCGCCGGTAGGTCGCAGGCCTTGTGCACCACCGCCGTCACGTGACCCGGGTCGTAGGCGCTGACCACTGCACGCATGTCCTCGAACAGCAGCTGCAGGTAGTCGAGGTTGGCCCGGAGGAGGCGGGTCCCTTCGCCCACTGGCCCGGTGTCGACCCCCGGCCTGTTCGGCAGGCTCCGGCCGATCAGGCGCGCGCCGGCCAGCGGCGTGTTGACGTCGTGGAGCAGCGAGCGGAGCACCAGACGCCGCTCGCGCTCGGAGCGGGTCGTCGCATCGGCCCTCGCCAGCGCGGCCCAGGTGGCGAGCCGCTGGCCCGCCTCCAATGCGGCCAACCGGCCCACCACTGCCGCCATCAGCAGGGCCAGGGTCGCCCAGGAGCACGACAGCTCGAGCCGTGCGGCGAACGGCACGTCTGGGACCGGCACCAGCAGGCCGACGGCCGCCACCCCGGCGGCTGCCGCCACAGCGATAGTGAACGTCCGGGAACGGTCGAAGCGCAGCGCTACCGAAGCCACCACCAACAGGACCACGCCGCAGGCCGGGCTCCGGGCCCCGCCGGTGGCCGCCGCCCCCAGAAGAGTGAGGGTGAGGTCGAGGGCCGAGGACAGCTCCAGGGGCAGGTGCGGGCGTGCCCATGCCATGGACAGCGCGTAGACGGCGGCGATGGCCACCGTCACCACGCCGAGGGCGCGGTAGGTGGTGACCCACGGGGTGTTCGACGCCACCAGTACACCGATGCCGGCCACGACGACGAACCGCACCCACAGGATCGTTCGTTCCGCCGACGCGGTGCGGGCCGAGTTGGCCCGTTCGGGGCCGGGCCCTGCGACGCCCGTGAGCCCGCGGGTCGCCGTCGCCCGACCCCCCGGCGACGAGGGTGGCGTGGCCACCGCCGGTACCCCCGGCCCACGCGCTCGCCGATGCCCGTCAGCGCCCATCAGGGCCATGATGCCTCGTCCTCCCCCGCGGTGCACCGCCCCACCCCGGCGCCGTCACCGTGCAAGGCCACCGGCGGTCGTCGGTGGCACCATCGTGCCACCAATGGCACCGTTGCCCCCTTCACGCAAGCGCACCGAGCTGCCAGGCTCTCCCTACGGGGTGGCCGGCCCGTGGCGTGCGTCGGCACGCGGACCGCCCAAGGAGGAACGACCCATGACCGCCACCGAGAACCGGGTCAAAGACCTGCCCATCATCCTGCCGGAGCCCAGCGAGGCCACCAGCGGTGAGCAGGTGGAGCAGGCGACCGAGGAGTGGGTCGAGAAGTTCCGCGGCTACTACGACCAGTGGGGGACGCTGCTGCAGCAGAACCTCGACCGGCTGAGCCGCGGGTCGTACTCGCTGCACTGGCTCGACACCGAGCACACTCACTGGGGCACCAGGGTGCAGCCGAGCTCCCGGGGCCTGACGGCAGCCGACATCGACCGGCCCAAGGTCTACGGCACGCTGCCGGAGCATACCGAGTGGCGCAACTTCGCCCCCCGCGGCTCGGCCCGTGACCTGTACAAGGACGCCATGCCGGTGATCGAGGGCTACGACGTCCTCGACAAGTCGCACCTGTGGGCGGACAACGTCAACACCCTCTACGAGGAGGCCAAGGTCCGCCAGTGGAACTCGACCACCGACATCCCTTGGTCGGAGCTCGAGCCGGTGTCCGAGGAGCTCGAGAAGGCCGCCTGCCAGCTGTCGACTTTCCTGACCGAGGTGGAGTTCGTCGCCGGTGACTTCCCGTCGCGGTGGGTGTGGCGCACCGCCCCCGACTTTTTCGAGGTCAACAACTTCCTCACCACACAGATGGTCGACGAGGCCCGCCACATGGAAGTCTTCCGCAAGCGGGCGATGGCCGGGGCCGGCGGCCTGATGCACCCAAGCCCCGCCTTCGAGTGGGCGCTCAAGGCGATCCTGGAGTCCCCGACGCACAGCCAGGGCACGTTCCTGCTCAACGTGCTCGGAGAAGGCCTCGTGCTGTCGATCTTCAGGGCCGGGGAGTTCCTGTCGAAGACGCACGTGGACAAGGAGATCTTCCGCCTGTGCATGCAGGACGAGGCCCGGCACGTGTCGTACGGGACGCTCGAGTTCAAGGCGTACCTCGACGCCGCCGCCGACCGTGAGCGGGCGCTGGCCGACATGCACCGCTTCGCCGACATCGGCGAGCAGACCATCTTGACGGCGCTCAGTGAGCCGGCCTTGCTCGAGTCGGTCGCCGTGCTGATGGGCGGCAGCGTGGCCGAGATCGACGAAGGCATGGAAGGCGTCGGCTTCCTGTGGAGCACCATCGTCGAGGAGTACCTGCAGCGCTGCGACCGGGCAGGCTTCTCGCGGCGCGACCGCTGCACCATCCCGCTCGAGTTCCCGTGGGCCGCATGATGGGACCGGTCGCCGACCCGATCACCCCCTCCGACGCCGCGCCGGCGCCGGTAGCCCGAGTGGCGTTCCCGTCCGTGCAGTGGTTCGAGGCACTCGGACAGCGCATGCACGACCAGCGCGACCATTTCGCCAAGATCGGGGACATGGACTGCACCATGCAGCTCACCCTGTACGACGCCAGCCCCGCCGGCCAGCCGTGGCGGTGCCAGGTCGAGTTCGAGGGCACCGACGTCGTCGACGTGCGCGAGGTCGGCGAGGGCGACGAGGAACGAGCCGACTTCGTCATCGAGACGGACTTGGACACCTGGAGGGAGATGGTCGACAACATCGTCGCGAACGGCGGCAGGCCGGACCTCGACCACACCCTGAACCGGCTGTCGCTCCCAGGCGTGCCGATCCGGCTATGGGGGGTGGACCCCGTGCGCCGCGACGCCTACTACCGGTTCAACCAGTCCTTGCAGCACTACGTCAACAACGCCGCCGCGTTCGGGACGCGGTGGCCGGGTGACGCCGACGAGGCTCCGTTGCCCGCACCCGACGGGCCCGCCGCCCGGGCGTGACACCGTCACCGGGCACCGTTGACCGCCGGGTGTTCCACGACAGGAGAGATGGATGCCTCGAACCAGGGCCGGGCACTTCTACATCGACCCCACCTGCATCGGCTGTGGTGCATGCGAACACGGCTGCCCGGGCAAGGTCGACGCCATCTGCAAGATACCCGGTGACTTCGGCGGCAGGTTCACCATCGAGGCCGGGCAGTGCATCGACTGCGGGCTGTGCATACCGCTCTGCCCCGTCGCCTGCATCCACGACGCCCGGACCGAAGGCGTGACCCAGGGGTCCGGTGGCTACACCCGCATCAGGGACCTGCAGGCGTGGGCGGCACCGCGGGCCGGCCGTTCGGGCGACGCCGCCGGGAGATCCGGTGAGGTCTGACCGGCGCCGCTTCTTCGGCAACCCCGGGCTGCCCGCGCCGACATGTGGCCGGCATCGGCAGCCCGGCGGCAGCGCCGTCCGCAACGCCGTTGCCTCGAACCGCCCGACAGGAGCCCTCCGATGAGCACCCTCGACGTCGTCGACACGACCCCGGACATCCCGGCCAACGTCGCCGCCTATGCGGCTGGTGGTGGCGACAGCATCCTGGTCGCCGGCAGGCGGAGCGGCGCCGCCGGTGGCGGGGTGCTGCCGAACGTCGACCCAGGGACCGGTCGCGAGATCGGGCAGATCGCCTCGGGGACCGAGGCCGACGTCGACAGGGCGGTGGCGGCTGCCGGGCGCGCCTTCGACGGCGGGTGGCGCGACCTCAGCCCCTCGGCTCGGGCACGCTGCCTTTTCGCGCTGGCCGACGCCGTCGAAGGAGAGGCGGACACGCTGGCGGCGCTCGAGACGCTCGACAACGGCAAGCCGCTGACGGAGTCCCGGTACGTGGACGTGCCCCTGGCTGCGGAAGTACTCCGGTACTACGCCGGTTGGACCACGAAATTCGCTGGCGAGGTCCTGCCGGTGTCGCCGCTGGTCGGCTCCGCCTTCGCCTACACCCGCCACGAGCCGGTAGGCGTGGTCGGAGCGATCGTGCCGTGGAACTTTCCCCTGCTCCTGCTCAGCTGGAAGGTGGGGCCGGCGCTGGCCGCCGGCAACACCATGGTGGTGAAGCCGTCGGAGCTGACGTCGCTCACCGCGCTCCGCCTGGCCGAGCTGGCGACTGAGGCCGGCATTCCGCCGGGGGTGATGAACGTGGTGACGGGGCTGGGGCCTGAGGCGGGCCAGGCGCTCGCCGAGCACCCGGACGTGGCAAAGATCACCTTCACCGGCTCGACGGCGACCGGGCGGACGGTGCTGCAGGCGTCGGCCGGCAATCTCAAGCGCGTCACCCTGGAGCTCGGCGGCAAGTCGCCCAACATCGTGTTCGCCGACGCCGACCTCGATCAGGCGGTGGAGGGCGCATTCATGGGCATCTTCATGAACCAGGGCCAAGTCTGCTGCGCCGGCTCGCGGGCCTACGTGGACCGCCGGGTCCACGACGCTTTCGTCGAGAAGTTGGCGACGGCGGCCGGCACCGTGCAGCTCGGCCACGGGTTGGCCGAGGGCACCGACATGGGGCCGCTCGTGTCCGAGGATCAGCGGCGCAGGGTGCTCGCCTACGTATCACAGGGGTCGGCGGAGGGCGCCACCCTGGTCTGCGGCGGCGGTCCCGTGGGGACTGAGGGCTTCTTCGTGAAGCCGACGGTGTTCACCGACGTGCGCGAGGACATGACCATCGCCCGCGAGGAGATATTCGGGCCGGTGCTGTCGGTCATGGCCTTCGACGGCGAGGACGAGGTCGTCACACGGGCGAACCGGTCGCGCTACGGCCTGGCGGCAGGCGTCTGGACCCGCGACGTCCGCCGCGCCCACACCGTGGCCGCGGCGCTGCAGGCCGGGACGGTGTGGGTGAACACCTACAACATGATCGACCCGACGTCGCCGTTCGGGGGGTTCAAGGAATCCGGCTTCGGCCGGGACCTCGGGGCCGAGGCGCTCAAGGAGTACACCAGCACCAAGTCGGTGTGGGTCGGTCTCGACTGACCGCACCCCTCGCCGGGCCCGCCTGTCCCCGTCGGGCGGTGCACCCGGCACGACCACACGGGGCGGACAGGCAGACACGACGGACTGGAGGCAGGCAATGGCGTACTTCGCCGACGGCACGGAGGTCGAGCACTTCATCGGCGGCATCTTCACGGTGTGCGTGCAGGACCCAGAGCTCAAGGACAAGCTGGCCGAGAGCGGCGTGGTGCTGGGCCTGCACTTCACCGATCCCGAGGCGGCGGTCGTGGCCGACTTCCCCTCCTACAAGGTGTTCACCGGCGACGGGAACGGCTCCACGCCCAACGTCGAGCTGTTCATGACCGCGGACGTCGGGCACGACTACTGGCTGGGCAAGGTGAACGTGTCGGTGGCCCTGGCCCGGGGACAGATGCGAGCCAAGGGCCCGGTCCCGAAGATCCTGAAGCTCGTGCCGCTCACGAAGAAGGTGTTCCCCAAGTACCGGCAGATGGTCGAGGCCGAGGGACGCACGGACCTGCTCGGGGTCTAGCCGCCGGGACACATCGTCGCAACGACAGCAATGGATGTTCGAACGAGTAGAGGAGGCATTGGTGAGGACGCAGGCAGCGGTGCTGTGGGGATTGAAGGAGCGGTGGTCGGTCGAGGAGGTGGAGCTCGACGGGCCGCAGGCGGGCGAGGTGCTGGTGAAGCTGGCAGCGTCGGGGCTGTGCCACTCCGACGAGCACCTGCGGACTGGGGACATTCCGATCCCCTTCCCCGTGGTGGGCGGCCACGAGGGCGCCGGGGTGGTGGAGGCGGTCGGCCCGGGGGTGACCGCGGTGGTGCCCGGGGACCACGTGGTCCTGGCCTTCATCCCCGCCTGCGGGACGTGCCGGTACTGCAGCGAGGGGCACAGCAACCTCTGCGACCTGGGAGCGGGCATCATCCTGGGGCCACAGCTTGACGGGACCTACCGGTTCCACGCCCGGGGCGAGGAGGTCGGCCAGATGTGCCTGCTCGGTACCTTCAGCCCCTACACGGTGGTCCCGGTGGCGTCCGTGGTGAAGATCGATCCTGATCTGCCACTGGTGTCGGCAGCCCTCGTGGGGTGCGGCGTGACCACGGGGGTGGGCAGTGCGCTGCACAGCGCCGAGGTGCAGGCCGGCGACACGGTGGTGGTCATGGGTGTGGGCGGCATCGGGATCAACGCCGTGCAGGGAGCACGGCTGGCCGGCGCCCGCAACGTGGTGGCGGTGGACCCGGTGGCCCTCAAGCGCGAGCGGGCGCCGGAGTTCGGGGCGACGCACGTGGCTGCCGACGTGGACGAGGCGTGGGGCATCGTCAGCGAGCTGACGAGAGGCCAGTTGGCTGACAAGGCCATCGTCACCACCGACGTGGCCGAGGGCGCCTACGTCGGGCAGGCACTGTCGCTGGTGGGCAAGCGTGGCCGGGTCGTCATCACCGCCATCGGCCATCCCGACGAGACGACCGCGTCGATGTCGGTGTTCGAGATGACCCTGTACGAAAAGGAGGTGCGGGGAGCGCTGTTCGGGTCGAGCAACCCCCGCGTCGACATCGTCAGGATCCTCGACGGGTACCGCAGGGGCGACCTGAAGCTCGACGAGCTGATCACCAGCACCTACCGGCTCGACCAGATAAACGAGGGCTACGACGACATGCTGCAGGGCCGCAACCTACGGGGCGTCGTCGTCTACGACTGATGAGGAAGGTCGCCCAGGCCGCCGCAGCGGGCCGCCAGGCATCCACGGCCGCGAGCACCGACGACGAGCGGAGGGTCCCCGGCACTGGACCGAGAGCGACTCAGCGCGCCCTGTGAGCGCATCGGTCTGAGAGGCAGTGCGTACCACTGCGAGCCCGAGACGTTCCAGGCGGGGTAACAGGCTGGCCTGCGCCCCGTCCTCGGCCGAGGTGGCGTGCCGGGGGCCTCGACCACCCCCATGGTGGCCAGCGCCTCCGGCCTGCGTCGGCCTGGCCATGATCGACGTGGACGCTGTCTCGCGAGCAGCCAGAGGAGTACCTGGCCTGGTTCGACGGCGAGCGGCGCCTTTCGAGCGCTCATGAAAGGGCTCGAGGAGCTGCGCGCAGTGGAAGCCGATGCGGTCCCGCTTCCCCGACCGGGAGGCGGGCCGCCGGGCCGCGGAAGAGTTCGTCCGTCGGGCCGGCAACGCCGGCATCTCGATCCCCGACGAGCATGGCGACGGGGAGCAGCGCCAGCTACAGCTTCCGCGCCATCCTCCAGGAGGAGTTGGCACGGACCCGAGCGACGACGGGGCCGCTCCGCTGCCACATGGACGTCGTCCCCGGGCCTACTTCCTGCGCTTCGCCGACGAGAACCGGCAGCGACGGTGGATCCCGGGCATCGCGTCGGGCGACTTGCCCAGCGCCACATCCGAGCCCGGCACCGGCTCGGACGTGGCCGGCATCTCGGCCACCGCCACGCGTCGCGGCGACACGTACGTGTTGAATGGACCGGCGACGTTCATCGCCGCCGGGATCGTCGTCGACTTCGTCGAGTAGTTGGTAAGGACCAGTTGTGACCCGCTCGACCGCCGCCATGGGCTGACCGTCCTGGTCGTCGGGAGCGGGACGCCGGCGTTCACGAAGGGCAGGACCGCTACTTGCAGCTCCTCGGGGACTACGGCTACATGAAGGAGTGCCCTATCGCCCGCCTGGACGCAGATGCGAGGGTGACTCGGATCCGATGCGGGACGAGTGAGGTCATGAAGTCCATCATCGGCAAGTCGATCGGCCTACGGCCTCAGAGGAGTCAGGGATGAGAATTGAAGGGATCCGAGCGGTGGTGACGGGAGGGGCATCCGGTCTCGGGCTGGCCACGGTGCGGCACCTGCTGGACCGTGGCGCCAGCGTCGTGGCCGTCGACCTGGCGACCTCGCCGGAGATCGAGGCCCTCGTCGGGCCGTCCGTGTCGTTCGTCCAGGCCGATGTCACCGACGAGGCGGCGGTGGATGGAGCACTCGACGTTGCAGAGCAGGATGGGCCGCTGCGAGCACTCGTCCACTGCGCCGGCCGCGGCGGCGACCGCACCCGGATCGTCGACCGGGACGGCCAGCCCGGCGGGCTGGAGACCTTCGCCGAGGTCGTCCGGGTCAACCTGTTCGGCACCTACAACGTCCTGCGACTGGCCGCGGCCCGGATGAGCGCGAACGAGCCGGTGGACGGGGACCGGGGCGCCTGCGTCCTCACCGCGTCGGTGGCCGCGTTCGACGGGCAGATCGGGCAGACCTCTTACGCCGCGTCGAAGGCGGCCGTGCACGGGATCACCCTCGTCGCCGCCCGGGACCTCGCCAGCCGGCAGATCCGTGTGAACACCATTGCCCCGGGCATCTTCGACACCCCGATGCTGGGCCGGCTCCGAAGCGACATCCGGGAGGGGCTGGCCGCGACGGTCCCCCACCCGAAGCGGTTGGGCTCGCCCGACGACTACGCCCAGCTGGCGGTGGCCTTGCTGGAGAACTCCTACGTGAACGGTGAGACCGTCCGTCTCGACGGTGCGATCAGGATGGCCCCCCGATGAGCCCGGTGCTGTTCGAGGCGGACGGAGGCGTGACCAACCCTCACCCTGAATCGCCCGCCAGGACGGACAGCGCCTGATGGACGGCCTCTGGGGAGATCCTGATCATCTCGACATCGGGGGGTCGATGCGAAGCCCGTTGGAGATCTGCTCGGCGCTTCATGGCTTCCCCCAGCGCCGGTCCTGGCGTCGTCCGTGCGACGAGCGATGAAATCCCCCGTCGGCCCTGCGACCTCGGAAGCATCGGACCGGACGATCTTGTCGGCCAGACAGTCCTCGGCGTAGGTCCTGAGCTGCCCGTGGGTGACCGCCTTCGCCGCCCTGTCTCCCCCTCCGGGGCGGCGATGTCGATAGGGGTGGGGACCCGGCCCGATCAGCCGGTGGACGGCGAGTGCGGTCTCCAGGCACCGGTGGCGTGCGCGAGCCGTTCAGCGATCTCAACCAGGCCGGAGGCCGGCCAGCGGTAGGCCCCCACCGAGCGCGAGGATCTCGCCGCTGTCGCGAAGGCCGTGCAGCCACCTGTCGCCGACACCGGCGCATTTGCCCCCCGAAGGTGGACGCATCTCCCAGCTGGTCTCGGATCAGCACCCGCTTGTCTCGATCTCGTTGCCAGGCGCTCGGCTGCCTGAGAGCTCTTGATCGCTGGTGGTCCGCCGCGACGCGCTACGTTCGGAGCTGGTGTCTCGGAGCGACTCGGCCGGAGGAGATGACCGCACGGCGGAGAGACCCCTCGAGGGCCGCGAGCAGGCCTTGGCTGAGCGTCGACAGGCCATCGAAGAGCACGAGCGGCTGACCGATGAGCGCGTACGCGCTGCCGATGAGCGGGAACGCGTCGCGGATGAGCGCGAGCAGAGAGCCGACCGACGCGAGAGAGCGGCCGACGAACGAGAAGGGATCGCCGAGGAGCGCGAGCGCAGGGCTGACGTTCGCGAGCAAGAACTCGACCTCCGCGAGAGGGAGGATGACGAAAGACAGGAGAGGATCGATGCGGCCCTTCGCCAGATGAGGATGACGGCACCGAGCGAGTTGGACCGGCTGGACGAAACTCTCGAGCGGGCGCGGGAACAGCTGGAGCGATCCTCGGAACATATCGAGCGCTCGCAGACACGTATCGATCGGGAACGGAGACGGGACGAAGACGAGGAGGCGAGCGTCAACCGTGAGCTCAGGCGCAGCGAGCGCCAACTGCGACGCTCTGGCGGCGAGGACGGATCGTCACCGCCGGTCCCGCCTCAAGACGGATGAGGAGCACCTAAGATGATCGACATCGAATTGCCCCAACGTCGTTGACCGTGCTGGTCCATCTCGGTCTCCAGCCCGTAGTGGACGTGCCCGCGGCCAGCATGTCGCACTCGCCGTCGATGGTGTCCTCGGTTGCGGCGGGAACACCGCGCCGGTCGCGTTGAGATAGGTCGCCGCAGGCAACAGGCGGTGCCGGTGAAGGGCGCTCTCGACAGAGTGGGCGCAACAGTGCCATCGCCGAGATCCTGGCGCGGCCCCGACCGGCCGCATGGCAGCGAGACGCTTCCCGTCGGCCGGCCGACGGTCCACTCGCCGTCGCGATCAGGATCAGCACGGGCGATAAGAGGGCGGTGGCTCCAGCTCAGGATCCGCTCCAGCACCCGCCTGCCGCCGACGCGCGCGTGCAGCCGTGGCAGCCAGAAGGGGGACGGGTCGAATCACCCGGAACTCGATCCCATCAGGCACCCGGGAGACGTGGTGCGTCTCGTGGCCGATGACGATGACGAGCGACCTCGGCGATGGAAGGGCTGCGGCCCGGTCGTGCCGACCTGACGACCGAGGTACCGGTCACCGCCCTGAATCCGTCGGAACTCGGGCAGTGCGTGAGAGCCGGCGACGCGTCGAACTGCCCGGGCCCTGGTGGGCGCGGGATCCCCGGCAGGGCGGAGGGCTCCTGGTCCGCCTACGGCGATGTCGGCCCGGTCGATCGTCTCGTCGTGGAAATGGTCGAGCCTGAGGCGCCGCCACAACCGGGCTGCTCTCTACGTCCGCCACGCAGACGGCGTGGTCTCCTCCGCGGTGTCGAGCCACCCCCACGTACGGTCTTCGGCCTGGAGCCAGTGGATACCGGCCCGGGCCGGCAGGAGCGGCCCGACGCCGAGGACGACCAGTTGCTGCGACGCGGGTGCGTGACAACTCCCGGCCGCTGCCCAACGTCGAGTGCACACCGAGCCGGACCATCGAAGCAGCGGCTGTGGCCACGTCGCGCGCCGGTGGCGCACGGTCACCCCGCGGTCGAAGTAGGCGCCACCCGGGCTCGTGGGTGACCAGTATCACCGTCGATACCTCGTCGGGGTGCGCGTCAGCAGGGCAACGACTCCCTTCCGGGGAGTCGGACGGTCCGGTCGCCTCGTCGGCGCGGACCAGGCAGAGACGGGGGGCAAGACCACGAGCCAGCGGCGCCCGCTGCGACCCGACCGCCGGGCATCTCGCCGGTGCCGTGGTGCTCCCGGCTCTCGAGCCCGAGGCGTTCGACCACCCTCCCGGACGGGAGAGCGCGTAGGCTTCCTTCTGGTGGGCGGCCCCCTCGAGCTCGACGGTCTGACCCGTCGATTCGGTCCTGTGACGGCGCTCGACGGGCTCAGCGTCACCGTGCCCCCAGGCCAGGTCGTCGGCTTTCTCGGCCCGAACGGGGCCGGCAAGACCACCGCCATGCGGGCCCTCTTCGGCCTCACCGACCTCGATGACGGCACCGTCTTCTGGAAGGGCGCACCGGTCGGGCCCTCCGAGCGGCGCCGGTTCGGCTACATGCCCGAAGAGCGCGGCCTGTACCCGAACATGCTCGTGGCGGACGTGGTCGAGTATCTGGGCCGACTCCACGGGATGGGCAGTCTCGACGCCGCTGCGGCTGCGGCGGTCTGGCTGGAGCGCCTCCAGGTGGCAGACCGCGCGGCCAGCAGGGTCGAGACCCTGTCACACGGCAACCAGCAGCGGGTCCAGCTCGCCGCCGCGCTCGTCCACGACCCGGAGGTCCTGGTGCTCGACGAGCCGCTCGCCGGACTCGACCCGACGGGCATCGACGTCATCGGCGACGTCCTCGTCGAACAGGCCCGCGCCGGCCGTTGCGTGCTGTTCTCGAGTCACCAGCTCGACCTCGTGGAGGACCTGTGCGAGTCGGTGGCCATCATCGACCACGGGCGCCTCGTCGCATCCGGCAGCGTCGACGACCTGACGACGAGCGGGCCGCGACGGCTCGCCGTCCGGGTCGAGGGCCAC
>DAHVMA010000003.1:0-1656 GCA_027320105.1 Acidimicrobiaceae bacterium | reverse complement strand
GTGGCCGAGCATCTGATTGACCCCGCTTGGTTGGTGGCCGCAACACTCCATGTGCACGAGCACGAAGGAATGACCGGCACCCGCGTCCACGGCGTGCCCTCCCGAAGCTTGCTTCGGACTGGAGACGAACACCCGGTGTCCTACTCCCCGACAAGGACGTGACCAAGACGACCGGCTGATCACTCCGATCCCGCTTCGGCGCAGCAGGCTGCGACCAGGAAGCCCTGGCGGGCTTCCAGATCCATTGTGCTGGCGGCACGAGCCCGGGCCGTCAAGGCGCTTCGTCGCACCTCCCGTCAGCGGTGCTGACGCAGGATCGGTGCGTTGCTCCTGCGGCCTTCACTGCCCTCGTCAGCACCCAGCGACGCTGGGGTGGTTCTGCGCGCCTCGCAACTTGCCGCCCCTTTCAGTGTGACCACCAACACGAGGAAAAGGAGTCGGCCCGAAGGGCCGACGCTGACTTGACAAGAGTTGCTCCTTCAGGAATGACGAGGATCCGTTCGGCCGCTCAGCTGACGTCCTGGGTAGGACGGTGGCGCGCTCGCCTTGTCAGATGCTCCAGAGGCTGAGGGCCGCGCCGAGGACGAATGCGGCTCCGGCGATGGCCATGTCGAGGTGCAGACCGGCGATGAAGTGCCGTTGGCGGGCGACAAGGGTTCCGAGGAGTGCGACCCCGAGGACGCCGCCGAGTTGGCGGGCGGCGTTGAGGGTGCCCGAGGCGAGCCCGGCGCGCCCGGTGGGGGCGGCTTCCATGACCGCGGCGGTGGCGGCCGGCATGGTGAAGGACATCCCGAGCCCGACGGCGAGGAAGGGGGCGATGAGGACGGCGTAGGGGCCGTGGTCGCCGGGCGCGGTGAGACCGAACAGGCCGGCTGCGCCGAGGAGGAGGCCGGCGAGCATGGGCGGGCGTGGGCCCGTGCGGGCCATGACGATCCCCGATGCCGTGGAGCCGACGACGGCCATCGCCATCTGGGGGAGGAGGGCGACCCCGGCGAGCAGGGCACTGAGGCCGAGGTGCTGTTGGAGGTAGAGGGTCATGACGAACAGCTCGCCGTAGAAGCCGAGGTTGAGCAACAGGCCGACGGTGGTGGCAGCCGAGAACTGGCGGGAGGCGAACATCTCGAGAGGCAGCATGGGGCGTGCCACCCGGTGCTCGACGAGGAGGAAGGCGGCACCGGCGACGAGGAAGGCGACCAGGCCGCCGAGGACCGCAGGAGAGGCCCAGCCGGTGGCCCCGGCGTCGATGAAGGCGACGGTGAGCCCGGTCAACGCTACGCAGGCGGCGACCTGGCCGGCGGGGTCGACACCGTGGGGGCGGCGTGCCACCCAGGGCAGGACCCCGGCGGCGAGGAGGAGGCCGGCGATGCCGACGGGGACGTTGACGAAGAACACGCTGCGCCACCCGGCCGCCGAGACGAGCGCTCCCCCGAGGACGGGCCCGGCACCGGCCGCGATACCTGCGACGCCGCCCCAGACCCCAAAGGCACGCCGCCGAGCTCGCTGGTCGGCGTAGATGGCCTGGAGGAGGGAGAGCGAGGCGGGCACGGCGAGTGCCGCACCTGCGCCCTGGGCGGCGCGCGCTGCGATGAGCATCGCCGTCGAGGTGGCGACCCCGGCGACGGCCGAGCAGAGCGTGAAGACCGCGACGCCGGTGCA
>DAHVMA010000073.1:0-23307 GCA_027320105.1 Acidimicrobiaceae bacterium | reverse complement strand
TCGTCGTCGACCCCGACGCCCACCTCTGCACGTCGGGGACCGAGCGCTGGTCATCCCGCCGGAGGAGCTGCAGCTCCTCGCGGTGCTGGTGAGGTCAGCGGGAGCGGTGGTCTCTCGCCACCGGCTCAGCCACGACGTGTGGGCACCCGGCGTGATCCCGTCGAAGTCCGTCGACGGGCACATCCGCACGGTGCGCGACTTCGGGTGCATCCTCGACACCGTCCGGCCGTCACGCCCCACGGATCGGCACGAGGGGCCAGTGGTGCGACAGCTGCACAAAGGGCGCCGCGCATGCTGAGCACCGTGCCTCTTGACGTCGCCGCCCAGCTGCTCGCTGACCCGCTGCGGGCTCGGGTCGTGGCGCTGCTCGCCGCGGAGACCGTGTGCACGTGCCACACCTCGCCGAGGAGACCGGTGCCCGCCAGACGACCGTCTCCCACCACCTGCGGCTCCTGCGAGATGCCGAGTGGGTCGTTCAACAACTGTGTGGTCGGTTCACCTCTACCGGCTCAGGCCCGAGCCGCTGCGCGCCCTCGTGGTCGAGCTGGGAGCCCTCGCCGATGTGGCCTCGCAGACCGCCGATCGCAGGCGAACCTGCTGAAGTGCACGACGCACCTTGGTGTGGTGCGAGATCGTCGGCTGGCTCCGCCCGAGCGGGGCCTCCAGAACACGGAGAAGGAGACTCGACCTATGAACTGTTTGGACTGCGCCCGAGACCGCCACCTCCTCGTGTCAGCGGTCGCCGCCTGCATCGACTGCGGGGCCGGGGGATGCGAGGACCACCTGGTCGTATGTGCCCACCACCTCACCCGCACCGAACCACTGCTACGCCAAGGTCCCGGTCGAGCCCCCAGGGCGGCGGGTGCGCTGTGGCACCTGCGACGCCGCGTCGCGGGCCGCCCGCCAGCCAGCGGGAGCCGGACGCGCACCGAGCGGCGGTCCGCATGACCCGCCTGCTTTGCATCGAAGGAAGCGCCAGCGGGATCTCCGCCGCGCTGCGCACCCGAGAGCTCGACCCTGGCGCGTGCAGATGGTCGGTGCGATCCACAGCGCCGTCCACAAGCGCATCGACACCGCAGCCACGGCGATCTTCACCGGCCTCGGCGTCGACCAGTTGAGCGACCTCGACCTTCCTACACTCCACCGCTCGACAACCCCTGGGACGTGCTCCAGGCTGCGGCTCGACGCTGGACCGCTGTCGCCACCCCGGTGGGCGGTGGTCATCACGCCTCAGCCGCCAGGTCGCGGCGGAGTTGACACGATGAGAACATGCCCGACGTCGCTCGCCTACCGCGGGGCTGCTCGGCGTCCGTGTCGGCGACGCGATAGTCCTCGCAGACTTCGACTACAGCCTTACCCCACACCAGAACCCGACGCTGCTGTTCATCGACCTCCACGCGTACGCTATGACATGTGGCAGCTCCTCACGCGCTGTGGGCTTGCCGCCTTCTACTGGCATGTCATGCTCAGCGGTCTCTGCAGAGTGCGCTGTTGCTGCCTCCCGCCTGCTCCGCGAGCGCCCCGGCCAGGTGACGGAGGCACAGCGAGACCGTGGACGCCGAAGGTGCCCTCGACCTACAACTCGGCCGTTCAGGGTCGACGGGCTCGGATGATCGCCGAGCCGGCATGCGGGTGGACCCGGTGGGTCTCGACGATCTCGACATCGACGAACCCAGCGTCGTGGAGAAAGGTCGAGTACTCCTCGGCGGTCAGCGCCCCGGCAATGCAGCCGGTCCAGCTTGCCATGTCCTGTTTGGTAGCGTCGTCCATGTCGGGGTCGGCGATGACGTCGCTCACGGCAAACCGGCCGTCCGGGCGCAGGACGCGGGCCGCCTCGCCGATGACGGCCGCCTTGTCGGTGGACAGGTTGATGACGCAGTTCGAGATGACGACGTCGACCGACGCGTTGGGGAGGGGGATGTCCTCGATCTGGCCCTTTAGGAACTCCACGTTCGACACCCCGGCCTCAGCTGCGTTCCGGCGGGCAAGCCCGAGCATCTCATCGGTCATGTCGAGCCCGTAGGCCTTGCCGTCGGGGCCGACTCGGCGAGCGGAGAGGATCACGTCGATCCCTCCTCCGGAGCCGAGGTCGAGCACCATCTCGCCCAGGTGCAACTCGGCCACCGCCGTCGGGTTGCCACACCCGAGGGAGGCGGACGCCGCGGCATCGGGAACGTCGCTCAGCTCCTCGGCATCATAAAGCGAGGGGCCGAAGGCCTCCTGCTCGTCCCGAGCGCAGCAGGACGACCCCCCGCTTGCCGTGACCGCCAGCTCGGCATAGCGACGGCGGACGGACTCTCTGGTCTGGTCCTTGTTCATGGGTGCCTCCTCGGGACCCGCGTCATATCGAACCTCATCAATATACAGCGGGGCCAGGTCTCCCACAAGGATCCTCGGCGATCTCGAACCGTGGCGATCTCGCAGAGGCCCCAGGGTGTCGCGTAACCTGCACCGCCACGAAGAGGGGCATTCCCGAGAAGGTGGGTCTCGCCGGAACCAACCACCAAGGCAGGCGACCGTCGTCAGGTGCTGTCCGCTGGACTGATCTGTCACGTCGTCGCCTCGGGGTCCCTCTCCTCGCCGCAGACGGCTCGACACCTGCGTGGTGACGCCTGCGCTGCCCGATCCGCCTGCGTCGGTCAGGATGTCGTCGTCGGTGGCGAAGAGCAGGTTCACCATGAGCCGGATCACCTCTCTCGGGGTGAAGTGCTCGCCAGCGGTCTCGTTGGAAAGCTCGGAGAAGCGCCGGACGAGCTCCTCGTAGAGGTAGCCCATCTCGATGTTCGACACCGCGTCGGGGTGGAGGTCGATCTCGGCGAAGCGGGAGAGCACGAGGTACGGCAGGTCCGCCCGGGCCAGCCGGGTGATCTGGGTGTCGAAGTCGAACTTGTCGAGGACCTCTCGGGCCCCGGATGAGAATCCGGCGATGTAGGCGCGGAGGTTCCCCGCCGCCTGGGCGGGGTCGTCGAGCAGGCGAGGGAAGTCGAGCGCAGAGGTGTTGTAGAAGCGCTGCCCGGCCACCGCGCACAGCACCGGCTCGACGTTGTCGACCTGGCCGCGGAGCTTCGCCTCCCGGGCGAGGACAGCCGCCTTGGTCGGCTCCAGCACGCAGTCCAAGCGGCGCAAGACGGTGAGGGGCAGGATGACCTTTCCGTACTCGGACTGCTTGTAGTCGCCCCGGAGCAGGTCGGCGACGGACCAGATGAACGCGGCGTGGTTGTTGATGGCGCCCGACCCGCCAGCGGCCCTCCTGGTAGGTCCGTGCGCCGCCGGGGTGCCCGCCGGCCGGAGAGGGCTCAGCGCCGCACCTGCGGCTGCGACGGGGGCTGTCGACCGAGCCCGGGGTGCCTCCTCACGTCCTCGTGTCTGCATCGGCGGGTCGGTTGGTCGCAGCGCACACAGCTGGGCTCACAGCTGCTGACCCCTGTCGGAAAGGGCGAGGGTGCCGCCGCGACCTCGTCCGGCCATGACCAGGCCGAGGTCTTTCAGGCGCACGGCGGCATCTCGGTAGACGTTTGGGCGATGCCCGAGCTGCTCCCGTAGACGACCGTTGCCGAGCGTCGATCCGTCGGCGGGCAACGCTTCGATGATCTCGAGCGCCTCCGCCGGGAGCTTCTCAGTCACGGGGCGCTCCTCCATCGGTCGGTCGAGAGTTTCGGGCGTTCCTCCGCCCAACGACGCACGTCCTCCCAGTCCCAGGCGGCAGCCCGCCCGACATGGCCGACGGGTTCGGGGAACCCTGGCCGCCGTCGCCACAGGCGAACCGCCTCCCTGCTCACACCGAGGCGGCGGCCGATCTCTGCCGCCGAGACGATCTCCACGGTGTGATCTTGACACAGGCCAAGGCGGCTGGTCGGGGTTTGCTGGAGCCGGCTTGCTCCGAGCGAGTGACCCGCGCGCAGGCTCCGTCCGGCCCAGTCAGGGTGGCGGCAGAGTCAAGTCTCCAGCCCGGCGCGCTCACCACGGCGCCCTCCAGGACGGTTGGGCCAGTTGGCTTGATGGTCTCACCGGCGCTGTCCGAGGGCTTCAACAGTGTTGCTGAAGTCGTCCTCGGAGAGCCCCAGCCGGCGTGCCGGCATCTCAGCGCCGGCGCGGCCCGCCCACCAGCTCGACCACCCGGGCGCGCGACAGGCCGACCAGACCGGCCACCTCGGCCCAGGTGCGCCGGCCGCCGTCGTGCAGCTCGACGAGGGCGTCACGCCGGGCCTGGGTCGCCGCGTAGGCGGGCTCACCACCGGCCAAACAGCTCCTCGAGCCGCGCTCGCACCGGCTCGTGGTCGGCGTCGAGGAGGTGGCCCTCACCGCCCCCAGACGGCTTCGCCCATGCGCTCGGCGGCGTCGCGGCGCAGCTCGTCGACCACATGCTGGTACCGCCTGGTGACCCCGAGGTCGGTGTGGCCGAGCAGGGTCATCGCCACCGCCGGCGCCACGCCCTGGACGAGCAGGAGGGTGGCGGCGGTGTGGCGGGCGTCGTGCAGCCGGCGGTAGGGCACCCCCGCCTCGTCGAGCAGTCGCCCCCAGGCGCGCCGGTCCGCCTCCGGGCGCCCCGGGCCGCCGCCCGGGGCGGGGAACACGAGATCCCACTCGGAGCACCACAGGTCCCCGAGCCGATCCCGTTCGGCCACCTGCGCCGCGGCGTGGGCCCGCAGCTCGGCGACCAGAGGCGCCGGCAGGACCATGGACCGCCGCCCGGCCCTGGACTTGGGCGAAGTCAGCACCGGGCCGCCGCCGTGGCGGCGCGGGCAACGCCCTGCCAAGCCCCGCCCGCAGGCCCCGGCGCAGCCGTGGGACCAGGTGCGCCACTGGAGCTGGCGGCGGACCGTCAGCGCGCCGGCCTCCAGGTCCACGTCCGACCAGCACAGCCCGAGCGCCTCGCCCTGGCGCAGCCCCAAAGCGAGCGCCACCGACCAGCGGGCGGCGTTGCGGGTGCCGGCGGCAGCGGCGAGGACCTGGCGGACCTCGGCGACGCTGAGCGGCACCACCTCGGGCGGCTCGGCTGTGGGCGCGCGCACCTGGCGCAGGGGGGAGCGGCCGAGCACGCCCTGGCGCTCCGCCGCGGCGAAGCAGGCGGCGACGGTGCGGTGCAGGTGGGCGACGCCGCCCGAGCTCAGGCCGGAGTCGTGCGCGGCGGCGTACAGCGCCTCGATGTCGGCAGGGCCCACCTGGTCCATGCGCCGCTCCCCGAGCATCCCGACGAGCCGGGCAAGGTCTGGCCGGTACCCGCGCAGGGTGCTCGGCCGCACCTTGCGGCGCTGGGCGGCGACCCAAGCCGTCACCCAGTCGCGCACCAGCCAGCGCCGGCCGGCGACCTGACCGGCGGCTCGCTGCGCCTCGAGCTGGGCGACCTTGCGGGACACCTCCGCCTTGGTCTGGGCCCGCACGTGGCGGCGGAGACGCTTGCCGGTAGCCGGGTCGGTGCCCATGCTCACCCAGCCCTCCCAACCTCCCTTGACCGAGCGGGCGATGCTCGAGCGCCCGTCGGGACCTTTCGAGGCCATCTCAGCCAGCCCGGTCGATTGCCGCCGCCAGCAGTGCGTCGACCGAGGCGGCGGTCACCCAGCGGCGCCGCCCGAGGTGGACGCTGTCGAGTGCCCCGGCGGCGAGCAGCCGGAACACCGTGGAGCGGCCCACCCCGAGCGCCGAGGCGGCCTCCTCGACGCCGAGGTGGGTGGCGGGGCCGGCCCGGGCCGGCCCGACGGCGGGCTCCAGGTGCTCGGCGAGACGCTCCAGGTGCTCGGCCTCGGAGCGCAGGCGGCCGGCGAGCGCTCGCAGGGCGGTGACGTTCGGGGTCATGGCACCCATGAGGGCGGCATTGGGGGCGTGCGATCGCCCGGAGATCAGGTGGCTACCACATGGCACCACTGGGGCCGCTCCCCTCCCCCACTGAGGCCGGCACAACCCCGCTGACCAGGGCTTTTGCGCTACGCGCCCCCGGCAGGACTCGAACCTGCGACCCGCCGCTTAGAAGGCGGCCGCTCTGTCCAGCTGAGCTACGGGGGCCAACAGCCGCCGAGGATATCGGGTGCCCTCACACAGCAACATCCTCGACGCGAGCAGCCGCGTAGCTCAGGGGGACAGGGGGTCGGCAGACCGCGACGATGACCGCTTGTCTGACGTGAGGATCACCGCCGCGGCGGCGCGAGACGCACTTTCTTGGCACGCCACGCGAGACCACCGAGACACCGGTGCGGCGAGACGCCACTGCCGGTGCCTGATCGTCCGCGTCGGACATCCTGGCCTCCTAGACCAACAGATCCGAGGAGTCGAAACCCTGGGCGGCTCCTGGATGACCACCAACCCCCCTCGGGCTATCTGGTCGCTCTTGCGCGCCGACGCGCCAAGTGGCCCCCGGTCAGCTCGCCAACAGGTCGTGGGCGCCGTTGTCCGCGCTCGGGTGGCGGAGCTTCGACAGCGCCGTCCGTTCGATCTGCCGGATCCTCTCCCGGGTGAGGTTGAGCGCGCCGCCCACCTCCTCCAGTGTACGGGGGTCCCCCCGATCGAGGCCGTACCGCAGCCGCAGGATCTGCTTCTCGCGCTCGTCTAGCGGGGCGAGCAGCTTGTCGATCTCGCTCGCCAGCATCCCCTGGGCGACCATGTCGAACGGGGTCGGCGCCGACAGGTCAGCAACGATGTCCGCCAACTCGGTGTCCCCCTCGTTGCCGATTGGCGTCTCAAGGGAAACCGGCTCCGCCCCATATTGGAGGAGCTCGGTGACCTGCTCCTCCGGCATCTGCATGACCTCGGCCAGCTCGGCCGGGCTCGGTAGGCGGCCCAGTTCGCCCTCCATCTGCCCGCGGACACGCAGGAGCCGGCGGATCTGGTCTCCGGCGTGGACAGGCAGGCGGATCGTCCGGGAGCTGTTGTCGATGCCCCGACCGATGGCCTGGCGAATCCACCAGGTGGCATAGGTGGAGAACTTGAACCCCTTGCGCCAGTCGAACTTCTCGACGGCGTGGATGAGCCCGAGATTGCCTTCCTGGATGAGGTCGAGCAGCGGCATGTCAGCCGACTGGTACTTCTTGGCGATGGAGACGACGAGGCGCAGGTTGGCGTTGACGAACGCCTCGGTGGCGACGTCCGCGGCGCGCATCGCCCGGCGAAGCTCCCGCGCCTTGGCCGCTGCAACCCGGCCCGGTGTTGCCAACTCCGCCCGTGCCACCCTCCCTGCCTCGATCGCCTGCGCCAGCGTGACCTCGTCGTCCTTGGTCAGCAGGGGGTACTTGCCGATCCCGTCCAGGTACAGCCGGACCAGATCCTGCTCACCGCTCTCGGATGTCGCCTTGGCCATCGCACTCCTCGTCACTCGGCACCCCTCTACCCGGCAACCTCTCCGCCCAACACACCTTCGGGGCGAACCGGAACTGTGCAAGACTGCATGGTCCTTGGTGGCCGTAGCTCAGCTGGTTAGAGCGCCAGGTTGTGGTCCTGGAAGTCGGGGGTTCGAGTCCCCTCGGCCACCCCACCCACCCCACCCACCCACGAAGGTTCGCCTTCGCCACCGAGTCGTCCTGCCCGTCCCTGGGTACGATGACTCGCTCATGCGCCTCTAGCTCAACGGCAGAGCAACGGACTCTTAATCCGCAGGTTCCGGGTTCGAATCCCGGGGGGCGCACTCACTCACTCACTCACTCACTCACTCACGCACTCCCTCACGGCCCAGTGCCAGAGGTACCACGAGTACGAGATCCGACCCACGGCGCGTACCGGCCGGCTCAACACCAGCGACGATCACGGCAGCCGCACCGAGGGCAGGTAGGAGGGCGGCGGTCCCGGGAACGGCGCCGAGGCGCCGTACATGACGATCGCAGCCACGATGGCAACGATGCCTGCCCAACCGAGCACGCCCGCCACCGGCGCGCGGAGCCGCCTGAGACGACCGGCTGATCGGCTCTCACCAACCGAACCGACGCGACGAAACCGCCATCAAGAGGTAGAGCGCTGACCACAGCCCGTCCTTCCAGACGGATCATCGGAGCTGGAGCGGGGGGAAGTGTGCCAGCGACCGGAGGGCGGTGACGACCAGCACGAGCATGGCAGCCGAGCGTGGTAGAGGACCACCGCCACGACGGCGAACGCCCGCAGTCCCTCCACGTCGGCTCGGAAGGTCGTTCGGGCGCCGGTAACGGCTTTCCCAAACCAGGCTGCGGGGTCAAGATCGAGCTCAAGCACCGGGTCCTCGCGGCCGCCGACGGCACCGAGGTCCCCATCGCGTTCGTGGACGGAGTGGATGGCGTGTCGAAGGTACCGCGCTCGACCGTGTTGACCAACCTGCCGGGTGCCGTCGCGGCGGGTCGGTGGGAGAGGGCGAGGACTTTCGGCTAGGCCGTCACGAAGTCGATGAGCGACTCGACCGCCCCGACCAGCGCCGGCTCCAGGTCGGCGTAGCTGCCGACCGACCCGAGCAGCCGCTTCCACAGCCGCCCTGGTGACGGCTCCCCCATCGCCGCGCAGATCCCCTCCTTCCAGGGACGACCTCTCGGCACCTCGGGCCAGGCCGCCAGGCCCACCACCACCGGCCGGATCGCCTGCCAGACGTCCACGTAGGGCGTACCGGTCACGAGGACGTGGGGATGGCCGACCGCCTCGGCGATGCGGGACTCCTTGCTGCCTGGCACCAGATGGTCGACGAGCACACCGAGGCGCGCATCAGGCCCGGGTCGAAAGGCATCCACCACATCGGCGAGCACGTCGATGCCGTCGAGGCGTTCCACGACCAGACCCTCGACGCGCAGGTCGTCACCCCAGACCTTTTCGACCAGTTCGGCGTCGTGCACACCCTCGACCAGCAGTCGTCCCGCCCGGGCCACACGAGCCTTGTGTGGCCCCTCCGAGATCGACCCGCTCGCTGTCCGCCCCGGAGCGTCGGAACCTGCCGGCGCCGGCCTCACGAGGTCGACGGCCTCCCCCGAGAGGGCGAACGACCCGGGGTGCATCCGGAACAGCCTCTCGAGGCCCGTGTTGGGCGACCGGAGGACGACGGCGTCCCCCTCGAGGCGGACCACCTTCCCGGTGAACCGCGACCCGAGGTGGGTGACGAGCAGCCCGTGATGGGCAGCCACGACCCGGCGTGCCCGTGCCGCGCGCCACGGGCCGTCCACCGGGCCCGACAGGATCCCGCGGCCGGCGCTCGGGGTATGCGGCGTTGGCACCTCGCGAGAGTAAGCATGTCGGGGCCATCCGACGGGGCCATCCGACAGGGAACCAGCCGAGGCCGATCAGGCCATCTTTGCGGGCGATGCGCACCATCTCCATTACTCATTGGACATCTCTTGTGCACGCGGGCACAATGTTGGTCGAGCGATCCGATCCGTCTCCCCCCCACGGATCTCGCTTTGCGAAGGGACCCAGCCCTCCCCCCCCGGGCCAGGTCCCTTCGTCGCGCCAGGGGTCCCCCGGCCGAGGGCGGACCAGGGCAGGCGCCGTACAGAGCCCGTCGACGCTTGGTCACGGCAGACCAGGGCTGTGCCGGGGCGGCCCCGGACCTTGGGTCGGGCATCGCCGCGTAGCCTCCCGGAGCGTGCCCACACTCTCCCCCTCCTCCACCATCGACGGCGTGTGGATCGTCGACCCCGAAGGCCACGGCGACGCGCGGGGACGCTTCTCCGAGACATACCGACGGTCCTGGTTCCCCGAGGGACGGGAGATGGTTCAGGGGAACCGTTCGGACAAGGGGGCGGGGGCGGTCGTCGGCATCCACTACCACCTGCACCAGGCCGACTACTGGCAGGTCGTTGTCGGGGAAGCCTGCGTGGTGCTCCATGACCTCCGGACGGGTTCGGCGACCGACGGCAACACCGAGATGCTCCTGCTGTCGGGCGACAACTGCCGGGGCGTGTGGATCCCGCCGGGCGTCGGCCATGGCTTCGCGTCGCTCACCGACCTCGTTCTCACCTACCTGGTCGACCAGTACTACAACCCAGCCGACGAGCTCGGCGTAGCGTGGGACGATCCCGAGATCGGCGCCGACTGGGGGGTCGGCGACCCAATCCTCTCCGAGCGGGACAGGCGCAACCCCCGCCGGGCCGACATCGACCCAGCCCTGCGGCCGCGCGCCGGCCTGCGCCGCTGACCGCCGGCCTGCGCCGCTGACCGCTGGCGGGCGCCGATCGGCAAGACTGGGGCGATGGCTTCCCCCGGTACCGCCCTGATCACCGGCATCACCGGCCAGGACGGCTCCTACCTGGCCGAACTGCTGCTCGACAAGGGTTACCGGGTCGTGGGCCTGCACCGCAGGAGCAGCACGGTCACCTTCGAGCGCATCACCCATCTCATGGATCGCCTGACGCTCATCCCCGCCGACCTGCTCGACGAGGCATCCATGATCCGCGTGCTTCGCGAACACCAGCCGCGGGAGGTGTACAACCTCGCCGCCCAGAGCTTCGTGCAGACGTCGTTCATCCAGCCTGTCCTCACCGGCGAGGTCACCGCCCTCGGCGTGACCCGCCTCCTCGACGCCATCCTCCTCACCGACCCGACGATCCGCTTCTACCAAGCCAGCTCCTCGGAGATGTTCGGCAAGGTCGTCGAAGTGCCCCAAACGGAGCACACACCGTTCCACCCGCGAAGCCCCTACGGCGTCGCCAAGACCTACGGCCACTGGATCACCGTCAACTACAGGGAGAGCTACGAGCTGCACGCCAGCTCCGGGATCCTCTTCAACCACGAGAGCCCCCGGCGCGGCTTGGAGTTCCTGCCGCGCAAGGTCGCGTTCTCCGCCGCGGCCATCAAGCTCGGCATGCAAGCGAAGGTCAAGCTCGGCAACCTCGACGCCCGGAGGGACTGGGGCTACGCGCCCGACTACGTGCGGGCCATGTGGCTCATGCTCCAGCAGGACGCCCCCGACGACTACGTGGTGGCGACCGGGAAGACCCACTCCGTGCGTGAGCTCTGCGACCTTGCCTTCTCTCACCTCGGGCTGCGGTGGGAGGACCACGTCGAAGTGGATGAGCAGTTCCTCCGCCCGGCGGAGGTGGACCTGCTCATCGGCGATCCGAAGAAGGCGCGCACTGCCCTCGGATGGGAGCCCGAGGTCGGCTTCGAGGACCTCGTGCGCATGATGGTCGACGCCGACCTGAGGGCACTGCGGACGGCTGGGTCGTAGCCGGCGCTGGGTCAGCCGGCGCTGGGTCAGTAGAAGGCGAACCAGTCCGAGCAGAGGCCGAGCGTGGCGGCAAACAGCGGGCCGCTCACCGTGACCGTCTGCGTCGATACACCCTGGCGCCCGATCAGCTCCACCTCGACCGCCCGCCCGCCGTACGCCCCGTCACCGTTCCGGGAGATGACCCTCGCTCCGACGACCGTACCCACCCCGAAGTCCGCACCGACCGTCGCCGCCGGGACAACCGTCGGGCAACCGTCGCCCACAACCCACGTGTGGAACGGGTTGCCAGCGACGGCATCCCCTGCGTCCGGCACGGCCGAGAACGTCTCACCCTGAGAATTGACACCCTGCGTCCAGCCCCCCGTCGACGCCCCATACTGGGCGACGGCGACCGCGGCCAGCGGGCAGGGATCTGCGTTGCTCGTGCACACCACCTCGCCCGCGGTGGACGAGACCGCCGTCAGCACATATGGCAGCGACCAGCCGAGACCTTGATCGGCCGGGTCCCCGAGGTAGTTCTGGCAGAGCGGCGTATCGCAGATCCAGCCACGGGCAGCGATCGAGGCGAGGGCGTAGGAGCGGGCCGCCACCGCCTGCGCCTGGAGCGCCGCCTCGCCGGCACCACCGGCGGCGGCACCCCACGAGGCGATCGACTCGGCCGGGACGACACCAGAGACGTACTCCTCGAGGGGCAGCACGTTCCACGTACTGCCGTCGGGCTGGACTTGGATCATCCCCTGGTACGCGCGCCAACCGACACCGGGCAGGTCGACCTGGAGGTCGCCGCTCGACGCGGTGACGTCCACCGCCCGCCCCGGCGGATGACCGACCCGCACCGTCGTGCCCCGCACCAGCCGGCCGTTGATCGCCACCCCAGCCCCCGGCGCCGCCCGCACCAGGGTGACGGCCGCACCGTTCAGCTCCAGCAGCTCCACGTCCACCAGCTGGTGGGCGACGGCGGCCGCCAGTGGCTCGAGATAGGCGCCGGCGTAGTAGTGGCCGATGATCCACTGCCACGACGCGTGCAGGGCCGTGGCGTACCCGAAGGCGCCGTACTGGCCCAGTCCGACACCATCGCCGGCACCGTGGCCGGCAAGGCGGAGCACCGGCGCCGGCGCCGGCACCGGCGCCGGCGGTGCCGAGGCGCGAGGCGCAGCGACCGCGGACCAGCCGGCGGCAGCACGCCGGCCGGCGGCAGCACGCAGGCCGGCGGGGAACCAGCCGGCGGCCGGTGAAATGGCCCTGGTCGCCGGGGCGTTGGGCCCGGCACCGGAGAGCGTCCGGCTGCCGGCGAGTGCCGGGCTCCGGTCGGCGAGGCTCACCGCCGTCGGGCCGAGTGCCGCCGGAGGAAAGGCGGCAGCGGAGGGTGCAGAAGGAGCAGAGCGGACCGGGCCGGCGGGGAGCGCCAAGGTGGCGGCGAAAGGGCCAGCCATGGGCGGAGCGCCGGCATTCGCCGGGCCGGCCAACGAGAACATCACCAGGGCTGGCAGGCTCACCAGCGCCGCCAGCGCCGGCAGTGTCGCAATCGGCGGGGTCCCGAACACGCTGCCCGGCAGCAGAAGCCGCCGCCAGTCAGAAGGCGGGCGGGCGGGATGCCCCCTCCATACCCGTCTCATGTGCCCGTCCAGGCGTAATCGGTCTATTCGTGCGGTACGCGCCACCCCGATGACATCGGCGCTCGGCGACGGGACCTGAAGCCTGCCCGCCCAGTTCGCCCATATAGGGGCAAACCACTGCGTTCGCGAGCCCCCCTGAACCCGAACCGCGCGCAGCCGAGGAAACTGCGCGCACGGACGACCAGATAGCGTCGCCTTTGCGCGCAGTTCGCCGCTGTGCGCGCGGAAGGGGTCTGTGGAGCTCGGGAGGGAGCTCGGGAGGGAGTTCGGGAGGGCGCTCGGGAGGGCGCTCGGGAGGGCACTCGGGAGGGCGCTCGGGGCGAGCAGCTGGACCGGCGTCGCCCGCCGCTCCAGCCAGCCCTGCCCCGGGGGGTGGTGGCGTGAAGCGCTGGCGGGCGACGGCGCGACATCCCCCTCAGCAGGTTTCCGCTTTCCCCACTGGCGTCGCACCGTGGCACCATGAGCCCACCGGCGGGTTCGCTACGCTCCGTGGCGGTGGCGACTACAACACTGGAGGGGGAGCCGACGCTCGTCGAGGGGGAGCCCCAGGTCGGTGCGGGGCGACCGCGCGCCCCGGCGCGGAGGATCGGCACCCAGTGGGCGCCGCAGGCGATCGACCTCGGCGCTGGCGTGGCCGCGTTGGTGTCCGTCGCAGTCGCGCCCCTGGTTGCCCTCGCACGCGCTGCCGGGGCCGGGCCGGCGGCGCCTACCGCGACCGGCGTGGCGGGTTCGCTCGCCGCCGCCGCGAACCGCGCCTGGCGACTCGACCTCCTGCGGGGCCTGCCGACGGGTCATGGCATCGCGCAGCTCGGGCCGGCACTGGGCTACGTGGTCGCTCCGTTCGTGCACGCCAGCTCGTCCGCGACATCCGGGGAAGACGTCGGCGCGTCCGTATTGGCCCTCGCCACGCTGCTGGCCGCCGTCGCTGCCATCTGGCGCCGACTCGGCCCCCAGGCCGCGCTGTGGGTGGCGCTGGTCGTCGATGCCTGGCTCACCACCATCGGGCCGGCCGTGCTCCGCGACGCCTCCCCCGGCTTGGTGGTCGTCGCCCCGACGGCAGCGATCGTGATACTGCTCGCCGTGTCGCTCGTCGGCGTGCGCGGCGGGTGGCTGTGGGCGGCAGCCTTCGGCTCGGTCGTCGTACAAACCCGCCTGACGGCCGCGCTGCCGATCGGAGGTGCCGTGCTGCTTGGTGGGATCGCCGCCATGGTCGCGGCCAACGGCGATGACCGCATGGAAGTGCCCGTGGGGTGGTGGCGCCGGCCCAGTCGGGTGGCGGGTCTCGCAGTGCTGGCTCTGGTGTGGGTCCCGACGGTGATCGAGGCCTTTCGCGACTCGCCGAGCAACCTGCGCTTGCTGTGGAGCTGGTGGCGCAACCCACACGGCGTGCATGTAGGCCTCGGCCCAGCCTTCCGCCACGCCCTTACCGCCGCGGCCATGATTCCCATCGGCGACCGTGAGCTCATCCGGAATCCCGGGACACTCGGCCTGGTGGCGGGTGGACTCGTGCTCGCCGCCGTCGCTGTGCTGGCCTGGTGGATCGCCAGGCGGCGTTGCAGCCGGACGGCTCGGGGACTCGTCGGTCTGGCGGCGGTGGCGTTCGTGCTGGCGGTGCTCGCCTTCCGCCGTTCACCCGGCCCGGTGCTGCTGCGGACCGACGGTTGGCTGGCCTGGATCCCGCTGGCCCTCCTGCTGGCTCTCGGGGTCGCGCTTCTCGGACCGAGAGGCGACCCACCGCTCGGTCCTGCCGGCGTGAAGGGCGCGGTCAAGAAGCTGAAGAAGATGATCGGCAAGGAGAAGGGCCGCCACTACATCCCGAAGTTCACCGATCGGGGCGGAGGTGGGCGCGACCCACTCAAGAGCGAGGCAAAGAGAGAGAAGGCGGCAAAGAAGGCAGCGAGGCAGGGGGCGCGTCGCCCGTTGGCCCTGGAGTGGTCACGGACGCCCCGGTGGCTGGCGATCCCGCTGGTGACCGCAGCCCTGGGTGCGGCCGGCTTCGCGACCGCAGGGGTGAGCAGCGGTCCTCCGGTTCGGCTGCCTGCCGTGGTTCCCGTCTCCGCCGCACATCACCTCGGCACCCCCGGAGGCTGAGCCGGGTTCCACGTCCCCATCTCTCCCGCTGCGCCGCCGGCCGTCTCCCGCTGCGCCGCCGGCCGTCTCCCCCGGCCCAACCCAGCAGTGCTGACGTCGTTGGCAGGGACGGCGAGATCGGCGAGCGGCCGCCGGTTGGTAGTTTGCCGGTCCCATGTCCGGTCGGATCGCCGTCGTGCCCCCGCGCTTCGGTCCCGGAGTCGTCGGCGGCTCCGAGGCGCTGTCGAGGGAGATCGCCGTCGGTCTCGCCCTCCGGGGCTGGGACGTCGAAGTGCTCACGACTTGCGTCACCGACCACTACACCTGGGAGAACGCGCTGCCCGCTGGCGCGAGCTGGGAGGACGGTCTCGTCGTGCGGCGGTTCCCTACGGTGCCGCAATGGTCCGAGGCTGGCCGGCGGGCCCAGCTGCTGATACAGCGGGGCGAGATCCCGCCTCTGGACGAGCAGGTCAGCTGGCTCGGCTGGCGGTTCACCGTTCCGGATCTCTACGAGCACCTGCTCCGGCGCGGCGACGAGTACGACGCTCTGCTGTTCTCCCCTTACCTGTTCTGGACCACGACGGTGTGCCTGCCCGTCGTCGCCGACCGGGCCATCTCGATGCCTTGCCTACACAACGAGACCTACGCCCGGCTCGACGTGGTGCGCCCGGCGCTCTCAGGCGCAGCCCGGATGTGGTTCCTGTCCGAGCCGGAGCACCTGTTGGCGCACCAGCTCGCCCACCTCCCTGACGCGCACAGCATTACCGGCGCCGGCATCGAGGTCCCCTCGGGGTACGACCCCGAGAGGTTCCGGAGCCGGTACGGACTGAACCGGCCGTTCCTGCTGTATGCCGGCCGGCGGGAGCCGGAGAAAGGCTGGGACTGGCTGGTCGAGCAGTACCGCCGCGCCCTCGGCGCGGAAACCCCGGAGATCGACCTCGTGACCATGGGCGTCGGCGACATCACAGTCCCCGACGATCTGGCGGGCCGGGTGGTAGACGTCGGCCGAGTATCGGACGAGGAGCGCAACGACGCCCTCGCCGCAGCCACCGCCTACGTGCAGCCCAGCCGCATGGAGAGCTTCTCCCGAACGATCATGGAGGCGTGGCTGGCCGGGACCCCTGTCCTCGCGTTGGAGGACAGTGAGGTGGTGGCGTGGCACTGCCGCCGCTCCGGCGGAGGGCTCTTCTTCCGGGACGGCGCCTCTCTCGCAGCCTGCCTGACAGCCCTGGTCGACGAGCCTGACCATCGTGAGGAGTTGGCACGACAGGGGCGGCGGTATGTGGTCGACAACTACCGCTGGGACGTGGTGCTCGACAGGATGGAGGCCGACCTGGTGGCCATGGGGCTGCAACCACCGGCATCCTTGGGTGCGGGTGTTCCCACACTCCCCGCCGGCAACGTGCCGCCGGCGGCCCCCGCCGCCTTGCCGGTCGCGGCCAGCGGCGCCCCGGTCGGCGTCAGCAGCACGGACCGTGTCCTGGTCGTGGGCAGCTACCCGCCCGTGCCTTCCGGCGGCACCGCCGTCACCGAGCGGATCGTCAGGGAGCTGATCGCAGAGGGAGCCGCACCGGTGGTGGCGTCACCACGGGTGTCGGCCGCGCCGCTGCATGCTGCGGTGGCCGGCCCGCTCGCCGCCCGACGCCTCGCCAACCTCCGGCGGGTCACGGGCGCCACCCGACTGGTGCTCGTCACCGAGCGCGGCGCCCCCCTGCCTGCGGAAAGCGTCCCGCGCGCGGCGCTGCCCTGGCTCCAACGCCTCACTGCATGGACGCTGGCCAAGGAGATGCGGCGTTTCGCCCACGTCCGGCTGGTCGCAGCCGGCGACACCGAAGCCGACGCGGCAGCGTGGCAGGCGATCTCGTCCGCCGCCCACGAGCGATCTGCGAGCAGCGCCGGCGAGACCCTCGTCGGACCGCTCGGGCCGATGGAGCTCACGGGTCGCCGGCTCGCACGGCGAGGGATAGGCATCCTCGCTCGCCGTCTCCTCGGCCGCCGGGCCGGGCGCGTTCGGGACACCCTGGCGAAGCAGGTCCGGCGACTCCACCACACCTGACCGCCGGGCGACTCCACCGCACCCCGCCGCCGCAGGCTCACCCGATCGGCCCGGCCCTGACCTCAAAGAGCAGAGGCGATGGCATCCAGCATCATCCGGGACGTCCTCCGCAGCTCGAACACTTCGGACCGCCGCCGACCGGCGGCGACGAGGGCGCCCCGCCGGCGGTCGTCGGCCAGCAAGGCGGCCACCGCCTCGGCCACGAGCAGCGGGTCCTTGTCGTCGAGGAGCACACCCGCTGACGCCAGGGTCTCGGGCACCGCAGTGGCGGAGAAAGCCACGATGGGCAGCCCTACGGCCATGGACTCGACCAGCGGCGCGCAGAAGCCCTCGTGCTCGGACAGGCAGACGAACACGTCCGCCGCTCGCAGTTGGGCGAGCAGTTGGGCGTGTGGCATGGCGGAGCGGAAGGCCACGGCCCCCTCCACCCCCAGCTCGACGCACAGGCCGCGCACGGCGCGCAGGTAGCCCGGGGACGTGGTGCCCCCGACGAGTGTCAACCGGGCACCCGGATCGTGCAGGCGGCGAAAGACGGCGAAGGCGGCGACGACGTCGTGCTGGCACTTGTTGGGAGCGATCCTCCCCACGAACAGCCACGAGCTGCCGGTGCCTCGCTTCTCCGGGAGGAGGCGCTCGACGCCGGCCTCGTCGGGTGGTTGCCGGTACGCGTCGAGGTCGATCAGCAGCGGGCAGGTGGCGGTGCGCTCGTAACCGGAGCCGGCCAGCTCCCGCTCGTTGTATGCGGAGTCGGCGACGGCGAACGGGGCGCACGCGGCCAGCAGCGTCAGCTCCTCCCGACCAGCCCGGCAACGGGCGGCCGACTCCGGGTCCCAGCGGTCGAAGAAGCGTGCCGGAGTCACATTGTGGTAGTCGACGGCCAGGCGGGCTCCCCCCGCCGCCTGCTCGGCCAGCCACGCAGCGAGTCGGCTTCCGGTCGACGCGTGGTACAGCATGAGGCCGCCCCTGGGGGGCGGCGGCTCTGCCTCCTGCCAGCGGGATGCCTGCCGACGCAGCGATCGATCGACGTGGGCGGCGTGCAGGTGCGCATCGTGGCCGGCAGCGCGCAGGGCACGGTGGATGCGCCGGGCGTGGTCGCTGATCGCGTCGTGGGGGACCAGGTCGGGCAGGTACTGGTCGACGCGCACGCTCAACCCGGGCCCGGGCGGCCCGCCGGACACGGCGAGCGGCCACTGGTGGCACCGCCCGGCCCGTCGGAGCCGGAAGCGAACCGTTCGACGGCACCCAGGAAGCTGGCCGTGGTGGTGGCGAGATCGAAGCACCGGGCGCGACGGCGGCCGGAGTCGATGAGCGCGCTGCGGCGGGGGTCGTCGGCGAGGAGGCCGGCGACGGCGGCGGAGACCGTCAGCGGATCCTTCTCGCCGAGGAGGACGGCAGCGTCGCCGACCGTTCCCGGCACCGCTGCAGCGGCGAACGCGACGACCGGGACCCCGACCTCCATGGCCTCGAGGAGTGGGACGCAGAACCCCTCGTGCTCCGACAGGCATACGAAGGCGTCGGCGGCGGCGTAGTGGGCCAGCAGCTCGGTGTGCGACAGCCCCGAGCGGATGTCGACGGCTTCCTCGACAGCGAGAGCATCCACCATGTCACGCAGTGCGAGCAGGTAGCGGGGGGCGGTCACGCCACCGATCAGGGTGAGGTGCGCCTTGGGGTCGACGAGCCGGCGGTAGGCGGCGAAGGCAGCGACGATGTCGTGCTGGCACTTGTTGGGAGCGATCCGACCCACGAACAGCCACTCAGCACCGCCCCGCTCCCGTCGCCGCCGGAGTCGCCCGAGCGTGGGGCCGTCAGCCTCGTCGTGACAGCGCTCGAGGTCCACCAGGAGTGGCGCCGTCACCGTCGGCCGGTACCCGAGGTCGATCAACTCCGTTTCGTTGAAGTCGGACGCAGCGAGGCCGATGCCGCTGACCGGCGCCAAGGCGGCCAGCTCCTTGCGGGCCAAGCGCATCTCCTCAGCCGCCGACGGCAGCCACCGGTCGAAGTACTCCGCTGGCGTGATGTTGTGGTAATAGACGAGGATTCCTTCCCCGAGCTTCCCCCGGTGCTCCAGCCACGGCGTGAACGGGGCATGGGTCGAGGCATGGTAGAGCACGGCTCGTCCGGCACTGATCCGGCCGGGCCCATCCAGCCACGGCCGCACCTCGGGGGCCAAGCGTTGGTCGACGACGTCGGCGTAGAGGTCCGACTCGTAGCCCGCCGCCCGAAGGACTCGGCGCGTCTGGAGCACGTGCGCGCCGATGGCGTCGTGCACCCCTAGGACGGGCAGGAGCTGGTCGATCCTCACGGCTGGAGCGGTGGGGCCGCTCCGCCGGCGGCGCCGACCCCGGGACGGCGGGCGCCACCGAGACGCCCCACGCGTGCGTCGAGGTCGGCCAAGCGGGTCCCGATGTCACCCAGTCGGCTCTCGAGGTCAGCGAGCCGGCTGCCGATGTCGGTGACGCCCCGCTCATCCTCGGCGCCCGGCCGCTCTCGCTCGATGCCCCCGCGCTCTCGCTCGGGCAGCTGGTGCTCGATCTCTGCCAGGCGCGCCGCCAGGTCCTCGACGCGGCGTTCGCCGTCGGCGACATGAGAGGCAAGTCGGGTGTCGGCAGCGTCGAGCGCGTCGAGGCGGGCCAGTAGCGCCTCGCTCATAGCCGCGACGGCGCTCGTGAAGCTCGCAACCTGGATCATCAAGTAGCGCAGGTACCAGCCCGTGAGCCTCTTGACTCCGGCCTTGAGCAGCGTCCCTCCGGTCGACGCCGACGCGGTCGGCGCCTCGACGTCGAGCGCCGCTGCCTCGCGCACCGCGGCGACCTCGGCCGCCACCCCGGCCCCCCGCCGCCCGTCTACGGCGAGGGCGGCGGCGGCGGCCCGGACCTTGTCCAGGTAGCCGGGTGCCGCTTGCTCCAGCCGGTGCTCTGCCTCGACGATCGCGTAGGCACCCACCACGACCGGAGCGGGGGCGACGCCGCTGCCGGTCGCAGCTACGTCGTCGGCCTCGGCGGTCATCGCGGCGAGGCTACCGAGCCCTACACGGGTAGAACCAAGCGGCGGGAGATCTCTCAGGCACCGGTCGGCGCCCCCACGCCCGCCCACCGGTCCCACACCTCGGTGGGGCTCAGCGCCCAGCCCTGCGCAAGGCCCGTCCGGCTGCTCAGGGCCCAGGGGATCCTCGACAGCAGGGCAAGGCGCGCTTGGTCGTGGCGCACCTCCTCCAGGTGCCTGCGGATCGCCCGGTACGCATGGGGTAGCGGGGCATTGCGCAACAGGCAGGCGGCATGGTTGGCGGGCACCCAGCGGCGGACCCATTGCGTCGACCACCCACCGCTGGTTGCCGACTGACGGTGGTCGACCACCGCCCTCGGGTCGTAGACGATGCGAAGGCCGCCGAGCCGGGCGCGCCAGCTCCAGTCGGCATCCTCGAAGTAGGCGAAGAGCGGCTCGGCGAGGTCCCCGACACGGGCGAAGGTCTCCGCTCGCATGGCGAGCGCCGTGCCGCTGGCGAAGAATTGCTCACCAGGCTCGTCGAACCTCCCGTCATCGGGCTCGTTGTCACCCACGTCTCCGAGGATGCCGTCCACGGCGAGGTACGTCCCCGCCTTGTTGACCAGCCGGCAGACCGATCCGGTGAAGTTCTCACCGCCGATGCAGACGCCAGCGCCCGGGTGCGGGACTGGTACGTAGACGGGTTGCCCGGGTCGGGACCAGCGCCAGCGGTTGCCGGCCTCGTCCACCTCGAGGTGGTAGACGCCCGGGCCGGCGACGCGGGCGAGCACGTCCACGCCGTCGACCTCCACCCGCTCGACCCTCCGGCCGAGGATCCGCTCGTCACCGGGCGCCTGCCACGGCTCGGCCGCCAGCATGACCGCGACGTACAGCCCGCGGTGGAGCACCTTGGGGGCGACCGCCGCCACGTCGGGGGCCGCCAGCACCTCGGCGGCGTGCGCCAACCAGCCGGGGTGGGCGCACGCGTCGTCATTGAGGAGGGCCACCACGTCGCCTGACGCGTTGCGCACCCCGAGGTTGACGCCGGCGGCGAAGCCCAGGTTGACCCGTGACCGCACCACGGTCACCCCCATGCGCCGGCCCACGATCGACGCTGTTGCATCCGCCGAGCCGTTGTCGACGAGGACCACCTCGTCGGCCTCGGCCATCACCGAGCGGAGGCACTCCTCCAGCCAGTCACCGGGCTGCAGGCTTACCACGACGACGCTGGTGCGCAAACCCCCGCGCTTGCCCTCAGGCCTTGGTCGGCGCGCTCACGTCGGCGGCGCGCTCGATCACCTGGTCGATGAAGCCGTACTCCTTGGCCTCGTCCGCCGTGAACCACCGATCACGATCCGAGTCGGCTTCGATCCGCTCTATCGGCTGGCCGGTGTGCAGGGCGATCCGCTCGGCCATCATCCGCTTCAGGTAGATGATCTGCTCGGCCTGGATCGCGATGTCCACCGCTTGACCCTGGGCCTGCCCGGAGGGCTGGTGCATGAGGATCCGGGAGTGGGGCAGGGAGAAGCGCTTGCCCCGTGCGCCGGCGCACAGCAGGAACTGGCCCATGGACGCTGCGAGGCCCATGCACACCGTCGAGACGTCGCACGGGACGAACTGCATGGTGTCGTAGATCGCAAGTCCTGCGGTCACCGAACCACCCGGCGAGTTGATGTACAGGCTGATGTCCCGCTCGGCGTCCTCGGCAGCCAGGAGCAGTAGCTGGGCGCAGATCAGGTTGGCGTTGGTGTCGTCGACCTGGGTGCCGAGGAAGACGATCCGCTCCCGCAAGAGGCGCTGGTAGACGTCGGTGCTGCGATCCCCGCCGGGGACCTGGTCACGCACGTCGGGGAGGAACCGGTCGGCCATGGCACAGAGCGTACCGCCTACCCGACGGCTGCCTACCCGACGGCCGGCGGCAGCCGGGTGGAGCTACCGATCCTCTGGTGTCGACCGTTCGCGCAGTAGTTCCTCCAGAGAGAGGCGTATCTTTGCGGCGCGCAACCGTCCCTGCCGACGCCAGCCAGGCGCTGCTCGCGCAACCGAGAGAGGTCTCATGTCCCAACGGCATGCAAGTGACCGCCGGCGGGGGCGGGGGCTGGTCCGGCCGGCCTTGCTGTTGGCCGCTGCCGCCGCCCTGGCGGTCGCTGCATCCCTCCGGGCCGGCGCCGCCGGCCACCACCCAACGACCGCCTCCCACCCAACCACCGGCCTCTCACGCAACGCCCGGGTCGGCGCAGGCGTTGTCGTCGCCTCCTTCGACGGCCACCGCCTGGTCGAGACCTGGTCGCGTCGCCTGCCCGACCCCGGCGGGCCGATCGCCCTGTCGTCGCCGACCTCGGCCGTCGTGAGCGGCCGACGAGCCGTGGTGGTCGGGGACCTGGCAGGGAACCTCTGGGCGCTCCAGCTGTCGGATGGGAGCACGATCCCCGGCTGGCCCTACCGGGCCGGCGCTCCGATCGAGTCGTCACCGTCGGCGGCAGGCGGCCAGGTCACCTTTGGCGTCGGTAGCGCCGCCGTCCCGGCCGTGGCGGGGGGGTATCGCGCCGTTTGGGCCTCCGGCAAGGGCAGCGGGACGCTGCGGTGGTCGCGCACCGTTACGCTCACCCCCAACGGGGGGCGGGTGACGGGGGTGGCGGCAGGCCTCGCCTACGGCCGCCTCCAGGGCCGGATCGCCGTCGTGGGTGGATCGCTCGGACAGCTCGAGGACTCCCTGACCGCCTCGAGCGGCAGGCCACTGCCCGGCTTCCCGTGGTTCCAGGCCGACACCCAGTTCGACACCCCGGCCATCGCCGACCTCGGCCACGGCGACGTGATCATCCAGGGGGGGTCGTCCACCGCCAACCCGCACTTCCACCCCCCCTACCACAACGGCGGCCACCTGCGGATCCTGTCCGCCACCGGGAGGCTGCTCTGCAACCACAACACCAACGAGGAGGTGGACTCCTCGCCCGCCGTCGGCCGCTTCCTAGCCGCCGGCGCCGTGGGCATCGTCGCTGGCACCGGCACCTACTACCCCGGCGTCAGCGACGAGGACGCCCTCATCGCCATGCGCACCAACTGCTCGGTCGCCTGGGAGATCCACCTCGCCGGGTCCACAGCCTCGAGCCCCGCTCTCGTAAGGGCCCAGCCGGGTGGCCTGCAGATCGCGATGGGAGCAGCCAACGGCCAGCGGGGCGCCGCCTACCTCATCGACGGGGCGACCGGGAGGGTGCTTTGGAGCCGGCCGCTCGACGGCGCCGTCATCGGCGGGATCACCAGTGCCGACCTCGGCGGTGGCCTGCAGGACCTGCTCGTGCCCACCACCCACGGCCTCTACCTGCTCGACGGCAGGACCGGTCGGGTGCTGGCGACGGTGCCCTACGTCGGGCTGCAGAGCTCGCCGCTCGTGACCGACGACGCCAACGGCCTCATCGGGATCACCATCGCCGGCTACGACGGCCACGGCGTCGGCGTGGTCGAGCACTTCGAGGTGACCCAGA
>DAHVMA010000081.1:0-51896 GCA_027320105.1 Acidimicrobiaceae bacterium | reverse complement strand
GGGGCAGCGGTGGGGACAGGGGCAGCGGTGGGGACAGGGGCAGCGGTGGGGGCGCCGGCGAGGCGCTCCTCGCCGGCGAGCCGGCCGGCATCGAGGCGGAGAAGGCGGTCGCAGATCGTCGCCGCCTCGAGGTCGTGGGAGATGACGACGAGGGTGAGGCCGCGCTCGCTCCGCAGGCGGGCGAGGCCGTCGAGCAGCGCCGCCCGGCTCTCCTCGTCGAGCCCGGCGAGGGGCTCGTCGAGGATGACGACGCGTGGGCCCCCGGCGAGCAGGCCGGCGAGGGCGACTCGTCGCAGCTGCCCTCCGCTCAGCTCGTCGACCGGGCGGTCCCACAGGGCCGCCGGGTCCAGGCCGAGCTGGCGGAGGGCGGCCTTGCCGGCGTCGGTGCCGACCCCGCCGGCGGCCCTGACGTCAGCGCCGACCGTGGTCCCGAGGACCTGGAGGCGGGCGTGCTGGAAGGCGAGCGCCACGCGACCAACCTGGTCGGTGACCGGGCGACCGCCGAGGAGGCACTCGCCCGCTGAAGGGCGGAGAAGGCCGGCCATGACCCAGGCGAGCGTCGACTTGCCCGAGCCGTTGTCACCGAGCACGAGGATGCCGTCGCCGGCGGCGAGGGAAAGGCTCACGTCGTGCAGCGCCGGCTGCGCCCACGGTGTCCGTACGGCGTAGGTGTGGCTCACCTCGTCGACCACCAGCAGGGGTGCCGGCAGGGGTGCCAGCAGGGGCGCCCCGCCGAGGGGTGGGACGCCGAGGGGCGCCCCGCCGAGGGGTGGGGCGCCGGGTTGGTGGCGGGGCGCGGCCAGCGGCGCGACCGCCTCCCCCGCCGGTCGGTCTGGCGCAGCGCCTCGCCCCGCAGCGGCGGGCGTCGCCGTCGAAGCCCCAAAGGCTCCCCCGGCTCCCGACATCTCCTCCGGCCGTCCCTCGCTCACGATCCGCCCACGCTGGAGGACGGTCACCCGGTCGGCGCCGGCAACCTCGCCGACGCGGTGGGTGACCTGAACGACCGCGACGTCGTGATGGGCCGGCAGGTGTCGGAGCAGGGCGACGATCTCCTCCCTGCCGGCGGCGTCCACCATGGCGGTGACCTCGTCGGCGACGAGCAGCTGCGGGCGGCGGGCGATGGCAGCCGCCAGGGCCAGGCGCTGCAGCTGGCCCCCTGAGAGCGCCGACGTCTCGCGCGGCGCGAGGCCGGCCAGGCCGACCTCGGCGAGCAGGGCGTCGACGTCGACGGGCCAGTCCGCCGGGAGCCCCCACACGACGTCGTCGGCGACGCGGACGCCGAGCACCTGGCTCTCCGGTTGCTGGGAAACGAGGGCGGTGCCCCCGGGCCGGCCGAGCCCGACCGGGCCGGGCCGGGCCACGGTGCCCGAGGTCGGCAGGCTCCCGGCGAGGAGGCGGGCGAGGGTCGACTTGCCGGACCCGTTGGGACCGAGCAGGACCGTGCGCTGGCGGGGCCGCACGCACAGCGAGACGCCGGCGATGGCATCCTCCCGGGCGCGGGGGTAGCGCACGGTGACGTCGCGCAGCTCCACGGGGACCGGCAACGGCCGCCCCTCCCCCGCCACCGACCCCCCCGCCCCCACGGCGGACCCGGCCCCCGCCCCCACGGCGGACCCCGACCACGACCCCGCCGGCGACTCGCCCAGCCGGTCCTCGACCGGCACCTTCGCCAGCCGCCGCAGCAACCCGCCGGTATAGCGCCAGGTGACGACCGTGGCGACGACGGTGACGGAGACGAGGACGATCAGCACCGTCTGCCACCAGTCGCGGATGACCGTGCCGACCCAGCGGGTGACCTCGCCGGCGACAGGGTGCAGGGCGGGCAGCCGGTAGAGGATCCGGGCGTAGCCGACCCAGGTGTCGCGCAGGTTCTCGAGCGTGAGGCGGCGCAGGGGGGCGAACACGACGAGGGCGAGGTCGGTGAGCCCGCCGATGAGCGGACCGGCGACGAGGGCGGCGGCGACTACCCGCCACCATGCCCAGCACCGGCGGTGGGCATGGCCGGCGATGCCGCCGACGACGGCGCACAGCGCCACGTTGGGGACCGGCCCGGTGCCGGCGACCAGGAACGCCACCGTCCCCGCCGCCACGGCCGCCGCCACCACGGCCCGGGGCCGGTGACGATGGCCGACGACCGCCATCGGCACGACGCCCAGTTCCATGAGAGCGGAGGCGTGCGGCACCAGCCAGCCGGCGAGGACGAGGATCACTGTCACCGCGCCCATCACGGCCGCTGTCGCCAGCTCGATCGGACGGAGCCGGCCCCGGACGCGGTTCACGTGACCCGCCGCGGCGGGGCCGGTCGGTCGCCCAACGCCGGGTCGGCGAGGACGCCGGCGATGCGATCGACGGCGTCCCACACGTCGACGAACCGTGTGTAGGCCGCTACCGGCGCCAGGCGCATCACGTCGGGCGGCCGGAAGTCGCCGACGACCTCACCCCGCTCGATCAGGGTGCGCACGGCGCGCCAGGAGTCGGGGTGGGCGACGGCGAGGTGGCCGCCGCGGCGGTCCGGGTCGGCTGGGCTGGCGAGGCGCGCACCGAGGGGGACGAGGCGCGCCTCGACGCGGGCGGCGAGCAGTGCCACGAGGGCCCGGGTCTTGTCCCACAGCACCGGCATGCCGACCGACAGCAGCGGGTCGATGCCGGCGTCGACGGCGGCGATGCCGAGGATGTGGGGCGTGCCGGCGAGGAAGCGGGACATGCCGGGCGCCGGGTCGTAGGGGTCGGCCATGGCGAAGTTGTCCCGCTGGCCCCACCATCCCCAGATCGGCTGGCGGAGCAGGCCCTGGAGGTCCCGGCGGACGTACAGCCACGCCGGGGCGCCGGGGCCGCCGTTCAGGTACTTGTAGGTGCATCCGACGGCGAGGTCGGCGCCGCAGCCGTCGAGGTCCACGGGCACGCAACCGGCGGCGTGGCTGAGATCCCACAGGACGAGGGCGCCGACCCGGTGGGCGCCGGCGGTGACGGCCGCCATGTCGGCAAGGGTGGCGGAGCGGAAGTTGACGCCGGAGAGGCAGAGCAGCGCGGCGCCGTCGAGATCAGCCGGCAGCCAGCGCAACGGCCGGCCCGTGCGCTCCGCCAGACCCTGCAGCACGTAGCGGACGGTGGGAAAGTCCTCCCCGTCGCCGACGATCCCTCCGCCTACGGCATCCAGCGCTGCGAGTCCCAGCTTGAAGAGGTTGACGGTCGTCGAGTCGGAAACGACCACCTGGCCGGGTGCGGCGCCCACGAGGCGGCCGATGCGGTCGCCGACCGTCGACGGCAGGTCGATCCAGTCGTCCCACCCGCCGACGAGCCGGGTGCGCCACTCGTCGAGGGCGGCGGCGACGCGCCCGGCGGCGGCTCGCGGCTGGCGGCCGAGCGAGTTGCCGTCCAAGTAGATGGGCTCACCGTCGCCGAGCTCGAACTCGTCGCGCAGCGCCGCGATCGGGTCGCCGGCGTCCCGGTCCTCGGCCTCTTCGCGACTCCGCGGGACTCTCACCGCCCCGAACGTACCCCTCCCCCCTACCACTAGCCTTCCCGCCGTGCACGACGGATACCGGGAGCAGGTGGCCGCCCTCATCGAGCAGTACCGCTCCCTGCCGGCGGGGGCAGCGGTGCGACTCGCCAAGCCGACGTCCAACCTGTTCCGCCCGAGGGCGCGCCGTCACGGTCCCGCACTCGACGTGACCGGGTTCGACGGCGTGCTCGGGGTCGACCCCGCTGCGCGCACCGCTGACGTGGCCGGGATGACGACCTACGAGCACCTCGCCGACGCCACCCTCCCCCACGGGCTCATGCCCCTGGTGGTACCGCAACTGAAGACGATCACCCTCGGAGGCGCCATCGCCGGCCTCGGCATCGAGAGCTCGTCGTGGCGCAACGGCATGCCCCACGAGTCGGTGCAGGAGCTCGACGTGCTCACCGGCGCCGGGAGCGTCGTGACCGCCCGGGCGGACAACGAGCACCGGGATCTGTTCTACGGCTTCCCCAACTCCTACGGCACCCTCGGCTACACCCTGCGGGCGCGCATCGAGCTGGAGCCCGTCGCAGCGTGGGTCCACCTCCGCCACCTCCCGTTCGGCTCGATCGGCGCGCTGGTCGAGCGCCTCACCGAGGTCTGCGAGCTGGGATCGCTCGACGGGGAGGAGGTGGCGTTCGTCGACGGGGTGGCCTGGGGGCCGGGCGAGGCCTACCTCACGCTCGGGTCGTGGGCGACGGATCCGCCGCCCGTCGTCAGCCGCTACACCGGCCAGGCCATCTACTACCGCTCGATCCAGGCCCGCGCCGAGGATTGGCTCACCACCCGGGACTACCTGTGGCGCTGGGACACGGATTGGTTCTGGTGCTCGCGTGCGTTCGGGGTGCAACATCCATGGGTGCGGCGGCTCATGGCCCCGGGCTGGCTGCGGTCCGACACCTACTGGAAGGTGATGTCCTTCGAGCAACGGTGGGGGGTGAAAGCCTCCGTGGACCGCTGGCGCCGCCGTCCCGCCGGCGAGCCGGTCGTGCAGGACGTGCAGGTTCCCGTAGGCCGGCTGGAGGAGCTCATGGCGGGGACTTTCTCCGAGGTCGGCGCATCACCGGTGTGGCTCTGCCCGCTGCGGGTTCGCCGCAACTGGCCGCTCTACCCCCTCGACCCCGACACGCTGTACGTGAACGCCGGCGTCTGGTCCGCCGGGCCGACCGGGGCCAACCGCTGGATGGAAGCGGAGGTCGACCGCCTCGGCGGCCGCAAGTCGTTGTACTCGACGGTCTCCTACGACGAGGACCGGTTCTGGGCCAACTACAACGGCCCCGCCTTCCGGGCGCTCAAGTCCCGCTACGACCCCGACGGCCGCCTGGCCGACCTCTACGACAAGTGCGTGCTCGCCCGATGAGCGCTCCCATCGCCCCGATCCTCGCCCGAGCCGTCGGGTCCGGCCTGCCGCTCGCCTTCCGGGCCTGCGACGGCAGCACCGCCGGTCCTCCCGACGCTGTGGCGACCGTCGAGGTCGTCGACCGCCGCGCCCTCAACCACCTCGCCACCGCCCCCGGCGAGCTCGGCCTGGCGCGGGCGTACATCTCCGGCACCCTCGACCTGCACGGCGACTTGTACTCGGCGCTGCAGCTGCTCGCCGGCGAGGGCAGCATCGGGACGCTCGGGTGGCGGCAGCGGGCGGAGGTCCTCAGGGCCCTCGGGCCCGGCATCCTCCGCCCGGTCCCGCCGCCCCCCGAGGAGGTCCGCCCCGGGCCATGGTGGGGTCTGCGCCACTCGCTCACCCGCGACTCCCGGGCGATCAGCCACCACTACGACGTTTCCAACCGCTTCTACGAATGGCTGCTCGGCCCGACCATGGCCTACACCTGCGCCGTCTACCCCCATGACGCGGCGTCGCTCGAGGAGGCCCAGACGGAGAAGGTCGACCTCGTCTGCCGCAAGCTCGACCTGCGGCCCGGGCAGCGCCTGCTCGACGTCGGCTGCGGGTGGGGCACGATGGTCCGCCACGCCGCCGAGCACTACGGCGTCGGGGTGCTCGGCGTCACCCTGTCGCGCCAGCAGGCGGAGTGGGGCCAGGAGCGCCTCACCTCCCTCGGGTTGGCCGGGCAGGCCGAGATACGCCACGGCGACTACCGCAACGTCGCCGAGTCCGGCTTCGACGCGGTGAGCAGCATCGGGCTCACCGAGCACATCGGCGCCCGCAACCTCGGCTCCTACGCCCGCTTCCTCGCCGGCAAGCTGCGTCCCACCGGGCGCCTGCTCAACCACTGCATAACCCGGCCCACCACCGCCGTCGAACGGCACCGCCGGGGGTTCATCGAGCGCTACGTGTTCCCCGACGGCGAGCTGGTCGGCCTTGCGACCGTCGTGGCCGCCCTCCAGGACGCCGGCCTGGAGGTCCGCCACGAGGAGAACTTCCGGGAGCACTACGCCCGCACCTGCGCCGCCTGGTCCGCCAACCTCGACGCCCACTGGTCGGAGTCGGTGGCCGAGATCGGCGAGGGGCGGGCACGGGCGTGGCGGCTGTACCTGGCCGGCTCCCGGCTCGGCTTCGTCCAACGCCGGATCGAGTTGCATCAGGTGCTGGCGGTGCGCACCGACGGCGGCGAGGCCGGGATGCCCCTGCGCGCCGACTTCTCGCGGAGACCGCTCGGGTCGGTGCTCGAGCCGGCGCTCGACTAGAGGCGGCTCGGTGGCTCCCCGGACAGCCCGCCGGCGGGTCAGGCGCTGCGGACGACCCGCCGGCGGGTCAGCATCGCCTCGTCCGGCCAGCGGACGTCGGACACCAGGCGCAGCACCTCCATCACCCGGATGATCATGGCGGAGGTGTCGATCTGGAAGCGGCCGGCGCCGTGGCGGGCGGCGGTCGGTTCGGCGTGGTGGAAGTTGTGCCACGACTCCCCCATCGACAGCACCGACAGCCACCACACGTTGGTGCTGCGGTCACGGGTCCTGTAGGGGCGCCGCCCGATCAGGTGGCACACCGAGTTGATGGCGAACGTGACGTGGTAGAGCAGGCCGACCCGGACCAGGGTGCCCCAGAAGAACGCCCACCACGCCCCCGACCACGACATCGTCCAGAGCCCACCGACGAGCGGCGGGACGAGCACCGACACGGCCACCCACAAGGGGAAGGTGCGCGACACGCGCCGGATCCAGCGGTCTGCCACCAGGTCCGGGGCGTACTTGCGCTGCGAGGTCTGCTTCCAGTCGAACATCCAGCCCACATGGGAGTAGCAGAACCCCTTCGTCAGGGCGGCGAGGGTACGCCCGTAACGCCACGGCGAGTGCGGGTCGCCGTCGCGGTCGGAGTAGCGGTGGTGCCTGCGGTGGTCTGCGACCCACTGGATGACCGGCCCCTGGATGGCCAGGCTGCCGCAGACGGCGAGGACCACCTGCAGCCACCTGCGGGCACGGAACGAGTGATGGGTGAAGTGGCGGTGGAAGCCGACCGTCACCCCGTGGCCGGAGATGGCGTACATGGCGGCGGCGATGACCGCATCCCGCCAGTTGAGCCCCCACCCCCACAGCACCGGGACGGCGGCGACGATGGCCCCGAACGGCACGGCGATGAACACGGCCAGAAGCACCTGATCCAGCATGGACTTCTCCCCCGGTCCCGTGTCCGGGCCGAGGGCTTCGAGCGGCACCGGTTGGGGCGGGACTTCGGTGGTGGTCATCACCCTCGTTTCTGCCCGTAGAACGGGCCAGGCGCCGCCGGCCTCAGGGGACCGCCGGTAAGCGATTCTTCTACACTTCGCGCGTGGACACTGTCGAACTGGAGGTGTTCGGGGCGCCGGCGTGGACCTGCGAGTGGGTCCGCTCCACCTTGGGCGGCGCGGGCTTCCGCGTCAAGTGGCAAGACGACCTTCGTGGCACCGCCCAGCGCGGGGATCCCATCGACGGCTGGCTGCTCGGGCCCCGCTCGAGGTGGCTGAAGCTGGCCGTGCAGGTGCTGGCCGTCTCCGAGGGCGTGACCAGGGTGCGCCTGGAGCGGCTCGGCCGACCGGCGACCCCCCAGCGCAACTGGGACCGGGCGATGGCCGACGTGCGCGCCAGGCTGGAGGCCGCCTTCCGCCAGACCGGCACGCCGGCGAGCATCGGCGGCTGAACGGGCGGGGCGGGCGGGGCGGCGGGCGGGGGCGGGCGACGAGCGCCGTCAGCGCAGCACGGCGAGGAGCGCGAACCGCCCGCAGGGCCGGGCCGCACGGTCGCTGAAGAACGGTCCAGCGCCTCCGGTGCCCACCCGGGCGGTGACGACGTTGGCAGCGGGGACGCCGGCGCCGGCCAGGACCCGCTCGTTGGCGGCCCACACGTCGAACCGCCACCGCCCGGTCCCGTCGGGCCAGAGCACCTCCCCCGCGTCGGAGCCAAACGCGGCGGAGGCCGCCTCGGCCACCTCCTCCCCCACCTGGTAGCGGTCGGCGGGCACGGCCGGGCCGACGGCGGCGACGAGATCCTCCCGGCGTGCGCCACCGGCCGCCAACGCGTCGACGGCAGCGGCGGCCACGCCCACCACGGCGCCCCGCCAGCCGGCGTGGACCGCAGCCAGGGCGTGGGTGCGCTCGTCGTAGAGCAGGATCGGGGCGCAGTCGGCGACGAGCACGGCGAGGCCGACACCCGCCTCATGGGTCACGAGGGCGTCGACGCCGTCGATGGCGTCGACGGGGCTGAGCGTGCCCCGCCCCCTGTCGGCGCCGGACACCTCAGCGACCATCCGGCCGTGAACCTGGTTGGCGAACACCAGGTCCTCGAGCGCCGAGCCGATCGTGGCGGCGGCGCGGGCGCGGTTGGCGACCACGCGGTCCGCCTCGTCCTCCACGTGCAGCCCGAGGTTGAGCGTGGCGTACGGGCCTTCGGACACGCCCCCGGCACGAGTGGTCACGACGGCGTCGACGGGGTGGCCGGCGAGCAACGGGAAGCTGAGCACCGGGATCCCCGCCCGGGTCCCCATCGTGTGCGTCGCCGCCACCCCTCCACCGTAGCGGGCGGCCGGCATGGCCTACGTGATCACGGCACCATCACCGCTCCACCGCCCCAACAGCCGCCTATGTACGCCAACTCCGTCCCATCGGGATGGGAGACCGTCCACCCCGCCGAGAACACGTGCAGGGCGGTGGCGGCGTCGAACGCGAGGACGGCCAGAGCCGCCAGCGACAGGGCCAGGATCACCAGATGGGAGCGGGTACGGAGCACAGCCAGCATCGCGGTCATCCCCACCGCGTCGCCGCCCTGGCTCGTCGGCGTCCTCTGGGCCTGATGAGCTTCTCCGGTGCTATTCGACGACGAGCACGCGGCGAGCCTGGCGGCCGGGGCGCCAAGCGCTGTGAGCGAGGCTGCGAGGACCGCGAGCCTCTGCCGGGCGCCTGACCTGGGCCTTGCCGGTGCAACAGCCGGGTCTTCGCAAGTGGTGGTGGTGGTGGTGGTGGTGGTGGTGGACATCCCGCTGGCCTCCTTCTTCTCTTTCTCGGGGAGGCTCTCCCCATCCCCATGTCCAAGGCTAAGAAATCGAGGTGGCGAAGTCCCTCCCTCTGAGGTCATGTCTCTCCTCGCCGCGAGGCAAGGCGCGCCTTGCCGGATGGCAAGGGCGGGGCCCTGGCGCCTTGTGGCTACCTCGGGGTGCCCGATCAACATCCCGTCTCGCCGGGCTGAGGCGGGTTCGTCCGGCGCTTCCCGAGCTGGTGGCGCCGAAGGCGTGGCTCAGGAGAAGCCCGTGATGAGACCTGTTGCTGGGTCAGCCCTACGGGTGGTACCGTCCCCCACGTTGAGCTGATCGCATGACGTCGAGCTCAGGGGTAGGAAGGGGATGGGTATGCCAACCAGCACATCCGTCATGTCGACCAGGAGGTCTCGTAGGGGGCGCCCTTGGCTGCCCGGCTGGGTCTTGGCGGCGCTCCTCGGCGGCGCCAGCCTGCTCGGCGCCCCGCCCGGCGCGGCGTACGCGGCTGTGGCCCGCGCCGGGGCCGCCTCGTCGGGCGGCTGCACCCCGGCCGGCGCCTCGAAGCTGACGGCCAAGCTCGTGGCGCACTCCCATGAGACCGTCAGCGGGACGGTAGAGGCCAGCGGCTGCGACATCGGCATCTACGTGCCCCCCGGGGCCGTCGGCGTCGTGGTCCGCGGCGCCACGGTGACGGGGGCTACCGACCAGGGCATCTTGGTGCAGGACGCCAACGGCGTGGTCATCGAGGACAGCACGGTGACCGGGAACCTCGTCCATCCCGACGTGTGCCCCTTCCCCCCGGCCAAGCCGACGGGCCCTTGCATCGTGGACGCCAAGGCGGTCGAGCTGGTCGGCAGCTCGCACTCCAGGATCGAGGGCAACACCATCGTCGCCAACCTGGGGGAGGGCGGCATCGGGGTCTTCGACGACGGGGCCCAGAGCCCCGGCACGCTCGGGGCCGGGCTGCCTCGCCCCGCCGTGGACAACCTGGTCGAGCGCAACGTCGTCGTTGACAACCCCCGCGGCTGTGGGATCGTCGTGTCCACCCATGTGGCGGGTGAGGCCGTCACCGGCAACCAGGTCATCGACAACGTGAGCGTGGGCAACGCGGAGGGCGTCGTCGTCGCCGACAACATGCCCCACACCGAGCTCGCCGGGACGGTGGTGCGCGGCAACGTGGCGACAGGCAGCGTGGCCCCGGGCATCGTGCTGAACTCGCTGGCGCCAGGCGACGTCGTCTCCGGCACCCTGATCGAGGACAACTTCCTGAGCGACAACGGCGGGCTGCCCCCCTTCGAGCACCTCCCTGGCTACGTCCCGAAGCCCACCGGGGTGATCGTGGTCACAGCCGGCCTCCCTCCCGGTGCCCCCAAGGGCACGGCGGCCCCTGTCCAAGAGGGCGTGCGGCTGGTCGGCAACGTCATCACCGACGAGGGCTGGGGGATCTGGAGCACGCCCCAGAACCACCTCACCATCACCGGCACGGTCGAGCAGGGGGTGACCGGGAACCGGCCCTGAGCCAAGCGAGGGCTAGATCAACCGGCGCTCGGCGGCCCAGCGGCTCAGCTGGTGACGGGTGGACAGCTGCAGCTTGCGCAGGACGGCCGACACATGGCTCTCCACCGTCTTGATGGAGATCGACAGCTCCCGGGCGACCTCCTTGTAGGTGTAGCCCCGGGCGATGAGACGGAGGACTTCGCGCTCGCGCGCCGAGAGCTGGTCGAGCTCGGGGTCCACCGGGGGCGCAGCCCCCGGGAGGGCGGCGAAGGCGTCGAGCACGAAGCCGGCCAGCCGGGGCGAGAACACGGCGTCCCCACCGGCGACGCGGACGACGGCGTCGACCAGCTCGTCGGCTGAGATCGCCTTGGTGACGTAACCGCGGGCGCCGGCGCGGATCACGGCGATGACGTCCTCGGGGGCGTCGGACACCGACAGCGCCAGGAAGCGCACCTCGGAGTCGACGCGCTTCACCTCCTCGACCACCAGCTGCCCTCCCCCCGAAGGGAGGTGAACGTCGAGGATGACCACATCGGGGCGCTGGGCGAGGACGACGGCGATGGCCTCCTCCACGTCGGAGGCCTCACCGAGCACCTCGACACGGTCGCCGAGCTCGGCTCGCACCCCCGATCGGAACAGGTGGTGATCGTCGACCAGCACCACCCGGGGTCGGGGAGTCACGGCGCCGCCCCGGGCGCCGGCGCCCGGTGGCGTGCGGCCGGCAGCGGTGCCTGCAGCTCCACTTCGGTGCCCTCTCCCGGACGGCTGCGGATCACGGCGCGCCCGCCGGCGCGGGCCATCCGACCCTCGATCGACTCGGCGACACCCTTGCGGTCGGCGCCGACGGACGCCCGGTCGAAGCCCACCCCTCTGTCCCGGACGAACACCGACACCTGCTCGGGCTCGACTTCAGCGAACACCGACACGACGGGCGCCCCCGACCACTTGGCGGCGTTCACGGTGGCCTCCCTCGCTGCGGCGACCAGAGGTTCGAGGCGGTCGTCGAGCGGCACGTCGCCGACGGCCACGAGCTCGACGCGCACGTCGTGGGCCTCTTCCACGTCGGTCTGCACACGCCGCAGGGCCTCGCCCAGGCTGGTCACGCCGGCGTCGAAGCCGCCGGGGGGTCGGCCCTCGAAGAGCCAGGCCCGCAGCTCCCGCTCCTGGCTGCGCGCCAGCTGCGCCACGCGCTGCGGCTCCTCGGCATGGCGCTGGATCAGCGTCAATGTCTGCAGCACCGAGTCGTGGACCCGGCTGGCGAGCTCGGCGCGCTCCTCGGCGCGCATGCGGGCCCTGCGCTCGTTGGCCAGCTCGCGCGCCAGGTTGAGCCACCACGGGCCGAAGACGGCCAGGATCCCCCCGAGCACCGCCGCCACGCCGGCGAGCGGTCGGATCACGGCCCGCTCGTGGCCGAGGGTGAGGACCGCCACGCCACCCACGGTGACGGCGACGCCGAGGATGATCCGGGCCAGCGCCCGCCGCCACGTGCCGTGGGGACCGGCACCGAAGCGGGCGAGAGGCTCGCCGAGCTGGCGCATCGGGGCCCGGTCGGCGTCGGTGCCGTCCCGCCACACGAGGATGAGCCCCGCAGCGGCGATCAGCATCGGCCATGCCAGCGACCCGAGCCACGGCGTGCCGAGCAACGACGCCATCAACAACACCACGACGAGCAGCGGCACGAGCCCGATCACCAGGGCGATCCCCTGGGTGTCGGACCGGGCCCGGGAGAGGATGCTCCCTGCCTCGCCGTCCCCCTCGGCGGGGAGGACCACCCACCCGACGAGGTAGGCGGCGAGGCCGATGCCGCTGCCCAGGGCGGCGACCACGAAGATCGCCCGCACCACCAGGGGGTCGAGGCCGACCCGGGAGGCGACGCCGGCGGCGACGCCCCCGAGCAGCCCGTCACCGGGCCGGCGGCGCAGGGGGCCCGAGCGCCGCGGCCTGCGCCACCGGCGGTCGTGCGCCCTCCACAGCACGCCGCCGGCCCAAGGTCCCGGCCCGCCGCAGGCGTGATCCCACCCGCGGCCCAACGGCGGTCCGGCCGGCCGGGGCCGTCCGGCTGCCGGCTCCTGACCGGCCGGCGGCGGCGACGGGGGTTGCGGGGGCGGCGGGGGTGGCGGGGGAACGAAGGTCTCGGGTATGCCTCGATGATCCCACCAAGGGGCAAGACGATCCATGAGGGATGTCCCTGAGCACCTCCTCCGCTCGTCGGGGAACGATCCGGGACATCCCCGATGGTGGCGCCGCCCGGCTGGGTGGACCATCTGGCCATGACCCTCAACCCGCTCACCGCTCCCACCACCGGGACGGTCCGCCGCTGCACCACGCACCGCATGGTCGCCGGCGTCGCCGCCGGCCTGGCCGAACACCTGGACATGGACCCGCTCCTGGTCCGCATCGCCTTCGTGGTGCTCGCCGTGATGGGCGGGATCGCCGTTCCCCTGTACCTCGCCCTCTGGCTGCTGATCCCCGCCGGCGACGCTCCGAGCTCTATCGCCGAGGACCTGATAGCCCGGCTGAGCCGGCCCTGAAGGAGGCGCCACCATGTCCTGCCCCTCCGACCCCTGCTCCTGGGGCGCCCAGCCGCCGCGGTGGGGGGCGCGCCAACCCGGTGCGCCCCGCGTGCACCCGTCGCAGATCCGCATCGACAACGCCGAACGCTCCCGTGTCACCGACGCCCTCTGCAAGCACTTCGCCGACGGTCGCCTCGACGAGGCCGAGCTCAACGACCGGGCGGGCCGGGCCGCCGCCGCCAAGACCCGCGCGGACCTCGAGCCCCTGCTCGCCGACCTGCCCCCGCTCGACCAACCCATGTACCCGGAGGTTGCTCCCATGCCCCGTCGCTCCCACCCCGTCCTGTGGGTGATAGCCCTGCTGCTCCTCGCCCCGCTCGTCATCGCCGGCGCGGTGGCAGTCGCCGGCGGCGCCTTCGGCCTGGCCATCGGCGTGGCTCACGGGCTCATGCCACTGCTCCTCGTGGTCGGGGTCATCTACCTGATCGCCCGGCGCCGGGGTCGGCGCCACCACCATCACCACGACCACGTGTTCTGAGCGTTGCTCCCTGCCAGCCGGGGCCCAACTGCTCCCCTGGTCGTGCCTCCTCGGTCACGCTCCGCCGAGGGCATGCTCCTCGCCGGCCAGGCGACCCCGGCAGCCTGATCGCTCCAGCACCGCGACCGCTGACCGCGTGACCGCGGGAAGTCAGCGGAAATCCCGGGACCGAAGGGCAGCACCGAGGGCGAGCGCCTCGATCCGCGCGGCGAGGATGTTGACCACCCCGTCCCCACGCTCGAGGCGACCGTCGATGACGAGCGCCGGCGCCCCACGGGCCGCCCGCCGGTACCTGGCCCACACCCCCTTGTGGCAGACGACGTTGATGAGCCCGGTCTCATCCTCGAGGTTGAGGAACGTGATGCCCGCCGCCGTCGCCGGACGCTGCCGGTGGGTGACGACCCCGGCGACCCGGACCCGCTCGCCGTGGGCGACGCCGGCGAGACCGCCGGCGGTCACCACGCCTGCCCGCGCAAGGGCGTCGCGGACGAGCTCGGTCGGGTAGCTGTCCGGGGACAGCCCCGTTGCCCACAGGTCGGCCCGGTTGGTCTCCGCCGGCGACATCCCCGGCAGGGGCGGCGGCTCCATGCCGGTGACGAGCCCGGCCAGCCGGGCGGAGCGGCCCCGAGCCACTCGCCCTCGCCCCCCGCCGCCACCCGTCCGCCCCCCGCCGCCACCTCCCACGGCCACGGCCAGGTCGGCCCCGGCCTGGGCGGCCGCCCCCGCCACCCACAGAGCCTGGCGGCGGGACATGCCGAAGCACCCGAGGGCCCCGGCGGTGGCCAGCGCCTCGGCCTGGGGCACGGTGACCCCCGTGCGGCGCACCAGGTCCTCGACGCCGGCGTAGGGCTGGCCGGCGGACATCGACGAGGCGAGGCCGTCACCGATGTGGCGCACGTAGGACAGCCCGAGCCTGACGGCGCCGGCCTCGAGCCGGGACTTCGCCCCGCTGGCGTTGACGTCCGGGCCCCGCACCTCGACCCCGTGCCGGCGGGCGTCGGCGACGATCGTCTGCGGCGACCAGAAGCCCATGGGCTGGCCGTCGAGCAGCCCGGCGGTGAACGCCGCCGGGTGGTGGCGCTTCAACCACGCCGAGGCGTACACGAGGTAGGCGAAGCTCACCGAGTGGCTCTCGGGGAACCCGAAGTTGGCGAAGGCGACGAGCTTGCCGTAGATCTGGTCAGCCACCTCGCCGGTGATGCCCCGCTCCGCCATGCCGGAGTAGAGGCGCGCCCGGAGCCGCTCCATCCGCTCCCGGCTGCGCTTGGAGCCCATCGCCTGGCGGAGCTGGTCGGCCTCGGAGGGGGTGAAGCCGGCCACGTCGATGGCCATCTGCATGAGCTGCTCTTGGAACAGCGGCACCCCGAGGGTCTTGGCCAGGCTCCGCTCGAGCAGCGGGTGGAGGTAGGTCACCGGCTCCTTGCCGTTGCGCCGGCGGATGTAGGGGTGCACCGAACCACCCTGGATCGGACCGGGGCGGATGAGGGCCACCTCGACCACCAGGTCGTAGAAGTTCCTCGGCCGGAGGCGGGGCAAGGTCGCCATCTGCGCCCGGCTCTCGACCTGGAAGACCCCCACCGAATCGGCCCGGCACAGCATCTCGTAGACGGTGTCGTCCTGCGGGATGGTGGCCAGGTCGACGACCTCGCCGGTGGAGGCGGCAATGTGGTCGACGGTGGCGTGGATGACCGTGAGCATCCCGAGGCCGAGCAGGTCGAACTTGACCAGGCCGGCGGAGGCGCAGTCGTCCTTGTCCCACTGCAGGACGCTGCGACCCGGCATGCGGGCCCACTCGACGGGGCAGACCTCGGCGACCGGCCGGTCGCAGATCACCATGCCGCCGGAGTGGATGCCGAGGTGGCGGGGGAAGTGCTGCACCTCGTGGGCGAGCGCCATGACCGGGGCGGGGATGTCGTGGTCGGCGGTCGCCTCGAGCGGCCCCCAGGCATCGATCTGCTTGGACCAGGCGTCGAGCTGGCCGGGTGCGGCACCGAGCGCCTTTCCCATGTCCCGCACCGACGAGCGGGGCCGGTAGGTGATGACGTTGGCGACCTGGGCGGCGCAGCCCCGCCCGTAGCGGCTGTAGACGTACTGGATGACCTCCTCGCGCCGGCCCGACTCGATGTCCACGTCGATGTCCGGCGGTCCATCTCGTTGCGCCGAAAGGAACCGCTCGAAGAGGAGCCCCAGGCGCACCGCGTCGGCCTTGGTGATGCCGAGGGCGAAGCAGACCGCCGAGTTGGCCGCCGAACCACGACCCTGGCAGTAGATGTCATGGCGACGGCAGAACTCGACGATGTCCCAGACGATGAGGAAGTAGCCCGGGAAGCCGAGTTGCTCGATGACGGCCAGCTCGTGGTCGATCTGGGCCCAGGCGCCCGGGTGATCTGGTGCCTCCCGTGGCCCGTAACGCCGGCGGGCACCGCCCTCCGCCAGGCGCCGCAGGAACGCCATCTCCGAGAGGCCGTCCGGTGTGGGGTACGGTGGCAGCGACGGGGCCACGAGCCGCAGGTCGAAAGCGCAGGCCCGGCCCAGCTCGGCGGCGGCCTCCACGACGCCGGGGTAGCGGGAGAAGCGACGGGACTGTTCGGCGCCGCTGCGGAGGTGGGCGGCGCCCGCCGCTGGGAGCCAGCCGTCCATGTCGTCGAGGCTGCGGCGAGCCCGCACGGCGGCGAGCGCCGCCGCCAGCCTGCGGCGGTCAGGCCGGTGGTAGTGGACGTTGTTGGTGGCCACGACGCCGGCGCCGGCCCGGTCGGCGAGGGTGACGAGGGCGTCGTTGCGCGCCGAGTCGATGGGGTCGCCGTGGTCCCACAGCTCGACCACGACGTTGCTCCGGCCAAGAGCCCGCTGCAGCCGGGCGAGCTCGGCACCCGCCCGGCCAGGTCCCGCCTCCACCAGGGCGGCCGGAACGGTTCCCTTACGGCAGCCGGTCAGGACAACCCAGTGGTCCGCAACACCCTCAACCTGTTGTAGAGGTTTATGGAGAGCGGCAAGATCGGGCACCGCACCCGAGCCGATGGCTCCGAGGGACGTGAGGTCCATGGTCGGCCGCCCTTTCTCCCCTCCTTCGAGATGCGCCACCGACAGGGCGCGGGCGAGGCGCGTATAGCCGACGGGATCCCGCGCCAGGACCACGACGTGACTGCCCTCCGGGTCGGCAGCGCCGGCACGCTGCGGGGCTGCGCGCCCCGCACCCATCGGCCGGGCGGCAGGCAGGTCAAGGGTGACCTCCGCCCCGAACACCGTCGGCATCCCCACGAGGGCGGCCGCCTCGGCGAAGCGCACCACCCCGTACATGCCGTCGTGATCCGTGAGGGCCAGCGCCTCGAGGCCGAGGCGTGCCGCCTCGGCCACCAACTCCTCGGGGTGGGAGGCGCCGTCTAGGAAGCTGAAGTTGGAGTGGCAGTGCAGCTCGGCGTAGGCCACGCCGAGCCACTATACCGAACGTATGTTCGCCATCCTATGGCCGCGGCAGCGACAGGCCTACCGGGGCCTGCCTCCGTAGGGGGTCACCCGGCGGACCGGCGAGCTCCGGCCCGCCCGGAGGGACGGGCAGCGCTGCCGACCCGGAGGAGCCGGCGCAGCGTGGTCGTGGAGTTGGGCAGGGGGGCGTCGAGCCTGGCGAGCACGACGCGCTGGCCGGGTCTCAGCCCGGAGGTGACCTGGGTGAGGATCGGGCCGACGACGCCGACGGTGATCGGTGTGAGTCGCACCTGACCACCGCTCCAGAGCTCCACGGCATTGCGTGAGCCGCTCGTCCGCACCGCCGAGGTCGGAACGGCGACACCCGAGCCGGCGTGCGCGACGGTGATGGTCACCTGGGCGCCCGAGCCGATCGGCAGATGCGAGGCGCCGCTGATCGACACGGTCACCGGGTAGGTGACCGTCCCGTTGCTGGCCGTCGTGGCAAGCATCCCGACCGACTCGACGACGCCGCGCAAGGCGCGGCTCGACGCGTCAGGGGCCACGCTTGCCACCTCACCGGGGTGGATGGCGCCGACCTCGGTGTCGCTGACCGCTGCGACGGCAACCTGGTATCCGGCCCCGACGACGGTCACCTTGTCGGCTGCGCTGGCGCTCGCCCCGATGTGCTCGCCGGCGGCGAGCGGAACCGCTATCACGGTGCCGGCTACCGGTGAGCGCAGGGTCGCAGCCGCCAGCGCCGCCCGGGCCTGGACGAGGCCGACCTCAGCGGTGTCGATCGTCGCCCGGTCGGCTGCGATCGTCGCCGCGGTGACGACCGGACCGGACGACCTGGCCGCCGCCCTGGCCTGCGCCATAGTCCTATCGAGGGTGCTCTGGGCGCTTGCGAGCGAGTGCTGGGCGCCGGCGGCGGCGTTCTCGGCGGCCAGCGCGGCCGAGAGCGCACCGATGCAAGGGGCGGAGCTCGCCGACCCGCCGGCCAGCTGACCCGCTCGGCTGGGCTCGGCGCCAGCGCCAGCTCCCCGCCAGTTCGCCGGCGCCGGCGCCGACGTCGGCGCCGGCGCCGGCGCCGAGGTCGGGACGCAGGCGATCGTCGCGGCTCGGACCGCCGCCTTCGCCTGGCTGAGGTCGGCGGCGACCCGGTGCTGCGCGGTGGCGACCCGGCCGTCGTCGGCCAGGATCGCGGCGGGCGACGACCCCGTCGCCGACGCCTCCGCCGCTGCCGCTGCCGCGGCAGCGGCAGCGGCAGCCGCCTGCCTCTCCTCGTCGTCCACCAGCCGGAGCTGCGCCTGGGCGACTGCGTCTGCAGCCCGGGCCTCGGCGGTGGCGAGCTTGGTGGTGACCAGAGCAGCGAGCGGCTGGCCGGCAGAGACATGCTCGCCGACAGCCGCCGGCACGGAGGCGACGGTCCCGGCCATCGAGAAGCCGACCGCGGCCTCCCTCGCCGGCTCGATCGTGCCACCGAGGACGAGCGGCTCGGTCACGCTGGCCGTGACGGCTGTGCCGAGGCGGTAGGCGGGCGGGCTGCCGGCGGTGGCGACAGCAGCGCCGGCCAGGCTCGCGGCGACGGCCGCGACCAGTCCCACGCCGGCGGCGGCCTTCCGGCGCCGTCGCCAGGCCGATCGTGGCCTCCTCCGCGAGGACGAGCCGGTCATTGGCTGCGCAACGCGTCGATAGGGGCGAGCTGGGCGGCTCGCGCTGCCGGGTACACCCCGAAGACCACCCCGATCAGCACCGCAACCGCGATTGCGCCGCCCACCGCCACCGGGGAGATGACGATCGGGTCTCCGATGACACCCGGCAGGGTGAGCGCCCCGACGATCCCGACGCTGGCGCCGAGCAGCCCACCGAGCAGTCCGAGGAAGCTCGCCTCGACGAGGAACTGGCGGCGGATCACCATCGGGGTGGCGCCGAGCGCCCGGCGCAGGCCGATCTCACGGATGCGTTCGGTGACCGAGACCAGCATGATGTTCATCACCCCGATGCCGCCGACCAACAACGAGATGCCGGCGATCCCAGCGAGGAGGATCGTGAGCGTGCGCCTGACCGTCGTCGCCGTCGTGAGCAGCGACTGCTGGCTCGCGATGGTGAAGTCGGCCGCAGCCGGGCTCGTGATGTGGTGCAGGGCAAGCAACTCGTCGGTGGCCTCCTGGTAGGCCGCCGACAGGGTGGCGGGCGAGCTGGCCTCCAGGTAGATGGTCCCGACGGAGGAGGACTGTGCCGCGCCGAACACGACGCTGGCGGCAGTGCTCGCCGGCACGATCGCCATGTCGTCGAGATTGGTGCTGCCCGACGTTCCGGCCGAGGCGAGCTCTCCGATGACCGTGAACGGCACCCCGGCGATGTCGACGCTGCGACCTACGGGGTTGGCAACCCCGAAGAGGTTCTGGGCTGTGATCGGGCCGAGCACGGTGACCGTGGCACGGCTGGCCACGTCGGCGCTGCTGATGAAGCGGCCGAGCAGGAGGGTCCGGTTTCGGACGCGCAGCCATGCCGGCGTGGTGCCGACCACGCTGGTGGTCCAGTTGGCGGTGCCGGCGAGCAACTCCTCCTGGCGCTGGGTCGCCGGGGCCACTGCGGCGATGTCGGGGGCGACGGTGCGCGAGGCAAGAGCGGCTGCGTCGGCCATGGTCAGCGTCGACGCCGACCCGAGCCCACCGCGCACGCCGGTGGAACTGGTGGAGCTGCCCGGCGAGACCACGAGCAGGTTGGAGCCGAGGGCGTCGACCGAGGCGGTGACCCGGGCCTGGGCGCCTTCGCCGAGCCCGACGGTGAGGATGACCGCCGCGATGCCGATCAGGACCCCGAGCACGGTGAGACCCGAGCGCAGTCGGTGGGACCGCAAGGCGTCCGCGCTGGTGCGCACCGTCTCCCACCAGCTCACGGCGCTGCGCTCCCCGTGTCGTCGACGACCACGCCGTCGCGCAGCCGCACGACCCGGCCGGCGGCGGCGGCGACGTCAGGCTCGTGGGTGATCACGACCACCGTCCGTCCGGCGGCGTGCACCTCGTCGAGCAGCCCGAGCACGTCGGCGGTGGAGACCGAGTCGAGGTTGCCGGTTGGCTCGTCGGCGAGGACGATGTCGGGGTCGGTGACGAGGGCCCTGGCTACCGCGACCCGCTGCTGCTGGCCGCCGGACAGCTGCGTCGGGCGGTGGCCTGCGCGGTCACCGAGGCCGACCCTGGCCAAGGCGTCGGCGGCACGCTCGCGGCGCAGGCGGCGCCCGGCACCGGCGTAGGTGAGGGGCATCTCGACGTTGCGCAACGCTGACATCGACGACATCAGGTGGAACTGCTGGAACACGAAGCCGACACGCCGGTTGCGCACCTCGGCCAGCTCCCGCTCGTCGAGGCAGCTGACGTCTACACCGGCCAGGCGGTAGGTGCCCGTGGTCGGCACGTCGAGGGCGCCGACGATGTGCATGAGCGTCGACTTCCCCGACCCCGACGGACCCATGACCGCGACGTACTCGCCACGCTCGACGACGAGGGTGACCCCGCGTACCGCCTCGACACGCACGCCGCCGGCGTCGTAGGTCTTGTGGACGTCGTCGAGCTCGATGACCGGGTCAGCCAACCCCGCCACCCCCAGCTCCCAAGCCTCCGCCCAGCCCCTTCTTGTGGCCCCCGCCGTGGCGCCTGTGACCGTGGCCCGCCGCGCTGCCTGCCCCCTTGGCGCGGACCACGGCGACCCGCTCGCCGGCCGAGAGCCCCGAGCGGATCTCGGTCACCGTGCCGTTCGCCAGCCCGACGCTCACGGTCCTCACGACGCTGCTCGTCCCGCTTCGGACCCGTACCGTCGCGCGCCCTCCGGCAGCGACGTGCACTGCGGCACTCGGCACGGTGACGACATCGCTGACCCTGCGTACGACCAGCGAGACCTGCGCGCCGGCGCCGGGGTGGAGCCCCGCCGGGTCGCCGGTGATCGCCACGATCACCGGGTAGGTAGCAGCGGAGCCACCCGATCCGGACGCCAGCAGCCCGACCGAGCGGACCGAGCCGGCCACCGCGCTGAGCGAGCCAGCGGGAACGACGGTCGCCGGGTCGCCGACCGCGACCTCGCCGACCTGGGTGTCGACGACTCCCGCGTCCACCACCCACTTGTCGGTGGTGATGATCGTCACCTGGGCGCTCGACCGGCTCACCGACGCGGAGGGAGCGACGCCGGGCACCTGCTCACCGGGAGTGAGGTCCAGCGCGGCGACGGTCCCCGCCAGTGGGGAGCGCAGCGTGGCATCGGCCAGCGCCTGCCGGGCGGCGCTGAGCTGGCTCTCACCCGACGCCACCGCTGCTGCATCCGCCGCCTGCTGGGCCGCGCCCGCCCCGGCGGCGGCGTCGGCTGCTGCCCGTGCCTGATCGGCGGCGACGCCGGCGGCTGCGGCGGTCGCCTCCGCGGACAGAGTCGTCGTCGACAGCTGGGCGAGTGCCTGGCCGGAGCTCACGGTCTCGCCGATGTGCACGGCGACCGCTGTCACCGTGCCGGCCACGGCGAAGTCGAGGGCCGCCTGGCCGGCAGGCTCGATGGTGCCCGAGGCCCCGACTACCTGGTCGACGGTGCCCAGCTTCGCTTTCACGTAGCGGACATGGGGCGCCGCCGCGGCGGCGTGGCCGGACGACGACGCGATCCCGATGCCGGTGCCGGCTCCCGCCGTTATCACCACGACACCGGCCGTCGCCCACAAGGCCCGCTTGCGCCACCATGTCCGTCCCACGTCGTCTCCTGCTCGGCACGCCTCACGACCACGGGCGCGTTCGCTCCTATCTTCCCGCCCGGGCCTGAGAGGCGGCTGAGCACAGTGTTAGGGAATGAAGATGGAGTGGAGGGCATCGGAGAACCGGGCACGGTGAGCACTCACAGCCCGGCCAGCAGCATCCAGGTGCGGGCGGGCATGGTCGAGGTTGCGATCATCCAAACGGATCGGGTTCGGCTCCTCCAGGTGCAGGATCGGGACCCGTCGCCGGCGAGCACGCCAGACCCCATCAACGGCCTCGAAAAGCGCCAGCCTGCAAGCCCACCTCTACCACCACCCGCCCGGCGACGATGCCGGGGGCGGGGCGGGGCGGGGGCGGGGGCGGGGGCGGGGCGGCGCTGCGTCCCGACGGCGTGCCCATCTCCTCGCCCGCAGTGCTCACACCCCTGTCGTCGTTCGCCGGCGTCTTGCTCCGACGCGCGAATCTCGTGGGATGACGACCTGGATCCTCCGCCACCCTGCCGGGACCGGCCTTCGCGTCGGAGTGAAGGACCTCATCGACGTCGCCGGCGAGCCGACGACCGCTGCCTGCCGGGCGGTGGCCGCCACCGCGACGCCGGCGCCGACGGACGCCCCGTGCCTGGCCGGGCTCCGGGCCGCCATCGCGAGGGGAGACGCCTGCTACGTGGGCAAGACCAACCTCCACGAACTAGCCTACGGGATCACCGGCGTCAACGCCGCCTTCGGCACTCCCGTCAATCCCCTCGACACCCGGAGGGTGCCCGGAGGATCGTCGAGCGGTGCGGCCGTGGCGGTCGCCACCGGGGAAGCCGACGTGGCCTACGGCAGCGACACGGGTGGCTCCATCCGCATCCCGGCAGCCTGCTGCGGGGTCGCCGGGCTGAAGACCACCCACGGGCGGGTCCCGCTCGCCGGCGTGCGGCCGCTGGCGCCCAGCTTCGACACGGTCGGCCCGATGGCCCGGGACGTCGCCGGCCTCGTCGCCGGCATGGCGCTGCTCGAGCCGGGGTTCGTCCCCGGCGAGGCACCCGAGCAGATCCGTGTGGGACGCGTGCCCGTCGTCGCCGAGGAGTCGTGGGGGAGCGCTGTCGACGCCGCGCTCGTCGCCGCCGGCTGGGACGTGGCACCCGCGACCCTGCCCGACCTGGACACGATCCTCGCCGCCGCCATGACGCTGCTCGACGCCGAGACCTGGCTGTCGGACGGCGACTTGCTGAGGAAGGCACCGGAGTTGATAGGGGACGACATTCGGGACCGCCTCCGGAAGGCGTCGTCGGTCGGTGCCGACGCCGTCGCCGTCGCCCGTGTGACCCAGAAGGCCTGGCGCCAGGCGATCGACGAGCACTGGGAGCGCTTCGACGTGCTCGCCTTCCCGACGCTGCTCGCCGACCCCCCGCCGCTCGAGGACGCCGGCCGGATGCCGGCGATACGAGGGCTGAACGCCGCCATCAACCTCGCCGGCCTGCCCGCCGTCGCCCTCCCCGTGCCCAAGCGGGCCGGCGGGTTGCCGGCGAGCATCCAGCTCGTGGGGCCGGCGGGCGGCGAGGAGCGGCTGCTGGCGATCGCCGGCGTGCTGGAGGTTGTCGTGGCGTCGGGGTAGGCGCCGGCGAGCCGGTGAGAGGGCGCCGGGGCGAGCCGGTCAGCGGCCGCGGGCGAGCCGGTCAGCGGCCGCGGGCGATCTGCCTCGCCACTCGGGGTGGGCGGCGCCATGATCACCGCCGGAACTTTGGAAGCGTGTTGTCGCCCAGCGACAACAACCTTCCAAAGTTCTGGGGATGGGCGGCTCCAGCCGCTCGCCGGTAGCCCGTGCTGCCACGCAGCGTGGTCGCGACTGGATATGAGGACCCGGCACCAGCGCCGGGTCCTCTCGATGGTCCACATCAGTCGTACACCGCTTCCACCCACCACCTCCCCCTCTCACGGGCAAGCAGGTATGCGGCACCTTGGGCAACCACCTGGAGGCGGGCCTGGCGCCGGCCTCCGTCCCACCACCGCTCCTCCACCGGCCAGGGACCGGCCCACGCCTCCACCGGGCACCACGGTCCCTCCCCTACCTTGACGGCAGACGGCGGAGAGCTCAACACTCCCCGACCCGACACCTCCGGCTCGGCTCCATCGGCGTCTCGAACGGCCGCCGGTTGGGGCGGGATGAAGACGACCGCCGGCGCCGGCCCAGGGAGCCGACCGGGCCACGGACCGCCCGAGCCCGTCGCCCCGCCGCCCGAGCCCGCCGCCGGCCGCCCCGCCACTCCCGCCGCTCCCACCGGTCCAACTCCCCCAACGACCCCACCCGCACCCGCTTTCCCATCCCCATCGTCAGGCGCATCTCCCCACGGCACCAAGTGAACCATGTCACCCGGGTTGCGGCCGCCGCCGATCCGTGCGGTCGCCACCGCTTCTGGCCCGAGGAGCCCCTGGACGCGTGCCAGGGCGCGGGCGACGCCGCCGTCCTCCGCTCCACCGCCCCAGAAGCCCAGTTGGCACCCATTCGCCGGCCCCACCTCGTCGGGGATGAGACGGAGGAAGGTGAGGCCAGCGGTCGTGGTGCCGCCGGCGAGCCAGCCGTCGAGTTGCCAGCGGACACGTTCGGCGATGGCAGCGGCCGTCAGGATGCCATCGTGGCGCCACAGCCGCTGCAGACGCTCGCCGTGTTCGGTCTCGGCTTCTACGGCTACCCGGGTGCAGGACAGACCCCGCTCCCCGAGCCGGTCGTGCAGCTCGGCGGCGAGGGACCGGGCGACGAAGGCCGCTGTCTCCACGCGGTCGGCGGGAGGATCGAAGCCGGCAGTGACGGTCAGATCCGGCGGCGGGACGCGCCCGGCGATGGGGCGGGGGTCGAGGCCGCTCGCCAACCGGTGGGCGAGCGCGCCGGCCGTGCCGAAACGGGCGAGCACTGCCGGCGCCGGCAGAGCGGCCAGATCCCCGAGGCAGGGCAGGCCGAGGCGGACCAGCAGATCGGCCAGGTCGGGGTCCGGCAGGGCGGTCACCGGTAACGGGGCGAGAAACGTCCGGCTCTCACCAGGCTCCACGACCCGCACGGAAACCGGCATCCCCGCCTCATCCGCCGGCCCACCACCACCCGCCGGCCCACCACCACCCGCCACCCGGGCAGCCAACCCGGCAGCGAAGCGCCCATCGGCGACACCGACTCGGCACCCGCCGGCGCCGGCAGCGAGCTTCCCGAGGACGGTGTCCACGGCAACCGCAACCTGACGGGCGAGCTCCTCGTCCCCGCCGAAGTACCGGGACGGGCCTCGGGTCGCCAGTCCGAGGAGCCCGGGCCGGCTGATCTCCACGCCGGGCGAGAACGCCTCGACAGCAGTGACGACCGGCTCGAACACCCGGGCGTCGCGCCCGGGGTCAGCGGCCACCACCTGCAGCGTCGGGCAGCGACCCTGGGCCTCCCGCCGGCGCAGTCCGATCACCACGCCCTCCTCCCTCGCCGCCGGCGTCAGCGCCACCACCCGGTTGGCGGCGACCACGGCCGCCGGCACGCCCACCAAGAAGCCGGCAGCCGTCGCCGGCCAGTCCGGGCACCAGACCACCAGCGTCCGGCCGGACACGGTCAGGACCCGACAGCAGCGGCGACCGGTAGCGCCCCAGCGACCGGAAGAGTGGCGACACCGGGGCGAAGTGCGTCCCGTCCTGCGCCGTCCGACAGCACCGCCGCCACCCGCCCGTCGGATCCTGGCAGCCACAGCCGGGCCCGCCGGGGCCGAGCAGCACCTCGCCGCCCGACCGCTGTCACATCCACGAGCCGCGCCTGCAGGTAGCCGTGACCGCACCCGAGTCCCTCCCAGCGGGCGGCCTCCACGGTGAGGGTGAGATCACTCGCCTCGGGCCACGCCGGGCGATCCCCCACCACCACGAGCACCGCCCCTCTCTCCCGGGCCCGGGCGACCAGCCGACAGGCGTCCACCGCCCGGACTCGGCCGGGGAGGCGGAGGAGCAGGACCTCGACGCCCTCGAGCAGGGCGGCAGCGACCACCGGCCACTGCGCCCCACCCGATTGCGCCCCACCCGACTGACCGCCCCCCAACGGGACGAGCACGAACCGTTCGAGGTCCACCCCGAGTTGGGCGGCGGCAACGATCCCGAGGCGGGGCATCCCCAATGCCGCCACCCATGACCCCCGACGGGACGCCGCCCCGACAAGCGCCAAGGCGACGGAAGTCGCCGCCGTGGCCCCGTCCACCGCCAGCACGCTCCCTCGGCGAAGACCGCCCTCGGGGAGCAGCGGCGCCAGGACATCCTCGACCGGGAGGGTCCGTGAGGCGGCAAGGGCCACCGGCCGGCTCAGTGCGGCCGCGACCGGCAGGGCGTGGAGCGGGGGCGGCGCCGGCGCCGCACCGCGCTCATGCTGACGACCCGCTGCGACAGGCACTCCACCCACACCGGCATCCTACCCATTAGGATCGAACATGTGTTCGGGCACCCAGCAGCAGCCGTGGTCGGCCGGAAGAACCTTTGGAGACTTGTTGTCGCTGGACGACAACAAGTCTCCAAAGTTCGTCGCCACCGGCCCGGCGGACGGCCAGCAGCGATCGCCGGCCGAGGGACCACCGGCCCGGCGGACGGCACAACAGGGATGCCGGCCGGGCGCCCCTACCCCGCCGGGCGGTGGCCGACGGCAAAGATGCGCCGGAAGGGCAGCACCGTCCGCCCCTCCCCGTCGGGCGGGTAGGCGGCTCGCAGCCGGGCGGCGTACTCCGCCTCGAGCTCGGCGGCGGCGCCGGCGTCGAGGGCGTCGAGCACCGGTCGCAGGGCGGTGCTCCGCACCCACTCGAGGACGGGGTCGGGGCCGGTGAGCACGTGCAGGTAGGTGGTCTCCCACACGTCGGCGGCGAGCCCGGCCGCCTGCAGCAGGCGGAGGTAGCCGGCGGGCTCGAGGACGGGGGCGTCCCGCAGCAGCCCGGGCGGGGCGAGCTGGCGCAGCAGGGTGTGGGTGGGCCGCTCGAAGTTGCCTGGCACCTGGAAGGCGAGGGCGCCGGCAGGGGGGAGCCGGGCCGCCAGCCGCCCGATGAGCGCCTCGTGGCCGGGTACCCACTGCAGCACGGCGTTGGCGATGACGACGTCGGGCGGCTCCGGGGGCTCCCAGTCGCGGATGTCGGAGAGGACGAAGGAAAGGCGAGGCGGGTCGGCGACCTCGTCCGCCCGGGCGAGCATGGCCGCTGCGCTGTCCACGCCCACGACCCGTGCGGCCGGCCAGCGCGTCAACAAGCTCACGGTGGCCGTGCCGGGGCCGCAGCCGAGGTCGACCACGAACGACGGGTCGGCGACGCCCACCCGCGCCACCAACTCGTGGAACGGGCGCTCCCGCTCGCCGGCGCATGCCAGGTAGCAGGCGGGGTCCCACGACGGGCCGCTCACGGCACCGGGCGGATGACCCCGCCGGCGACGGCGGCCTCACCGACGCGGGTGGCCACGTCGGACGCAACGGTCGGGTGGAACACGCTCGGCACGATCTGCACCGGTGACAGCTCCTCCGGCCCCACCGCGTCGGCGATGGCGTCGGCGGCGGCCAGCTTCATGCCCTCCGTCACCCTCGTCGCCCCGACGTCGAGAGCGCCGCGGAACAGTCCGGGGAAGCACAGCACGTTGTTGATCTGGTTGGGGTAGTCGCTGCGGCCGGTGGCCATGACCGCCACGACGCCCTCGGCGTCCTCGGGCAGGATCTCGGGCACCGGGTTGGCGAGTGCGAAGACGACGGACCCGTCGGCCATGCGTCCCACGTCCTCCCGGGACAGCAGGCCCGGGGCACTCACCCCTACGAACACGTCGGCGCCGGCGAGCAACTCCTGCAGGCTCCCCCGCCGGTCCGCCCGGTTGGCCTCGCCCGCCAGCCAGCGCTTGGAGTCGTCCAGGCCGTCGCGGTCTTTGTGGACAGCGCCCTTGCGGTCGACGGCGACGATGTCCCCCGCCCCGGCGGACAGCAGGATCTTGGCGATGGCGACACCGGCGGCGCCGGCGCCCGATATCACGATCCGCACGTCCTCGAGCCGCTTGTCGACGACCCTCAGGGCGTTGCGCAGCGCCGCCAGGGTGACCACGGCCGTGCCGTGCTGGTCGTCGTGGAACACGGGGATCGCCAGCGCCTCCGTCAGGCGCTCCTCCACCTCGAAGCAGCGCGGCGCGGCTATGTCCTCCAGGTTGATCCCGCCGAACATCGGCTCCAACCGCCTCACCGTCTCCACCAGCTCGTCGGCCGACGAGACACGCAGGCAGACGGGGACAGCGTCGACGCCGGCGAACTCCTTGAACAGCACGGCCTTGCCCTCCATCACAGGCAGGGCGGCGTCGGGGCCGATGTCACCCAGCCCGAGCACGGCCGTCCCGTCGGTCACCACCCCGACGGTGTTGGCCTTCATCGTGTAGCGGTAGGCGAGGTGGGGGTCGGTGGCTATGGCGGCGCAGACCCGGGCCACGCCGGGTGTGTACGCCATCGCGAGGTCGTCGCGGTCGACGATCACTGCCTTGGGTCCGATGGAGATCTTGCCCCGCTCGTGGAGGGCGAAGGTGCGGTCGGCGACCTCGAGCACCTCGATGCCGTCGACCCGGCGGGCGGCGGCCTCGACGCCGGCGGCGCCCGCCTCCGAAGGGCAGTACACGACCAGGTCGCGGGTGACCGTGGCACCGTCGGTGGCGACCATCTCGATGCCCATGAGGCTGCCGCCGGCGGCGCCGATGGCGGTGGCCAGCCCTCCGAGCACGCCCGGTCTGTTGCGGATCCGGGCCCGCAGGCGGATGGAGTACGCGGAGAGGGCGGTGGCCATGACGGCACCATACAAACCCTTGTCCCGCCGCCGGGCGGCACTACATTCGTCAGGTAGAGGGGGTGTTCGGGCCGATCCGGCCGCTGGCCCTCGGGGGACGGGCCGGGCCGGCGGCCCGGACGGCCGGTAGGCCCGTGCGGGCGTCAGGGAGCGGTCGGCTCGAGAGCGGGCTCCTCGGCTGCGAGGCGCTCCAGGAGAGGGATGGCCTCGGCGAGGGTCTGGCGCTCCTGCTCGGTGAGCTCCTGGATGCGGACGGCCAGGTAGGCGTCGCGGCGGTTGCGGGTCTCCTCCAGCACCGCCAGGCCGCTGTCGCTGATGGCCACCCGCGCCACCCGGCGGTCGGTGTCGTCGGAGCGGCGGTGGACGAGGCCGCGCTCTTCGAGCCGCGCCGCGATGCGCGTCATCGACGGTGGGGCGATCCGCTCCAGGGCGGCGAGGGTCCCGAGGGACAGCTCCCCGTGCTTGGCCACCGACGCCAGCGCCGACAGCTGGGAGGCGGTGATCTCCCCGACCGCCTGCTGGCGCAGGCGGCGGGACAGCCGCAGCACGGCCAGGCGCAGCTGGCTGGCGAGTGGGACGTCGGCCTGCATGGATCGATCGTACTTCCCGCCCGCAGTAGGACCGCGGCGGCTGTAAGGATGGGAGGGTGCCCATGCGTGAGGATTGCCGGCACTTCCAGAGCCGCACCTACGACGACGGCGAGGCGGCCCGCTTCTGCGTGCTCGACCTGGCCCCGGAGGCCCCGTGGCACTGCCCGGAGGACTGCTCCCGCTACGAGACCGACATCGGCGCCGGCAAGTTCGTGACGGGGTCGCTCGTGCGGCCCACGGTGGAGGACGAGCCCGACGAGCCCGGCCCGGACATCGCCCAGTTGCTCGAGGCCGCCGACGAGGTGGTCAACGCCGCCGGGCCGGAGGTCGTGCACGAGGTGGAGCGGCAGCGGGCGGGCAGGAAGTGGTGGCAGGTGTGGCGCCGCGGCGGCGGTGACGGCGGCGGCGGCGACTTCCACCTGAGCCAGCGCTGAGCCGGGCCCGGGCGGCGTTGGGCGCCGCCCTCGCCGCCTGCTTGCTCGGTGCGTGTGGCGGCGCGCCCAGCGCCGCGCCCGCCCCTCCGACAGTGGCCAGGGCCGGGGCGGCCGTGGCGACGCAGCCGTACCGGTGGAGCCGGGTTGTGCCCGGCCTCGGCGGCGGCGCGACAGCGACCCTGTCCGCCGTGGTCGCACCGCTCGCCCCGGGGGGCGAGTGGGTCGTCGCCGGCACCGAGACGGCCGGCGGCGGCTCGACGGCCGCGACCATCTGGACGTCTCGCAGCGGCCGGCGATGGACGGCCCATGCGCTGGCGGGTACCGACGGCCGGGCCCTGGCGGCGGTGTCGGACGGCACCCGCCTCGTCGTGGTCGGTTCGGTCGGCACCGGCTCCTCCCAGCGGGCGGCGGTGTGGCTCTCGCCCGGCCCCGGCCGCCTGCCGGTGCCAGTGCCGAGCCAGGCGTCGCTGTCCGCACCGGTGTCGCCGTCGTCGCCGGGGGGCGCCACGATGGACCTGGTGGCGGCGGGGACGGTGGGGTTGGTGGCGGCTGGTTCGGTCGGTGGCCTGACGGCGGTGTGGTACTCGAGCGCCGGCACGACATGGACCCAGGAGCCGGCGGCGGAGCGCCTCGTCAACCGGCGGGGAGGGTCGCTCACGTCGCTGCTCGTCTACCCGGCCGGCATACTGGCGGCGGGCACGGTCGCCGACGGCTCCCAGACCGGCAGCCAGTTGTGGGCGTCGACGGACGGGATCCACTGGGCCTCGGCGGGCGGGGGCGCCTTCTCGCCGCCGGGCGACCACGTCGTGACCGGGCTCACCTGGAACGGGCGTGAGCTCGTCGCTGTCGGGGCAGTGCGGGCGACGGCCACGTGGCTGCCGGCCGCATGGGTCTCACCCGGTGGCGAGGCGTGGAGCCAGACCATCGAGGACTTTCCCCAGAGCTTCCCGGCGGCCGGCGGGGGCAGCGCCCTGCGCGCCGTCGCCTCCGACCAGACCGCCGCCGTCGGCACCGGCAGCTTCGTCGCCGTGGGTGGAACGACGGCCGCACCGGCGGCGTGGACGTCCGCCAACGGCGAGGAGTGGGCGCCGCTGGCTCTTCCGGGCGCGGCGGCCACGGCCGACCTGGTGGGCACCGCCGGCGGGACGACGGTCGTCGCCGACGCCGTCCCCGGCCAGCCGTGGGTGCTCGTGCGGGGCCGCTCCCGGTCGAGCTCGACCTGGCTCGCCCCGGCGCGGGCCACGGCGCAACCGGTCGGCTTCGCCCGCTTCGGCGGGGAGTTGTACCTGGCGGTCGACGTGGCCGGGCCGGCGCCGGGAGCGGCGGAGGCGGTGGTGGCGCGCTCGGCCGGCGGAACGGCTTGGCAGGTCGTCGCCACCCTGCGGGGAGCGAGGGTCAACGATCTCGCGGTCGTCGGCGCCAGCCTCGTCGCCGCCGGCGTCGCCGGCCCGTCTTCTGCGGGCCGGGTGTGGACCTCGACCGACGGGGTGACGTGGAGCGCCTCCGCCGCCGGCGTTCCGGCTGTCGCCGTGACAGCGGCCGGCGGTTCGCTGGTCGTGGCCGGCACCGCGTCGGTCGCCGGCCGGCCCGCCGCCGCCACGCCGGCGGGGACCCTGTCTGCTGTGACCACCGTCGGCGGCTCGTGGCCGGTCGGGGCGTGCAGCGCCGGCACGGGAGCGGTCGTCGTCGGCGCCACCACCCGCAGCGGCCCTCCCCCGACCCTGCACGGGCACTCGACGTCGGCCGTCCCGGTCGACGGCAGCGGGCCGGGACCGGCCGGCCAGCAGGACGACGGCACCCAGGCCGCCGCCTGGTCGAGCGCCGGCGGTGTCACGTGGAGCGCCGGCACGGTCTCACCGCAGCCAGGTGTCGGCGCGACCGAGAGCATGGACGGCTGCTTCCCCCTTCCGGGCGGATCGGGCGCGTCGGGCGCTGGCGCGTCGGACGGGTCGGGCGCTGGCGCGTCGGGCGCCGGCGCGTCGGGCGGGTCGGGCGCCGGCGGCGCTGTGTCTGGGGGGGCCGGCTCGACCAGCACGGCACCGGTCCCCCTCGTCGCCTACGGGCAGACGACGGGGAGGGGCGGTAGCCACGTGCCGGCGCTGTGGGAGTCGACCGACGGCGCCGGCACGTGGACGCGCCTGTCGCCGGCGGGGATCACCGGAGCGGGGGTGGCACCTTTTTGCGACGTAGCGGCCAGCGGTGACCGCTGGTTGGCAGCCGGCGGCAGCCAGCCGGCGCCGCTCGCCCTGCCGGTCGACCCCCGCTGGTCGGTCGAGGATCCCATCGGCCCGCCAGCGGTGCCGTCGTACGCGACCGGCCCCGACGGCGAGGCGGGCGTGTGGCTGTCGAGCGACGCCGGCGCCAGCTGGGCGAGGCTCGCCACCACCGGGGCGGCGTGGGGCGGCGGGCAGGTCACGACCGACGCCGTCGCCTGGCTCGCGGCACGACCCGTGGTCGCAGGCGAGGTCGACGGGCGCCTGGCCATCTGGGTGGGGACGCCGGCGCCGGCGCCGCCCGCCTCCGGGTAGCCCGGGGCGGGCCGGGTCAGATCCGGCCGATCAGGTGCAGGTCGGCGGGGACGTCGACGTCCCACGCCAGCCGGGGAGCGTCCACGACGCGGAGGGGGCCGCCGAGGCGCTCTGCCTCCGCCAGGTGGCGGGCGAAGGAGCCCGGCCCGTAGGAGAAGCCAAAGGTCCGCTCCGTCGGCACGGCCAGCACGTTGGTCCCGTCCCGCCGGCGGTCGGGCACCAGCGTCGTCCCGGGAAACTCCGCCACCCACCGCAGGTCGTCGGCGAGGGGCAGGTCGCCGGCGGCGACGACGACTAGCTCGGCGCCGGCGGCGGCAAGGTGGGCGACGCCTTGCTGTACGGCACGGTTGAGGCCCCGGCCCGGCGCCCACACCACCAGCGCCCCCTGGTCGCGCGCCCAAGCCGCCACGGCGCGGTCGTCGCAGACCACGGCGGTGGGCAGGTCGCGGGCGGAGCGCAGGACGGCCTCGGCCATCCTGCGGGCCAGCTCGGCGCGGCGCTGCGGTGACATGACCGGGGCGAGCCGCCCCTTGGCCTCGCCAAATGCCTTCACCGGCACGAGCACCGACGCCGGGCCCATCCACCCGGCCGGTCGCTGGGCGGGGGCGGCCACCACCCGATCGTAGCGGCCCCGGCTTTCGACCCGAGGTTGAGATTGGATGGAGAACGACTCGCGTGCTGGCCGGGCAAGCTGCGGCAGCGGCGTACCGTAGGTCGGCTTGCGGCTCAGGCGAGGTCGAAGGCGGCACGGATCGCTGCAGCGAGTCCCGGCTCCTGCTCCTCCAGGAGGTGCCCCACCAGGCGCCCCAAGGTGGACGTAGGCAGGGTGACGATGTCGTCGCAGCTGACCACGCTGTCCTGGACGAGGCCGTTGGCTCGCCCGACCGCCACCTCGGTCGACAGGCCCCGGATGGTGGTGGTGATGGGAGCCACGCTCACACGGGTCAGATAGGGCCTGACCACCTCCCGGGTGAGGACGAGGACCGGACGGGCCTTGTCCAACTGCGCCACGTGGATCGGGCGCATCAGGCCAGATCGTCCAAGGGGACCTGGGAGCCGAAGTCGGCCAGGTCGTCGAAGTCGTCCCGACTCGTCGATCGAGCCAGGATCGCAACATCTCGGGCGGCGATCTCCCGCCGCCGCTCCCTCTCCACTGCCGCAGCCACGACCGCGGCCCGGCTGGCAGCGTCCCCGTGCTCGACGCGCTGGTCGATGAACTCCACGAGGTCGTCGGGAAGCCGAACCGTCAGCTGCTTGCTCATACCACGATGGTATCAAGTTGGGATGACGACGGTGCCAAGCCCCGTGATCGGCCTCGTGTCCTACGCGCTGCGCTGGCACGGCCAGCGCCCGGCGCTCCTCGGGTCGGCGGGGACCCGTTGGTAGCGTGCGGCGTGCCCACCGCAGAAGCTGCTGGGATGTCGTTGCGGCGCCTGCTCGGCGATCGAGCACCCCACTCCCCGCCCCTCGACGCCGCCGCCCTCGAGGCCGCCTACGCCCACGAGCCGGGGCGCCTGCGGGTCAACTTCGTCGTCACCCTCGACGGCGCCGTCGAGGTCGGTGGGAACAGCGGCAGCCTCGGCGGCGACGCCGACCTCGAGCTGTTCGCGACGCTGCGCGCCCTGGCCGACGTGGTCGTCATCGGGGCAGGCACCGCCCGCAGCGAGGACTACGGGCCGGCGTGGCTGACCGAGGCGCGGCGGGAGCGGCGGGCGGGCCGGGGGCAGGTCCCCCTGCCGACGATGGCGGTGGTCACGCGCTTCGCCGACCTGGACCCGACCTCGCGGCTCTTCACCCAACGCCGCCCTGCCCAGCCCCCCCCGCCCACCCCCCTCGTTTTCGCGTCCGGGTTCGTCCCCGCCGGCCGCATCGACCGGCTGTCGGAGGTGGCGGACGTCCGCGTCCTCGGCGACCACGACGTGGACCTCGTGGCGATGGTGGAGTCGCTGCGGGCCGACGGCTTGGAGCGGATCCTATGCGAGGGCGGGCCGCGCCTGTTCGGCGGCCTCCTGCGCGCCGGCCTGGTGGACGAGATCTGCCTGACGCACAGCCCGTTGGTGGCAGGTGTGGGCCGCACGACCCTGAGCCAGGGCTGGGCGCCGGGTGTCGACGGAGCGCCCGCCAGCTTCACCCTCACCGACCTCTTCACCGGTGACGGACGGCTGTTCGCCCGCTACCGCCGGGAGCCGGCGTGACAATGCAGCGACCACTGCCGGTCCTCCGGCCCCTGAGCGGCCGTCCCAGGCGCTCGACGGCCCCGACGCTCGCCGTCGAGCGCTCGCTGTGGGACGCCGGCCGGCGGGTGGTCGTCGGCGTGGACGAGGTCGGCCGGGGGGCGTGGGCAGGGCCCCTCGTCGTCGGGGCGGCGGTGCTGCCCCGGGACCGCCGGGTGTACAAGGTCCGCGACTCCAAGCTGCTGACCGAGTCCGAGCGCGAGCGGCTATTCGACCGCGTGGCCGGGTGGTGCCGGCCTTGGGGGGTCGGCTGGGCGTCCCACGACGAGTGCGACACCCTCGGGATGGCCGACGCCCAACGCCTGGCCGCCGGCAGGGCGATGGCGGCGCTCGGGGTGGCACCCGACGCCGTGCTCGTCGACGGCACGTGGGACTTCGTCGGGCTCGGTTGCACGCAGCGCGTCGTGCGCGGTGACGCCGCCTGCCTGTCGATCGCCGCTGCGTCGATACTCGCCAAGGTGAGCCGTGACCGGTTCATGCGGCAGGAGGCCGAGCACTACCCCGGGTACGACTTCGACGGCAACAAGGGCTACCCGTGCCCCCGCCACAAGATGGCGCTCCAGGCCTACGGGCCGACGGCCATCCACCGCCGCTCGTGGGTCTTCATGGAGCACCTGGCGTGGGGCGTGGAGGGCAGGCGGGCCACCGTGCGCCCCGGCACCGCAGCGGGGCAGGACGAGCTCGACTGGTAGGCGCCGCGGGGTGCACCGGCCGCTGCCGGCCGGTGCACCACTTCGTCGAGCGGGCTTCGTTCAGCGGGATCCGGAACGGCGAACCCGGGCGGGCGTCTTGGCGGTGCGAGCCGAGGCCGACGCGCTCGACGCGCGTGACGCTGCGGCGGCGTTCCTGCTCGCCGCACCCTTCGCCGCCCGGGCGGTCACCCTGGCGGCCGACGCCGCCGCTGAGGTTCCCTTGCGGACGGGGGCGCCAGCCCGCTTGGTCGCCACCTGCGCCGGCGTCGACCGGGCGGCGCCGACCTTCTTCGCCGGTGCCTTCTTCGCCGGTGCCGCCGCCTTGGCCGGTGCCTTCTTGGCGGGTGCCGCCGCCTTGGCCGGTGCCTTCTTGGCGGGAGCCGCCGCCTTGGCCGGCGCCTTCTTGGCAGGAACCGCCGACTTCTTCGCTACCGGCCTGGTCGTCGCGCGCGCTGCCGCCGTCCTCGTGGCGGTCGCCTTGGTGGACGCCGCCGTCGAGCTCCTGGCGGTCGTGGCGGCGACGGCCCGCTTCGCGGGCGCCGCCTTCTTGGAGGTCGCTGACTTGGCGGTGGGGGCCATCGCCGGCCTCAGCGCTTCTTCGCCGGCGCCGCTGACTTCGCGGCCTTCGTCGCGGACGCCTTCGCCGGCGGCGCAGCCTTCGCCGGCACCTTGCTGGCCGGCACGGCCTTCGTCGCGGACGCCTTTGCCGCCGGCACGGCCTTCGCCGCCGGCGCCTTCCTCGCCGGCACCTTGCTGGCCGGCACGGCCTTCTTGGCAGGCGCACTGCTGGCCGGTGACTTGCTGGCCGGCGCCGCCTTCTTCGCTGCCACCTTCTTGCCGACGGCCCTCTTGCTGTTGATGGCGGCCTTGAACGCCGCAGCGGGTTGGAACTTCACGCCCTTCGACGCGGCAATCTTGACCGGTGCACCGGTGCGCGGGTTGCGGCCGGTGCGTGCACCACGGGCCGTCGGCTTGAACGTCCCGAACCCGAAGATCGAGACGGTCTCACCCGACCGGGCTGTGTCCATCACGGAGCCGACGAAGGCGCTCACCGCCGCCTCCGCCTGCTTCCGCTCGAGACCGGCCGCTGCGGCCACTGCCTCGACGAGCTCTGACTTGTTCACCGACACCTCCTGGTGTTTTTGGGGAAGTTGACTGCAATCAAAGAGTGTTTTGGGGCGCAGGTCAAGTATTTCCCTTGCAAGTCAAGGGATTCGATGGCCGCAGAGACCAGGAGCCCAGCAGCCATGCGGCTTCTTGATCCTCGAGGAGGCCACCACAGGAGCCGGAGTTTGCTTACGCTCGCGCCCATGAGTCCTGTCACCGCCGAGCAGCGACGCCTCGACGACGCCGATCACCGCCAGGTGCCGTGGCGGCGGTGGGGGCCGTACATGGCCGAGCGAGCATGGGGCACGGTGCGCGAGGACTACTCCGCCGACGGCGACGCGTGGGCATACCTGCCGTTCGAGCAGGCGGCCTCGCATGCCTTCCGCTGGGGCGAGGACGGCATGGCCGGCGTCTGTGACGACCAGCAGCACGTGTGCCTGGCGCTGGCGCTGTGGAACGGAGTCGACCCGGTGTTGAAGGAGCGGCCCTACGGGCTCACCAACAGCCAGGGCAACCACGGGGAGGACGTCAAGGACTACTGGTGGTACCTCGACGCCACGCCCACCTCGTCCTACCTCCGCTGGCGGTACCACTACCCGCAGGCGCCCTTCCCCTACGACGACCTGCGGGCCACCAACGCCGGGCGCAGCCGGCTGCAGCCCGAGTACGAGCTGGTGGACACCGGCGTGTTCGACGCCAACCGGTACTGGGCGGTGACCGTCACGTGGGCGAAGGCGACGCCGGAGGACCTCTGCTGGCAGGTCGAGGTCCGCAACGCCGGCCCGGACACAGCGACGCTCGAGGTGCTGCCGACCGTCTGGTTCCGCAACCGCTGGACGTGGACGCCCGGGACGGCCCGCCCTACGCTCGCCCTCGCCGGCCCCGCCCCGGGAGCGTCGCCCACCTCCACCGAGCCGGTCGCCCTGCGGGCGGAGGATGCGCTGGTCGGAGGCTGGTACCTGGTGGGCACGGGCGAGCCACTGTTCTGCGACAACGACACCAACCTCGAGGAGCTGTACGGGGTCCCGGGGCCGCAGTACCCGAAGGACGGCATCGCCCGCCACGTCGTCAACGGCACCCCCACCGTGAACCCGGCGGCCACGGGCACCAAGGCGAGCCTGCGACGCCGGCTCACGGTTGCCGCCGGCGCGACGGTCACCGTCCGGCTGCGGTGGTCCCCGCAGCGCGACGCCGACCTCGCTGACGACTTCGACGCCGTGCTCTCCGCGCGCCGGTCGGAGGCTGACGAGTTCTACGCGTCGCTGCTCCCCGCCGACGCCACCGAGGACGAGGCCCGCATCGTGCGCCAGGCCTCGGCCGGGATGCTGTGGTCGAAGCAGTTCTACGGCTACAACGTGGCGCGCTGGCTCGACGGCGACCCCGGGTTGCCGCCGCCGCCCCCGGGCCACAAGAGCGACCGCAACGCCGGATGGGGCCACGTCGACTGCCGGGACCTGCTCTCGATGCCTGACTGCTGGGAGTACCCCTGGTTCGCCTCGTGGGACCTCGCCTTCCATTGCGTGGCCCTCGCCCATCTCGACCCGGCCTTCGCCAAGCGCCAGCTGATCCTGCTCGGGCGTGAGTGGTACCAGCACCCCAACGGGCAGCTGCCCGCCTACGAATGGAACTTCGGCGACGTCAACCCGCCCGTGCAGGCGTGGGCGGCGTTGCGGGTTGCCGAGATCGACGCCGCCAAGCGGGAGGAGCGTGGCGAGGACGGGGCGGTAGACCGCGACTTCCTGGAGCGGGTGTTCCACAAGCTGGCGCTCAACTTCACGTGGTGGGTGAACCGCAAGGACGCCTCCGGGGAGAACGTGTTCGAGGGCGGGTTCCTCGGCCTGGACAACATCGGGCTCTTCGACCGGTCGCAGCCGCTCCCGGTCGCCGGCCGCCTGGAGCAGTCCGACGGCACGGCGTGGATGGCGATGTTCTCGCTCAACCTGCTCGAGATCGCCCTGATCCTCGCCCACGAGGACCACGTGTACGAGGACCTGGCGACGAAGTTCTTCGAGCACTTCGTGTACATCGCCGCCGCCATGAGCGGCCAGGAGCTGTGGAACGAGGAGGACGGCTACTTCTACGACGTGGTCGCCCTCGACGACGGCACCCGCACACCCGTGCGCGTCGTCTCCGTGGCGGGCCTCATCGTGCTCTTTGCCGCCGCCATCGTCGAGGACGCCGACCTCACCGACCTCCCCGACTTCGCCCGCCGGCTTGACTGGTTCCTGCGCCACAAGCCCGACGCGGCAGCTCACTGCCTCTCGTTCATGAAGCCCGGCCACGCCGGACGGCGCCTCCTGTCGGTGGTCGACGCGCAACGCCTGCAGCGCATCTTGCAGCGGGTCCTCGACCCCGGCCAGCTGCTGTCGGACCACGGGGTGCGCTCCCTCACCGCCGAGCTGCGGGACCGGCCGTACTCCATGGACCTCGGCGGCGAGACGTCGAGCATCGACTACGAGCCGGCCGAGTCGACCAACTTCCTCTTCGGCGGCAACTCCAACTGGCGGGGGCCGGTCTGGTTCCCGGTCAACTACCTGCTGATCGAGGCGCTCGACCGCTACGGCCGCTACTTCGCCGACCAGCTGGTCGTTGAGGACCCGGCCGGCTCGGGCCAGGCCGTGACCCTCCACCAGGTGTCGGATGACCTGGCCCGCCGCCTGGTGTCGATCTTCCTCTGCGGCCCCGACGGGCGCCGCCCGGTGTTCGGCGGCACGGAACTGTTCCAGCGGGACCCGGCGTGGCGGGACCAGCTGTGGTTCCACGAGTACTTCCACGGTGACAACGGCGCCGGCCTGGGGGCGTCGCACCAGACGGGGTGGACGGGCCTGGTCCTGGATCTCATCGCCGACCGGCGCCTCGGCGGGCGACGCTGAAAGTCCTCGCTCATCCGCCCCACACGGGCGGCCGGCGGGAGCTCCACGGCCGCGCCTGCTCGAGCCGGCCCGCCACCCGGACGAGCAGGTCCTCACGGCCGGCGCCCGCAACCAGCTGGACACCCACAGGCAGGCCGTCCTCCGTCCAGTGCAACGGCACGGAGATCGCCGGCTGGCCGGTGATGTTGAACTGCGACGTGTACGCCAGCAGCGCCTGCAGGCGCCCGAACCCCTCGTCGGGGTCGGAGAGCCAGCCGATCGGCGGCGGCGGCCCGTTGAGCACCGGGGTCACGAGCAGGTCCCAGCCGTCGGCCCACCAGGCGGCGACCCGGCGGGAGAAGGCGTGCAGCCAGTCCACGGCGCCGAGGTAGTCGGAGGCCGATACGGCGGCACCGACCGCCCGGAAGAACACGTTCTCCGGCTCCACGTCCTCCTCGGCGATCGGGCGGCCGAGCGTCGCCTCCCAGTCGGCCAGCTCGCGCGCGACGCCGGCGGACACGATCGTTATGAAGCGGTCGGCGTAGGCAACGTCGTCGTCGAGAGCGGGCGGGTAGGCGTAGGCGACGTGGTGGCCCAGCTGCTCGAGCGCGCTCGCCGCCGCGCGCACTGCTTTGGCGGCGTCGGCATCGGGGGCGGCCGCCGCCGGTCCCGATCCAGGCGGGTGGTCGAGGACGCCGACGCGGAGGCGGCCGGGGTCGGCGCCCACCTCGGCCGCCAGCGGCCCAGGGAGGGCGCGGGCGGTGTAGGGGTCGCCGGGCTCGGGGCCGGCGAGGACGTCGAGCAGCGCGGCCGTGTCCCGCACGGTGCGGGTGAGGACCCCGTCGGTGGTACCGCCCATCCACGCTTCCCCCTCCGGCGAGTGGCTCACCCGCCCGCGGGACGGCTTGAGCCCGACGAGGGCGCACTCCGACGCCGGCACGCGGATCGACCCGCCGCCGTCGCTGCCGTGGGCGACGGGCACCATGCCGGACGCCACCGCCGCCGCCGACCCTCCCGACGAGCCGCCCGTCGAGTGGGCAGTGCTCCACGGGTTGCGCGCCGGCCCGTAGGCGACGGGCTCGGTCGTCACCGTCGTGCCGAGCTCCGGCACGTTGGTCCGCCCGACGACGACGAACCCGGCGGCGCGCAGCCGTCGCACGACGGCGTTGTCGGCCACCGCCCGGTAGCCCGCCGCCTTGGCGACGCGCAGGCCGCAGTGCATCGGCTCGCCGGCCATCGCAGCGCCCAGGTCCTTGAGCAGCAGCGGGACGCCGCGAAACGGGCCGTCGGGAAGCTCCCCCGCCGCCTCCTTGCGCGCCGCGTCGAAGCGCCGGTGGATGACGGCGTCGAGCTGCGGGTCGAGGGCCTCGATGCGGGCGATGGCAGCGTCCACCGCTTCGATCGGGCTCATCTCCCCGGCGGCGATCGCCGCCGCCACTGCGGTGGCGTCCGGCAGCTCAGTTGACACGTCGTTCCCTTCCCTCCCAGTAGGGCTCCCGGAGGCGGAACTTCTGAAGCTTGCCCGTCGCCGTGCGGGGCAGGGAATCGGGCAGCTCGACCGAGGTGGGGCACTTGTAGTGCGCCATCCGCTCCCGGCAGAAGGCGATGAGCTCGGCTTCGCCGGCGTCGTGGCCGCTGCGGAGGACGACGAGCGCTTTGACCGTCTCCCCCCACTTGTCGTCGGGCACCCCGATGACCGCCACCTCCGCCACCGCAGGGTGCTGGTAGAGGCAGTCCTCGACCTCGACGGAGCTGACGTTCTCACCCCCGGTGATGATCACGTCCTTCTTGCGGTCGGATATCACCAGGTAGCCACCGTCCTCCAGGTGGCCCTCGTCGCCGGTGTGGAACCAGCCTCCCTCCAGCGCCCTGGCCGTCTCCTCCGGCTGCCGCCAGTAGCCGGCGAAGACATGGTTGGAGCGGGCCAGGACCTCGCCGTCGGCCGCTGTCGTGATCTGCACGCCGAGAGCCGCTACCCCTGCCTGCGACTGCAGCCGCGCCCGCTCCGGCGCCGCCAGCGCGTCCCACCCGGCGGGTGCCCGGTTGATGGTGAGCAGCGGCGAGGTCTCGGTGAGGCCGTAGATCTGGATGAGCTCCCAGCCGAGCTCGCCCTCGACCCGCTCGATGGTCTTGGACGGCGGCGGGGCGCCCGCTACGACGATGCGCACCCGGCCGCTGCCGGGGATCTCCTCCCCGCGCTGGGCACGGGCCGTGGCGGCGTCGAGGATGGCGGCCACGACGGCCGGCGCCCCGCACATGAGGGTCACGCCGTGCTCGTCGACGCGCCGCAGGATCTCCTCCCCCACGATCTTGCGGACGACGACCTGCTTGCAGCCCATCGCGGTGACGGCGTAGGGCATGCCCCAGCCGTTGCAGTGGAACATGGGCAGGGTGTGGAGGAACACGTCGCGGTCCCCGACGCCGACGTGCCAGCCGAACGTGGCGGCGTTGATCCAGCAGTTGCGGTGCGTCAGTTGCACGCCCTTCGGCCGGGCGGTGGTGCCGCTCGTGTAGTTGATGCTGCAGGTGGCATCCTCGTCGGCTGCCCACTCCCGCGGTTGGGCGGTCGCCTCGGCGAACAGCTCGGCGTCAGCCACCCCGTCGAGCACGATCCGGTGCTTGGCGGTCACGCCGGCGAGTGCCTCGTCGGACTCGGGGTCGACGAGCAGCACCGAGGCCCCAGAGTGCTCGACGATGTAGCGGATCTCCTCGGCGTTGAGGCGGTAGTTGACCGGCACCAGGATCCGTCCATAGCCGCTCACGCCGAAGAACGCCGCCAGGAACCGTGACGCGTTGGGGCTCACCATCGCGACCCGCTCCCCCTGCCCGACCCCGAGGGCGTCGAGAGCGGTGGCCATGCCGCGCGCCCGGGCGTCGAGCTGGCGGTAGGTGACCGTGCCCCACGACCCCGGCGTGCCGGGCTCGTCGACGATGGCCGGCTTCTCGGCGTACACCTCGGCGGCACGGCGCAGATGGTCCCCGACGGTCAACGGCACTCGCACTGGCGCTCCCTCCCTACACTCCGGCTGCGCCCAACCTAGCGGGATCGCCTCCCGTAGGATCGCTCGCGTGCCCCCCACCGGCCGGGCCGCCCTGCTCGGTGCGTCCGCCCTCGCCGCTGCCGGGGTCGCGCACGCCGTCCCGGGGCTGGTGCACTTCCGGTGGCTGCGGACCTCGCTGTTCCCCGGCCTCGCCGGGATGGGCGCGCCCGACCACGTGGCGCTCACCTTCGACGACGGACCCGACCCGGCCTCGACGCCGGCGTTCCTCGACGAGCTCGACCGCCTCGGCGTCCGGGCGACGTTCTTCCTCCTCGGCTGCCAGGTCCGCCGGGCGGGGAGCCTGACCGCCGAGCTGGCCTGCCGCGGCCACGAGCTGGCCGTGCACGGCTACCACCACGCCAACCACCTCGGGCGTCCGTGGTGGTGGGCGGTCGACGACGTGCGTCGAGCCAGGGACATCATCGAGGGCGCCGGGGGCGTGGAGGTCCGCTGGTTCCGCCCGCCATACGGGGCCCTGGCGTCGTCCTCGCTCGTCGCCGCCCGCCAGGCGGGCCTGCGGACCGTTCTTTGGACCACATGGGGCAGGGACTGGCGGCCGGGCATCGACGCCGGCGAGGTCGTGGCGGTGGTCCGCTCCACCATGTACCCGTCAGCGACGGTGCTGCTCCACGACTCCGACGTCACCTCCGCCCCCGACAGCTGGAAGCGCTCGCTCGCCGCCCTCCCCGTCCTGGTCGAGGAGTGGAGGGCGGCCGGACTGCGCGTCGGGACCCTGGCGGAGCACGCAGTCGCCGGCGACCGGCTGCCGGAGGGCGGCGGCGGCGGCACGTGAGCTACCCGACAGTAACCACGTGGTGGGCGAATCTTCTTGTACGGGTAAGAGCGCCCGACTTGCCGGTGGGGCGGGGCATCGATCCAATGGCACGTAGTGACGCCGAACCCACCGCCACCCGGCGCCCCCCGCCGCCCCGCCACCCGCTCGACCGCCCTCAGCGCCGCCCTCCTCGCTGTGGCCCTCGTCGCGACGGCGTGCGGCGGCGCCGCAGCAGCGGCACGCACCAAGGACGCACCGGTCGTGACCGTCGCCGTCGGCCTGTGGCCGCTCGCCCAGGCGGCCGCGGCCGTCGGCCAGGGCAACGTCCGCGTTGTCGATGTCGTCCCGGCCGGCCAGGATCCGACCACCTACCGGCTCACCGCCGCGCAACGCCAGCAGGTCCGCCACGCCGGCGTGGTCCTCGAGGCCGCCCCGTCACTGCAGCCGTCCTTCACCGCCGCAGCAGCTGCGGCGGGGGCGGCGCGAGTCGTCGACGTGGCACCGGCCGGCCCCGGCTACCCCTGGCTGAGCCCCTACCGGATGGAGTCGGTCAGCCGGGCCATCGAGCGGGCGCTGGTCGCCGCCGACCCGCGGGCGAAGCCCACGTTCGCCAACGGCAACGCCGACGAGCAGGCCCTGCTCGCCTCGCTCGACGAGGACTACCAGTCCACGCTGGCCACCTGCCCGTTACAGGCGATGGTCACCTCTGACGCCGCCTTCACCGCCCTCGACGGCCGCTACCCCGTGCACGTGGTGGCGATCGACGGGCCGACGCCCGCGCCGCTGCGCCCGGATGCTTCGACGGTCGCCCGGGAGGCGGCCACGGTGCGCGCCGCCGGCGTGCACGCCGTGTACCGGGACCGCTGGCAGCCGATCGACGGGCTGCTGGGGGTGCAGGCCGAGACCGATGTGGCGCTCAGGACGATCGACCCGCTCACCGGCGTGCCGGCCGGCGGGTGGCCCCACGGGCTGCGCTCGTACTTCAGCCTGATGGAGTCCAACCTGGAGGTGATCGCCGGCGCCATGGGTTGCTTCGCGCCTGGGCAAGGGTAGGGAACTGCTTCTGATCAATAGCCTGTTATATCCCATACGCGTGTTCTAGTCCGCTATAATGGTAAGCGTGAGGTGAGCCTGAAACAGTGGGCCGAGATGCAGGGGGTGCACTGCCACACGGCGTACCATGAACACCGAGTTCGTAGAAGCGGCGTTGTCGGCTTCAGGGCGGCGCCTGGTCGTGGCCGACGAGGGCGAGGTCACCGGCGACTTGGTGCGTGACATGGTCGAGGTGCTCACGAGCTTCTGCGCCCGCCTGTACGGGCGCCGTTCGGCACGCAACCGTGCCATCAAGATCAAGGCCTTGAACTGCGCTGAGCACGACGTGGGGCCGATGGCGTTGTCCCACCCCAGTGAGATGATGCCATTGTGACCAAGGCCAAGAGGCAGAAGCCTCGCTACCCAGTCAGTGGTGCCGAGCAGGCCCCTGGGGTGACGACGCTCCGTGTGCGCACGAGGCTCAAGGCCTCCGAGCAGGACGAGCGCGTGCTCACCGCTTTGGGGCACCACATGGCGGCACTGGCTGGGAGAGACCTCGCAGCACGCTGCAAGGCTGGCACCTCCCATGACAAGACGGCCTGGGCCGCTCGCAAGCAGGGGCTCACTGCCGAGTCGTCCTCCCGGTGGGCCGGGAGGCTCACCAAAGTTTCCAACGACGCTTACAACCTCGCCCGCAGGAACCAGGTTAGGGTGCTCGCCGACAAGCAAGAGGCGGTCGAGGTGATAGCGGCCAAGCTCGGCCTGCCCGTGCACAGCCAGGCCGAGCGCGAAGCCCTCAAGGCCGCCGAGGCCGAGCGGGCCAAGGCCGAAGGCCGCGAGCCGGGGAAGCTCGACTTCGGCTACCGCAGCACCCATGAGCATGCCATGAAGCGCCGGCGCCTCCAGCACCTTGGCTCAGAGGTGGCCAAGCTGCAAAAAGACATCGAAGGCGGCGTCGTGCATATCTGCCGCGGCAGCAAGGGCCTCATGAGGAAGCGGCTCCACCTGGGCGAGGCCGGCCTCGACAAGGACGCCTGGCAAGCCAAGTGGCGGGCCAGGCGAGAGAGCTCCGGGGCCAATGGCGAGGCGGGCAAGCGCTTTGGCAACGAGACGGTCAGGGTCTCCCCCGACGGCACGGTCGAAGTCGACCTGCCAGGCCCGCTGGCCCACCTGGCGAACCTCACCAAAGGTGGTGTGACCCGCTACCGCCTGGACGCCAAGGCCTCCTTCTCCTACCGCCGTGACGAGTGGCTCGCACAGGTGGAGGCGGGCCGGGCGGTCGCCTACGACATCGTGCCCGGGGACAACGCCAGGACCTACCTGGACGCGAGCTTCACCCCCGCTGGTACCCCCGAGGTGCCCGCCCTGGGCACGCTCCTGGCCGACAAGAGCCTTCGGGTGCTCGCCATCGACTTGAACCACGGCTTCATCGCCCCAGCAGTCCTGGACCGCTCGGGCAACCTGGTGCGCCGTCTTGGTCACATCCCCCTGGTCACCGAGGACCTGCCTGCGACCGTGCGCGACGGCCACCTCCGCCAGGCGCTCACAGAGGCCCTCGACCTGGCCGAAGCGCACGGCTGCGCCCTTGTCGTGGTCGAGGACCTCGGCTTTGCTGAGATGGGGGCGACCGGCCGAGAGCATTACGGCTCCCGGAAAAGGTTCCGCAAGGTGGTCTGCAGCATGCCGACCGCTCAGTTCCGGGACAGGCTTGTGGCGATGGCGGCAAGGAGGGGGCTCGCTGTCGTTGGCGTCCCTGCGGCGTACTCGTCTATCTGGGGGGGCGAGTACTGGCAACAGCCGCTGTCTTCTAAGCGGCACCCAGTTTCCCGGCACACCGCAGCCGCGGTGGTGCTGGGTAGGAGAGCACTCGGGCACCCCGCCCGGCGCAGAGCACAGGCAAGTCCAGGTGTGACCGCACCCGACCGGAGGATCGAAGCGGCGGGCCAGCCCGCTGGTGCGGAGAGCTACCACGTGCAAGACGCCGACCGGCAGGGGCACGAGAGCGAGAGGACCACAAGGCCACCAAGGCGTGAGGGCGCTGGGCGGGGCCGGGCAACACGGCCCAGCCCATCTCAGGTGAGACCCGAGGCGGCAAACGTGGGACCAGTGGCCCTTGGGCCAAGTAGGACCGTTCGCCTTGGCCGGGTGTCACTCATGGGCACTCAGTAGGAACGGTAGTGACCGCCGGCTGGGCCAGAGCCCTCGCCGGGGTCTCAGCGTGGCCGGTCGAGGCGGCCGTCGCCGTGGCCGGACCCGGGGGGACGGTCGCGACCACAGGCGACGCCACCGCGGTGCGGCCGTGGGCGTCGGTGACCAAGCTGCTGACGGCGATCGCCGTCCTCGTGGCCGTGGAGGAGGGCACCGTCGGCTTGGACGACCCGGCGGGCCCACCGGGTGCCACCGTCCGCCACCTGCTGGCCCACGCGTCGGGACTGGGTCCGGACTCCCCGGCGGTGCAGGCGCCGCCTGCCACCCGGCGGATCTACTCCAACGCCGGCTTCGAGCTGCTGGGCGGCGTGGTGGGGGACGCGGCGGGGATGCCGTTCGGCGAGTACCTGCGGGGCGCGACCATCGAGCCGCTCGGGCTCGTGCGAACCAGCTTCGACGGCTCGCCGGCGGCGGGGGCGAGCGGCCCGTTGACCGACCTGGCCCGGCTGGGGCAGGAGCTCCTCGCCCCGACGCTCCTCTCCCCCGAGACGATGGGGCTGGCGACCAGCGTGGCCTTTCCAGGACTCGACGGCGTCCTCCCGGGGTACGGCGTCCAGCGGCCCAACGACTGGGGGCTCGGCTTCGAGCTGCGCGACGGCAAGCACCCGCACTGGACGGGGGATGGGGGGTCGGGGAGGACGTTCGGCCATTTCGGTCGATCGGGCTCGTTCCTCTGGGTCGACCCCGACGCCGGCGTCGCCTGCGCCGAGCTGGCCGCCGAGCCCTGGGGCCGCTGGGCGGTCGACCGGTGGCCGCCCCTCGCCGACGCCGTCCTCGCCGCCGCCCGAGCCGGGTAGCGGCGGTTCAGATGGCGTGCTCCGAGAGGTACCGGGGCACCTCGACCAGCCACAGCCAGCAGGTCACCCGGCCGGCCCGCAGCTCCGTGTGACGCGCCAGGACCGCTCCCAAGGGCGCCAACCGGTGGAGCAGCTCCCCGATGCGCAGCGGCCCCTTGCTCACCACCAGCAGCTGCGCCGCCTTGCGGCTGACGATCAGGTCGACCGCGGCGTCGGAGATGCGCGGGCAGGTCCCGGGGAGCATGCTGTCCCCGGCGTGGAAGAGGGCGGCGACCTTGAACTCGCGGGCGCTGCTCGGGTCCGTCAGGCAGGTGAGCAGCTGCTCCCCCCGGTAGGTTGCGTTCGGCACCCACCGCCGTGCCTCGTACTCGATGCGGTACTCGTCGACCAGCCGCCCGGCCGCCCCCCCGAGCGCCTGGTCGTAGCCGGTGAGCGGGTCGTAGACGGTGTTGGGCAGCGGGGCGTACTTGGGCGTGGGGGCCACGGTCAGCACGAGGACGGCGGCGAGGACCACCACGGACGCCACGGCGGCGATGGTCGGCCGGAGGAACCGCGTGGGCAGCGGGACGCCGGCCAGGAAGGCGACGCCGGCCACGACGCCCACGACGACGGCCACCAACGCGAGGCCCCACGGTGCCCACCCGAACGGCGGGGGGGTCGGGAGGACCTCGGAGAGCAGGGCCACGACCACGACGGCGGCGGCCGGCACGAAGCACAGGACACGGCAGGTGGCGAGGGGGCGGGCGATCTCGGCGAGGACAAGGAGCAGCGTGAGGGTGGAGGCGGCCCACAGCGTGGACGACAGGTAGTGCTCCTCGAGGAGCTGTATGTTGCCGACGAACTGGAAGTAGGCGGCGAGAGCCAGCTGGCCGGTGGCGGCGAGGCCGAGGACCACCTGCGCCGCCCGGTGAGCGGCGTGGTCCACCTGCGCCGCCCGGTGAGCTCCGCGGGCGGATGGGCGCACCCGGACCGTCGCCACCCACGCCACCACTACGGTGGGCAGGACGAGGAGGTAGGCGTCGTAGGGCGCCCACCGCGGGTTGCTCGAGTGCCACAGCTTCTCCTGGGCCGGCGTCCCGAGGAACAGCACGGCCCGGATGGTCGGCGCCACGAAGTCGAAGCGGCCGAGCAGCACCCAGGAGCCGAGGGCGGCCAGCACGGTGGTGGCGACCGCCACGGCGGCGAGCAGCGCCACGTCGCCGGCGAGGTGCCGGCGATCGCGAACGGCGCGGTAGCCCACCCAGACCAGGATCGTCACGGCGACGAGGAGCCCCGTGGTGGCGAGGGACCACACCGACGCCGTGTAGAGGGCGCCGGCCACGACGAGCATCAGGCGGTGCTCCCGCACCGACCGGGGCGGGATCACGAGGCAGGCGGTGGCACCGAGGAGGTAGGAGACGGCCGCCGAGTCGGGGAAGTCGGTCCCCCACGCCGTGACGATCACCGGGCTGCTCATGACGAGGACCACGGCGAGGGCGCCTGCCCACCGGCCCCAGAGCCGCTTGGCGAGCACGTAGGCGGGCACGGTCGCCACCAGCGCCAGCACGTAGCGGAACGCGAAGAACCCCGGGACGGCTCCGAAGGCGAGGTACGCAAGCCGCCCGGGTACGAGGAAGCCCGGCCTCATCCCCCAGCGGAAGTAGGCCGCAGGCGGCCCGATGTAGGCGCGCTGCACCGCGTCGAAGACCTGGGGCGCGTAGCGCGCCACGAGATCCCTCGGGTCCCACAAGTAGACGCTGTGCATGGCGGGGTCCGGCAGGCCGTCGACCGCCATGGCCCGGAGTCGCAACGCCCAGAAGCACACGACCGGCGCCAGGAGCAGGGCGACGATCTCGGCGGCGAGCGTCGGGGCGGCCCGCCTGCCGGCGGTCACCGGGGTGCCGGCCCCGCCGCCCGCAGCGGTGGGGGCGCCGGCGGTCACCGGGGTGCCAGCCCCGCCGCCCGCAGGGGTGGGGGCGCCGGCGGGCCGGCCGGCGCCGGTGGTCAACCGAGGTGGGCGCCGGTGGTCAACCGGCGCCGGGGAAGTGGGCGCCCGCCACGTCGGCAACCCCTCCGGCGGCGGCTACCAGGTCGATCCGCTCGGGGTGCGCCGCCGGCCTGGAGGGGGCCACGAAAGGCGGCTTGCCCTCGCTGTCGAGGAACGGCGCCCTGCGGATGCGGGCGCGGTCGAGCACGTAGGACGCCCCGGTGGCGAGCACGCCCACCCCGTAGCGGACGCTGCGGCGGAACGAGATCGACGAGGAGTCACGCTCGTAGCGGGTCGGGCAGGACACCTCGCCGATGCGCGCCCCGCAGGCGATGGCCTGCACGATCATCTGGTTGTCGAACACGAAGTCGTCCGAGTTGTGCTCCAGGGGCAGGGAGCGCAGGAGGTCGGCGCTGAAGGCCCGCAGCCCGGTGTGGTACTCCGAGAGCTTTTGGTGGAGCAGGACGTTCTCGATCGCCGTCAGCACCCGGTTGGCGACGTACTTGTAGCGGGGCATCCCGTTGGCCACCGAGCTCTGCGCCAGCACCCGGCTGCCGAGCACCAGGTCGTAGTGGCCGGAGGTGATCATGCCGGCCATCGCCGTGACCAACCGGGGCGAGTACTGGTAGTCGGGGTGGACCATGACGACGATGTCGGCGCCGGCGTCGAGGGCGGCGGCGTAGCAGGTCTTCTGGTTTGCGCCGTAGCCCAGGTTGCGCTCGTGGGTGATGCAGGTCAGGCCTAGGCGGCGGGCGACGAAGGTGGTGTCGTCGGTGCTGGCGTCGTCCACGAGCACGATCTCGTCGACGACGGTCCGGTCGATCTCGCTGATCGTGCGCTCGAGGGTCTCGGCGGCGTTGTACGCCGGCAAGACCACCACCACCCGCCAGCCGTTCAGCATCGGTCTCTCCTGTCTCCGCCGCTCTCTACTGCATCGACGCCGCGAACCGCTGTTCGGTTCCACGACATCGTGACTGGCCGGGGGCGGGGCCGGTCCGACGCTGACCATACGCGGCGAACCGCCCCAACCGTCGGCGCCCCCCATGGGGTGGGGTCACGCCGGGACGCAGTCGCTGCCGCCACAGCGTGAACCACGCTCAGCCTCAGCTCAGATGCCCCGCGAAGCCTCCCGGCCCCACGGCGGAGCGAGAATGTGGCCGTGGCATCGACCATCCGCTCCTGTCGGGTCCCGTGGCGCACGGCGCGCCTGCTGGCCGGGGCCGCCCTCCTGACCGCCGTAGCGGCAGGCTGCAGCATCACCGGGGGGCACTCCTCGTCGGCCCCCACGACGACCTCGACGACGACCTCGACGACGGCACCGTCGACGACGGTGCCGGCCACCACCACACCCGGGACGCAGCTGAGCAGCCGGAGGACGGTGCTGAGCCCGATCGGGCTCAACGTGCGCCGATGGCCGAGCAGGTCTGCTGCCGTGCTGGGAACGGCGGCGCAGGGCGTCGTGCTCACGGTGCTGCGCTACACGCGCGCCAACGGCGGGTGGTTCGCGGTCCGAGGCCTGGCCGCGACGGGCTGGATCAGCGCGCAGCCGGCGCTCAGCGCGCCCGGGGTGTTCCGCTCCTACCGCTCATCCCGCTTCGCGGCCCTCTACCCGGCCACGTGGCGAGAGGTGCCGGTGCAGGCCCCGGCAACGGCGACCTCGAGCGTGGCGTTCCGGCCCGCGTCGGGCGCCGGCGACATCGTCGTCACCACCGCGGCCGGTGTCACGCAGCTACCCAACGGGCGGCCCGGCTACGGCCTCCGGAGCGTCTCCCAGGTGCTCGTGTGCGGCATCACCGCCGGCCTGGTCGTCTTCCAGCGGGCCACCGCCGCTCCGGCCGCGCCGCCGGCGTCGGTGCCCGAGTCGTTGAGCTACCTAGCCGAGGTCCGCCTCCCCATCGGCAAGCAGGGCGCACTCGGGCTCTACGCCGACATGCCAGACCTCGGCCCGACGCTCCAGGTCTTCAGGCAGTTCGTGGCGGCTGTGACGTTCACGGCGCCGCAGTGCTAGGGAGGACGGTCCTCGTCGCCGCCCTCGCAGGCGTAGCGTGCCGGCCCGGCGACTCGGCCGGCTACACGCTGCGGCGGTAACGGCCGCCGGCCTCGAACAGGCAGGCGGTGATCTCACCGAGGGTGCAGGCGCGCACGGCCTCCATGAGCACCCCGAAGACGTTGCCCCCCCCGAGGGCCGCCTCCCTCAGGTGCTGCAGCGCGGCGGGCCGCTCCGAGGCGTGGCGGGCCTGGAAGTCCCGCAGCCGGCGCAGCTGCGACTGCTTCTCGGCCTCGGTGGAGCGCGCCAGCGGTATGCCGACCTCGGCCGGCTCTCCCTCGGGGTGGCGGAACGTGTTGACACCGACGATGGGGAGGCTCCCGTCGTGCTTGCGCGACTCGTAGAGCATCGACTCGTCCTGGATCCGGCCCCGCTGGTAGCCGGTCTCCATGGCGCCGAGCACTCCGCCGCGCTCGGAGAGCCGGTCGAGCTCGGCCAGCACGGCCTCCTCCACGAGGTCGGTGAGCTCCTCGACGACGAAGCTGCCCTGCAGCGGGTTCTCGTTGCCGGCGAGGCCCCACTCCTTGTTGATGATCATCTGGATCGCCATGGCGCGGCGCACCGAGTCGGCCGAGGGGGTCGTGACGGCCTCGTCGTAGGCGTTGGTGTGGAGGCTGTTGGCGTTGTCGTACACGGCGCACAGCGCCTGGAGGGTCGTGCGGATGTCGTTGAACGCCATCTCCTGGGCGTGCAGGGAGCGCCCGGAGGTCTGGATGTGGTACTTGAGGCGCTGGGAGCGGGCGCTGGCGCCGTAGCGGTCGCGCAGGGCTATGGCCCAGATCCGCCTGGCGACCCTGCCGATGACGGTGTACTCGGGGTCCATGCCGTTGGAGAAGAAGAACGACAGGTTGGGGGCGAAGTCGTCGACGGGCATGCCCCGTGCCAGGTAGGCCTCGACGTAGGTGAAGCCGTTGGCGAGGGTGAACGCCAGCTGGGTGACGGGGTTGGCGCCGGCCTCGGCGATGTGGTAGCCGCTGATGGACGCCGAGTAGAAGCGCTCCACGTCGTGAGCGATGAACCACTCCTGCACGTCGCCCATGAGCGAGAGGGAGAAGTCGGTGGAGAAGATGCAGGTGTTCTGGCCCTGGTCCTCTTTCAAGATGTCCGCCTGCACGGTGCCCCGCACGGTGCGCAACGCCTCCGCCGTGGCGGCGGCGACGTCCTCGGCGGTCGGCGCCGGCCCGAGGCGGTCGACGGCCTGGTCGATGGCGGTGTCGAGGAACATGGCGAGGATC
>DAHVMA010000069.1:0-27243 GCA_027320105.1 Acidimicrobiaceae bacterium | reverse complement strand
ACCCTGAACGAGGCCCTGAGCATCGCCTATCCACCTGTCTGGTCGAACAACGACAGGACTGTGACCATCAAGCTGAAGCGGTTCATGTGGTCCGATGGCAAGCCGGTGACCACACGTGACATCGAGTTCTGGTGGGATCTCTACCGGGCGGACAAGTCCAGCATCGGTACTTACGTGCCGGGCGACATCCCCGACAACGTTGCTAGCATCGACTGGGTGAGCTCTTCGGAGCTCGTCATGCACCTGACGCAGGCTTTCAACCCGCTGTGGTACGACTCCAACGAGCTGAGCGTCATCGTGCCGCTACCGCAGCACAGATGGGACCGGGAGTCGCTGACAAGCCCGGTGGGCAGTTACGACCTCACGACAGCGGGGGCGAAGAAGGTATTCACGTTCCTTACCGGTCAGTCGAGCAAGTTGAGCACCTACGCGACGAATCCGCTCTGGAAGGTCGTCGACGGGCCCTGGGTGCTCAGCAGATACAACGCGACGACCTACGAGACGACGTTGTCGCGAAACCCCCACTACTCGGGACCTGACAAGCCGCACCTGAAGCAGATCGTCTACGTGACCGAAACAAGCGACACCGCCGAGATCGACGCGCTCCGATCGGGGCAGGTTGACTACGGCTGGCTACCGTCGAGCGACTACGGCCTTGCCAGCTACTTCTCGCATCACGGTTATACGGTCAAGCCCTGGGTGACGGAGGTCGCCAACTTCGCCGAGTTCGGCTACACCGGGCCGTACAAGAAATTGGTCGACGAGCTGTACATCCGGCAGGCGCTGGAGCACCTCGTCAACCAGCAACTGTATCTGCGGAGTGAGCACGGACTCGGGCAGTACAGCTATGGACCAGTCGCCGACCTACCGGGCTCTCCGTTCGTCAGCCCTCAGCTTCGGCACGACCCGTACCCTTACTCCGTTTCCGCTGCTCGCCAGCTGCTGACCCGGCATGGTTGGCGTACCGGCTCCGGTGGCGTCGTCGTCTGTGGGCGGCCGGGAACTGCCACCAACGACTGTGGGGCCGGAATTTCCGCAGGCGCACCTCTTTCGATGGACCTGGTGTTCGATACGGGCTACCCAACCATTCTCGGCCAAGTAGAGGCATTTCAGACCGCTGCAGCCCAGGCGGGCGTCCAGATCACACTGCATCCGGAAACCGAAACGGCGATGTTCGCGGACGTCGGTGTCTGTCCGCCCGGACCGTGCGACTGGGGCTTGGCCATCTATGCGTATGACATGTGGGGTTTCGGTCCGAACGAAGCCCTGCCGACCGGCGGCGAGATCTTCGGAAGGGGTAGCTTCTGGGGAGGCGGCTACTACTCGCCTGTGGCTCAACAGTTGATCCAGCAGACCCACACGAAGAGTGGACTCCGGTACCTGTACCAGTACGAGAACTACCTCGCCGACCAGGTCGCCGGACTGTGGTGGCCGCCCCAGGACCTCCGCATCTCCGTGGTGAAGGACACCCTGCAGGGCTGGCAGCAGCAGTCACCGTTCGCGGACCCGCATCCCTCCGCCTGGTACTACGTGGCGGCGAAGTAGCCGACGGCTTGTGCCAAATCCGTTTAGGTCTCCTGGTGAGTGGCTGAGATGCGCGCTCCACGCCCACACGACCGAAAGCGACGGCGATCTGCCCCCGAGTGCGTTGGTGGCCCGCTATGAACAGGCCGGCTTCGATGTTCTTGCGATCACTGATCACTGGCGTGTGACCGAAGAGCCGTCCGTCTCGCAACTCATGACCATTCCGTCAGCGGAGGTTACATTCGACCTGCCTGAAGCCGGGCTCACTCCGGACGTTCTCGTCTACGGTATCAGGGAGATTCCTGATGACCCCGGAGGGCGTCGCGAGAACTGGTTCTTCAACGAGGAAGAGCATTGGGAGCAGAAGACGTTCCCCAGCCTGACGGCCGCAGCGGGCTTCGCTCATGATCAGGGCGGCGTCGCCTACTTGGCCCATCCCTACTGGACGGGTCTGGACGCTCGCTGCGTCATCGAAGCCGAGCATGTGAGCGGACTGGAGGTTTACAACGCCTCGGCCGAGCACGAGTGTGGGCGCGGCGACTCGTCGCTGGTGTGGGACGCGGCGCTCGAGGCGGGCAGGGGGCTGCATGCAATAGCGACCGACGACACCCATCAGGCGGACCTCGAGGTCGGCCGAGCCTGGACTTGGGTGCGTGCAGCTGAGCGATCCTGCGGGGCGGTGCTCGGTGCGCTCAGAGAAGGCCTGGCATACGCGAGCGCTGGGCCGACGATCGTGGACGTCCATACAGAGCACGACGGAGTCGTGATCGCCTGTTCACCGTGCCGCGCCGTCCTGCTCCAAGGTGGTCGTGAGCTCGGTTCGGGGGTGGTCGCCGGTGAGCCCGTGCGAGGATCCGGCGAGGTTCTCCGCACCTCGGCCGACGGTCTCATCACCGAAGCCGTGCTCCGCCTGCGCACCGACCGGCCCACGTACCAGCGGGTGAGAGTCGTCGACGCTGAGGGAAAGTCCGCCTGGACCAACACAGACCTGAGCTGACGGGCCGGCCCGGGCTGGGTCGGCACCGTCGTCCCGGGCGCGGTCGAGGACCGCCCAGAGGTCGCGGACCGCCCAGAGGTCGCGGACCAGGCAAGTCGGCACCGCGGGAGCGAAGGGGGTGCCCCGCCGCCGTGTTGTGCATGGTCTCGAAGAGCAGCTTGGAGGACATGGCCCACCACGATCGAAGCCGAATACGAGTTGGATCTTGCCGACCTACCGACTGTGCGAGCACCGACGCTGCTAGTCCTGGTCCCGGCGTTCTCCGTCTACTGCGCTGGCCGCGCGCCATTGGCACGCCTCACCCGGAAGGGACCTTCGGCCCTGGCCTACGACGGCCGACCCGTGGTTCGTTGGAGGCGTCGGGAGGTCTATCGTGGACGCCAGCATCGAGCGCGCGGAAGGGCTTGGGAGCACGAGCCGGGAGAGCGGTCTGGGCCTCGCCACCTACCTCTCCTTCGTCAAGCCGCACATCGACGTCACCTTCGTCCTCGTCGCCGTCACCGGGACCGTGCTGGCGAGGGCGGGAGGCGGGGGCGTGCCGGGATGGACCCTGCTCGGCGTCGCGGTCGCGGTCGCCGCGCTGAGCGCCGGTGCCGAGTCCCTCACGAACGTCATCGACCGCGACATCGACGCCGTCATGCCGAGGACCGCAGGGCGGGCGCTCCCCACCGGCCGCATCGAGGTCCGCTCCGCCGTCGGCCTCGGCGTGGCGCTCAGCGCCGCAGGTCTTTCGATCGCCGCCGCGCTCGGCTTGTTCCCCTTCGTCTTCCTCCTGCTGGCGCTCGTCGACAACGTGATCGTGTACAGCGCCCTCACCAAGCGGTCGACGCCATGGAGCGTCGTGCTCGGCGCGCCGGTCGGCTCGCTCGTGCTCTGGGCGGGCTACACGGCCGTGAGCCAGCCGCTCTCCGAGTCAGCCTGGCTCCTCGGGGGGATGGTCGCGGCCTGGGTCCCGTTGCACATCTGGGCGATCGCCTCCCGCTACCGCGGCGACTACGCGCGGGCCTCGGTGCCGATGGCCCCGGTCGTGTGGAGCCGTCCTGTGCTCGGGCTCGCGTCGCTCGCGGCAGGCGTCGCGATGGGCGCCCTCGCGACCGGTGGCATACTCGCCATCAAGGGGACGGCGTCGGCGTTCGTCGCCGGACCCGTCGTCCTGCTCTCGGCGGCGGCTGCCGCAGGCGCGTGCCTACTTCCCTGGCGGGGGAGGCTCGCCCGACCGATGATCCGCCTTGCGACCGCCTACCTGATCCTCGTCCTGCTCGCCGCGATCGGTCTCGCGACCTGAGCGGCGTGCCCGGACGTGCCTGAACGACGCCCGACGACTACCAAGGAGTGGGACATGGCAAGTGAAGCCCTCACAGGAGACGGAAGGCTAGCGGGGGAACGGGTCGAAGGGAGCCGGGCGACGGGGAACTTCTACCGGTACTCCTCGACGATGTCCCGCCTGCTCGGCGCGTGGATCGTCGTCATCGGCGTGCTCAGCTTCACGACGGTCCCGTTCCTGAAGGCAGGCAACAACGGCGACTTCACGACGTCGATGACGTGGTTCTACCACGCCCTCATGCTTCCGGCGGCGCTGTTGTTCCTCATCCTCTGCACGCGGGTGTTCGTCACCCACGACTGGGTGCGCTACCTCGTCTCCCACTCCTCGCTCGTCGCCCTGTTCGAGGGCGCTGGCTTCCTCGTCCTCGGTTACGGCGCGCTGCACCACGTCTCGTCGCTCACCGACTTCGGCTTCTGGATCGTGATGCCCTGCACCATCGAGCTCTTCGCCGTGACGCTCGTCTTCGTTGCCGACCTCGCCTACGCGGCCTTCGTCCCGCCGAGCGGAGAGAACATGCCCGGGCAGAAGGCCGAGATCCACTGGGCGCTGTTCTTCTCCGGGGTCTCGGTGCTCACCTGGGTCGTCCTCGGCATCGCCGCCGCAGCGTCGGCCGTCGGCATCAGCTGGTCGTTCTGGGCCAACTGGCAGCACGAGTCGATGTCCACGCTCTTCGGCAACCTCGTCACCTCGCACTCTCACGGCATCCTCCCGTCCTTCATGGCGGGGATCGTCTTCCTCGCCGCCGAGGCCTTCGGCTACTCGCGCCTGGTGGGCATCCGCAAGCAGATCTCGCGGCTCGCCGTGGGAATCATGCTCGGCGGGATCGCCCTTTACTCCGGGGTCTACGTCGTCTCGGCGCTCGGGACCTTCGTCATTCCGGCATGGTTCCCCTTCGGCAAGGGCGGGGCCAACGGGCTCGCCATGGACGACACGATGACCGGCCTAGTCGGCCTCGGCGCGCTGATCCTCGCCGCGGCGATGTCGCCCGAGATCTGGGGGAGCTTCCACAAGGTCGCCGGCGCCGTCAAGGCGCGCTTCAACCCCGTCCGCCTCGCGGTGTACATGACCTACCTGATGGCCTCGGTCGTCATGTTCCTCTACGGGTACTACATCGAGATGAACGAGACGTCGTTCGGCTTCGCCAAGATGCCCGCCGCGAGGGCCGTAGACGACCAGATCTTCACGAGGGCCCACCTGCTCCTGGTGTTCGGCTCGCTGCCAGTCATCGCCGTGTTCCTCATCGCCGCCGAGCTCCTCGGCGACACCTCGGGCGTGCGCGCCACCCTCAAGCGCTGGATGGCCGGGTCCGTGCTCCTCGGGATGCTCGTGTCGACCGCCGGGATGGGCACCTGGGTCTTCTCCACGCCCGGGCACGAGACGAGCTGGGACGTGAGCAGTGTCGGGGCGATCCTCTACATGTTGGGCCAGGGGCTCATCCTCGCCGGCGCCATCTTCGGGCTGTTCACCTTCGGCGGAGCAAAGGTGGGCGACCTCGCCGAGGCCGTGACGCGGCCGGAGCCGACGGAGCCGGACCAAGTCGCCGTGAGCCCGCCGCTCGCCTCCTGAGAGACGCGCCGTGGCGCGATGCTCGACTCAGCATACCACTTATGGTATAACAGTCCGGTCCGGGACAGGCGGGCAACAGGTTGACTCTGGCCCAACCACGTGAAACTGATGGCCTACCGTCCGAGCCGTGGTTGTGCGCAGCTCGAACACCTCGGTCGAGGTGGCCTCTCGAGACGTACCGTGGGCGAGATGGCTTTCCCGGCCAACCCCTGGACCCGATGTTGGACGTCGGGGCGATGACCCGCCCCGACCTCACCGCCCGGCCCGATCTGGCCCACGGACATTCGTGGGCGGGACCGGTCCGCAGCCGTCGCCCCATCTACGTGGATCTGCTCCCTCCCTGCAACGCCGGTTGCCCGGCGGGGGAGAACATCCAGGCGTGGCTGGCCGAGGCCGAGGTCGGCCGCTACGAACACGCGTGGCGGGCGCTGGTGGCCGACAACCCGTTCCCGGCCACCGAGGGCCGCGTCTGCTACCACCCCTGCGAGTGCTCCTGCAACCGGGCCGAGCTGGATCAAGCGGTGTCGATCCACGCCGTGGAGCGCTTCTTGGGCGACCTGGCTCTGGAGCAGCACTGGGAGCTCTCGGCGCCCGCGTCACGAAGCGGCAAGCGGGTGCTGGTGGTGGGGGCGGGGCCGAGCGGGCTGTCGGCCGCCTACCACCTGGCTCGGCGCGGACACGAGGTGGAGATCCGCGACGCCGGCCCGGAGCCGGGCGGGATGATGCGCTACGGCATCCCCGCCTACCGCCTCCCTCGCGAGGTGCTCGCCGCCGAGTTGGAGCGCATCAAGACACTGGGGGTGCGTGTAGTCTGCGGGCACCGGGTCAGCGACCTCGACGCCGAATGGCGCGAGGGCAGCTTCGACGCCGTGTTCGTGGCCGTGGGTGCCCATCTCTCCAAGCGGGTCGACATCCCGTCCCGCGACGCCGGGCGGATCCTCGACGCCGTGTCCTTCTTGAAGGGTGTCGCCTCCGGTGAGCGCCCGGTGCTGGGCCGGCGCGTGGCGGTCTACGGCGGGGGTAACACCGCCATGGACGCGGCTCGTGTCGCCCGGCGCCTGGGGGCCGCGGAGGCCCTCGTCGTCTACCGCCGCACCCGGGCCCAGATGCCCGCCCACGAGGAGGAGGCCCAAGACGCCGAACGCGAAGGCGTGCGGATCAACTGGTTGCGCACCATCAGCGCCTTCGAGGGTCCCGATCTGGTGGTGGAGGCGATGGAGCTCGACGAGCACGGGGTTCCTCGTCCCACCGGGCGACTCGAGCGACTGGCCGCCGACAGCCTGATCCTGGCCCTCGGCCAGGAGACCGACACGAGCTTCCTGCGCACGGTGCCGGGAGTCGAGCTCGAAGAAGATGGCACGGTGGTGGTCTCCGCGTCCATGATGACCGGTGCGCCCGGCGTGTTCGCCGGCGGTGACATGGTGCCCGCCGAGCGCACGGTGACCGTCGGGGTGGGGCACGGGAAGAAGGCGGCTCGCTATATCGACGCCTGGCTCACGGGCAAGGCAGCCGCGGACTGGCCCAAGCACCCCCTCGCCGACTTCGAGAAGCTGCACCTCTGGTACTTCGGGGACTTCGCCCTTAGGTCCCAACCCGAGCTCGAGCCGGAGACACGGGTGGCGGATTTCTCCGAGGTGGTCGGCGGGCTCTCCGAGGCGGATGCCCGTTACGAGGCGGCGCGGTGCCTGTCGTGCGGGAATTGCTTCGAGTGCGACGGGTGCCTGGGCGCCTGCCCGGAAGCCGCGGTGATCAAGCTAGGAGTGGGACATCGCTACCGCTTCGACTACGACCGCTGCACGGGGTGTGCGGCGTGCTTCGAGCAATGTCCTGTGCATGCCATCGAGATGGTCTCCGAGCCGGCGGGGGAGGGCGGCTGATGCGAGCAATCGTCGACGGCAACGAGGCGGCGGTCTCGGTGGCGTACCGGACCAACGAAGTCTGCGCCATCTTCCCCATCACCCCGGCTTCGCCCATGGCCGAACTGGCCGACGAGTGGTCGTGCGCGCGGCGCCCCAACGTCTACGGCAGCGTGCCGGCGGTGGTCGAGATGCAGAGCGAAGCCGGCGCCGCCGGCGCCCTCCACGGTGCGCTCCAAGGCGGGGCCTTGTCGACCACGTTCACTGCATCCCAGGGTCTCTTGCTCATGGTCCCCGATATGTACAAGATCGCCGGCGAGCTCACCCCGGCGGTCTTCCATGTGGCCGCCCGCTCGTTGGCCGCCCAGGGGCTGTCGATCTTCGGGGACCACCAAGACGTCATGGCCGTTCGCTCCACCGGGTTCGCCCTGCTCGCTTCTTCGTCGGTGCAGGAGGCCCACGACCTCGCTGCGGTGGCCCAGGCCGCCACGCTACGGGCCCGGGTGCCCTTCGTGCACTTCTTTGACGGGTTTCGCACCAGCCACGAGCTCAACACCGTGGAGCTGCTCTCCGACGACGACCTTCGGGCCCTGGTCCCCGAGGAGCTCATCCGTGCCCATCGTGCCCGGGCCATGTCGCCTGAGCATGCCTTCATCCGGGGCACCTCGCAGAATCCCGATGTTTACTTCCAGGCCAGAGAGACCGTGAACCCGTTCTACGCCCGGGTTCCCGCTCTGGTGCAGCAATCCATGGACGCCCTGGCCGAGCGAAGCGGCCGCCGGTACCACCTCGTCGACTACGCCGGGGACCCCGAAGCCGAGCGGGTGGTGGTGGCGATGGGTTCGGGGGCCGAGACCCTGCGCGAAACCGTGGCCCATCTGTGCAGCACGGGCGAGAAGGTGGGCGTGATCACCCTGCGCCTGTACCGGCCGTTCCCGGCCGAGGCCTTGCTCGCGGCCCTGCCGGAGAGCGCCCGGAAGGTGGGGGTGCTCGATCGGACCAAGGAGCCGGGCTCGCTGGGTGAGCCACTGTTCTTGGACGTGCTCGGCGCCCTGGCCGAGGGCCATGCCGAGGGCGAGCGGCGGAGGATGCCGGAGGTCTTCGGCGGCCGGTACGGGCTGTCCTCCAAGGAGTTCACCCCCGCCATGGTTGCCGGGGTCCTCGCCGAGCTCGATCGAGACCGCCCGCGACGGCGCTTCACCGTCGGGATCACCGACGACGTCTCGGGGACCTCGATCCCCTGCGACGCGTCGCTCGACATCGAGGCATCGGGGACGCTGCGGGCGGTGTTCTTCGGCCGGGGCTCCGACGGAACGGTAGGGGCCAACAAGAACAGCATCAAGATCCTCGGCGCCGGCCAGTTCTACGCCCAGGGATACTTCGTCTACGACTCCAAGAAGTCGGGCTCTGAGACGGTCTCGCACCTGCGCTTCGGGCCCGAGCCCATCCGGGCCCCGTATCTGGTCGAGCGGGCCGGCTTCGTGGGATGTCACCACTCCGGCCTCCTCGAGCGACACGAGGTGCTCGGCAGGGCTGCCCAGGGCGCCACGCTCCTGCTCAACTGTCCCGAGCCCGCAGCTCAGGTCTGGGACGCCCTTGCCCGCCCGGTCCAAGAGCAGATCATCGAAAAGGGCATCTCTCTCTACGTGATCGACGCCAACCGCATCGCTCGGGATCTGGAGCTCGCCGGGCGAGTGAACACGATCCTTCAGACGTGCTTCTTCGCCATCTCGGGCGTCCTCCCTCGAGACGAGGCGATCGAGCGGATCAAAGATTCGATCCGCAAGACCTATGCCCGCCGCGGGTCAAGGGTCGTCCAGTCCAACCTGGCGGCGGTCGACCGTGCCCTCGAGGCCCTGGTGCGAGTGGAGATCCCGGGCCGTGCCACCTCCACCACTGAGCCAGCGCCGGTTGTGCCTGATGACGCCCCCGAGTTCGTGAGGAGCGTGACGGCGGTGATGATGTCGGGGGGCGGTGACGAGCTGCCGGTCAGCGCCCTGCCTGTGGATGGCACCTGGCCCAGCGGCACTGCTGCGTACGAGAAGCGCAACGTCTCCGATCTCGTCGCCCAGTGGGACCCCACACTCTGCATCCAGTGCGGCAACTGCAGCTTCGTCTGCCCCCATTCCGTGATCCGGGCCAAGTATTACGACCGCTCTCGGCTAGATGGCGCTCCCGCGGCATTTCGTTCCGCCCCGCTCAACGCCCGTGGGCTTCCCGACAGTGCCTATACCTTGCAGGTCTATGCCGAGGACTGCACCGGCTGTGCTTTGTGCGTAGAAGCCTGTCCCGTCACCGCGCCGGCCGATCGCGGCCACAAGGCCATCAACCTCGCCTGGCGCGAAGACCTGGTCGTCGCCGAGCGGAGGAACGTCGCATTCTTCGAGTCGCTGCCGGCGGCCGAGCGCCCTCGGGTGGACTTTGGGACGGTGCGGGGTACCCAGTTCCTCACCCCGCTCTTCGAGTTCTCCGGGGCTTGTGCCGGCTGCGGCGAAACGCCGTACCTGAAGCTGCTCTCCCAGCTTTTCGGCGACCGCGCCGTGATTGCCAACGCCACTGGGTGCTCGTCGATCTACGGCGGGAACCTGCCCACCACCCCCTGGACCAGCGACGCCGAGGGGCGCGGCCCGGCTTGGTCGAACTCGCTGTTCGAGGACAACGGCGAGTTCGGCCTGGGGCTGCGCCTGGCCGCCGACCACCACGCGGCGGTGGCCGGGGCCCGCCTTGTCGAGCTCGAGGACGTCATCGGTGCCGAGCTGGTCGAAGCGCTGTTGGCCGCACCCCAGCGCACCGAGTCGGAGCTCGCGGCCCAACGCCGGCGTCTCTTGGAGCTGCGCCAGCGCCTCGAGGCGCTGGCGCAGCCGGCGGCCGAGGATCTCGCCAGCGTGCTCGATCACCTGCTGCGGCGCAGCGTCTGGATCGTGGGTGGCGACGGCTGGGCCTATGACATCGGCGCAGCTGGCCTCGACCACGTGCTGGCGAGCGGGCGTGACGTGAACGTGTTGGTGCTCGACACCGAGGTCTACTCCAACACCGGGGGCCAGGCCTCCAAGGCCACTCCGCTCGGGGCGGTGGCCAAGTTCGCTGCCGCCGGCAAGTCGGTCGAGAAGAAGGACCTAGCCCTCCAGGCCATCGCCTACGGCAGCGTGTACGTGGCCCGCCTGGCGATGGGGGCCGACCCCCAGCAGACCCTGCGCGCGTTCCGGGAGGCCGAGGCCTACGACGGCCCGTCGCTGCTCATCGCCTACAGCCACTGCATCGCGCATGGGATCGAGATGCGAGACGGCCTCGACCAGCAACACCGGGCCGTCGCCAGCGCGTACTGGCCGCTCATCCGATACGACCCGGTCCTGCGCCAAGGCGGCCAGAATCCCTTCCTCCTCGACTCACCCCGACCCCGGATCTCGCTGGGCGACTACACCCGTAGGGAGCTGCGCTACTCGATGCTGACCCGTTCCGATCGCGCCGAGTCCGAGCGCCTCTCGGCCCTGGCCCAGCAGGCGGTCGACCAGCGCTGGGCGGTCTACGAGGAGATGGCCACGCGCCCCGCCGAACGGTTCCCTGCCGATGCTCGCAAGGAGCGTTGATGGAGCTCACCACCACGTATCTGGGCCTGCCGCTTCGAAACCCGCTCGTCGCCTCGGCCTCCCTGCCTTCCCCACCCCCTGGACGGAGTCCGTCGCCTGGCCGACGCCGGCGTTGGCCGGGTGGTGGCGCTGCACTTGCTCTTCGAAGAAGAGCTCGAGGAGCAAGCCGAGCGCCACGCCACGCGGTGCAGCGCTTCCGTGCCGATGCCCGTAGGCGGCCCGCATGGACCTGACCACGACCTACCTGGGCCTACAGCTCGCCAACCCGCTCATCGCTTCGGCCTCTCCGCTGTCGCACACCCTGGACGGGGTACGCCGCCTGGCCGACGCCGGCGTGGGCGCGGTGGTGCTCCACTCGCTCTTCCAGGAGGAGATCGAGGTGGAGGCCGAGCGCTATGCCCGCCTCACCTGGGCCGGCAGCGAGCGCTTCGCCGAGTCGCTCACCTACTTCCCGGAGGCACCCAGGACCGACGCCGTGGCACGCGACTACCTCAGCCTGCTCGAGCGGGCCAGCTCGGTCGTCGACATCCCGGTGATCGCTTCGCTCAACGGGACCACCGCCAGTGGCTGGACCGCCTATGCCCGCGCCATGGCCGACGCTGGGGCGGCAGCCATCGAGCTCAACACCTACCATCTTCCCGCCGACCCGAGCGTCTGGGGAGGCGACGTCGAGGAGCGTTACGTCGAGATCGTCGATCTGGTGAAGGCCACGGTGGCGCTTCCTGTCGCGGTCAAGCTCTCCTCCTACCTGTCTTCGCCGGCGAACATGGCGCTCCGGCTCGCGGACGCCGGTGCCGACGGGCTCGTGCTCTTCAACCGGTTCTTCCAGCCCGACATCGACCCCGAGGGCCTGGCAGTGGTGCCCGGTGTCGACCTGTCCAGCCCCGCCGAGGGACGAGTTCCTCGGACCTGGATAGCCCTGCTGCGCCGACAGGTCCGGGTGGACCTGGCCGGGACGACCGGTGTGGAGGGACCCGACGACCTCGTCAAGTACCTCCTTGCGGGAGCGGACGTCGTCATGAGCGCCTCGGCACTGCTGCGCCACGGACCCGACCATGCCCAGGTGCTGCTTGCCGGCCTGGCCGCTTGGATGGCACAGCGCGGCTTAAGACGCCTTGGCGAGCTTCGAGGGATGTTCGCCGTGCCACCCGATGTGGATGCCACGGTCCACGAGCGGGCCAGCTACGTTGCTGCCCTCCGAGCCGCCAACGCCGGCGGCGGTGACCGTCAGTGGTGATCGTGGGCAGCGCACGCGTGGCGCAGCTGGTCTCCGCGCGACGTGGTCTGTGGGCGACGTAGTGGTCTCGGTCCCATGAGGTCGCGTGTCGTGGTCGGCGTCGACGGTTCGTCCCGTGCCACGGCGGGCTTGGAGTGAGCCGGCGCCGAGGCAGCTCGTCGGGGGAGGGATCTGGCGATCCTGTGCGCCTGGGACCATAGGGGCCTCGTCGGGGCGTCCGCCCTGCGGGCCGGTCAGCCAGCACTGCGTCGGACCCAATGGTTGTGCCGCTCGGCTGTCACCGCATAGCAAGACGGTGACAGCGCAGCACCAGGGGCGGTGGGGACCTTCGGCCCTAGCTGTAGACGGCCCGACGGCCGATGCTCATGAGATGGTACTCGCTGGCCGACCGAGACGATGACCCGTCAGGCCCAGTCGCCGCCGCCGGGGGACAAGCCGCAGGGACCGGCGCCTCCGCCGCCGCCGGCGTGGCGGCACTGGCTGTTCCCGTTGGCCCTGCTGGCCACCGCCGTGTTGTTCCTGACGTTGCCGGGCACCAAGGCGCCGAGCCCGGTGACGCTGCGCTACTCCACGTTCCTCGATGACGTGATCAGCCACCACGTGCGTAGCGTGGACATTGCCTCCGACGGGGAAGCCACCGGCACCCTGACCGACGGCAAGTCGTACTCGACGGTGATCCCCACCGAGCTCGGTGGCGCGACGCTGCTGAGTGAGCTTCGGACGGCGAAGGTGGAGATCACCGCGAGCCTGCCGAGCTCGTCGTTCGGTACCGAGGTGATGACTTGGTTGGTGCTGCTGGCACCGCTTGCGGTCTTCGGCTGGCTGTGGTGGCGGATGAGCCGAGGGGCTGGGGGCGGAGCGATGGGGCGGATGGCGTCGATCGGTCGGTCGAAGGCCCAGGTGTTCGACGCCGAGCGACCACGCACCACCTTCGCCGACGTCGCTGGCTACGACGGGGTGAAGGCAGAAGTCGCTGAAGTGGTGGATTTCCTGCGCCGCCCGGAACGCTACCGGCGAGCAGGGGCGCTCGCCCCGCGCGGCGTGCTCATGGTCGGGCCCCCGGGGACGGGAAAGACCCTCATGGCCCGAGCGGTGGCCGGCGAAGCCAGTGTGCCGTTCTTGTCGGTGAGCGGGTCGAGCTTCGTGGAGATGTTCGTCGGCGTTGGGGCAGCTCGGGTGCGGGATCTCTTCGCTGAGGCCCGTAAGCGGGCGCCGGCCATCGTCTTCGTCGACGAGATCGATGCGCTCGGCCAGCGGCGCAGCAGCGGCGGTGCCATGGTGTCCAACGACGAGCGGGAGCAGACGCTGAACCAGATGCTGGCCGAGATGGACGGGTTCGACCCAGCGGTCGGGATCGTGGTGCTGGCGGCGACCAACCGGCCCGACGTGCTCGACCCGGCGTTGTTGCGTCCAGGTCGCTTCGACCGCCAGGTCACCATCCCACTGCCGAACCAGGCTGAGCGTCAAGCCATCTTGGCGGTGCACTGCCGCGACAAGCAGCTCGACCCCAGCGCCGACCTCCAGGTCATGGCTCGGGCCACCCCGGGGTTCAGCGGGGCCGACCTGGCCAATCTGGCGAACGAGGCGGCCATCGTGGCGGTGCGCGAGGGGCGGACAGTGCTGTGGGCCTCGGACTTCGACGCCGCCCGGGACCGGATCCTGCTCGGGCGGCGAGAGGGATCGAACGTCCTCTTGCCCGAGGAGAAGCATGCCGTGGCCGTCCACGAGTCGGGGCACGCGCTGGTGGCGGCCTTGAGCGAGCACGCCGATCCAGTGGAGAAGGTGTCCATCTTGCCCGCAGGCCAGGCGCTCGGGATCACCTTCCAGCTGCCCCTAGTGGAGCGACATCTCTACCCCGAGAGCACCATGCTCGACATGCTGGCGGTGCGCCTCGGTGGGCGCGCTGGCGAGCTGGTGGTGCTCGGCGAGGCGTCCAGTGGCGCGACGAACGACCTGGCCGGAGCCACCGAGCTCGCGACCAAGATGGTCCGGGAGATGGGCCTGTCCGAGACGCTCGGACCGGTCGGGTACCCAAGTGGCGGCTCCACGTTCCTCGGTGACAGTGGGCCGGCGCTGCTCAGCCGGCCGTTCGCCGAAGCCACGCAAGCCGCCATTGACGCTGAGGTGGCTCGGCTGCTGCGGGAGGCAGAGCAGCGGGCCCTGTCGCTCTTGCGTGAACACCGGCCTATGCTGGACAAGCTGGTGGCTGCCTTGCTCGAGCACGAGACCATCCCGGGGTCGGCGGTGTACCGCATCGCCCACGTCCGGTCACCGCGTCGGAGCCAGGCGCCGGCCCGCTTGGCCGCTTCCAGCCCTGCGGGGCGCGGCGGCACAGTGGTGGCTGCGCGGGGCCGGTCCTCTCCGGAGACGAGCGAGCACCGTACGGTTGACGAGCACCGTACGGTTGACGAGCACCGCTCGGACCCGCCCGGACCGGGCGCCGACGCTGCGCCGAACCTGGTCGTATCGAACCGCTCGGCAGCGATCGAAGCCTGAGAGGAGTGCCAGAACGGGTTGCGGCCTCGTTGCCGGTGTCCTGGGTGGCGGGGGAGCCCAGCCTACGTCAGTAGCGGTAGGCGTCGGCCTTGAACGGGCCGCCGATGTCCACGCCCAGGTATGAGGCCTGGCGTTCGGTGAGCGTCGTCAGCTTCACGCCGAGCTTGTCGAGGTGGAGGCGGGCGACCTTCTCGTCGAGCCGGCGGGGAAGGACGTGGACGCCGACGGGATAGTGCTCGGTGCGGGTGAACAGCTCGATCTGGGCGAGCACCTGGTTGGTGAAGCTGGCGGACATCACGAAGCTCGGGTGGCCCGTGGCGCAGCCGAGGTTCACGAGGCGGCCCTCGGCGAGGACGATGACGGCGTGGCCGTCCGGGAAGACCCAGGCGTCCACTTGCGGCTTGACAGTCTCCCGCCGGATGCCGTGATACCGGGCGAGCCCGGCCATGTCGACTTCGTTGTCGAAGTGGCCGATGTTGCAGACGATGGCGTTGTGCCGCATGCGGCTCATGTGCTCGGCGGTGATCAGGTCCCGGTTGCCGGTGGCCGTCACGAAGATGTCGGCTGTGTCGACCACGTCGTCGAGGGTGAGCACCTGGTACCCCTCCATCGCCGCCTGGAGGGCGCAGATGGGGTCGACCTCCGTGACGATCACCCTGGCACCCTGGCCGCGGAGTGACTGGGCGCAGCCCTTGCCGACGTCACCGAAACCGCAGACGACGGCGGTCTTGCCGGCGACCATCACGTCCGTGGCCCGGAAGATGCCGTCTACGAGGGAGTGGCGGCAGCCGTAGAGGTTGTCGAACTTCGACTTGGTCACCGAGTCGTTGACGTTGATGGCCGGGAACAGCAGCGTGCCGGCCGCCGCCCGCTGGTAGAGCCGGTGGACGCCGGTGGTCGTCTCCTCGGTCACGCCCTTGATCGACTGGGCGGTGCGGGTCCAAAGCGTCGGGTCCTCCCGCAGCGTGCGTTGGAGGGTGGCGACGATGACTCCCCACTCCTCGGAGTCCTCCGGGCCGAGGTCCGGGACCGCACCGGTGCGCTCGGCCTCGACCCCGAGGTGGACGAGAAGCGTTGCGTCGCCCCCGTCGTCGAGGATCATGTTGGGGAGTTGCCCGTCCGGCCAGTGCACGGCCTGGTGGGTGCACCACCAGTACTCCTCCAGGGTCTCCCCCTTCCAGGCGAACACCGGGATGCCTGCCGCGGCGATCGCCGCAGCGGCGTGGTCCTGGGTGGAGAAGATGTTGCAGCTCGCCCAGCGCACCTCGGCGCCGAGGGCTACGAGGGTCTCGATGAGCACGGCCGTCTGCACGGTCATGTGCAGCGAGCCGGTGATCCGGGCGCCGGCCAGCGGCTTGGCGTCGCCGTACTCATCGCGCAGCGCCATCAGGCCGGGCATCTCGACCTGGGCCATGTCCAGCTCGCGGCGGCCGAAGTTCGCCAGCCCGATGTCGGCCACGCGAAAGGCGGGGCCGGGTGACGCGATGGTGTCAGTCATGGGGCAACTCCTCGGGTCAGGGGCGACGGGCGCCACCGGGGACGCGGGCAGGCGCGCTCGGCCCGCCCGCAGGGCCGGGGTCGTCTGACCCTTCGCACCTGGCCGGCCCGGGACGGTGGCAGCGTACCGGCTGCACGCTGGAGCGGCTGGGGCGACGGTGGTCGCGGTGCCGGTTGCCGGTGGGGTCCCTGGTACCGTCCGCCGCATGCCGAGTGATGACGTCGCCCCGGCCGCGCTCCCCGCAGCACCGCCAGGCCGGGCCCTGTTCGTCGCCGCCCACCCCGACGACATCGACTACGGCTGCGCCGGCACGGTCGCCTGGCTCGTGTCCACCGGTTGGCAGGTTGCCTACTGCCTCGTCACCGACGGGGACGCCGGTGGCTACGACGCCACCGTCCCGAGGGAGCAGGTACCCGGCATCCGGCGCGCGGAGCAGGCAGAGGCGGCCCGCGTGCTCGGAGTCTGCGATCTGCACTGGCTCGGCCATCCCGACGGGCGCGTCGAGGTGACGCTCGCGCTGCGCCGGGACCTCACGGCGGTGATCCGGAGGGTGCGGCCGCAGCGGGTCATCTGCCCCAACCCGCAGCGGGTCTGGGAGAGCATGTACGGCAGCCACCCCGACCACATGGCCTCCGGTGAGGCGACGTTGCGGGCGGTGTACCCGGATGCACGCAACCCATTCGCCTTCCCCGAGCTGCTGGCCGGGGGACTGGAGGCCCACAGCGTGGACGAGGTCTGGGTGGTCGGCGGGCCCGATCCCGACGTGGTCCTGGACGTCACCGGGTTCTTTGACTTGAAGTGCAAGGCGCTACGCGCCCACGTCAGCCAGGAGACGGACCGAGACGGCCATCTCGAGCCGATGCTCAGGGAGTGGATGGGCGGCACTGCGCAGCGCGCCGGCCTGCCTGAGGACCGCTTGGCCGAGGCCTACCGCCGCATCGACACTCGCTGATCCCGGCTGTCGAGGCGCGGCAGCGAGCAGGTTGCTCCGGCTCAGCCGGGGTGCGCCCCTCGTCGCGCTGGAGCGGGAAGAGAGCAGCACCCGGCCGGGCAGTCGTCGGGCCACGGCCCATCCGGCGACAGGCTCTTCCTGGGCACCGAGGGGTCGAGTTGCTCCGCAACCAGCTCGCGGACCATCCGGACGAATGCCGGATGGGTTCCCGGCGTCGGCGACCGCAGCAGCCGGATGCCGCCGCCCGCCGCCACGGCGGCCGCTTCGGTGTCGAGGTCCCACACGACCTCCATGTGATCGGAGGTGAAGCCCAGGGGGCAGACCACCACCTCGGCGCCGGCCGGTTCGGCCCGCAGCCGGTCGCGGACGTCGGGCTCGAGCCATGGCTGTCGGGGCGGGCCGGAGCGGCTCTGCCAGACCAACTCCCAAGCATGGAGGGAGCAACGGCGGGCGACCTCCCCCGCCGCCCAGCGCAGCTGGCGGTCGTAGGGAGCGCACGCAGCCATCGACGTCGGGACGCTGTGGGCACTGAACCACACCCGGGGGTTGGTGCCGGCGGCGGCGAGCGTGGCGTTCAGCCCGTCGGCGACGGCTTCGAGGAAGCCCGGGTGGTCATAGTAAAGGCGGAGCTTGCGCAGCTCGGGGGCGCCGGGTACGGCCCCAGCCGCCCGTCGGAGGTCGTCGCGGTACTGCCGGCACCCGCTCCACGAGCCGAACGCGGATGTCACGAACACAGCCGCGTGGCGTACGCCGTCGTCACGCATGGCGGCCACGGTGTCGGCTAGGAAGGGGTGCCAGTTGCGGTTGCCCCAGTAGACCGGCAGCGCCACACCGGACGAGTCCAGCTCGGACTCCACGGCCCTGACGAGAGCCCTCGCCTGCGCGTTGAGAGGGCTCACCCCGCCGAAGTGGTGGTAGTGCTCGGCCACGGCGAGCACGCGCTCCCGGGGCACGTTGCGGTCGCGCAGCACGTTCTCGAGGAACGGCACGACCTCGTCGGGGCCTTCCGGGCCGCCGAACGACAACACGAGCAGGGCATCGGGGGCGGGCATGGTGGCCCGAGCGTACGGCCGGCCCGAGCGTACGGCCGGCCCTGCCCCCTACCGCTTCAGCAACCGCACGCTCTCGGTCCGCACGCCCCAATCCATGCACTGCTGGTAGGTCGGCTCCCAGATGTCGAGGTGGTTGCCGATGATCGCTCCGCCCGTGTCCTGGGCGACCCTGGTGCCGACGCCGCTGATGTTGATCACGGCGCCCAGGGGGACGACCGAGGGGTCGACGGCAACGGTCTCGAGGCTGACCGGCGCTCCGGAGGCCGTGGTGCCCTGCAGGTCGTAGCACGTGACGACGAAGCTCCCGAGCGGCGTGCCGGTCGGCGCGAGGGAGACCCTGACGGCGTTGGTGCGTGCCGGCGGTGGGACGCTGGTGGCCAGCTCGAGGTAGCCGCCAGGGCCGTCGGCGGTGATGGCCGTCACCCGGGCGGTGGACGGCTCGGGGGACGTCGAGCCCCGATACGTGGCGTCACCGAAGGCGAACACCGCTCCGCCGCGGGATGCCAGCCAGTAGCCGGCGCCGGTCGGCGTGGCGGCGATGCTCACGATGTCAGCACTCACGTGGCGGCGGGGGAGGGAGCCCTTGGAGGCGGCGGCGCCGTAGTGCAAGACGGTGCCGTCCGAGGAAGCCAGCCAGTAGCCGGCCCCCGTGGCGGGTGCGGCGATGCCGACGATCGCAGCATGGTGGACGCCGGCGGCATTGGGCGAGCCGACGAACTTGGCGTCGCCGAAGGGGAAGACCCCGCCGTCGGCGGTGGCCAACCAGTACCCGTTGCCGTCAGGTGTGGGGGCGATGCCGACGACAGGTGAGTGGAGCCGGCGGTGCGCAAGCGAGCCGTGCCACGACGCCCGGCCGAAGGCGAAGACCTGGCCGTCGGCGGCGACCACCCAGTACCCGCGGCCGCCGGGGGCGGCAGCGATGCCCGTGACCCGGCCGGCCAGGCGGTGGGCTGGTACCGATCCCAGGCGGGGCGCAGTCCCGTGGGCGAAGACCCGGCCGCCGGTGTTGATGACCCAGTACCCGCCGCCACCGGGGGCGGATGCCAGCCCGACGAGATCGCCGCTCGGGCGTGGCCCCGGGAGGCGGTCGGCACCGCCGAAGCCAGCCAGGCCGGCGCCGTGCGTACCTCGAGGCCCGGCGGCGCGGTGGACCCCGGGAGTGGCGGTCGGGGCCTGCCACGCTGCGCGCGATGCCCAGTGGTCCCCGTAGCCCAGCGCCACTGGTGGGTGGGCGGCGCCGGCGGCGGTGAGCGAGACGGGAAGGCGGGCGGCGGTGGCGGTGGCGGTGGCGGTGGCGAGCGAGATGGGAAGGCGGGCGACGCCGGCGCCGCCGGTGGCGGCGGCGAGCGAGACTGGCACGGCAGCGACCGCCACCCGGCGGCGGAGCGTACCGGGCTTGCGCCGGCGGAAGTGCTGCGGGCGATGGCGTGGGAGCGCGGGCATGCGCGTCCCCAGGTCGGTGTAGGGCAGGAAGGGGCTCCCTTTCGATCGGCGCGCCGGTTGGTGACGTCCTACGGGTGTGACGACGACGAGGGACACCCGGCGCGGGTCTCCACCGGAAAGGGCGGGGTGGAGATGGCGTATTGACAGCGCCCGCCGGTGGTCTCTGGGACGGTCACCCGGGCGCCTTGTCCTTGGTCGACGGAGAACGGTAGCGGTTCGGCGCGTGAAATGGAAATGTTATGTACGTGACATGCGTCACAGGAAGTATTGATAATGAGGATTGCGTGCAATCACGCACTGTGCGTGACCACTGTGGCTAACCACTGTGGGTAACCACTGTGCGAGGGAAACCCAATGGTGAATACTCCCGGATTACCACGGAACGGTGTCACGACCCTACGATCGGTGTCCGTGTCCTCATCCGGTCGGGTCATCCTGCGGGTCGAGGCGGGCGTCGCCGACGTCCGGCTCAACCGGCCCGAGAAGCTGAACGCCCTCGACGTGGGCCTGTTGGAGGCGCTCGTCGCTGCTTCAGACGCCCTGGCGGAGGACGCCAGTGTGCGCGCTGTGGTACTCTCCGGCGAAGGCCGGGCATTCTGTACAGGTCTGGACGTGTCGTCGCTCCTCGCCATGGCCAGCGATCCCGGCGAAGTGGACGTGCGGCGAGCTCTCGGTGCACGGCTGCCGGGGCGGGTCACCAACCTGGCCCAGGAGGCCGCAGACGGCTGGCGGCGCCTCCCGGTGCCGACGATCGCCGCCGTGCACGGCGTCGCCCTGGGAGGCGGCCTGCAGATCGCCCTCGGTGCCGACCTGCGGGTGGTGGCCCCTGGAGCCCGGCTCTCCGTGCTCGAGATCCGGTGGGGTCTCGTCCCCGACATGACCGGGACCTGGGCACTACCGCGGCTCGTGGGCGTCGACGCGGCCAAGGAGCTCACCTGGACCGGCCGGATCGTCGAGGGGGAGGAGGCGGTTCGCATCGGGCTGGCCACCCGGATGGCCGACGATCCCCGGGCGGCCGCTCTCGATCTGGCCCGGCAGCTGGCGGCGTCCAGCCCGCAGGCCGTGCGCGCTGCCAAGGCGCTGCTGGACGCTTCCCTCCTGGCCGCCCCCGCCGATCAGTACCGCGCGGAGTCCGAGGCGATGAGCAGCATCATCGGCAGCCCCAACCAGGCCGAGGCAGTGCGGGCCCACCTGGAGGAAAGGTCACCCGTGTTCAGCGACCCCGGCTGACCGCCCTTCGCTTCCGCCCGGGGTCACGGGCGGGTGGGACTGGGCCGGCCGGGCGGCGCATGCCCACTTCGACGCGCTCGAGCAGTGCCTCCATGGCCCGTGAGGTCGTCCGGTCTCGCCGCTCCGCCACGCCGATGTGGCGGACGAGCTCCCGTCGAGCGAAGCGCACGGCTCGCAGCGAGCCGCCGGGGGGGACCACCGATGCAGGCAGGACCGCCGCCCCGAGGCCGGCGCCGGCCATAGCCAGCACACCATCCATCTCGAGGCCTTCCACGGCGAAGCTCGGTTGGAAGCCGGCGTGCCGGCAGGCGTCGAGGGTGGCCTCGCGCAGGTCGTAGCCGTCGCGGAACATCACCAGTGGCACGTCCCGCAGGTCGCTGACCTCCAGGGCTTGGCGCAGTGACAAGGGGTGACCGGCCGGCACGGCCACGACCAGCTCTTCCTCCCCGAGCGGGCGCGCCTGCAGCGACGCACCCGACACCGGGAGCACGATCAGGGCGAGGTCGACCAGGCTGCGCTCCAGCTTCCGGACGAGGTCGCCGGAGCCGGCCTCGTCCACGACCAGCTCGACACCCGGGTAGGTGGTGTGGAAGGCGGCGAGGACGGGTGGCAGCACGGTGGTCGTCAGGCTCGGGGTGGCGCCGAGGGTGACGCGACCGCGCTCGAGACCGGCAAGCGCCTCGATGGCGGCGACGCCGGCGTCGCAGTCGGTGAGGGCCTGGCGAGCCCACGGCAGGAATGCCTCGCCGGCCGCCGTCAGGATCGCCCCTTGGCGCGAGCGGTCGAACAGGCTGGCGCCGAGCTCGACCTCCAGTGCCCTCACGGCGGCGCTGACCGACGGCTGGGCTACGTGCAGGCGCGACGCGGCCCGCACGAACTGCCCTTCCTCGGCCAGGGTCACGACGTACCGGAGCTGGTGGAGCTGCATGGCTCCATAGGCTAGGCCTCTACGTCTGAGAGGTAGGTGGCCGTCGACGGCGGTCGCTGCCCGGGATTAGCGTCCTCTTGGGATCCCGGACCACAGGAGGGCAGATGGCTGCACCCACGACACCAGCGCCGCCGGCACGGCCTCGCGCCGACATACCCACCAAGACCCTCCGGACCGATGCCTGGTGGCGGGCGCCAGCGATCTCCGCGTTCGTGATGACGGCCTTCGTCGTCTATGCCACCGTCGCCGCCTTCTACAACAAGGACTATTACTACGCGCCCTACATCTCGCCGTTCTACTCACCGTGCCTGGTGGCCGGCTGCCACCTCTCGGCGCAGGGCTACACCCATGCGAGGGTGAACGTGCCGCACCTCACAGTGCTGGGCTACTGGTGGTCGATCTCGCCAGCGATCTTGATCCTGATCTTCCCCCTCGGGTACCGCCTCACCTGTTACTACTACCGCCGCGCCTACTACCGGGCGTTCTGGCTGTCGCCGCCGGCGTGCGCCGTGGCCGAGCCGCACAAGCGCTACACGGGCGAGACGCGCTTCCCGCTCATCGTGCACAACGTCCACCGGTACTTCTTCTACGCGGGGCTCGTGCTGAACGCCATCCTCACCTACGACGCCGTGCTCGCCTTCCGGACCCACACCGGGCAGTGGGGCCACTTCGGCGTGGGCACGGCGGTACTTCTCATCAACGCCACGCTGCTCTGGCTGTACTCGTTGTCGTGCCACTCCTGCCGCCACATCGTCGGCGGCCGTCTCAAGCACTTCTCCAGGCACCCGATCCGCTTCAAGATGTGGGGCGTCGTCTCCAAGCTCAACACCCGCCACATGCAGTTAGCCTGGTCCAGTCTCATCTGGGTGGCCCTCACCGATCTCTATGTACGGCTGGTGGCCAGCGGCACGATCCACGGGGCGTGGGTGTGATGCCCGAGTACGAGCGGCACACCTACGACGTCGTCGTCATCGGCGCCGGCGGCTCGGGGCTGCGGGCGGCCATCGCGGCGCACGAGGCCGGGGCACGCACGGCCGTCGTGTGCAAGAGCCTCCTCGGCAAGGCCCATACCGTGATGGCCGAGGGCGGCATCGCGGCGGCGATGGGGAACCTGTGGCCCGATGACAACTGGAAGGTCCACTTCCGCGACACGATGCGGGGCGGGAAGCTGCTCAACAACTGGCGGATGGCGGAGCTGCACGCCAAGGAGGCGCCGGAGCGGGTCTGGGAGCTCGAGCAATGGGGTGCCCTGTTCGACCGCACCAAGGACGGGCTGATCAGCCAACGCGACTTCGGCGGCCATCGCTACGCCCGGCTCGCCCATGTCGGCGACCGGACAGGCCTCGAGATGATCCGCACCCTCCAGCAGCGGACCGTCCAGCTGGGAGTGGACGTGTACATGGAGTGCACCGTCACCGACCTGATGAGAGACGGCGATCGGATCGCCGGCGCGTTGGGGTACTGGCGGGAGTCGGGTCGCTTCGTCGTGTTCGAGACCCCAGCGGTGGTGCTCGCCACCGGAGGCATCGGCAAGTCGTGGAAGGTGACGTCCAACTCGTGGGAGTACACCGGAGACGGCCACGCCCTGGCCCTGCGGGCCGGCGCCACGCTGCTCAACATGGAGTTCGTCCAGTTCCACCCGACGGGGATGGTCTGGCCGCCGTCGGTGCGGGGCTTGCTCGTCACCGAGTCGGTGCGCGGAGACGGCGGCGTGCTCCGCAACTCCGAGGGCCGGCGGTTCATGTTCGACTACATCCCGGAGTTCTTCAAAGCCGAGACGGCGGACACCGAGGGGGAGGCCGACCGCTGGTACGACGACAAGAAGAACAACCGCCGGCCCCCGGAGCTGCTGCCTCGCGACGAGGTTGCGCGGGCCATCAACAGCGAGATCAAGGCGGGGCGGGGGTCGCCGCACGGCGGTGTGTTCCTCGACATAGCCTCCCGGCGCAGCCCTGAGTACATCAAGAAGCGGCTGCCGTCGATGTACCACCAGTTCATGGAGCTGGCCGAGGTGGACATCACCAGGGAGCCCATGGAGATCGGGCCGACGTGCCACTACGTGATGGGGGGGGTCGAGGTCGATCCCGACAGCGCCTCCTCCCGGGTGCCGGGCCTGTACGCGGCCGGCGAGGTCGCCGGCGGCATGCACGGGGCCAACCGCCTCGGCGGCAACTCGCTGTCGGATCTCGTCGTGTTCGGGCGGCGCGCCGGCGAGCACGCTGCGGCCTACGCCTCCGAGGTCGGCGAGCGCCGCCCGGTGGTCCCCGAGGAAGAGGTCGCCGCCGGGGTGCGCACCGCCCTGGCGCCGTTCGACAGCGGCGGGCGGGAGAACCCCTACCGCATCCAGCAGGAGCTCCAGGACGCCATGCAGGACCTGGTCGGCATCATCCGGCGCGAGCACGAGATGCGCCTGGCGCTGAAGACGATCCATGATCTGAGGGAGCGGTCGAAGGCCCTGGGCGTGGAAGGCAACCGTCAGTACAACCCGGGCTGGAACCTCGCCCTCGACCTGCGGAACATGCTCCTCGTCGCCGAGGCGGTCGCCCTCGCCGCCATGGAGCGAAAGGAGTCCCGCGGCGGGCACACCCGTGACGACTTCCCGATGACCGACTACGACTTCTGGGGAAAGCGCAACGTGATCGTCGAGTTGGCGGACGGCGGTGCCGTTCACCTGCGTCTGCAGGATCTGCCGGAGCCGCCGCCGGAGCTGGCTGCTCTCCTCGAGGAGCCGCACTGATGGCTTACGACCTGACCCTTCGTATCTGGCGCGGCGACGCATCCGGCGGTGGCCTCGTGGACTACACGGTGGAGGCCGAGGACGGCGAGGTTGTCCTCGACGTCGTGCACCACGTCCAGGCGCAACTGGCCGGCGACATGGCCGTGCGGTGGAACTGCAAGGCCGGCAAGTGCGGCTCGTGCTCTGCGGAGGTAAACGGGCGCCCACGCCTGATGTGCCTGGCGCGGCTGTCCACGTTCCCCCGGGGCGAGCCGATCACCATCACGCCACTGCGGACGTTCCCGGTGATCCGCGACCTGGTCACCGACGTCTCGTTCAACTACCGGAAGGCGGAGCTGGTCCCCGCCTTCACCCCCACCGCCGAGCAGCCCACGGCCCCCTTCCGCATGGCCCAGGTGGACGTCGAGCGGTCGCAGGAGCTCCGCAAGTGCATCGAGTGCTGGCTCTGCCAGAACACGTGCCACGTGATCCGGGACCACGACGACAACAAGGAGGCCTTCTCCGGCCCTCGCTTCTTCATCCGCTACGCCGAGCTCGACATGCACCCCAACGACGCCCTCGACCGCAAGAAGCTCGTCCAGGATGACCGCGGCCTCGGGCTGTGCAACATCACCAAGTGCTGCACCGAGGTCTGCCCGGAGAAGATCAAGATCACCGACAACGGGATAATCCCCATGAAGGAGCGCGTCGTGGACGTCAAGTACGATCCGGTCCGGCTGTTGCGCCGCCGGCGGGGAGGCAACGGTGCGTGACGCGTCGGGCGACGTCCAGGCGTTCGTCGGGGGCATGGTGGGGGCCGATACGTGGGTAGGCACCGACAACCTCTAGGCTGGGTCTGCAATGACTGACGCTCACGACACCATCGACGGAGTGGCGCCCTTCGTGGGGACGTGGCGCGCCGAGTTGATCGGGCTCACCTCCGTGTCCGCCGGCGAGGTGCAGGACCGGCTGCTGGACCTGTGGGCGCAGCTGCCCGACGGTGACCGCCGTGCCGCGGTGGAGGCCTGGCTGACGGAGACCCTGGCCCGCCACCTGTACCCGGTGGCGGAGCTCGAGGAGCGGCTCGCCGCCCTGTGAAGTCGGGGTGCCCCCCGGGTAGCGTCTGGGCATGCCCGACCAACCCCGTCAGAACGTCACCTTCCCGAGCAACGGAGGCGAGGCCTTTGGCTACCTCGCCACGCCCGCAGGCGGGCGGGGGCCAGGACTCGTGGTCATCCAGGAGTGGTGGGGTCTCACCGACCACATCGCCAACGTGGCCGACCGGTTCGCCGGCGAGGGGTTCGTGGCCCTCGCCCCGGACCTCTACGGGGGCAGGACCACCCATGACGCGGAGGAGGCGAGCCGGCTCATGCAGGAGCTGCCGGCCGACCGGGCGGCGCGCGACCTCGTGGGCGCCGTCGACTACCTGCTCGCCAGCGACGCGGTGACTGGCGTCAAGGCCGGGGTCGTCGGCTTCTGCATGGGGGGCGGGTTCGTGCTCTCGCTGGCTGCCCAGGCGGGGGACAAGGTTGGTGCCGCCGTGGCCTTCTACGGGGTCCTCCAGGAGGAGCCCGACTGGTCGGCGCTTACGGCCAGGGTGCAGGGCCACTACGGCGAGAAGGATGCCTTCGTGCCGGCGGAGGCGGCAAAGGCGCAGTTCCGGGCCATCGCAGAGGCGACCGGCACCCAACCCGAGCTGCACTTCTATCCGGCGGGACACGCCTTCTTGAACGACGAGAACCTGATCGGCACCTATGACCCACAGCAGGCCAGGATCGCCTGGGACCGGACCGTCGGGTTCCTCCGGGACAACCTCTAGACTACGGGATCATTGCCCTCGTCTGGGGCAGCGGTGCGGCCGGGTTCCTCCGATCACACCCAGCCAGCGGACCGACACTGCGTGCTAACCAACTAGTCCCGCAACAGACGATGTGATCTCCATGGACCTTCCGCCCAGCGACCTCCGACGCTTCGTCGACGCCCAGGACGCCGGGGGGACCTACGCCCGGGCGATCGCAGAGCTGCGCGCCGGCCGCAAGGCGGGCCACTGGATGTGGTTCGTCTTCCCCCAGATCGAGGGTCTCGGCCGCTCGTCCGCGGCAAGGCACTTCGCCATCCGCTCGCTCGAGGAAGCCCGGGCTTACCTCCGCCATCCGGTGCTCGGTCCCAGGCTGCGAGAGTCCGCCCTGGCTGCCGCCGAGGCGCCGGCCAGCAGCGCCGGCGACCTGCTCGGGGAGATCGACGCCATGAAGCTACGGTCGTCGATGACGCTGTTCCTCCGTTCCGACCCAGACGGGCCGTGGCAGTCGGTGCTCGACCGCTGGTTTGGCGGGGAGCCCGACCCGGCAACCGATGCGCTGCTCGCCGACGACCCCTGAGCCGTCCGGGTCGCGTTCGCGTCGTAGCCCTGGACGCTGCCGATGCCGTGGGCCGGGAACCCACGGCGTCAGCCGCCCACCCCGAGCGGTTCGAACACCCCCATCAGGCTACGGTCGCTCCGCTTCGAGCAGTTAGCACCAAATGCGGGGGTCACGAAGTCGCACGTGCCAGGTGACTCGCGCGCAGCCAGGCTAACTGCGCGCACCCGAGACGCCATGTCGTCGTGGTTGCGCGCAGAACGAGCAGCTGCGCGCGGTTGGCCTCTGAAGCGCCTGGACCAGCCAGCCGCCACGCCTCCCGCAGCCCAGCCCCACGCCGTAGCTGCCCGCTCAGAGCATCGCGTGCGGCAACAGCACCGATGACGGATGGTCCGGGTCGTGGTGGATCTCGTGGTCGGCAGGAACGATGGCGGTCGCTTCGGCGAGCCGCTCGCCCCCGCCCAGGTTGCGGGCGTAGAG
>DAHVMA010000051.1:0-5340 GCA_027320105.1 Acidimicrobiaceae bacterium | reverse complement strand
CCTGCCGCCGCCCCCGCCCCCCGCAGCGCGCCGGCTCCTGCCGCCCGCACGTCCCCGGCGAGCCCTCCGTCCGCGCAGCGCTCGACGGGTGGTGGCGCTGGTGCGCCACGCCCGGCACCGCCCTCCGGCACAGCGCCCCGCCCCGCTCTCGGCGACCGGCCGGCGCCGCCTGCCGCCGCTCGCTCCCCTCGATCCCCGACCCCCGGCCAGGGTCAGGCCGGCCCGACACGTCCCGTCGCCGCCCAGGCCGGTGGGCCAACCGTCCAGCGGCCCCCGATGTCCACCAGCGGGAAGCCCATCCCGCCGCCGCCCGGTATGCGCCGGCCGCCCGTGTCCTCGACGGGCAAGCCGATCCCACCCCCTCCGGGCCGCCGCGTCCCCGGCGGCCCGCCTGGAGGGCCGGGCGGAGGCCCCGCACGGCCCGGTGGCCCCGGCGCCGGCCGCCCAGGCGGGCCGCGCACCGGTGGCGGCTTTGGCGGTCCGCGCACGGGTCCAGCCACCGGCGCTCCCGGCGGTGCCTTCGGACGCGGCCGCCCCGGTGGCGGCCCCGGCGGCGTCCCCGGCGGTCCCCCCGGAGCCGGCGGCCCGCCCGGCGGTCGTGGTTTCGGCGCCGGCCGGGGAGGACGCCCCGGGGGCTCCCGGCCCCGTCGTGGAGGTCGCCGCCGCCGCAACATCGAGGAGCTCGAGGCCCAGGAGCTCACCCACTACACGCCGTCGAACGCACCGGTGCCCGAAGGGGAGGTGATCGTCGAGCGCGGCTCGACCGCCCAGGATCTCGGCCCCAAGCTCAACCGGTCTGCTGCCGATGTGGTCCGGTTCCTGCTGGAGCAGGGCGAGATGGTGACCGCCACGCAGTCGCTCTCGGACGACATGATCGAGCTGTTTGCCGCCGAGCTGAACGCCCGCATCCGCCTGGTCGACCCCGGCGAAGAGCAGGAGGCGGAGCTGCAGGCGAAGTACTTCGCCGACGACGAGGAGGAGGACGACGCGGACCTGCGGCCCCGCCCGCCGGTCGTCACGGTCATGGGCCACGTCGACCATGGCAAGACGCTGCTGCTCGACAGGATCCGGGAGACCAACGTCGTCGCCGGCGAGGCTGGCGGGATCACCCAGCACATCGGTGCCTACCAGGTCGACTACAACGGCCAGCTGGTCACCTTCATCGACACTCCCGGCCACGAGGCGTTCACGGCCATGCGCGCCCGTGGCGCCGAGGTGACCGACATCGTGATCCTCGTCGTCGCCGCCGACGACGGCGTCATGCCCCAGACCCGCGAGGCCTTGGCGCACGCCAAGGCGGCCGACGTGCCGATCATCGTCGCCATCAACAAGATCGACCGCGAGGACGCCGACCCCAACCGGGTCATGCAGCAGCTGTCCGAGCTCGGCCTCGTGCCCGAGACGTGGGGCGGCGACACGATCATGGTGGAGATGTCCGCCCTGCAGAACCTCGGCGTCGACGACCTGCTGGAGCAGGTGCTGGTCGTCGCCGAGCTCGAGGAGCTGCGTGCCAACCCGGAGGGGCGCGCCCGCGGCGTCGTCCTCGAAGCCAACCTCGACGCCGCCAAGGGCGCCGTCGCCACGGTCATCGTCCAGTCGGGCACGCTCAGGGTCGGCGACCCGGTGGTGGCCGGCGCGGCGTGGGGCCGGGTCAAGGCCCTCATCGACGACAAGGGCGACAACGTCAAGGAGGCGCCACCGTCGTTCCCGGTCCTGGTGCTGAGCTTCGACACCGTCCCCAACGCCGGCGACGAGCTGCGCGTCGTGGAGAAGGGACGCACCGCCCGCGACATCGCCGAACAGCGCGAGCAGCGCTCCCGCCAGGCCAGCCAGCGCCGCACCTCGTCGGCCACCGGCACGGGCGCCAAGCTCGAGGACATCTTCGAGCAGATCCAGCGGGGAGAGACGGCGACGCTCAACCTGGTCTTGAAGGCCGACACGCAGGGCTCGCTCGAAGCGGTGTCGGAGAGCCTCCGCAAGCTGGAGCGCGACGAGGTGAAGCTGTCGTTCGTCCATCGGGCGGTAGGCGGGATCACTGCCAACGACGTCGGCCTGGCGGCGGCGTCCAACGCCACGATCATCGGCTTCAACGTCCGCCCCGACCGCGGCGCCCGGGACCTGGCCGAGGCGGAGGATGTCGAGATCCGGACCTACGAGATCATCTACAAGCTCATCGAGGACATCGAGAGCGCGATGGTCGGGATGCTCTCCCCGGAGTACGAGGAGGTCATCACCGGGGAGGCCGAGGTACGGGAGATCTTCCGCATACCCCGCGTCGGAGCCGTCGCCGGGTGCTACGTCCGCAGCGGTGTGATCACCCGTGGCTCCCGGGTCCGCTTCCTCCGAGACGGCGTCATCATCTGGAAGGGCGCCGTCACCTCGCTGCGGCGGTTCAAGGAGGACGTGCGCGAGGTGGCCGCCGGCTTCGAGTGCGGCATCGGGCTGTCCAACAACCAGGACCTCCGCGAGGGGGACGTCATCGAGACGTTCGAGGAGCGGGAGATCCCCCGGACCTAGGGGGCTCGGTGCACGTCGCGTCGCTCGAGGTGGAGCTGCACCTTCCGCAGGTCCACTCGCTCAAGGAGAAGCGGGCCGTCGTCAAGCCCATCGTCGAGGGCTGCCGGCGGCGCTTCTCCGTGGCCGCCGCCGAGGTCGACCACCAGGGGATCTGGCAGCGGGCGACGATCGGCGTGGCGACCGTGTCGGCGTCGGCGACGCAGGCCGGCAATGTGCTCGACGCCGTGGAGCGGTTCGTGTGGTCGTTCCCGGAGGCGGAGGTGACCGCCACCCACCGGGACTGGTTGATGTCGGAGGACCGATGAGCGCACATCGACAGGCGACCGGGCGCTACGCCCGGACAGCGCGCGTCAACGAGGTGCTGCGGGAGGTGATCGCCGAGGAGATCGAGCGCCTCGCCGACGCCGATCCCCGCCTGACGCTCCTCACCGTGACGGGTGTGAGGACCGACCCGGACCTGCGCCACGCGACCGTCCTTTTCGCCACGCTCGGCCCGGAAGCGGTCGCCGCCCTCGGCGAGGCCCGGGTCCGGCTGCAGGCCACCGTCGGTCGTCAGGTCCGCATGAAGCGCACCCCGCAGCTCACGTTCTCCGCCGACCCGGCCGTCGTCAGCGGCCAGCGGGTCGAGGAGATCCTCCGGGGCCTGCGGGCAGGGGAGGAGCTCTGACAGACGGGCTGCTCGTCGTCGACAAGCCGCCCGGCATGACGAGCCACGACGTGGTCGCCCGGTGCCGGCATGTCTTCGGTCAGGAGCGGGTCGGCCACGCCGGCACCCTGGACCCGGACGCCACCGGTTTGCTGCTGGTCGGCTTGGGGCGGGCGACCCGGCTCCTGCGCTGGCTCACCGGGATGCCGAAGCAGTACGACGGCGAGGTCGTGCTGGGGGTCGCCACCACGACCCTGGACGCCGCCGGCGAGGTGACGGGGCGGTGGGACATGGCAGGGGTCTCCCTCGAGCAGGCCCGAGCGGCCGCCGACCGCCTCACCGGCTCGATCCGGCAGGTACCGCCCATGGTCTCGGCTGTGAAGATCGGCGGCCGGCGCCTCCACGAGTTGGCCCGGCAGGGCGTGGAGGTGGAGCGGGCTCCCCGGGAGGTGAGGGTCGACCGGTTCGAGTTGTCGCCTGCTGACCGTCCCGACCCCGGGCCCCTCGGGGGAGGCCCGGTCTTCGCCATCGACGTGGCGTGCTCGTCGGGCACCTACATACGCTCCCTTGCCGCCGACCTCGGCGCGCTCCTCGGCGGCGGCGCCCACCTCCGGTCCCTGCGCCGGACGGCGGTCGGGCCGTGGGCACTGGCCGACGCCATCCCCTTGGAAGACGTGGGGGTGGGCCACGTCCTGCCGCCGGCGGCGTGCCTGCCTGGGATGGCGGTGGTGCAGGTGTCCGGGCCGGTCGCGGCGGGTGTCGGCCACGGGAAGGTCCTCGACGCCGGCGTGCTGGGTGTCGCCGGTGAGGGGCCCTGGGCGGTGCTCGACGCCGGCGGTGAGCTCCTCGCGGTGTACGAAGCGGCCGGCGCCGGCCGGGTGAAGCCGGCGGTCGTGCTGGTCGGGGGGCCGGTGAGCGACACGCGACGCGCTGAGTAGCCTCGCCCGGCGATGGAGGTCATCCAACTCGGCGCCGTCGACCAGCCCGTGCCGGCGCCGAGCGTGGTGAGGGACGGCAGCGCCGTCACCATCGGCGCCTACGACGGGGTGCATCTCGGCCACCGGGCGCTGATCGCGCGCACCCGGGATGCCGCCGGCCGGCTCGGGTGCGCCTCGGCGGTGGTGACCTTCGACCGCCATCCGGCGTCGGTCGTTCGGCCGCAGTCGGCCCCCAGGATCCTCACGGACCTCGATCAGAAGCTCGAGCTGCTGGCGTCCACGGGCGTTGACGTCACCGTGGTCGTGCACTTCGACCACGAGCGCGCCGCTGAGGAGCCCGACCAGTTCGTGCGCGAGGTGCTCGTCGGCATCCTCCGGTCGCGCGCTGTGGTGGTGGGGGAGGACTTCCACTTCGGCCGCGACCGTGCCGGCAACGTCGCCATGCTCCGCAGCCTCGGCGACGGGCTCGGCTTCGAGGTCGACGGCTTTGGGCTGCTTGCCCAGAGCGGCGCCGTCGTCTCCTCCACCCGGATCCGGGCGCTGATCGCTGCCGGCGATGTCGAGGGCGCCGCCGGTCTGCTGGGCCGGCCCCACCAGGTGCGGGGCTCGGTGGTGCCCGGCGACGCGCGGGGGCGGAAGCTCGGGTTCCCGACGGCCAACGTGAGCGTGGCGGCCAACGTCGCCGTCCCCGCCGACGGCGTCTACGCCGCCTGGTACGCCGGCGATGACGGCGCCCGGAGGGGCGCATGCGTGTCGGTCGGAAGGCGCCCCACCTTCTACGACGATGCGGGCGGCTCGCTCGTCGAGGCCCACGTCCTCGACTTCACCGGCGACCTCTACGGCCAGCGGGCACGGGTTGAGTTCCTCGCCCGCCAGCGCGGCCAGGAGCGCTTCGACTCCGTCGACGACCTGGTGGCGCAGATGCGCGTGGACGTGGAGCAGGCCCGCCGGCGGCTGGCGGTGGCCGCGCCCTGACGATGGGGACCCGACCCGCACCCGGCGAGCAGCCCATCCGCCCGTCCCTCTGCGATCCAGCCTGTATCACACACTTACAACCGATTCCGCCGGCTCTCAGGCAGCCGTCACCCACTCTCCGTGGTCGCCATTCCTGACACCAGGGCGACCGCCCGGCGAACTTTGGAAGCGCGTCGTCGCTGGACGACAACAACCTTCCAAAGGTCCCCGGCGCCGCCCTGTGGGACCCCACGCCGAGTGGTGCCGCAGTGCCTCAGTGCCGAG
>DAHVMA010000041.1:0-3922 GCA_027320105.1 Acidimicrobiaceae bacterium | reverse complement strand
CTCGGCATCAACGGAGCAATGCAGGCAGTGATCCTCAGCGGCACCGTGACACGCCGGGCCGGTCCGATGTGCAGGATTCACGGTCTCGTGATCGTTCGGCTCATGGACGCCTCGGGCAGACTCCTGCCGGTACGGGGCAATCCTGCGAGAACCATGCTGATCGCCTCCGTGGGGCCCAGTGGCGTCAGCGCGCCGCATCCGGTCCTGTTTGCGTGGCAGAATTGGTGCCGCTCGTCCCCGACGTCTTTCGAGTTCTCGGTCGCCTCAGCGGCAAAGCAGGCGGTCTTTCATTGGGACACAACGGTGCCCTCATGCTTGAACCCGTCTGCCCCGCCCACCCTGAGGCCGTTCACGGACCGAGGGGTGGTGATCGCCACGAAAAGGTAGACAAGCGATCAAAGAACAGGTGAACCGCAGCGACTTCCCTCTCTGCCAACATAGCGTGAGACGACTTCCCCGAACTCAATAGCCACCCGAGGGCGGGGAAGGAGACCGCACTGATGTCCACTGCAACGATGGCCCGTAACGGGCAGGATGGCCGCGTGCCGCCGGATCCCGAGGTCCCGGAGCGTCCCCAGCGTCGCCGGTTCACCGCGGAGTACAAGCTCCGCATCCTGAAGGAGGCCGACGCCTGTACCGAGCCCGGACAGATCGGCGCCCTCCTGCGTCGGGAGGGGCTGTACTCCTCCCACCTGGTCGACTGGCGCCGTCAGCGCGACGCCGGAGCCCTCGAGGCCCTCGGTAAGCGCCGGGGCCGTCCCCGCCCCGATCCGAAGGACAAGGAGATCGCCCGGCTTCGCACCGACAACGTTCGTCTCCGCCGGCGCCTGGAGCAGGCGGAGAAGGTCATCGAGGTGCAGGGAAAAGTCTCCGAGCTGCTGGGGATCTCGCTCGACCCGGCGAGCGAAGAGCACGAGAGCGAGGGCTGATGGCGGCGGTGGAGGAGGTGGCCCCCGGCGTGGGGGTCACCTTCGCCGCCCGGGCCGTGGGGCTGTCGAGGGCCACGGCGTACCGCAGGCGAGGCCCACGGCGCAGCGGGGGGCCGGCCTGCGTGATCGCACCGAGGCGTCACCGTCCCACCCCGCCCCGGGCCCTGTCCGAGCCCGAGCGGACACACGTCGTCGACACGTTGCACTCCGAGCGGTTCTTGGACACCGCGCCCGCCGAGGTGGTGGCCACCCTGCTCGACGAGGGCACCTACCTGTGCTCGGAGCGCACCATGTACCGCCTACTCGCGGCCAACGGGGAAGTGCGGGAGCGCCGCGATCAGCTCCGCCATCCCGCCTACGCCCGCCCCGAGCTCCTGGCCACGCGGCCGAACGAGCTCTGGTCGTGGGACACCACGAAACTGCTCGGCCCGGCCAAGTGGACCTACTACTACCTGCTGGTGATCCTGGACGTGTTCAGCCGCTACGCGGTGGGGTGGTGCCTGGCCTACCGGGACACCGCCAGGATCGCCGAGCGCCTCATCGCCGAGACCATCGCCAAGTACGACGTGGACCGCGGCGAGCTCACCATCCACGCCGACCGCGGGTCGTCCCAGGCCTCCAAGCCGGTGGCGTTCCTGCTTGCCGACCTCGGGGTCACCAAGAGCCACTCCCGGCCCCACACGTCCAACGACAACCCGTACTCCGAGGCCCAGTTCAAGACCATGAAGTACCGCCCGGAGTTCCCCGAGCGGTTCCGCTCGATGCAGGAGGCCCGCGCGTTCGGCCGGGAGTTCTTCCGCTGGTACAACGAGGAGCACCGTCACTCCGGCATCGGATTCATGACCCCCGCCGCCGTGCACTTCGGCCGCACCGACGCGGTGAACCAGATCCGGGCGGACACGCTCGCAGCCGCGTACGCAGCCCACCCGGAGCGCTTCGTTCGCACACCGCCGGCGCCACCGAAGGTTCCGACCGCCGTGTGGATCAACAAGCCCGAGGAGCGAGAGGAGGTGGATCGGTAATTCCTTCGGGAAGTTGTCTCAAAGCCGTTGACGGGCTCCGCTTCGACACCTCAGCGCTGGCCGCCTCCTTTCCATTCGCCTCGGGCGAGCTCGGGCAGGACTCCGGCGTGCTCTACGGCGTGGCAGCCAAGGGCTCAGGGCTCGTCCTGTGGGACCGGTTCGCCCTCGACAATCACAACGCGGTGATCCTCGCCCGCTCCGGGGCGGGCAAGAGCTACCTGGCGAAGCTTGAGGCCCTCCGCTCGCTCTACACCGGGGTCGAGGTGTCGGTGATCGACCCCGAAGACGAATACGCCCGACTTGCCGGAGCGGTCGGAGGAGCCTACGTGCACCTCGGCACTCCGGGCGTCAGGCTGAACCCCTTCGACCTCGGACCCGGGCCGGACGCGCTGACGCGGCGGGCGCTATTCATCCACACCCTGGTCGCGGTGCTCCTCGGGGAAGTGCCGGACCCGGCCGGGCGGGCGGCTCTTGACCGGGCGATCGTCGCGGCCTATCACGGCGTTGGGATCACCGCGGACCCTCGGACCCACGCCCGCCCCGCGCCGGTGCTGGCGGACCTAGCTCGGGCGCTAGAGGAGGACGGCGATCCGTCTGGTCGAACCCTCGCCACCCGCCTGGCCCCGTTCGTGACGGGCACCCACCGCGGGCCGTTCGACGGACCGACCACCACACGGCCCGAGGGGCACCTCGTGGTCTTCTCGCTCCGAGACCTTCCCGACGAACTGAAGGCGGCCGGCACGCTCCTGACACTGGATGCGGTGTGGCACCGGGTGGCCGATCCAGGACGACGGCGGCGCCGGCTGATCGTGGTGGATGAGGCGTGGCTCCTCATGGGCGACCCGGAGGGGGCGCGGTTCCTGTTCCGAATGGCGAAGTCGGCCCGAAAGCACTGGTGCGGGCTGACCGTCGTGACCCAGGACTCGGGCGACCTCCTCGGATCGGACCTCGGCCAGGCGGTGGTCGCGAACGCCACGACCCAGATCCTGCTCCGCCAGGCGCCGCAGGCCGTCGATGCCTTGACCGAGGCCTTCCACCTCTCCGACGGCGAGCGCGCGTTCCTGCTCTCGGCCCGCCGGGGCGAGGGGTTGCTGGCCGCCGGGTCGGACCGCGTCGCGTTTCAGACCGTGGCCAGCCCCGCCGAGCACCGCCTGGTCACCTCCGATCCCGCCGAACTCGCCGCCGAGGAGCCGGACCTGTGATTGGGCTTGATCTGGCGGCGATCAAGAGGCACGCCCCGGTCACCCCAGGCGGTCCACTTGGCCGGTTCCTGCGCCACCCAGGACCGGTCACCACCGATCTCGTCCATCGCGTCGTCCGTGTGCTCACCGCGGCGGCGCACACCCTGTGGCCCTTCGCCCTTGCCCTGGTGGCGCTCCTTCTCGCTTACACCTCGATCGGCCTGACGACCCGGGCGCGCTGGGCGAGGCGGGGCCGGTGGGTGGCGATAGCCTCGCCCGCCGAACCCGACCCCGGCGGGGGCCTCGCCCTGTGGCGGATGCTCGCCCCCCTCCTCGCCGGCCGCCGCACCCTGGCCGGTCGCCGCCCGCCGGTCGCCTTCGAATGGCACACGGACGCCCGCGGCCTACGGATTGGGCTATGGGTCTCACGCACCGCCTCGGCTGCGGGCGTGGCCCAAGCTGTGGAGGCCGCGTGGCCCGGTTCCCGCGCCAGCATCGCCACCCCACCACAGCTTCCCGTCGGCAGTCGGGCCGCGGGCGGCCAGGCGTATCTCGCCCGCCCGGACTGGTTGCCCCTGGGCGAGGAGTCCACGACCGGCGACCCGATCCGCGGCTTGCTCGCCACCCTCGTTGGCTGCACCGCGGGAGACATGGCCTTGGTGCAGGTGCTGGCCCGTCCGGCGGCGGGCCGGCGAGTCAGCAGGGCTCGCCGCGCGGCGCGCGCCATCCGCCGCGGCCAGCCCGTCACGACCGTTGGGCGCGCCCTCGACGTCCTCGCCCGCCAGCCGGC
>DAHVMA010000034.1:0-4470 GCA_027320105.1 Acidimicrobiaceae bacterium | reverse complement strand
CCCCGCTTGGCCGGCTCGAGCTCGTCGATCAGCTGCATCGCCCGCACCTTGGGCGCCCCCGAGACGGTGCCGGCCGGCAGTGTCGCCGCCAGCACGTCCACCGGGCCCAGCCCGGCGCGCAGGCGGCCCGATACCTGCGAGGTCATGTGCATCACGTGGCTGTAGCGCTCCAAGGTCATCAGCTCGTCCACGGTCTCCGTCCCATACTCCACCACCCGGCCGACGTCGTTGCGGGCGAGATCGACGAGCATGACGTGTTCGGCCCGCTCCTTCGGGTGCTCGATGAGCTCGGCGGCCAGGCGACGGTCGTGGTCGTCGGTGCGCCCCCGGCGGCGGGTGCCGGCGATCGGCCGCGACACGACCCGACCTTGGCGAAGCTGCACGAGCGGCTCGGGTGACGACCCCACCAGGCACACCTCGGGGTGGCGCAGGAAGTACATGGATGGGCTCGGGTTGATTTGGCGGAGCGACCGGTACAGGTCGAACGGCTCGGCGTCGAGGTCGAGCTCGAAGCGCTGCGACAGCACCACCTGGAACACGTCGCCGGCCAAGATGTGCTCCTTGGCGGCGGCCACCGCCCGGGCGTAGCCCTCCGGCGTCGTGCGCCGGCGGTGGGCGGGCAGCTCTCCGTCGCCCTCGGGGGGTTCGACGAGGGGCTCCAGGGCGGGGTGCGCGCCTGCGGCCGCCAGGTGGTCGAGGCGTGCGGCGGCCGCGTCGTAGAGCGCCCCGGCCCCGGCGGCGGTGGTGCCCGGCGGCACCCGCACGGCATCGACGAGCGTCGCCCGCTGCCGCCACGAGTCGTAGGCGACGACTTGGCCGACCACCGAGAGGATGGCGTCGGGGAACCCGCCCTCGTCGGCCGGGGCGTCGGGCAGCCGCTCCACCTCGCGGACCACGTCGTAGCCGAGGTAGCCGACGAGCCCGCCGTGGAAGGGAGGCAGGCCTTCGAGCGCCGGCGAGCGGAGCCGGTCGAGGAGGGCCCGGACGGCGGCGAGGACCCCCTGGTCGGTGCGCACCCCGGCGGGTAGGTCCCCCTCCACCTCCAGGCGGCCGCCCCGGGCGATCAGCGTGGCGCTCGGCTGCAGGCCGATGAACGACCAGCGCCCCCATGGGCCGGCGTGCTCGACAGACTCGAGCAAGAACGCGCGGTGGTCGCTGGCGGCGAGGCGCGCGAACGCAGCAACCGGCGTCGTCAGGTCGGCGAGCACCTCCCGCCAGACGGGGACGACCGTCCAGCCGCCGGCGAGGGCGACGAACTCGTCGCGGGTCGGGCGGATCACGCCGGCGGGGCGGAGCGGCCGGCAGGGCGGAGCGGGCCGGCGTCGGGGCGGAGCGGGCCGGTGTCGGGGCGGAGCGGGCCGGCGTCGGGGCGGAGCGGGCCGGCGTCGGGACGGATCACGCCGGCTTGCCAGCGTCGCCGGCGCCGGCGCCGGCGCCGAAGGCCCGGCTGAAGCAGGACCGGGCACCAGTGTGGCAGGCACCTGCACCCTCCTGTTCGACGACCAGCAGGAGGGTGTCACCGTCGCAGTCGTAGTAGGCCTCGCGCACCCACTGCCGGTCCCCGGAGGTGTCCCCCTTCCGCCAGCGCCCCTGGCGGCTCCTCGACCAGAGCACGACCCGTCCGGTGTCGAGCGTCTCGCGCAGCGTCTCGACGTTGCTCCACGCCAGCATCAAGACGGCGCCGGTTCCCTGCTCCTGGACGATGACCGGCACCAGGCCGTCGGCGTTCCAGCGCACGTCGGCGAGCTGCTCAGGAGTCCAGGCGATGCTGGTGGCGGCGGGCGGCATGCCGCCAGGTTACGGGCTTCCACACCCCGTTCCAGCACGTTCCCCAGAGCTGCAGCACCGGCGCCGGCGGGTCGGGCAGCCGGCGGCTCCTACAGGTACAGGCCGGTGCCGTCGGCGACACGCTCGGATGCCACGGCGTGGATGTCGCGCTCGCGGAGGATCAGGTAGTCCTCTCCCTGGACCTCAACCTCGAATCGATCCTCAGGGTTGAACAGCACCTGGTCGGCGGCCTTGACGGCACGCACGTGGGGCCCCACGGCTACCACCTCCGCCCACGTCAGCCGGCGGGCGACCTGGGCGGTGGCAGGGATCAGGATGCCGGCACGGGACTTGCGCTCGCCCTCGCCACGAGGGATCTGCACGAGCACCCGGTCAGCGAGCATCTGGATCGCCTGCTTGGGGCTCTCCACCATCCCTGCGACGGTAGTCGGCGCCGGGGGCTACCTGTCGTTTGCCTTCCCGGCGCGCAGCCGCCAGCTCGGTGCACAGCGGTCAGAAAGCGGGCCCAAAATCCCCGAGGCGCGCTCAATGCACCGAAGTGAGGGCACTCGGGTAGAGGTCGCGGTAGGTGGGAACGCCGTTGACCGCCTCGGCAAAGAGGACCGCCCGCACCACCGCCCGTGCCACCGCGTCAGCCCCCGCGGCCATCAGCCCGCCCAGGGCAGCCGGGTGGGCGGTGCCGGCGCCGTGGAGGAGCGAGGGTGCCGGCGGGGGCGACGCCAGCGGCCTGGAACGGGTGGCGACGGCGAACACGACGTCACCGTCGGTCAGTCCGTGGGCCGGGTGCACGGCGCGCGCGAGGCCGTCGTGGGCGGCCATGGCCAGGCGCGTGCATTGGGGCTGCGAGACCTCAGCGTCGGTTGCGACGACCACCAGCACCGTGTTGCCGACCCGAGGTGACACCCCGGAGAGGCGCGCCGCGGCGCCGGCGACATCCGACGCCTGCGGCCGGCGAAGGTCTCCGAGGCCGCTGATGTCGCCGGGCAGCAGGAACGACGCGGCCCGCAGTTCGCCGGTGGCAGGATCGACGGGGCTGCCGGCGGAGTTGACGACGACGAGCGCAGCGACCGTGACGTCGCCTTCAAGCACCACGCTCGCCGAGCCGATCCCTCCCTTCAGCCCACCGGCCCGTGCACCCGCCCCCGCCCCGACGCTCCCGAGTGCCACCGGCCCGAACCCACCCGGCCGGGCAGCCGCCTCGGCGGCGGACCGCCCGAAGGCGGCGTCGGGGCGGCAGTCGAACGCCCCGGGCCGGAGGTCGTAGAGACCGGCGGCAGCCACGATCGGCGCCACCTCGCCCGCGTTCAGGCCGACCGGTAGACCGATGCCGCGCTCTCCCAGCCAGTCCGTGACCCCGGTTGCCGCCGCCAGGCCGTAGACGCTGCCGCCCGAGAGGCAGACGGCGTGCACGACTTCGACGAGCGTCCCGGGAGCGAGGGCGTCCGTCTCGCGGGTACAAGGCCCTCCCCCGCGGACGTCGACCCCACCGACCGCCCCCGGCGGCAACGCCACGACGGTGGTCCCGGTGAACCAGCCCTCCCCCACCCGCTGGTAGTGGCCGACGCGGACACCGGCCACGTCGGTGAGATCGTTGTGCCGGCCCGCCATCCCCACCCGCCCGGCGATCACGCCGGCGCCCCGATCACGCCTGCGCCCCGGTTCACGCCTGCGCCGGCCAGACGGGTCACGCCGGCACCGGCCGGACAGTCACGCCGGCCGCCGCCAGCCTGGTCTTGGCCTCGGCCACGGTGGCCTCCCCGAAGTGGAAGATCGAAGCCGCGAGGACGGCATCGGCACCGCCGTCCAAGGCTCCGGCGACGAGGTCGTCCAGGCACCCCACGCCCCCGCTGGCGACAACCGGGATACCGACGCGGTCGGCCACCGTGCGGGTCAGCTCCAGGTCGTAGCCGTCGCGGGTGCCGTCGCGGTCCATCGAGTTGACGACGACCTCGCCGGCTCCCCGCCGTTCGCACGCCTCGACCCACGCCAGGACGTCAAGCCCGGTGGGCCGGCGACCGCCGTGGGTGTGGACCTCGAATGCGGCGCCGTCGGGGCGTCGGCGCACGTCGACGCCGAGCACGGTGCACTGCGCCCCGAAGGTGTCGGCGATCTCGGCCACCAGCTGCGGGCGTTGGACGGCGGCGCTGTTGACGCTCACCTTGTCGGCACCGAGCCGGAGCAGGCGGCGGGCGTCGTCGAGGCTCCGCACGCCGCCGCCGACCGTCAGTGGGATGAACACCTCCTCGGCGGTGCGGGCGACGACCTCGTAGAGGGTGTCGCGGGCCTGGGCGGAGGCCGTGATGTCGTAGAACACCAGCTCGTCGGCACCCTCGCGGTCATAGCGCGCCGCGAGCTCTACGGGGTCGCCGGCATCCCGGAGCCCCTGGAACCGGACCCCTTTGACCACGCGGCCGGCGTCGACGTCGAGGCAGGGAATGACGCGGACGGCTCTCACGCCATCCCCTCGTCCTGCTCCGGCGGGCCTGGGGGTTCACCGGCAAGGAGCAGCCCCCAAGTCGATTGCCGCCATCCAGGAGCCCCGGTGCTGATGGGTGTACCACTACTCATGGGACCGACCCCCGGGGATCGCTAGCGGTGCTTGTCCTGTGAGGACTGATGTGAGACGGCGACCCTGGGGGGAGGCTCCCGGGCCCTGACGCCCGCAACGGTGTCGTCCCACGA
>DAHVMA010000032.1:0-53571 GCA_027320105.1 Acidimicrobiaceae bacterium | reverse complement strand
GTCGGCCAGCTTGTTGACGCCCGCCTCGAGGCCGCGGCGGGCGTTCTCGTCGAACTTGAGCTGCTTGGGCACTTACTTCGTCACCTTTGCGAGGACGTCACGGCTGGTCAGGATGAGGAGGTCCTCCCCGTCGACGGTGATCTCGGTACCGCCGTACTTCGAGTAGACGACCTTGTCGCCGACGGAGATGTCAAGCGGTATCAGCTCGCCGGTGTTCTCGGCGCGGCGGCCGGGACCGACGGCGAGGACCTCGCCCTGCTGGGGCTTTTCCTTGGCGGTGTCGGGGATGACCAGGCCCGAAGCCGTGGTCTCCTCGGCCTCGCTCGGGCGGACGACGATGCGATCATCGAGCGGCACAAGGCTCATGGGTGTTGCGCCTCCGTTGGCACTGTGGGAACCGGACACTCCGGCGTTGCGTTGGCACTCTCACCGGACGAGTGCTAACGATAGCCCCTCCTGCGGGCTACCTCAACCTGGCGCCCGGCGCTCCCGCTCTCCTGCTGCCACACTCCGGGGGAAAGACCCCGCGCTGTGGCCCACCGCCGGCTGGACGGGTCGCGGCGGTGCCGGCGCTCCCGGTCGCTGCCGCGCCGGCTGCGGGCCTTCCACGAGCCCTGGTGCTCACCGCCCGGTTCCGAGCAGCCTGGCCTCCTCGGCGTCCCAGCGCTCCTCGGGCCACATGGTCGTGCCCGCCCAGCGAACACGCTGGACGGCGCCGTCGCGCAGCTCGAAGCGCACCAGCTCCCCCTCGGAGCCGAAGCTGCTCGTCCTGGCGATGCGAAGCGTGGTGGCGTCCAGCACCTGCAGCTCGTCGGTGTCCTCGAACGGCTTCCAGCTCTCCGGGTTGGCGGCGGCGACGCGCTCTCCCACCACGGCGAGGTCGGTCACGCCGGACATGGCCAGGTAGCGGCCCTCCAGCCGTCCGAGGCCGCGCCGGGGCCTCTCGCCGGCGCCCTCCTGGAACCGGTCGACCACGTGGTACACCCCCCGCACGACGTCTGATGCCGGCCCGTCCGACGCGTTGGTCAGCGCCGTGACGACCAGACCGGCGGCGGGGTCGGCGAGCGTCTTGGTGATGTGCCCGGGGAACCCGCCGCCGTGGCCGACGAGCCGGCGCCCGCCGAGCTGCTCGAGCTCGAGCCCCAGCCCGTAGTCCTCCTCCCCGGCGAAGCCGGGGCGCTGCACCCGCCAATGGACCCGCTGCATCTCCCGTTTCGACGCGTCCGACAGCAGCTTGCCCGACCCGGGGAAGTGGGCGCTGAAGTAACGGCAGAGGTCGGCGGCGCTGGCGGCGAAGCCCGTTGCCGGAGCCAGGGCCTTCGTGTCCACCGGGGGCACCGCCCTGCGGGTCCCGTCCCGGTGCCGCCACCCGTACCCCGTGACGACCTCGTCGCCGGAGCCAGGCTCGGGCGTCGTCGCCGCCAGCCCGAGGGGTCCTACGACGCGATCCATCAGGTGCTCCTCGTACGGGCGCCCCGTCACGGTCTCGATGACGGCGCCGAGCACGCCGTAGCCGAAATTGGAGTACTTCATCGTGGTGTTGGGCTCGAGGACCAGTTGGGCCTCGAGCACCTCGGCGCGCAGCTGCTCGCCGTCGGGAAAGGGCCGTGCCAGCTCCCAGAAGTCGGCGTCGAGGCCGTCGCGCACGACGCCGGCGCCGTGGCAGAGCAACTGGCGCAGCGTCACCGACCGCCAGCGGCGGTCCTGGTGGTCGGCCAGCCAGCCGAGGTGTTGGGCGGCAGCGTCATCCAGGCGGAGGTGGCCCTGTTCGACCAGCTGCATGATCGCCGTGGCCGTGAAGCTCTTCGAGTGCGAGGCGATCCGGAACACGTCGCCGGCGGCCACGTCGCCGTACGCCCCGGTGAAGATCACCCGGCCCTTGACGCTGACGGCGACGACGCAGCCGGGCACGTGCAGGCGCTGCAGCCTCCAGCTCAGCCAGGAGTCGACGTAGGCGAGCGAGCGGTCGAGAGCACGGCGGTCCATTCGTCACACGGTAGGAGCGACCCCGGCGTGGCGCGCTCGAGTGGACCCCAGCCGGTGTCCCGCTCGTGCTGTGCCCGTGCCGCCGCTGCACCACCGCGCAGGCCGAAGAGCCGCTGCGCCACGAGCAGGTAGACGACGATCGCCAGGTTGACGGCGAGGGATGCCACCTTGAACCACGACACGCCCCCGACGACGCCGTAGACCTCGAGGGGCAGCAGGGCGCTCGCCTCCACCAGAGTCAGGTACGCCGCCCAGCGCCGGCCGAACCACAGCCCGACCATCTCGAGGGCGAGCACCGCCGTGTAAGCGGCGAGGAGGAGGGCGATGGCGTACACCTCCCATTCGGGGAGGTGGAACAAGGCGTTGACGTCACCGCCCAGGCCATGGTGCGGGGGGGTCGCCGGTCCACCGAGCAGGCTCCGCAGGTCCGCGGAGAGCCGGTCGTACGCTGGGCGCAACGACCGGCGGTGGGCGGCAAAGAGGAAGGTGGCGGTGACGACCGCCGCCATGACCAGCAGGGGCAAGGAGCGCTCCACGGCGATGGCCCGCAGCACGTAGCGGTCCCGCAGGGGGCGGCCGCGCAGCGGCAGGGCCACAGTGTCGCCATCGGGTGGGGCGTCCCGGGTGGGCGCCTCCGGGTCGGACAGCGGCAGCCAGGCGTCGCAGCGCAGGCAGCGGTACCACCGGAAGCCGGCCGGGTCCTGGCGGGCGAAGAGGCCGTCTCGGGGACGGAGCACGGCGGCGTCGGTCCCGAGCAGGGCGTGACCGTGCAGCCCGCAGCCAACGAGCTCGTAGCGCAGCGACGGCACCAGGCGGCGGGGGCGGGCGGTGCCGGGGGGTAGGGCCTGCGCCCCCGGGGCGGGGACCGGGTGCCGGCGTCGCCGGCTGACCGCTGCGTCCTTCCCACCGGTGCGCCGCATCAGCCCAACCGCAACCGCAGGTTGGGGTCGGCGGCAGCGTCGAGGGGTGTCGCCCCCTCCAGCCGGTAGCGGTGCCACGCCGTGGCAGCCACCATGGCGGCGTTGTCGGTGCACATGGCGCGGCTGGGCAGGAAGGCCGCCAGCCCCAGGCCGGCGCAGGTCTCGTTGACCCGCTCGCGCAACACGGAGTTGGCAGCGACCCCCCCGCCGATGGCGATGCTCCTTGCGCCGACGAGAGCCGCGGCGCGCGTGGACTTTCCGACGAGGACGTCGACCACCGCCTCCTGGAAGCTGGCCGCGACGTCAGCGACGTCGACCTCCGGGTGCTTCTTCACGTAGTTGACGACCGAGGTCTTCAACCCGGAGAAGGAGAAGTCGAAGCCCTCGTGGGCGAGGCCCCGCGGGAAGGCGACGGCGTGCGGGTCACCGCCCGCTGCGACGCGGTCGATGGCGGGGCCGCCCGGGTACCCGAGGCCGAGGAAGCGGGCCACCTTGTCGAACGCTTCGCCGGCGGCGTCGTCGATCGTCTGGCCGAGCAGGGTGTAGCGGCCGTCACTGCTCATGAGGACGAGCATCGTGTGGCCGCCGGAGACGAGCAGGACCACCGACGGAAGAGCGAGCTGCGGGTCCTCGAGGAAGGCGGCGTGCAGGTGGCCCTCCATGTGGTTGACGCCGACGAACGGCTTGCCCCAGGCCACTGCGTAGGCCTTCGCCGCGCTCACGCCCACGAGCAGCGACCCGATGAGGCCCGGGCCGAGCGTCGCCGCCACGACGTCGAGCTCGGCGCCGGTCGTGCCGGCGGCGTCGAGCGCCTCGTCGACGACGGGGGTGAGCAGGTCGAGGTGGGCCCGGCCGGCGACCTCGGGAACGACGCCGCCGAAGCGGGCGTGGAGGTCGACCTGGCTCGACACGACCGATGAGCGCACGTGTCGGCCGTCGTCGACCACGGCGGCGGCCGTCTCGTCGCAGGACGTCTCGATGGCGAGCACTCGCACGGCTCCTCAGGCCTCCATGGCGCCGTCGACGGTCGGCGTGGGCAGCCCGGCGTCGAGCGCGGCGAGCCAGGCCCTGTACTCGGGGCGGTCCATGTCGCGGACCCACATCACGATGCCATCCTCGTTCACTTCGGCGTAGTAGTTCTTGCGGACTCCCTGGGCGTGGAAGCCAAAGCTGCGGTAGAGCTCCTGGGCGGCGACGTTGCTGGCGCGCACCTCGAGGGTGAGGTGGCGGGCGCCGTGGGCGAGGGCGGACTGCGCCTGGTGGAGCAGGAGGCGGGTGCCGATCCGCCGGCGGTGGAAGGCGGGGTCGACAGCGATGGTCGTGATGTGCGCCTCGTCGGCGGTGAAGAGCATGCCGGCGTAGCCGACGATCCGCCCGCCGACACGGGCGACGACGTAGTGCCGGCTGCCCCGCAGGTTGAGCTCGCTCATGTACAGCGTCAGCGTCCACGGCCGCGGGTACACCTGTCCCTCGATGCGCAGGACGGCGCGCAGGTCCCGCCGGCGCATGGGGGCCAGCGCCACGACATCGGGGTGATCGGCGAGGGGGAGCGGATCAGCCATCGGCCGGCTCGCAGGTGACGCTCATGACCGGCGCCCCCGCCGTCTGCGTGGGAGGCCTGGCGGCGGCGCCGCTCCGGGCCTCCCAGCCGATGCGCACGTCGGCCTGGCGGAGGTAGAGGGGCCGCAGGTCGGCGTCGGCCCCGCCCCCGGCGAGACGGGCGGCGGCGATCTCGGCCACCACCGCCGGGTCGGGGTGGGCGTCGAGCGGGCCGGCGATCTCCACGCCCGGGCCGCTCAGCTCCCTGGCATAGCGGCGCCCGCCGTCGCCGACCACGAGGACCGGGGTGCCGGCGGCCACCTGCGCCAGCTGGGTGGCGAGATCGGCCGGGGTCGTCACCGCCGGCGGCGCCACCTCCACGAGGGCCCCGTCCACCGGCGCGTACACGGCGCGGAACACCTCGTGGCGGCGGGCGTCCACCACGGCGGCAACCACCCGCGTGCCCCGCCGGTGCGGGTGGGCGAGGGCCTCGACGCTGGTGACACCGGCGCCGGGTATGTGCAGGGCGTCCACCAGTGCCTTGGCGGTGGCAAGCCCGACCCGCAGGCCGGTGAACAGGCCCGGTCCCCGGTCCACGGCGACGGCCGTGAGCTCGGACGGGGTGAGGCCGGCGACGTCCAAGGCTGCGGTGATGGCGGGAGCGAGGACCTCGCCGTGGCGGCGACCGCCGGCGAGGCGGGTGGCGTAGAGCAGGCCGTCGTCGCCGAGCAGGGCGACGCCGACCTGTGGGGTGGCCGTCTCGATGGCCAGGAGGTTCACGGCCCGCCGCCCGCTGCTCCGCCCGGCGGTGCTCCGCCCGGCGGTGCTTCGTCCAGCGGTGCTTCGTCCGGCGGTGCTTCGTCCAGCGGGGCTTCGTCCAGCGGGGCGAGGGCGGCGAGGACCGCCGGCCAGCGCCCTACCCACGGGTCGCCGACGGGGCGCACCTCGATCCAGCGCTCGTCGTCATCGGCGCCAGGCGTGAGGGCGACGGCGAGGTGCTCGGGCAGCAGCGCCGGCGCGCCGCGCTCGCCCCATTCGACGACGGCCAGCGCCCCCTCCTCCAGCTGCTCGGGCAGGCCCAGGTCGACCACCTCGGCGAGCTGCTCGAGGCGGTAGATGTCGGCGTGCACCAGCTCGACACCGCCGGCGCAGGGATAGGAGCGGGCGAGCGTGAACGTCGGGCTGGTGACCGGGCCGACCACTCCCAGGGCGGCCGCCAACGCCTGGGTGAAGGCCGTCTTGCCCGCGCCCAGCTCCCCGGTGAGCAGCACCAGGTCCCCCGCCCGCAGCACGCCGGCGAGCGCCCCCGCCACCGCCCTTGTCCCCTCCAGGTCCTCGACGTGGATCTCGGCGAGCAGCTGGTCGTTCACGACGGCGCCGCCGCGGCAACCAGGATCTCCTTGGCCCGGACGAAGTCGGCACGCATGCAGGCCCGGATCTCGCCTCCCCCACGCAGGGCGGCCGCCGGGTGGAAGGTCGGGACCAGCACCGAGCCCGCCGGCCCCCACGGGTAAGCACGCCCTCTCAGGTCGGTGATGCGCTCGGTCGTGTCGAGGAGGAGCCGCGTCGCGAAGTTGCCGAGCGTCAGCACGACCTTGGGACGGATCAGCTCGACTTGGGCCTCGAGCAACGGGCGGCACGCGGCGATCTCGGCCGGGAACGGGTCACGGTTACCGGGCGGGCGGCACTTCACGACGTTGGCGATGTAGACCTCCCGCCGGTGCAAGCCGGCCTCCTCGACCAGCAGCCGGTCGAGGAGCTGGCCCGAACGCCCGACGAACGGCCGCCCCTGCAGGTCCTCGTCGTGGCCGGGGGCCTCGCCCACCACCAGAAGGCGGGCATGGGGATCGCCCTCTCCGAAGACGACGGTGGTGCGGCCGCCGGCGAGGGCGCAGCGGGTGCAGCCGCTCGCCTCGGCGGCGACGTCGTCCAAGCTGAGCACGACGTCTGATCGTACCGGGGGCGGCCTTGTTGGCTGGCCTCACCGGGGCCGGCGCCGGCCCCGGCGCCGGCCAACGCTGGTCGCGCTTGTAGCCCTACGATGCGTGGTTGCCCGGGCCGAGCTCGGTGCATTCACAGCAGCTCGGTGCACTCGGGCCAGCAATCGCCCCTGAATGCACCGACCTCCGCCGCCCGCCACCACCGACCTCCGCCGCCCGCCACCCCCGACACCCACCCCCGCCACCCCCGACACCCACCCCCGACACCCACCCTCCGACACCCGCTCACCAACCGGGGTGGTCAGGGCTTCCTGTGCCCCCGGAGGCCCCCCGCCGGCGAGCGGGCAGCGAGCTCGAGGATGGCGGAGGCGAGCTCGTCAGGGCGCTCGAGCATCACCATGTGACCGCAACGGTCCAACTCGACGAGCTCGGCGGCGTGGATGCCGGCGGCGAGGGCGCGGGCGTGGCGGGGCGGCGTGATCAGGTCGTCCCGGCCGACGACCACGGTCGTCGGAACCCTCGCCTGCGCCAACGCCACCGTCTCGTCCAGCCTGACGAGCTCCGCCAGCAGCTCCATCGTCGTCCCCGCCGGCACCCGGGCGGTCGCCCGGCGGGTGAGGCGGACGGCGCCGGCCTCGGGGTGCTCGGCGAAGGTCAGGGCGGCGAGCGGATCGCCGGCCTCGCTGTCGGGCAGTGTGGGCGTGGGCAACAAGCGGGCCAGGGCCGCCGCGCCGCTCAGCGCCGGCCCGATCGCCGACACCACCAGCCGGGCGCCGGGGAGACCCCAACCGAGGGCCGGTCGGGCGGAGGTGGCGACCAACGCCAGCGCTGACAGCCACCCCTCGCCCCGGGCGAGTGACGGAGTGGTGCTGAGCAGCCGCAGCGCCACCATGCCCCCCATGGAGTGGCCGACGAGTAGGGCGTCGCCGAGCGCGAGCTGTTCGGCGACTTCGACGACGTCAGCGGTGAGCCGGTCGAGGGCGAGGCCGTCCCGACCGATCGTCGATTCGCCGTGACCCCGGAGGTCGACGGCGATGACGCGCATCCCGGCGTCGGGGAGCCGCCGCAACTGCTCGACCCAGATCCCGGCGGACAGGGTGATGCCGTGGAGGAGGACGACGGGCCTGCCGGTGGTCGGGCCCCGCTCGGCCACGTGGATCCTGGCGCCGTCGGCGACGCCGACCGTCCGGTGGCGGGTGCCGGAGGGCCACAGGGGGGTGACTGAGCCGGCCTCGGCAGGCAGCTGGGCCCGGCGCGGCCGGCGGAGGAGCACCTGGCGCGCTGCGACACCGCCGGCGAGACCGGCAGCGAGGACGCCCGCCCCGGCGAGGGTGCGGCGCGGCGTCAGCGCCACCTGGCAGACACCGCCTCGGTGGGTTGCGGGAGGGCATGGGCCGAAAGCCACGCCGACACCAGCTCCGGCAAGTCGGAGGCGAGCAGCCCCTCGGCGGGTCCGGCGGCGCCGGCGCGACCGTGGACATGGGCAGCGAGCGCTGCGGCCTCGAACGCAGGCACGCCACGGGCGAGGAACGCCCCGATGATCCCTGACAGCACGTCACCGGTCCCGGCGGTCGCGAGCCGGGGCGAGCCGGCGCCGGCGACGAGGGTGCGGCCGTCCGGGGCGGCGACGACGGTGACGGAACCCTTGAGCGCCACGACGGCAGCGGTCGCCCGGGCGGCGTCGCGCACGGCAGCGAGGCGGTCGGCACCGGGCGGTCCGCCGGCGAGCCGCGACCACTCCCCCTCGTGGGGGGTGAGCACGAGGGGCGCCGAGCGGCCCCGTGCCCCGGCGACGGCGGCGACGGCGGCGAGGCTGCCCAGCGAGTTGAGGCCGTCGGCGTCGACCACGGCCGGCAGGTCGCTGCCAGCGAGGAACCGACCCACCTGCGTGTCGGGACCGGGCCGGGCCGGCCGGCCGAGCCCGGGGCCGACGACGACGGCCCGGCAGCGCTCGACGGCCTCGACCGCGGCGCCGGCCCACTCCTCGGCGGGGAGGGCCACGCCAACAGCCTCACCAGGAGGCAGGCCGGCGCGCCCCGGGTCGACGCCCGGTATGCCCAGGCGGACGTAGCCGGCGCCTGCCCGCATGGCGGCGCGCGACACCAGCCACGGCGCACCGGTCATGCCCGGCGAGCCGGAGACGACGCCGACCGCCGTCTGCCACTTGTGCCCGCTCGGCGGGCGGGGTGGCAACCTGGCGGCCACGTCGTCGTCGGTCACCAACCAGCACGTCGCCGCCCGAGCCGCCCGGTCCGCCAACCCGATGCCCGCCACGGTGACCGCGCCGGTGTGGGCCGGGCCGGCGCCGAGGAGCAGGCCCGGCTTGAGCGCCCCGAAGGTCACCGTCTCCTGCGCCACGAGCGCACCCCCTCCGTCGGGGATCTCGCCGGTGGCCCCGTTGACGCCCGAGGGGATGTCCACGGCGAGCACTGGCGCGCGCCCCGGGTCCGCCGGCGTGTACGCCCGCGACAAGCCGGTGCCGTAGGCGGCGTCCACGACCAGGTCGGCGGGCGGCAGCGACGGCTCGGATGGGTCGACGACGCAGACCCGGGCGCCCCTGGCGCCCAGCCGGGCGGCGGCAGCCCGGCCGTCCGCCCCGTTGTTGCCACTGCCGGCGACGACCACCACCCGCCGGCCGTAGCCGCCGCCGAGCAGGCGCACGGCGGCGGAGGCGGTGGCGGCGCCCGCCCGGCCGATCAGCACCTCGACCGGTTGGGATGCGCCCCGGTCGACGTCGTCCATCTCGGCGGGCGTGACGACGGGGATCACGACAGGGCGGCCACCACCGCCGACGCCACCGTCTCGGTGTGGCTGATCGACAGCTGCCAGCCGGCGACACCGAGGGAGGTCGCCAGGGTGGCCGCCCGGCCGCTGATGACGAGCTGCGGGCGGCCACCGTCGCATCGGAGCACCTCGACGTCCCACCAGTCGACCGCCCCGAGCCCGACACCGAGCGACTTCATGAATGCCTCCTTCGCAGCGAAGCGGCCGGCGTAGGTGATCGCGGGGGTGGCCATGCTCTCGGCGTACTGGCGTTCCTGGCTGGTGAACAGCCGCGTTCGCATGGTGGGACGCCGTCCCAGCATGCGAGCGAGGCGGGGGATGTCCACGATGTCGATCCCGAGCCCGACGAGCCGGCCGGCAGCGACCATCCCCGTCCCAGCAACCCAGGACCCGGGCATCCCCGCATCCGGCCTGCCGTGCGCCGGCGTCACGCGTGGTCAGCCGGCGGTCGCCAGCGGGCCGCCAGCACGTACACCGGCTGGGTGAGCAGGTCGACGAGGGGGACCTCGGCGAGGCGGTCCTCGTCGAACGCCGGCTCGCTCTCGGTGACGGCGTCCCTGAGGGCGGCGTAGCGGCCGCGGTAGCCGGTCATCACCGCCTTCACCGCGGCCGCCGGCAGTGTCGGGGCGAACCGCACGTGCAGCAGGGTCATGCCGATGACGGCGTTGGCCTTGACCTCGGGCACGAGGATCACCGTGCGGCCGTCGCGGGCTCCTCGGGTGACGGTCACCTCGCGCTCGTCGGCGGCGCGGTGCTTGGTCCCCGCGAGCCTCGGGTCGCTCGCCGTGCGGGACGGGACGCCAGCCATGTCGCCGCCCTGGTCAGTGACGGCGGCGGTCGGCCAGGCCCCCGGCGGCCAGTCGATGCGGTAGCGGGTGAAGCCGAGGACCTCCTCGACGCCGGCGTCGAGGGCGGCCAGCGTCCGCAGTGCCCGGTAGCCGAGGACATCGGCGGAGGCGCCGGCGGCGAGGGTCTCGCGCACCAGCGGGCGGGCGAGGAGCTCGTCCTCGCTGCGTGACGTGCCGACGGTGACGGTCTTCGCCTGGTGCTTGATGGCGTCGACGGGCCGGGTCAGCTGGTCGATCGCCTCCGACAGGGCGTCGTAGAGGTCCGCGACGAGCACGTCTGGCGAGCCGACCTTGCCCGACTCGACCTCGTAGCCCTCGACGGGGACGGCGCCGGTGACGTAGCGCAGCAGCGACACGACCCGCACCGCCGTCGACGCCTCCAGGTTGCCGTCGTAGGAACCGGACGCCAGCCCGGTGACGAACGGCGCCGCCGCCTCGGCGAGCGGTGCCCCGACGGTGCGCAGCAGCTCCGACGCCGGCAGGCCGGCGACGCCGTCCAGCACGGCGCGGGCCGCTCGCAGCGGCCGAGCCTGGGCGTCGATGGCCAGCGCTGCCTCGTATCCGAAGAGGTGGCCCACCATCGCCGACAGCACGAAGGCCAGCTCGGGCTCGCAGGCCGGCACGGCAACGACCTCCGCACCGGGGGAGAACCGTGACAGCTCCGGTTGGGCAGCGATCACGACAGGGCACGCCTTGTGCGCCCGGTAGATCGCCACCTCCTTGGCCACGTCGTCGGCGTTGGGGCCCCACAGACCGGCCGCGCACACGAGGATCAGCGGCTCGCTCGACAGGTCGATGTGCTTCTTGTCCTCGATCGAGTCGTGGGCGATCGAGCGGTAGCACAGCTCTGACAGCTTGATGCGCACCTCGGCGGCGGCCACGGCGTCAGGGCCGCTGCCGACCACCGTCCAATGCCGGCGGGGCGGCGCCACCCCGGCGGCGATGCGACCGATCTCGTCGCGGCGCGCCAGGACCGCCTCCATGGCCTCGGGCAGCCGGCGCAGTGCACGGAGGAGGCGGTCGGTCTCGTCCCGGTCGGCGCAGCCGGCGGCGTCGGCGAGCCCGAGGGCGAGCAGCCAGCCTGCGGCGACCTGGGCGTAAAACGCCTTGGTCGACGCCACGCTCATCTCGATGTCGCGCCCGTCGGAGGTGAACAGGGTGCCATGCGCCTTGCTCACCAGGTCGCTGTTGCGGCGGTTGACCACGGCGATCACATGGGCACCACGGGCCCGGACCAGGTCGACGGTCCGGTTGGTGTCGGTCGTCGTCCCCGACTGGCTCATGGCGACCACGAGCGTGTCGCTCATGTCGTCGGCGAGCCCGAAGCCCGACAGCTCCGTGGCGAGCCGCGCCCGGGCGGGGACTCCCGGCAAGCAGTGGGAGATGGCGGCGGCGACGGCCCGGCCGGCGACGGCTGCGGTGCCCTGGCCGATCACGACGACCCGCCGGATGTCATGGTCCGCGAGGGCGGTGACGACGTCGGCCGGCAGCGCGTCCGGGCCGAGGCCGACCGAGAGCCGCCCGTCGCTGCCGGGGAGGACTTTGCCTCGCAGGGTCTTTCGCAGCGAGGAAGGAGCCTGGAATATCTCCTTCACCAGGAAATGGGGAAAACCGCCCCGATCAATATCGCGAGTCGTGATGTCAGCGGTGCACGCCTCCCCCGGCTCGAGGGGAAGATCAGCCCCGCTGTAGCGCCGGCGCTCCATTCCGGCCAGGGTTCCCGCCGCCGCCCGGTCCAGCACCACGACCTGGCCCTGTGTGGCCTCACCGTCCATGCGCACGTAGCGGGGCGTCTCCTGAACGAGGCCGTACGGCTCGGACGCAACAACGTACGCATCCTCGGCCAATCCGACGTACAGCGACTGGCCTCCACCGCGCAACGCCAGGTACAGGTGATCCGGCTCCTGCGCCGGCGAGGCCGCCACGGCAACCGATCCCTCGAACTGCCGCACGGTCGAGAGGAAGGCGTCACCCGCCGGTTTTCCCCCACCCATTTCGCGGGAGAGGAGGGCAGGAATGACCTTGGCGTCGGTCGTGATCTCATCCGGGAATTGCAGGCCGTGTCGCATTCGGAGCTCGGCGTGGTTGTCGACGTCGCCGTTGAGGGCGGCCACCACGTAGGGCCCCTCGTCGGAGTCGAGAGGATGGGCGTTGGGCTCGGAGATGACGCCCACGCTTGCCCAGCGCGTGTGGCCGAGCACGACGACGCGGGGCTGCGCGCCCGGCTGGGCCAGCGCGGCACCGAGGAGGGCGTCGTTGCGGATCCCCTCCCGCAACGCGGCCACGTTGTCGCCGAGCTCGCCGATCTCGGCCGCCGCCTTGTAAACGAACGCCAGCGCGCCGTCAGGGGCACGTGCCGCCATGGAGGTGAAGAGCGGGTCGGCGAGCCGGGGCGCCAGCATCGACCTGGTCGTGGGGGCGGTGAGATCGAGGCCGTGGCCGACCACGAGCACGTGCAGGCCCGCCGAGTCCCGGCCCCGCACCTCCAGCCGGTCGATGGAGCTGCACGCCACGTCGAGGGCCCACAGGGCCTCGCGCACGTAGTCGGGGCCGGCCACCGGGTCGGCGCCGGGCGGGGCGAGGGCCGCCACGCTGCGGGCGGAACCGACCCGGTCTCGGCCGATCGCCCACCACACGTCGCGGAGGCGCACCAAGACGGCGTTGACCGCCTCGAGCACGGAGGGGGTGACGTGGAGGTCTCCGGCGTCGAGGTCCGCTTCGAGGGCATCGAGGACGCGGCCGAGCTCGCCGGCGCCCGCCTCGACCGCATCGGTCGTTCCGGGGGATAGGAGGCACCCGAGCCCTGGCACCCCCCGCAGGGCGGCGTCGAGGCCCTCGAGCCTCCCGGCCGCCTCCGCCAGCGCGTCGAGGGCCCGCTCGGCGCGACCGCTCTCGTGGTCGGGCTCGTCCCAGCCCCCCGCCGACGGGTGGGCGGTGGACGGGCCACGGGCGCCGAGCCCGGCAGCGCCGGCGGCGACGAGGGCCGCCGCCTCCGCCAGCGCGGCCACGGCATCCGCCGGCCGGGCGGCCTCCCGGGAAGAGGGGCGGCGGAGGACGGCGACGATGCCACACACGAGACGCCAGGGTACGGCCCCTCGCCCGTCAGGGCACGCGCAGCTCGGCGAAGCGCTTCCGCAGGTCCTTCTTCGAGAACTTGCCCACCGACGTCTTGGGAACCTCGTCGATGAACACGACGTCGTCGGGGAGCCACCACTTGACGACCCGCTGGGCCAGCCACTCGAGCAACTCCTCGCGGGTCAGCGTGGCCCCGGGGTTGACGGCCACGCAGGCCAGGGGGCGCTCCATCCACCGCTCGCTCGGCACCGCGATCACCGCCGCCTCGGCCACAGCCGGATGGCCCATGATCTCGTTCTCCAGATCGACCGACGAGATCCACTCGCCGCCGGACTTGATGACGTCCTTGGTGCGGTCGACGATGTGGATGTAGCCCTCAGGGCTGATGGTGGCGACGTCCCCGGTGCGCAGCCAACCGTCGGGAGCGAAGGAGTCCGCTGACCGCGCGTCGTTGTAGTACGCCGCCGCGATCCACGGGCCGGTCACGTGGATCTCCCCTGAGGACTCCCCGTCCCACGGCTGCTCCGCACCGGTGACCGGGTCGACGACGCGTAGCTCGACGCCTGCGACGGGGATCCCTTGGGTAGCGCGGACGTCGGCGAGGGCTTCATCGTCCCGGTCGCCCAGATCGCTCCGCACCCGGGCGATGGAGGCCAACGGGCTCGTCTCGGTCATCCCCCATGCCTGCGTGACGGGAAGCCCGAGCTCCTGTCGGTACGCCTCGGAGAGCGCCTTGGGCACCGCCGAGCCACCGCACACGATCCGGCTGAGGCGGGAGATGTCCCGGCCGCGCAGCAGCTCCCTCACGCCCATCCAGATGGTCGGGACCCCCGCCGCCAGCGTGACACCCTCCTCCACGATTAGGTCGGCGATGGCCTGAGGCTTCAGGTCAGCGCCGGGGAAGACGACGTCGGAGCCGGCCATCACGCCCGCCTGGCAGAGCCCCCAGGCGTTGGCGTGGAACATGGGGACGACGGGCAAGATCGTGTCCGCCTCCGACACCGCCACCGTGTCGGCCAGCATGGCGCCCATCGAATGCAGCACGACGGATCGGTGGCTGTAGACGACACCCTTGGGGTTGCCGGTGGTGCCGCTCGTATAGCACATGGCCGCCGCCCGGCGCTCGTCGTCGACCTGGTCGAAGCCCGCCGGCGGCGCGTCGGCGATCAGTGCCTCGTAGTCGACGATGCGAGGATCGTCGGGGATCTCGCCGGCGCCGTCGTCCATGACCACGACGTGGCGTACGCCGGGCAGGCGGTCCATGAGCGGCCACAGCAGGGCGAGCAGGCTGCGATCGGCGAATATCACCTCGTCATCCGCGTGGTTGACGATGTAGGTGATCTGGTCGCCGGAGAGCCGGATGTTGACGGTGTGCAGCACCCGGCCGCTGCACGGAGCGGCGAAGTACAGCTCCAGGTGGCGGGACGTGTTCCAGGCGAAGGTGGCGACGCGGCCGTCGACGGTGATGCCGAGCTCGTCGAAGGCGCCGCCCAGCCGGCGGGTTCGCGCCGTCCAGGTGGCGTAGTCGATGCGGGCACGGCCGTCCCGGCCGGCGGTGACGAGGCGCTTGGTGGCCCAGAGCCGTTCGGCGCGGCGGAAGACGGCTGGCAGTGTCAGCGGACCGTCCTGCATGAGACCCTGCATCGTTCACCCCCATGTGTGGCGTCGACCGGTAGCTTCGCGCTCTGCCCGGCGGCGCGCGCGACGCTCAGCGGAGGGGGGCCCACGGCTTGGCGGCGGGCGCCGCCCGCTCGGTGGCGGCCCGGAGGATCACGACCACGTCGAGGCCGCCGGACGGCGCCGCCTGGAGCTGCACCTCGGCGCCGTTGCGCTGGGCGAGCTGTCGCACGATCGCCAGGCCCAGGCCGCTGTGGCCCCCGCGGCGCCCGGGCCCCTGCCAGAAGCGGTCGAAGGCGCGTGCCCGCTCCTCCTCGCTCATCCCGGGGCCTTCGTCGGTGACGTGCAGGGCGAGGCGGTCGCGCCGGGCCCCCGGCTCCAGGGTCACCCGGATGCTCGTCTCGGCCGGCGCGGCGTCGAGGGCGTTGGCGAGGAGGTTGTCGAGCATCTGGTCGAGGTCGCCGGGGACGAGGAGGGCGGCGGTCACCAGGCGGTCGGCGATCCGGTCCAGGAGGGCGATGCGGCGTTCGGCGGCCAGGGCGGACCACGCGTCGCATCGCTCGGTGATCACCTGGGCGACGTCGACCGGCTGCAGTTCGGGGAAGGTGCTGTCGGCTCGGCTCAGCACGAGCAGGCCGTCGACAAGCCGGCTGAGTCGCTGGACCTCACGCCCGGCGGCCGCAAGCGCCTCGCCGGTCTGCTCGTCGAGCTCCGCCTCGAGGTTCTCCAGCCGCAACCGCAGGGCCGTGAGCGGCGAGCGCAGCTGGTGGGAAGCATCGGCCACGAAGCGGGTCTGGGCGGAGATCAGCTCCTCGAGGCGCTGGGCCATGTCGTTGAAGGACTCCGCCAGGGTGGCCATCTCCTGCGGCTCGAGGCCGGACGGGACCCGGCTCGACAGGTCACCGTCGCCGAAGCGGGCCACCGTCCCCTCCAGCACGGCCAGCGGCCGGGTGAGGCTCCTGGCGAGGGCCAAGCCGACGATGGTGGTCAGCACGAGCACGGCGAGGGCGAAGCCGGCGAGCGCCGTCCACACGTCCTGGATCCGGTCTGTGTAGACGCCGACGGAGACGCTGATGAGCACGGCGCCGAACGGTCGCAGAGCCGATCCGATCGGCACGGCCGCCACGGCGGTGGGGCGGCCCTCCTCTTGGACGAGGGCGCTGACCGTGCCTCCCCGGAGGGCCTGGGCGAGCAACGCGCGGTGGTTGTCGGCGTCGTGGTCGCGGTCGGGGTCGTCGGAGGCGATGACCCGCCCGCCGGCGTCGGCGACGACCACCTCGGCGCCGGTGCGCGAGAAGTAGTCCTCGACGAGGGCCTGCAACCCGGCCCGGTTCCCCGCCTCCACCACCTCGGCGGCTCCGATGGCGATCTCGGTAGCGTCGCGGGTCGCCTGGGCCCGGGCGCTGCCGGATTCGTGCCGCGCCGCTATGAACCCGAACGGCACCTCCAAGACGACGAGAATGAGAACGGCCAGGCCCAGGTACGACAGCAGGAGCCGGCGGGTCACGGCCGGTCGGCGGCCTCCCCGTCGGCCTCCGGATCGGCGTCGCCGGGCGGTTGTGGTTGGGCCGCGGCCGGGGCGGCGGCGGCGGGGCGATCCGTGCCGTCGGTCGGCCCGAGGCGGAGCCCTACTCTCCGGACAGTCTCGATCCACTCCGGGTGACCGAGCTTCTTGCGGAGCGAGGCCACGTGCACGTCCACCGTCTTGGTGGGCCCGTACCAGTGCGGATCCCAGACATCTTCGAGGATCTGCTGGCGGTTGACCACGGCGCCGGCATCCTCGGCCAGCAGCGACAGCAGGTCGAACTCCTTGGGTGAGAGGGCGATCTCCTCGCCGTCCACGTAGACGCGCCGGGTGCGCCGGTCGATGGCGAGGCGGCCGAGCTGCTGCACCGGCGGCACTTCGGGCGCGAGGGCACCGCCCGTGCGCCGTAGCACGGCACGGATCCGGGCCACCAGCTCCCTGAAGCCGAATGGCTTCACTATGTAGTCGTCAGCCCCGAGCTCCAGCCCCACCACGCGATCGACCTCGGCGCCGCGGGCGGTGACGGCGATGATCGGCACCTTGGAACGGGCCCGCAGCTGCTGGCAGACGGTGTAGCCGTCGATGTCGGGGAGGCCGAGGTCGAGCAACACCAGCTCGGCGTCGGTGGCGGCCAGGGCCGCGGCGCCGGTCGAAGCGCGTTCGACCTCGAAGCCTTCCCGGCGCAGCCCCTCCATGAGCGGTTCGGCGATGCCGTCGTCGTCCTCCACGACCAGGACTCTCACGGCGGCCAGCATGACACGGCCGCGGCCGGCCCCGCGCCTCAACCTCCTACCTGCAGAGACGAGGTGATCAGGCGAGGGGGAACGACTTCCGCACGGTGGCCTCGAGGCGGTCGGCGGCGTCGGCGGCACGAGCCATGGTGACCGCCTCCACCATGACCCTGACGAGCGGCTCGGTGCCGCTCGGCCGCAGCAGCACACGCCCGTCGGCACCCAACTCCCGCTGTACCGCCTCCACCTCCGCCCAGACCATCGGCGCGGCGGCGAGCCCGCCGCGGTCGGGTAGGGGGACGTTGCGAAGCACCTGGGGCAGGGACTGCATGATCCCACCGGCGAGCTCCCAAAGGGGGCGTCCCGACCGCACGACGAGGTCGGCCAGCAGCAGGCCGGAGAGCAGGCCGTCGCCGGTCGTCGCCAGCTCCGTGAACACCAGGTGGCCCGACTGCTCGCCGCCCAGTGACCAGCCGTTGGCTTCCAACGCCACGAGCACGTTGCGGTCACCGACGTCGGTGGTGTGCACCGAGACCCCCTCGGCCGCCATCGCCCGGTGAAAGCCCAGGTTGGTCATGACCGTCACCACCACGGTGTCGCCCGCCAGCCGGTGCCGCCGTCGCAGGTCGAGCGCGAAGAGCGCGAGGAGGTGGTCGCCATCCACCAGCCGCCCGGTGCTGTCGACGGCGATCACCCGGTCGGCATCCCCGTCGAAGGCCAATCCCAAGTCCGCACCGCACTCCCGCACGGCAGCAACGAGCAGCGACGGGTCGGTGGACCCGCAGCCCCGGTTGATGTTGGTCCCGTCCGGCTCCGCTGCCAGCACGGCGAGGACCCGGGCGCCGGCGGCGTCGAGGACGTCTTCGGCGACGTCGGAGGCGGCGCCGTTGGCACAGTCGACGACGACAGCGAGACCGTCGAGGCGCCGACCCTCCAAGCAACCGACGAGGTGGGCCCGGTACCAGGAGCGGATGCCGGTGTCGGTGGTCTGCGCGCCGACGGCCGCCCCGGTCGGGCTGCCAGCCGCAACCGGCACGGCGGCGGCGCCGACCCCGGGCGCCGGCAAGCCATCGCCGCCAACCCCGGGCGCCGGCACGGCCGCGTGCAGCAAGGCCTCGATGCGGGCCTCAGCGTCCTCCTCCAGCTTGCGGCCGCCGGCGGCGAAGAGCTTGATGCCGTTGTCCGGGAAGGGGTTGTGGGATGCCGAGATGACGGCGGCCGGTACTCCCTGGTCGGCCGAGCGGGCGGCCAGCGCCGGCGTCGGGACGACGCCCAGGTCGACGACGTCGACTCCTTCCGCCAGGATGCCGGCGGACAGGGCGGCGCCGAGCAACGGACCGCTGCGGCGGGTGTCGCGCCCTATCAGGATCCGGGGGCCTCCGAGGACCCGGGCCACGGCCCGGCCGAGCGCGAGCACCAGCTCGGGGCTGAGCTCCGCGTTGGCGACGCCGCGGACGCCATCGGTCCCGAAACGGAGCGTCACGCCTTCTTGAACCGCTTCAGCGCTTGGAGTACTGCGGCGCCTTGCGGGCCTTCTTCAGGCCATACTTCTTCGACTCCTTCTCCCTGGCGTCGCGGGTGAGGAAGCCTTCCTTCTTGAGGGACACCCGGGTGTCGGGCTCCACTGCGACCAGTGCCCGGGCGATGCCATGACGAAGCGCACCAGCCTGACCGGAGACGCCACCGCCGTCCATCGTGGCGTCGACGTCGTAGGCCTCCTCCTTGCCCACCAACCGCAGTGGCTCGGTGATGATCATCCGGTGCGTGGCCGATGGGAAGTAGTCCTCGAGCGGCCGGTGGTTGACGAGCAGGCGACCGGTGCCCGGGCGGAGCCGGACACGGGCGACGGCGGCCTTGCGGCGACCGGTTGACTGGACGAGCGGCTTGGGCACGGGGCGGCGGGCTCCTGATGAGTATCGCTGGTCGCCGGGCCCTCAGGCCGAGCGGCCCTGCGACAGGCGACGGACGGAGTGGTCGACCGAGAGCGGCTGCGGGCTCTGGGCCTGGTGGGGATGGGTCGGGCCGGCATACACCTTGAGCTTGCGGAGCATCTGCGCCCCGAGCGCGCCCTTGGGGAGCATACCCTTCACGGCCCGGCGAACGACCTCCTCCGGGCGGGTGTCGAGCAGCTCCCGGTAGGTGCGGCTGCGCAGCCCCCCCGGGTAGCCGGAGTGGCGGTAGGCGAGCTTGGTCTCGGCCTTCCCCGGGGACATCTGGACCTTCGCTGCATTGACGACGATCACGTGGTCGCCGGTGTCCACATGTGGGGCGAAGATCGGCTTGTGCTTGCCGCGAAGCACCCGGGCGACCTCGGAGGCGAGCCGGCCGAGCACGGCGCCGTCGGCGTCGACCTCGTACCAGGCACGCTCGATGTCGGCCGGCTTGGGGGAGTAGGTACGCACAGGTATCCTCGGGGACGTGGGAGGGGTTGGAGGCGGGCTCACGTCGGGCGCCCGCGGCTTGGGGCGGGCCGCCGCCGCGAGGGAGCGCAGGCCGGCACGACAGCATAGGGCTTGGGGCGGGGATCGGCAATCGGGAGGGCGGAGCGCGGCTGCGGTCGCTGCGAACCCGAGGCGGTGGCCGGCGCCGGACGATCCGGCGGCCTGCTCGCCGGTTTGGTGCGCTCCGGACGCCGGTCTTAGTGTTGGCCCCGTGGACGCGACGACGGGCACAGGCGGGCGCACAGGCGGGAAGCGCCTCGGCAAGACGGTGGCAGGTTGATCTTCGGGACGGTGATCTTCGCCCAGAGCGGGTTCCTCGCCACCAACTTCGGGGCCCGGCGGGGTGTCGACACCTACTCGCCCCTGCTCCACAACCTGTGGTCCCTCAACTACTACATCGCGCTGCCGGTCGCAGCGATCGTCCTCGGCGGGATCGTGTGGTGCGTGGTGCGGTACCGGGCCCGGCCGGGGGACACCCGGCGGCCCCGCCAGTTCCAGTACCACATCCCGATCGAGGCGACCTACACGATCATCCCCCTCATCCTCGTGGCGGTGATCTTCGGGTACATGTACGGCATCGAGAACAAGATGACCCACGTCTCCAAGCACCCGGGGCTCGTCATCGGGGTGCTGGGCTTCCAGTGGGGCTGGCGGTTCACCTACCCCAACGGCCACCAGGAGCTCGGTTCGGTCGCGACCGAGCCCAGCATCAATGACCAGAGCGCCCTGCCGATCCTCTACCTGCCGACCCACGAGACCGTCCAGCTCGACCTGACGACCGCTGACGTCATCCACACCTTCTACGTGCCGGAGCTCCTCTACCAGCGCGACCTCATCCAGGGCGTGAAGAACACGGTGGACATCAACGTGACCACCACGGGCGAGTGGATCGGCGAGTGCAACACCCTCTGCGGGACCTACCACGCCTTCATGCGCTTCGAGGTGAAGGCGATGCCCAAGGCGGCGTTCGACGCCTGGTACCGCGCCCAGAAGCCCAACTCGATCACCGTTGCGGGAGCGAGCAAGTCGTGACCCTGATTCAGGAACGGCCGGGTGGCGGCGCGGCCATCGTCGCCGAGCCGATCACCGAGATCGTCCCGGGACCCCGGCCCCACGGGTGGGTCAAGTTCATCACGAGCACCGACCACAAGCAGATCGGCCTCAACTACCTGGTCACGTCCTTCGTCGCCTTCCTCGTCTCCGGTCTCATGGCCGAGATGGTGCGCACCCAGCTGATCGCCCCCAACAACAACTTCATCGGTCCCAACCTCTACAACCAGCTGGCCACCATGCACGGGACGATCATGCTGTTCGCCTTCGGCGGTCCCTTCGCCTTCGGCCTGGCGAACTACATCCTGCCGCTGCAGATCGGCGCCCCCGACATGGCCTTCCCGAGGTTCAACAACCTCTCCTACTGGCTGTACCTCGGCGGCCTCCTGCTCATGCTGATCAGCTTCCTCACCAACGACGGGGCCGCCGAGTTCGGCTGGTTCAGCTACGCCCCCCTCAGTGAGGCGATCCACTCCCCGGGCCCGGGGGTCGACATGTGGCTCCTCGGCATCGTCCTCACCGGGTTCTCCGGCATCTTCACGGCCGTGAACGTGATCACGACGACGTTCACCCTGCGCGCCCCAGGCATGGTGATGTTCCGGATGCCGATCTTCGTGTGGAACGAGCTGGTGACGCTGTTCCTCGTGCTGCTCGTCTTCCCGGTGCTGGCCGCCGCGATGGTGCTCCTGTGGTGCGACCGGCACCTCGGCACCAGCTTCTACAACCCAAACGGGGGCGGCCAGCCGATCCTGTACCTCGACCTCTTCTGGTTCTTCGGGCACCCCGAGGTGTACATCCTGGCGCTCCCGTACTTCGGCGTCGCCACCGAGGTGATCTCCACCTTCTCCAAGAAGCCGGTGTTCGGCTACAAGGGCATGATCGCCGCCACGCTGGCCATCGCCGGGCTGTCCATGGGGGTCTGGGCCCACCACATGTACACCACCGGCGCGGTGCTGCTCCCGTTCTTCGCGGCAATGACCCTGCTGATCGCCGTGCCGACGGGCATCAAGTTCTTCAACTGGATCGGCACGATGTGGCAGGGAGTGCTGACCCTCAACACGGCGATGCTCTTCGCCATCGGGTTCCTGGTGATCTTCCTCTGCGGGGGGATCACCGGGGTGATGCTCGCCCAGCCGCCGCTCGACTTCCAGCTGCACAACACCTACTTCCTCGTGGCCCACTTCCACTACGTGCTGGTCGGCACCACCGTCTTCTGCGCCTTCGCCTCGATCTACTACTGGTTCCCCAAGTACACCGGCCGGTTGCTCGACGAGACGCTGGGCAAGATCAGCTTCGCCATCATGTTCATCGGGACCAACCTGACCTACTTCCCCATGCACGACCTCGGGTTGCGGGGCATGCCGCGGCGGGTGTTCACCTACGCCAGCAACGCCGGCTGGACCTTCCTCAACGAGCTGAGCTCGATCGGGGCGTACATACTCGGCATAGGCGTGCTCTTCACGGTCATCAACATCTTCAAGAGCCTCCGCAACGGGAAGATCGCCGGCGACAACCCGTGGGACGGCCAGACCCTCGAGTGGGCGACGTCGTCGCCGCCCCCCGAGCACAACTTCGAGGTACTGCCGCCCATCCGCTCCGAGCGGCCGCTCTGGGACGCCAACCACCCGGACCAGCTCACCGAGGTCGGGCACTGATGCGCGTCGAGATGCGCCTCTGCCTGGCGGCGGGGCTCTTCCTCGGCATCGTCTGCACCATCTACTGGTTCACCAGCAACGAGGACGCCGGCACAGCGATGCTGCTCTTCAGCTTCGCCGCCTACGCCCTCCTCGGTGCCTACCTGTTCCTGCAGTGGCGCCGCCGCAAGGGCATCCCCCGCCCCGAGGACAACGACGACGCCGAGATCAGCGACGGCGAGGGCGAGGTCGGCTTCTTCCCGTCTGCGTCGGTGTGGCCGGCGGGTATCGGCCTCGGCGCCGTCATCCTCGCCGTCGGGCTGACCTACGGCACCTGGTACATCGTCCTCGGCCTCATCCTGGTGTTCGGGTCGATCATCGGGTTCGTGGTGGAGGCCGAGGCGCGCGAGGAGGGGCCAGACGACCCCGGGATGCCGATCGCCCCGCGCGAGACCAACCCGCCCGTCGCCCACATGAGCGTGCCGAGCACCCACCAGCCCCAACCGTAACCTCCACCGGGGTGGAAGCGGCCCCGCTCCCCGCGCACCGCCCCTCCAGGATCCTCGCAGCGACTAGTTGTGCCCTGCTCGTCCTGAGCTGGGACAGGTGACAGGTGCCGGACCAACGGCAGGTTCCGGACCGGTCAGGGGGCCTGGACCGGGCACACAGCCTGGACGGGTCAGGGGGCCTGGACCGACTGCAGGCGATGGGACGGGTTGGAGGGCGCGGACGGGTGGAAGGAGGCCGGCACGGGTTGCAGGGGGTCGGCACGGGTGGCAGGACCCGGAACGGGACGGGCCGGCGCAGCCCGGTGACCGGACGGGGACCGTCTTGCCGTCGGGCTTGGCTGCGGCTCGGGCTCCGCTGGCAGCGGGCCGGCAACCAGGCCGTGCCGGAGGGCATAGAGGACGACTCCGGTGCGGGAGCGGGCGGGGAACTTGTCGAAGATGCGTTGGAGGTGGGCTTCCACCGTGCGCCTGCTGATGCCCAGTCGCTCGGCGATCTGCTGGTTGGTGTGGCCGTCGACGAGGAGCCCGATCACGTCCAGCTCCCGACCGGTGACCGCCGGCTCCGGTCGGACCCGCGCCCCGGGCCGGTCGCACGACGCCGGCGACGGGACCCCCGTACCGAGCACGACGCTCCCCGAGACGACGGCGCGCACGGCGTCGATGACTTGCTCGGGTCGCGCCGAGTTGGGCAGGTAGCCGGCGACGCCTGCGTCGAGCATGGCCTCGACGTACTCCGGGTCGGTTGGGCCCGAGAGCACCACGACGTTGGTGGAAGGGCAGCGCTGCCGGAGCCGGCGTGCCGCTTCGACACCGCCGGCGCCGGGAAGGACCAGGTCGAGCAGCACGACGTCGGGCTTCGCGACCTCGACGGCTGCGATCGCAGTGTCCAGCCGGTCGGCTTCCGCCACGACGGCGACGTTGCCCTGATGCTCGAGAACCCTCCGGATCCCCTCCCGGGTGACGGCGTTGTCGGCGATGACCACCGCCGTGATCGGCCGGCGAGCGAGCACCGGCACAGCCGGCACCGATTGGGGCCCCGCGCCGCGGGGGACCTCTCGGGGCTCACCTTGTTGGTCCCCCAGACGTCGGGCGTCCGCCCACAGCCGGCCGAGCCGCCCGCCGGTCTGTCCTTCGACCCGCCCTCCGACCCCCCGGCGCGGCATCTCAGGAGGCCGCGCTGATGGGATGGGAGCCGACGACCGACCCCGGTGCCTGGCCCCCGCCGGCGACACCCCCGCCGGCCCCGAGACCACCGAGGAGCCGGTCGGTGAAGATCTCGACGTCGCCCCGCCGGCGGCGCCGGCCAAACGCTCCTTCGGCAACGACCCGTCCGCCCTTGGCTACGACGTCCTGACGGAGCCGGTCGAGCGCTCCCTTCGGGTCGACGGCGTAGGTGCAGTAGATGGCGAACTGGGTTGCCCCCAGTCCAGGCAGCTGACGCAGCCAGGCCGTCGTGGCACGAGCGGGTCGGACGCCGGCGACTACGAAGCCCTCGACCCAGGTGCCGAGCACGACTAGGTCGGCGGCCGCGAGGTCGGTGAGCGTGACGTCGCGGAGGGGCAGGGTGCGCACCTGGGCATTCCGCCGGCTCAACACCTCGGCGAGCTCGCGCCCGACGGCTTCGGTGTGGCCGCCCCTGCTCTCCCAGGTCACGAGGACCCGCGGCTCGACGCCCGCCGGCACCCGGTCGGGGCGATGCACGCGGCGTTCGAGGGCGGCCCGCGCCGCGCGGCGGCCCTGGGCCATGGCCTCGACCACCGTCGACGGCCCGACCAGTGCGTCGCCGGCGACGAAGAGCCGGTCACGGATGCCCATGCCGGCAATGATCTCGGCGGTCGCGCGCCCGAGGACCAGCTGGCCGATCGGCTGGTGGCGGGCGAAGGCCGGTGCGCCGGCGGCGAGCAGGCCGCTCGCTTGCACCCGGCGGCTCGGCAGGCCGGTCGCCCGCCGGGCGACCGGCGGCCGCCCGGACAAGGCGGGGTCGGCGCGGTAGCCCATGGCCATCACGACCAGGTCGACGGCCTCCCGCTGGGCGGCACGGCGCACCGTCTTCGGCTTGGACGCCGCGTCGGACTGGGCTGTCTCGTCGAGCACCGCGGTCGTCACCCGGCCGTCGGCGCCCTCGAGGCACTGCACTGTTGTGAGGAAGCGGATGTCGACACCCTCCTCGGCGGCTTCGGCCAGCTCGTCGGGCCGGACGGGGGCGAAGCGACGGTCCAGCCAGTCGACGCATATGGCCCGTGCCCCGAGGCGCCGGGTGAGGCGGGCGACGTCCATCGCGGTGTTGCCAGCACCGACGACGAGGACTGTCGGCGGCTCGGCGTCGTCTTCTGGTGACGGGAGGAACTGCGACGGCTCGCCCCGCTCGAGGGCCGCTTGGGCGTCCTGCAGGAACTGGGTCGCGTCGCACACCCCGTCCAGGTCCGCTCCGGGGACCGGGAGCCTGAGGGGGAGGCCGGCGCCGTGCGCGAGGATCACCGCGTCGTAGGAGCCGAGCAGCTCGTCGATGTCGGCGGCGGTCACCTCCACCCCGCAACGGACTTCGACGCCTGCGGCCAGCAGGTCCTCCCAAGGACGGCGGGCCACATCGGCAGGGAGGGTGAAGGCGGGGATGCCCCAGTCGAGCAGCCCGCCAGGGCGGTCCCGAGCCTCCAGCACGGTCACCGACGCTCCCGATCGGACCAGCTCGAAAGCGGCCCCGGCGCCTGCAGGCCCGGAACCGACGACGACGACGGCCATATCGGCACCGGTGTCGTCCTCCGCCTCGAGCGGCGGCAACGGCGCCGTGTCTGCGATGTAGCGCTCGAGCGCGCCGATGGCGACGGGCGTACCGCCGGCGAGCGACCATGTGCACGCCCCCTCGCACTGCAGCGCCTGGTCGCAGACGCGGGAGCAGACGTCGGGAAGGAAGCTCGTCCGCCGGATGATCCGGTGCGCTCGCGCCAGGTCGGCTTCCCGCACAGCGGTGATGAAGGCGGGGATGTCATTGTGAGCGGGGCAGCCCCGCACGCAGGTGGGATCCGGGCAGGAAAGGCAGCGGTTCGCCTCGGCCAGGGCGTCGGCCTCGCCGAAGAGCCCGGTGCGGGTCTCGCCGAGGTCACCGAGCAGGGACGGGGGAGAGTGGACACCGGTGGCGACCCGCTCGCCGGCGAGCATCGGCCCCGAGACGGTGATCGCTGCGAATGGGCAGGTCCGAACGCATTGGCGGCACCCGACGCAAAGGGCGTCGTCGGCGACGGCGGTCCAGCTGCCGGGCTCCAGGGTGAGCGCGCCGGTGGGGCAGCGCACCACGCACTCCTGGCATCCGGCGCAGCGGTCCGTGAGCACATCGACGTGGAGCGCCTCGGCCGGGGCGTCCGTGGACGGGGCGGTGATGGAGGTGGCGGTCATCGGGGCTCCTATTGGGCGGCGTGCATGATGACGTAGAGCAGGCTGGCAGCGAGGCCGAAGGCCACCGGCAGCGCCACGGCTGCGAACCGGGCGGTGAGCGGGCGGGCAGCGACAGGTACCAACTCCCGGCCGGAGATCCGCCACATCGTCCAGATGGACGCCAGGGTGCCGGCGGCCATCACCGCCACCTGGACGGCGACGATGGTGGGGTTGTTGGCGAGGCGGAGCGTGTAGAGGCCGGAGTGTGTCGAACCGAGCCCGGCGAGGTGCCCCGCGGCCGGCACGACCCGGGGGGCATGGGCCAGGAACTTCGGCAGCTGGCGGGCGAAGTAGTCGGCGCCCACGACCGGGATGATGCCGTACATCACCGGCAGGAAGTAGCTGCGGAACGGGCTGGTCCGCTCGAGGAACCGCCCCTTGCCGCTCGGCAGGTCGGGGTGGCGCGTGGCCCGCCCGAGCAGGGCGACGAGCCCGGCGGTGAGGACCGCGACCCCCGCGATGATGCCGATGTAGTCGACGGGGTTCGGGTAGCCGACGCCGATGTGCCGGTTCAACCAGCCGTCGACGGTGGCGAAGACGCTCGTGGCGTTGACCTGCTGGTAGACGACCAGCCCCCAGAGGATGGCCACCGCCCATGCCACGTCGGCCCGCCGGCGGGTCGGCGCGATGACAGAGGTGAGCGGCGGCTGCAGGTACAGCCCGACGTTGCCGCTCGGGCAGGACTTGTAGCACTCGCTGCACAGCCCGCACGACAGGTTGGAGTCGGCGCTGCCCGGCCAGGTGTACCACGGGCAGCCGTAGCCCTCCTCGCCGCCGCGCATGCAGTCCTTGGTGGGGCAGCTGATGCAAGCCTCGCGGTCACGCGTCCGGAAGCCGGCGACCGAGCCCATGGCGCCGACCGTGCCGATGAGCGCCGAGAGCGGGCAGAAGTAGCGGCAGAACGTCCGCCGCTCGAACACGAGGAAGAACGCCAGGGCACTGGTGACGATGCCGATGACCATGATGCTCGTGGCGATCGGGTCGCCGGGCCCGGCGATGTTGAAGTACTCCTCGATCCAGGTCAGGAGGAGAAAGGCGACGACGGAGGAGAGGAACCCGTACTGGGCGACCGACTCCGGCAGCTTGAGGCCGAGACCGAGGCGCCGTTGCGCCCGTCCCCACAAGGTCCGCCGTTGGATCCACTCGGCGAACCCGCCGAAGGGGCACATGACACACCATGCCCTGCCAACCACCACCATCATCACGACCACCAGGCAGAACCACACGTACCAGGTGATGGCGGTGCCGAAGTTGAGCCCGGGGACGACGGTGCCGAGCACGCCAGCGAAGATCACGACCCAGAACACGATCTGGTTGGGCAGGATCAACGCGAACTGGAATTTCCGGCTCCGCAGGAGACGAGCCACCCTTGGGTGGCGAGCCACGTCGAGCATCCGGGGCGGGTCGGTCGGGCCGAACCGCTCCTCCAAGTGCGACCGCACCGGTGGTCGCAGGTGTACGGCGACTCCGACCGGGTCGGCGTCGGTTCGTACGACCGGCTGTGCGCCCTCTTCCAGGATCGTCACGGGCGGCACCCCACTTTCTCTAGTCTCATTGCCTACGTAGAGTCTTCCGATACAGGAACTATACCTAGGTACTTCAGCGACGTCAAGTCCGGGGATATACTTAGGTGGTGAACCTGACACTGACCCGGCGGGGTGACTACGTGGTCCGCTCTGCCCTCGCCCTCGCGAGGTCCTTCCCGTCCGGCCAGCCCCGCAAGATCCGTGAGGTCGTGGCGGAGATGGCCGTGCCGCCGACCTTCGCCTCCCAGATCCTCGCCGACCTCGTGCGCGCCGGCCTGGCGACCTCGAGGGCCGGAAGGGCCGGCGGGTACAGCCTCACCCGGGCCCCGGAGGACATCTCGCTGCTCGAGGTGGTCGAAGCCGGCGAAGGGCCGGTGCGCGCCGAGCGCTGCACCCTGGGTGACGGGCCGTGTCGCTGGGACAGGATCTGCCCGCTCCACGACACCTGGAGCGCCGCCACGGCCGCCTTCCGTGCATCGCTCGCTGACGCCTCGCTCGCCGACCTGGCGGCGAGCGACTCCGACCTCGAGAGCGGTGCCCGGGTGGCGCCCCCCGACTCCCACCGCGCCGGCGGCCGCACCGTCGCGCTGGACGACACCGTCCACGTCGAGGTGCCCGCCGCCGCGTTGGTCGAGCTCCTCCCCCGGCTCGAGCCTCGGCTACCCGACGCGCTGGCGGACTCCTACCAGGTCGCCGCCCCTGCCGGCCCCCCTGCCGGCCCCCCCGGGCCGGTGGGCATGTGGTCGCCGCGGCCGGAGGAGATCGTCGCCATGATCGACCTCGATCGGGCGTCATCGACGGGTGCGCTCACCTGGGAGTGCACACGCGCCCCCGACGCCCCCGACTCGCGCTTCGAAGGAACCCTCGAGGTCGCCGCCGTCGACACGCACCGCTGCGAGCTGCGCTGCAGCGGGCTGCTGCGCCCGCCGCCGCTGTTCGGGGAGGCACCCGAGGACCCGGCGCGAGCGATGCTGCGTGCCCTGCTGCGCCGCCTCGCCCGGCTGGCGGAGGACCCCGCCCCGGCGCGATCCACCCGCGTCTCCTGAGACGGCCGCTCCGCCCGCGACCTGGAGTTGGGACCTTGTTCCCTACCCCCCTGCACTCATCAACCGTTACCTTGGCCAGCAGGCGCCGCGCCGCAGCGCCCCCGTCCCCGCTCCACCCAGGGAAGGAGCACCCCATGCACACCGCCCCGACATGCCGGGAGCCGACCCGGTGTTCGTAGAGGAGCTGGTGATCATACCCCGCCCCGTGGAGGAGGTCACCGCCGCGTTGAGCTCGGGGGGAGTCAGGCTCCTCGGCGAGTCGCTGGCCGAGGTCGGCGAAGACGCGGTCCACCTACGCGGACGGGTCGGACCAGGGCGCGCCGCCACCGTGCTCACCAAGACCGTCGAGATCCAGCCCGGCCCGACCCGCAGGCACGGTGACACGACCCTGCTGGCGTTCACCTGGCGCGCCACCGGGGTCCTGCCGCTGTTCCCCGAGCTCGACGCCGACCTCGAGATCCGCCCCGCCGGCCTCGAGCGCACCCAGCTGACCCTCCGGGGCCGCTACGCCCCCCCGGGTGGCAGCGTCGGGCGGGGCGTGGACCGCCTCGTCCTCCACCGGATCGCCGAAGCCACCATCCACGCCTTCCTTGCCGACCTCGCCAAGCGCCTCGACGAAGGGGAGTCGCCCTCACCCGGCGGCCCATCCGTGCCCGGATAGCGCCGCCGCCGGTCATCGGCGGCGAAGATCGACCGGTAGCGTCTACCAGGTGCGCAGCGGCACGACTCGGCTTCGCGTACTGCGAACGGCCAGCTGATGGTTGTGCCCACCGTCGCCGCCCTGTCGGCGGCGGCGCTGTTCGCGGTGGCCACCGCCCTGCTGCACCGCAGCGCCGGCCTGGCCGGTCGCGGCGCTGGTGTCGGGCACGCCCGCTTCGTCGCCCGGAACGCCCAGCACCCGATGTGGGTCGCCGGGATGGTGACCGAGCTGGCCGGGTTCGGCTTGCACGCGCTGGCCGTGCACGCCGGCCCACTGACGCTGGTCCAGCCACTGCTCGTCACCGGCCTCGTGTTCGCCCTGCCGGTGCGGCGGCTGCTGGAGCGGCAGCGGCCACGGCGCACCGAGCTGCTGTGGGCCGGCGCCCTCGCCGCCGGCCTGGCCGTCTTCCTGCTGGCTGCCACGCCCGCGAACGGTCCGTCGAGCCCGCCGGACTCGCTCCCGACCATCATCTCGGTCACAGCGGTCATTGCCGCCGTCACCACCGCTGTGGTGCTCGGGCTGCGCTCGTCGGGGCGCCGGTCAGCAACCATCCTCGGGTTCGGGTCGGGGGTGGCCTTCGCCGCTGTGGCAGCGTTGCTGAAGGTGGTCACCGGCGAGTTGGCCACAGCCGGCCCGCTCGCCACGGTCGGCAACTGGCCGCTGTGGGGTCTCGGGCTCGCCGGTGCGTGTGGCGTCGTGCTCAACCAGCTCGCCTTTCGCGCCGCCCCGCTCCGCTACAGCCTGCCGGCGTCCTCCACCATCAACCCGCTGGTGAGCCTGGCAATCGGAGCAGCCGTCTTCGACGAGCCGTTCCGCCATACGGTCTTCGCCGTCACCAGCGAGCTCGTCGGTCTGGCGGTGGTGATCGCCACCGTCGTCGGGCTGAGCCGCTTCGAACCCGACGCGCCCCGCGCCGGGATCCCCCCGGGGGGACCGTAGAGCGGGCCGCGCAGCCGATCCGCGCGCGCAGCACCGAAGCGCGCGCACAGGCGCCGGCATTCCGTCGTCTCTGCGCGCGGTTGGCCTTCGTGCGCGCGGTTTGCCTCCGAGACGGCCCCCAGACGACCTGGGAAATGCCCGGAAATGCCCGGAAAGCCTATATTGTCCCCACCCAGCCACCCCCCACGCCGGCCTCAGGCTTCCGTCTCACCCCCCGCCACACCCGGCGGCGCCTCCTTGGGCGCCCCGCCCGGGGACTGCACCTCGTCGCCGGCGGCGCCACCGGTCCCCCGCCGGACCGCGCCCTCCGGGATGGCGGCTCCGGCGCCGGCCGCATGCTCAGCGCCGGCCGCATGCTCAGCGCCGGCCGCATGCTCGCCGCCGGCCGCATGCTCGCCGCCGGCCGCAGCCGGCGCGCCCTCACCAGCCCCACCATTGCCGCCACCGGTGCGCACCAGGTGACCGGTGCCGGTCAGGTCGCCGCCGAGGCGGTCGCCGTGACCCCCGTGACCCCCAGGACCCCCGTGGTCGCCCTGACCCCCGTGGTCGCCGTGGTCGCCGTGGTCGCCGTGGTGGTCACCGAGGGTGTGGTAGGCCCCGTCGCCGCCCCGGACGATGATGCCGCCGATGGGCTTCTTGATGATCATGTTGCCGGTGCGTTGCAACTGGATGCAGACCCGGTAGGCGATCAGGCCGAAGCCGATCGGCGCCACGAACACGCCGATCTGCAGGATCTCGATGATCCGCTCGTAGCTGATGTGCCAGTCGTTGGCCAACAGGTCCGAGGCGCTGGCGATGGTGCACACCGAGAAGAAGGCCAGCGCCGCCACCCCTACGGCGGTGCGGAAGGGCTTGTCCCGGGGCCGGTCGAGAAGGTTGTGGGCGGCGTGGTCCTTGTAGATCCAGGCGTCGATGAGCGGCCAGGAGTACATCACCCCGAAGAGGATCCCGGGGAAGAGGATCCCCGGGAAGAACGGGTTGGCGATCTCGTAGCCGAACGACCGGAACTCCCAGTGGGGCCACAGGCGCAGCGACCCGTCGAGCCAGCCGACGTACCAGTCGGGCTGGGAGCCGGCCGAGACGGCGTAGGGCTGGTACGGGCCGTACAGCCAGATGGGGTTGATCTGCACGAAGCCGCCCAGGGCGCAGAGCACGGCGGTGGTGAGGAACATGAGCGCGCCGCCCTTGAGCATGTACTGCGGGAAGAAGCGGCTGCCCCGGATGTTGGTCTCGGTCTTGCCCGGCCCGGGGAAGTCGGTGTGCTTCTGGCGCCACAGGATCGCAAGGTGGGCGGAGAGCAGCCCGACGAGCAGGGCCGGGAACAGGAACTCGTGGAGCAGGAACAACCGGGGGATGAGCGACGTGCCCGGGAAGGGGCCCCCCCACAGGAGGAACACGAGCTTGGTGCCGATCAGCGGGATGGACTCGATGATCGAGTACACGACCCGCAGACCGGTGCCGGATAGGAGGTCGTCGGGGAGGGAGTAGCCGCTGAAGCCCTCGAGCAGGACGCTCACGAGGAGCGTGAGGCCGATCGTCCAGTTGACCTCGCGGGGCTTGCGGAACGCCCCGGTGAAGAACACCCGGCACATGTGGAAGCACAGCGCCGCCACGAACACCACGGCCGCCCAGTGGTGCACCTGGCGCATGACGAGCCCGGCGCGAACGTGGAAGGAGATGTTGAGCACCGAGGCGTAAGCCGCCGACATCGTCTGGCCGTCGAGGGGTTTGTACGAGCCGTGGTACACGACCGCCGCCGACGACGGCACGTAGAACAGCGCCAGGTAGATGCCCGTGACGATCAGCACCACGAAGCAGTACATGGCGATCTCGCCGACCATGAACGACCAGTGGTCGGGGAAGATCTTATCCATCGCGCTCCGCAGGAACGGCGAGGACCCGAAGCGGTCGTCGATGTAGTCGAGGCCGTCCTTCACGAGCGAGGAGCGGCGCTGCGCTGCAGCCCGCTCCCTGGTGGAGCTCACGAGTACTTCACCGCCTTGTGGGTGAAGGGGTTGATCTCGATCGGACGGTTCCAGTAGCCGGGGCCGACGGGCTCGGTGAAGCCACTCTGGCTGACGACGTAACCCTCGTCGTCAACGGCGAGGGGCAGCTGCGGGAGGTTGCGTGGCGCCGGCCCGAAAATCGGCTTGCAGTCGAGGAGCACCTGGAACGTCGACTGGTGGCAGGGACAGACCAGCTCGTGGGTCCACCAGTCGTACTGGCTCACCGGGCAGCCGGCGTGGGTGCAGATCTTCGAGAACGCCACGAGGCAGTTGACGCTGCCCACGCTGCCGATGTGCCAGGTCTCGCGCCCGGGCAGCACCTTGAACGGTGCCGACCCGATGTTGATGAGCAGCACCGCCGACTGGGCCATGGCCTGGCTGTCGAGGGGCTCGCCGGTGTCGGGGAAGACCGTCAGCACGCCGTTGGGGAGGATGTCGGACGGCTTGACGGGCGTGCCGACCTCGCTGACGGCGCGCATGCCCTTCCTCCACGGGGTTCGGGCGAACTGCCCTTCGACCGCCGGGCCGAGCGAGGCGATCGGGAACACGAGGCTCACGCCGAAGACCGTGAGGACGCCGCCGAGCACCTTGCCGAGGAACGGCCGGCGGGCCATCGGCTCGACCCCCCGTCCGAGCGACTGGACGGCCAGCCGGCGGTCGGCCTCGTCGGAGATGTGGGTGAGCCCGCCGCGAGAGCCGATCACGTCGTGGCCGGGGAGCAGGTCCCGGGCCCAGAGCACGAAGCCGACGCCGAGCCCGGCGAAGCCGGCGAACAGGAAAGCGCCCTCCACCTGGGCCTCGCCCCCGGCGACGTAGACGGCCGCCAGCCCGATGCCCGACAGCAGGGTGATCAACCAGCAGAACGCGATCCGAAGCTCGGCGACGCGGGCACCGTGGGGGTCGTCCTCGTAGCGCCAATGCGTGTCGTCCTGCCCACGGGGGACGTCGTCGGGCCAGGGGACGCCCTCCTCGATCCCGTAGTGGCGCGGGTCCTCGAGGTACTCCTCTGTGCCGGGCAGCAGCGACTCGGGGACATCCGCCTGGTCCGCCCCGGTCCGGCCTGCGGGGCGAGGGTCGGGCTCGGGCCTGGAGCTGGACTCGTCGATGGAGGTCATGCGCGGGTTCCCATCATGCGGGCGGCGAAGAGGAGCACCCCCAGACCGAAGAGGATCCCGACGAAGCCCTCGGCCACCGGGCCGAAGTTGCTGATGCCGAGCCCGCCGTTGCTGGACGGGTGGTGCAGGTAGGCGACGTAGTGGACGACCGCCGACAGCTGGCGTGCGTCGAGCTCGCCGGGTCCGAAGCCGGGCATCGGGCGGGGCCCGACCCGGATCGCCTCGGCCACCTCGAGCATCGTGGCGTTCTTGAGGCTCGGCACGACCATGCCCTTGGCCAGCATGCCGCCGGCGCCGGCGATCTGGTGGCACTGCGAGCAGTTGAGCGCGAACGTCTGCTGGCCCAACGACAGTGTCACGCAGTTGGGGTTGGTCGCCGTCGCCGAGGCGGTGTCCTTGCAGAGGGGCAGGATGTTGGGGATCCCCGGTCCCTGCACCGTTGGCTGGTGGTCGATGAAGGGCAGGGCTGCGATGTAGGAGACGAGCGCCTGTACCTGGCCCTTGCCGAAGAAGGGTGAGTTGCGCATCGCCTGGTCCCCGGGGGCATTGAGCGGCATGCGTCCGGTGATGAGGTAGAAGTCGGCGGCGGCAGCGCCGACGTGGATCAGCCGCGGGGCGTGGACGGTGCCCACGCCGCCGATGCCGTGGCAGCTCGAGCAGTGCACGTCGAAGAGCGACTGGCCGTTGGCGATGACAGCTGGGTTGCTGCTCACGACCGGCGTGGACGCCGAGGACGCCGAACCGAGGCCGAAGAACAGCCCGAAGGCCACGAGCCCCACGCCGAGCGCGGCGGTGGGGCCGGCGGCGAGGTGCCGGAGGAGGCGGGAGCGACGGAGACGGCCGAGGGCAGGCGGGAGGCGGCGCATCGGGCTGTTCAGTGTCCCCGGAGCAGGAAGATGGAGCCGTACAAGGCAATCCACACGATGTCGACGAAGTGCCAGTAGTAGGACAGGAACTCGATGGCGGGGAGGGTGTGGTGCCCGAACTTCTTGGAGAACTTCGACCGGGCCCCCATGATGATCATGCCCATGAGCCCGCCGGCGACGTGCAGGGCGTGGATGCCTGTGAGCACGTAGAAGCACGACGTCCAGGCGTCCTGGTTGATGGGGAAGTTGCGCCCGGCGTAGTCGGAGATCTGCAACCCGTCGAACAACGCCCCGAGGACGAAGGTCATGGCCAACCAGCCGAGAAAGCCGGCCTTGTCCGCCTTGGTCGCCCGGTGCACCCCCATCTGCATCGTGAACGACGAGATCAACAAGATGATCGTCGCCATGCCCACGGTGACGGCGTCGATCTTGTCGCCGTGGGTGGGCCAGCCGGTCGCCTGGGCGTCTGCGGCGCGCAGCGTGTAGAAGGCGGCGAACAGGCCGCTGAAGAACATCAGCTCCGACGCCAGCCACACGATGACGCCGACGTTGAGGAAGGCGGGCCGGTAGTCGGCGGGGTTGACCGGCCGGACCGCCTGGGGGGACAGGGCCGATGCTTCTCCGGGGGCGATGACGCTCACTGGGGCCACTTTCTAGACGATCACCGGCCGACGATCCCAATCCACCGGCGGTACCGTTTGGCCGGTGCCCGCGCTCGTCTTCCACCCGATCCTGCTCGTGGTGCCTGTCGTCGCGGCCGTGTGGTACACGACCCGCCGGCGGGCAGTGGAGCCCTGGCGGGCGGGGTGCTTCCTGGCTGCGGTGACCGTGTTCGTGGCGGCGACGCTCCCCTACGCACCGGGCGGCTTCGTCCTCCAGAGCCTGCAGGTGGTGTTCCTCCTGCTGGTCGTACCGCCCCTGCTGCTGGCTTCCAGGGGAAAGGTCCCCGCCCTCCCCACCCGGGCTCGGCCCGCTGCCGTCACCCGGTTCGTGACCCGCCCAGTAGCCGTGTGGGCCGTCGTCGGGAGTGCCGTCATCGCCTTGTACTGGAGCGGCCAGTACCGCGCCGCCGTGGAGCACCCCGCCGTCTGGCAGCTGACCCAGCTGGAGCTGGTCGCCGCCGGCTGCCTGTTCGCCTGGCCGGCCGTGGCGTCCACGCACCGGCCGGCGATCGGGTGGCGGCTGGCCCACGTGCTGTTCGGGATCCTCTACTGGTCCGTGCTGGGCATGGCCCTCGAGAGCCAGCACACCGGGATCGCCCCGGGGATCGGCCCGGCTGCGCTGCATGCCGGCGCCGGCGACATGTGGACCGCCGCCGTGCTGATCACCATCGCCGGTTCCGTCGGGCTGGTGTTCGAGTGGTTGTTCGCTGACCTCGATCGCGCCCGCCACGCCGACGGGGTCAACGCCGAGGAGGACGCCCGCCAGCTCGCCGTCTGGCGGGCGCTCCGGCGCGAGGCGGCCCTCGCCGACGTCCGGGCGAGCGAGTCGGTGGAGGTGCGGTCGCGGCCGGCGGGGACCGACCGCTCGGAGCGGTCGTTCTCCTCCGCCCGGCGGGCCGCCCCGGACGGCAACGGCGACGGGGGGTGATCACCCTCGCCGAGCTCGAGGCGGCCCGGCGGCGCATAGCGCCGATCGTGGTGCCGACCCCGGTGCGGTCCTCGCCCGCCCTTTCCCGCCTGGCTGGCCGGCCGGTGCTGCTGAAGCCGGAGCACCTGCAGCGCACCGGGTCGTTCAAGGTGCGCGGCGCCTACAACCGCATCGCCCGGCTGCCGGCGGGCATCCCCGTCGTGGCCGCCTCCGCCGGCAACCACGCCCAGGGCGTCGCCCTGGCCGCCACCGAGACCGGCCGTCCCTCGACGATCTTCATGCCGGTCGGGGCGTCGCTGCCCAAGGTGGCGGCCACCGCCGCCTACGGAGCTGACGTCCGCCTCGAAGGACAGGTCGTCGACGACTGCATCGTGGCGGCCAAGGCGTTCGCCGCCAGCACAGGAGCCGTGTACGTCCCGCCCTTCGACGACCCCGACGTGATCGCCGGGCAGGGCACGGTGGGCCTCGAGATCGCCGGCGAGGCGCCTGAGGCCGCCGTCGTGGTCGTCCCCACCGGGGGCGGCGGGCTGCTCGCCGGGACGGCCACGGCGCTGGCGGCGACCCGCCCCGACGTCGCCGTCGTCGGCGTGGAGGCGGCCGGCGCCCCGACGGTCACCTCCGCCTTGGCGGCCGGCCATCCGGTGTCCCTCGCGCGGATGGCCACCATGGCCGACGGCATCGCTGTGCGCTCCACCACGCCGCTGGCGCTCGAGCACATCACCGCCCACGTCGAGCGGGTCCTCACCGTCGAGGAGGAGGAGATCAGCCAGGCGATGCTCGTCCTCGTCGAGCGGGCCAAGGCCGTCGTCGAGCCGTCGGGGGCGACGGCACTGGCTGCCGTCCTCACCGGTCGGGTGCCCGGGAACGGGCCCGTGCTGGCCGTGCTCTCCGGCGGCAACGTCGACCCGCTGCTGCTCACGCGGATCATCGAGCACGGCCTCGCCGCCGCCGGCCGCTACCTGTCGCTGCGGGTCGTGGTGCGCGACCGGCCGGGCGCGCTCGCCGTCCTGACCGGGGAGCTGGCCGGCCTCGGGCTCAACGTCCTGTCGGTCGAGCACCACCGCTGGGGCCGGTGGCTCGACCCGGATGAGGTCGAGGTGCTCGTCACCGTCGAGACCCGCAACGAGGCGCAGCACAAGGAGGTCGTCGACGCCCTTGCCGCCGCCGGCTTCTCGGCCGAGATCCTCGCCTGACCGGCATGGACCGACAGGGTCTCGCCGCCGAGCGGTACCTGCGCCTCACGGTCGAGACGGCCCTCGACCCCTACCGTGCCGGGCCCGACCCTGTGACGGAGCTGGAAGGCGCTGCCGACGCCCTCGCCGCCGCGGGCGCGGCCGACCCAGAGCTTACCGCCGACCTTCTCGCCGGGCTCCGCCTCGCCCTCGCCATCCGGCGCGACCCGTCCTGGCCGCTGCCATCCCTCACTCCCCCGCCCCACCCCGGCGCCGGCCCACCGCCTGCCAGCCCGCGCGCCGTTGCTGTAGGGCCGGTCCGGTTCCAGCTACCGACCGGCGCGATCGTCGTCGAGACGGTGACGTTGGGCTCCGACGGTGGCACCGTCGTGGCCAGCGTCACTGACGAGCAGGGCGGTCGGGGGGGCCGCCCGGGGCGCCCGGCGCCGGTGTGGGGACCGCCCCGCCGGCCAGCCGGCCGGCGGGGGCGGCCTGCGCCGCCTGCCGCCGGGCCGCCTGTACCACCCCATCGCGTCGCTCCGGGCCCCCGCTCCAGCCGGGCCGGCGACGGCGAGCGCCTCGACCAGCTCCGCCTCATGGACGCCACCGGCCGCACCTCGTCCCTCGGGCCCGGCGCCCGGGTCCCGGCCGGTCCCGGGCTGTGGCGGGTCGCCCGGCCGGCGCGCGGTCCCCTCGAGGCATTCTCACCATGGGTCGACCTGGTCCTGCCCGGCCGGGGCGCCGTCCGCCTCCCGATCCAGCCGGCCCGCCCTCCGCTCGCCGGGCGCGAGCACCGCCGCAGCCCCGGCGCGGCCTGGGTCGCCGCCGCCGTGGGGCGGGCCGCGGCCGGGTTGCCGGTCGCACCGGTCGCCGCCGGGGTGCGGGCGCTGCTCGCTGTCGGCGCTCTCGACCCGGGAGACCCGCTCGCCCGCCAAGCCGCCATCGTCGCCGGCAAGGCGCTGGGCGAAGGGCTGGACCCGCGGTGGCGCTCGGCGGTCGAACGCCGCGATGCCCCCGCCGTGGTCCAAGGGAGCTGGCCGGTCGGCGCGTTCGTCGACCTCGGGGGTGAGCGCGCCCGCCTCGACAGCCTCCACGCCGGCGGCGACGGTGCCTGGCTCGCCGGGTGGTGCGGGCCGTGGTCGGCGCCGGCGCCGCCGGTGAGCCTCTCGGCGTTCGACGACCGCCACAACTGGTACCTGCTCGACCCGGCGTGGAGGCTCGACGCCACGGCGGGATGGCGCCTCCACCCGGAGCTGGATCCCGAGGCGCGGTCACTGCGCGTCGACGTGATGGGCCGGGAGCGGGAGGCATCGGTGGAGATCGCCCTGCGGTGACCCCCCGTTGGCACCTGCTGGTCGGCCCGGCCGAGGGAGAGGCCCGCTGCGGCCCCAACCGTCACCGCCTCCGATGGGTCGCCGGTGAGCTCGTTGCTGCCGACCATGGCGGCGACGACGGCGGGGCGGTGCTCGCCCAGCTCGGCGGCGACGAGCCCGAGTGCTTCGCCCTGGTCCGTCGCTGGCATGACCACGCCGCCGACCAGCGGGTGCTGCTCCTCGGCTCGCGCCACCCCGGCGACGCCCTCGTCATCACCGCCCAACTGCTCGACCGGCTCCGGGCCGACCTCGACCATCGCGCGCCGCGCTCCTGCCGGGAGCGCTACGCCCTTCTCAGCCTGCTGGCCCTCGGGCCACAGCTGGAGCGCCGCCTCCAACAGGAGGTCGCCGCCCACCTCGCCGCCACCAACCAGCTGGTCTGCCTGGAGGCGGCCACCGCGGGGCGCCTGGTACCTGTGCTGCGGCGGTGGGGCGGCGGCCGCCCCTGGGAGATCTCCATCGGCGAGCCCGGTGTCGACGGCCCGGCCCGCGTCGCCGTCGGGCCCCACTGGCTGGCGGAGGTGTGGGGCTCCTACCTGGCTGTCGTCGCCGGCCACCTCGTCCTCGACGTCCTCGATGTCGACCTGGACCGGGCCAGGGTGTGGGCGGTCAGCTCCCCGGGGCGCCAGCCACGGGCGCTCACCGTCGTCGGCCCGGCACCGTGGCGCGCCGTGCTCGATGCCGGCGAGGGGCCGTAGCATCGCGGCGATGCACGAGCGCTGGACGGTGCGGTGGTTCCGGAAGCGGGCCGTCGCCTACCACCTGCTGCTCGCCGTGATCGCCCCCGGCTGCTCCATCGCCGCCGACTGGCAGATCCACCGGGCGATCGGCGGCAACCTGCTCAGCTGGCTGTACGCCGTCGAGTGGCCCGTGTTCGCCGTTCTCGCCGTCGTGGGCTGGTGGCAGCTGATCCACGAGGACCCGGCACGCGTGGAGGCCCGCAAGGTCGAGCGGGCGCGCCGGGCGGCGACGCACGGGCCGTTCGTGCCGCCGCCACCGGACGCGGCCGCCGGCTTCGTCCACCCGCTGCAGGCGGCCAGCCATCCCGAGCTGGTCGGCGGCTCCCGCCTGCCGGCGGTCATCGACGGCGACGCTGACGAGGAGGTCTCCGTGCACCAACTGTCGGAGTACAACGCCTACCTCGCCCGGCTCGCCGCCGGGCGCACCCGCAAGTCGTGGCGCAACCCGCACGGGGTGCCGACCAGGCCGTGAACATCGACGCCGCCCTCCTCCGGTACCGGGTCCTCGCCTACATCGTGGGCGTCGGCCTGGCCCTGATCGTGTTCGTCGGCGTGCCGCTGCAGGTCGCCGGCTACCCGCAGCTGGTCTCGATCGCCGGACCCATCCACGGGGTCTTCTACATCATCTACCTGCTGATGGCGCTCGACCTGGCCCGCCGGGCCCGGTTCAGCCCCGTCGAGATGGCCGCCATGGTCGGAGCCGGGCTGGTCCCGGTCCTGGCGTTCGTGATCGAGCGGAGGATCACCCACCGGGTTCGCACAGGCACCGTCGAGCCGTGGCACCTGCCGGCGTGGCTGCGCCGGTGAGCCAGGCCGGACCGGGAGTTGTCACAACCGCAGGCTGATCGTCGTCGGAGGGGCATGACGACCAGAGCGGTATGGGATGTGGTGGTGGTCGGCGGTGGGCTGTCGGGGCTGGCCGCCGGCGCCGAGGTGAACGCTGCCGGGGGCCGGGTCCTGGTGATCGAAGGTCACCGGCCAGGGGGCCGGGCCCGGGTGAGCGAGCGGGACGGCTTCACGTTCAACCGAGGCGCCCATGCCCTCTACCTCGGAGGGCCGGGGATCAGGGTCCTGCGCCGGCACGGGATCGACCCGCAGGGGGCGCCACCCCCGCTGCGCCGCTACCGGATGAGCAGCGGCGGGCGGCTCCACCAGTTCCCGGCTGGTCCAGCGACCCTGCTGCGCTCTGGCGCCCTCGGCTCCCGGGGCAAGGCGCAGGTCGCCCGGCTGCTGGCCTCGCTGCCCCGGATGGACACGGCGACGCTCGCTGGCACCTCGGTCTCCGCCTGGCTGGACGGCCTCGGGCTGAGAGCCGACGCCGAGGGGCTCGTCCGGGCGGTCCTGCGCCAGACGACCTACAGCGCCGACCACGACGGGCTCGACGCCGGCGCCGCCGTGACCCAGCTCCAGCTGGGGATCCGGAGCGGTGTGAGCTACCTCCACGGCGGCTGGGCCCAGCTGATCGACGGCCTCACCGCCCGGACCCCGGTTCGGGCCGGGTGCAAGGTCCGCTCGCTCGAGCCCGTCGCTGGAGGGATCGAGGTCGTCACCGACGCCGGCATCGAGCGGGCCAGGGCTGTGGTGGTGGCAGCGGGCACGCCCGACGCCACCCGGCACCTGCTGCCCGACCCGCCCGACTGGGGTGACCTCGGCCGAGCGGTCACCGCCGCCTGCCTCGACCTGGGCCTCGATCGGATCCCCCGGCCCGGGTGGGTCCTCGGCGTGGACACGCCTCTGTACGCCACCCTGCAGTCGCCGCCCGCGCACATGGCCCCCGACGGTGGTGCCGTGGCCGCCGTCATCCGCTACGGCGCCCGCAGCGCAGAGGTCGACCGCTACGACCTCGAGGCCCACGCCCGGCTGGCCGGCATCGACCCGGCGGCGGCGCTGGTGACCCGGTTCCTGGCCCGGATGGTGGTCGCCGCCACCCAACCCCAGGCCCGCCTCGGCGGCCTGGCGGCTCGCCCGGCGGTCACCGCCACCGGGCAGCGGGCCATCGCCATCTGCGGTGACTGGGTCGGAGCCGTGGGCATGCTGGCTGACGCCTCGCTGGCCTCGGGGGCTGCAGCGGGAACGGTGGCCCTGGAGGCGGCCCGCTCGACCACAATCGCCGCATGACCGCCTCCCGCCCCGAGGCAGGCGACGGGGCACTCGCCGTTTTCACCGCCCAACGCCCCTACCTGCTCGGCCTGGCGTACCGCATGCTCGGATCCCTCGCCGACAGCGAAGACGTCTGCCAGGAGGCGTGGCTGCGGTGGTCGGCCGCCGACCACGACGCCATCAGCCGGCCGGCGGCGTGGCTCACGACCGTGACCACCCGGCTCGCCCTGGACCGGCTGACCAGAGCCCGGCGCCGCCGCGAGACCTACGTGGGGCCCTGGCTGCCGGAACCGGTGGTGCTCGGCCCGACCCCCGAGGAGAGCGCCCAACTGGCCGAGAGCCTCACCATCGGGTTCCTCTCCGTCCTCGAAGAGCTCGACCCACTCAGCCGGGCGGTGTTCGTGCTCGCCGACGTCTTCGGGGTCCCCTTCGACGAGGTTGCGACAACCGTCGGCCTGACACCCGCAGCCGCCCGCCAACGGGCCGTCCGGGCCAGGCGCAAGGTCCGATCCGCCGCACCCCGCCCGCCGTCGCCGGCAGGACGCGCCGTCGCCGACCGCCTGATCACCGCCGTGCTCGAAGGCGACATCGACACCACCATGGCGCTGCTCGCCGAAGACGTCGTGGTCGTCAGCGACGGCGGCCCCAACCGCCACGCCGCTCGTCGACCGGTGCAAGGCCCGCAGCGGGTCTGCCAGTTCGTGCACAACCTGGCCCGGCGGCTCTCGCCTGACGCCACGACCCGGCCGGTGTCGTTGAACGGCGCGCCCGGCCTGTGGCTCCACGATCCTGCCTACGGCGACACCGCCGTCTGCATCGACGTCGACGGCGACCGAGTCCGGCGGATCTGGATCGTCTCCGCCCCCGAGAAGCTGCGGTCCCCGGCCGTCGTGGCACTGCGGTAGGAGATCCCCGCCAAGTCGTCCCGCGTCGGGGACCGATTGGTGAGGTCGTGGGCTATCCGGGCCATCCCTCGGCTGGCTCGTATCCCACTTCCCACAGGCACAGACCGTGCGGCGGGGCCAGCGTCCTCGCAGCGGCCCGCGTGCGGGCACGGAGGATGCCGGAGACCTCACCCGCCCGCACTTTCCCCGCGCCCACGTCCACGAGCGTGCCGACCACCGACCTCACCATCTGGTGGCAGAAGGACGACGCCTCGACCTCGAAGCGCAGCACGCCGCCGCCCTCGTCCACCCAGCGGGCCTCGCGCACGACGCGCACCAGGCTCGCCTCCGGGCTCGGGCGCCGGCAGAACGACGAGAAGTCGTGCTCGCCGATCAGCGGGTCACACCCCAGGCGCATGGCCGCCACGTCGAGGGGCGCCGCCACGTGCCACGCCGTCGATGCCCGGAACGGGTCGGCGGTGGGTGTGTTGAGAACCGTGTAGTGGTACCGCCGGCCGGTCGCCGAGCGGCGGGCGTCGAAGTCGGGGCCGGCCCGGGCCGCGGCCCGCACGACCACCGCCGGCGAGGTCGAGCGGTTGACGGACCGGGCGAGGCGATCCAGGTCCACATCGTGGCGGGCGTCGAAGCTCACCACCTGGCCCCAGGCGTGGACGCCGGCGTCGGTGCGGCCGGCGCAGACCAGCTCGACGGTGTGGCGCAGATGGCGCTCCAGGGCGGAGACGAGCACCCCCGCAACGGTGCGCTGCCCGGGCTGCAGGGCGAAGCCGTGGAAGCCGGCGCCGAGGTAGGCGACGAGCAACCGGACACGGACCGTCGGGTCGGGGGTGACCGCCGCCGGCGCCTCCGGACCGGCCTGCGGGCTGAAGAGGGTCACGGCGCCCCGGCCGGCCCGCCGTCAGTCTGCGACGAGCTCGATGCGCGCCATGGGCGCGTTGTCGCCGTGGCGGGGCCCCAACTTCAAGATCCGCGTGTAGCCGCCCGGTCGGTCGGAGAAGCGCGGCCCGATCTCGTCGAACAGCTTGTGGGCCATGTCCTTGTCCCGGATGAAGGCGACGACCTGGCGCTGCTGGTGCACGGCCGTCTCCGGATGGGCGTATGCCTTCTTCGCCTTGGTGATGCACTTCTCCACCACCGGGCGCAGCGCCTTGGCCTTGGCCTCGGTGGTCACGATCGCCTCGGCAGCGATCAGCGATGCGACGAGGTTGCCGAACATCGCCTTCTGGTGTGCGGCATCCCCGCCGAAGCGGGGCCCCTTCCTGGGGCGGCCGGGTAGGGCGGACATGGGCCTACGACTCCTTCCCGCGCAGCGACAGGCCCCGCTCGTCCAGCTTCTGCAGCACCTCGTCGAGGCTCTTCTGCCCGAAGTTGGTGATGGCCAGCAGGTCGTCCTCGGTCTTTTGGACCAGCTCGCCGATCGTGTTGACCTGCGCCCGCTTGAGGCAGTTGCGGGGGCGCTCGGACAGGTCGAGGTCCTCGATCGGCAGGTCCAGGTCAGGCGACCCGCCGGCGGCGGCACCGACGTCGCCGAGCTCGAGGCCCTGGGGGGCGTCGCTCATCTCGGCGACGAGGGACATGAGCGAGCGAAGGGTGTCCCCGGCGGAGGCCAGCGCCTCGCGGGGCGTGATCGACCCGTCGGTCGTGATGTCGAGCACGAGGCGGTCGTAGTTGGTGGACTGCTCCACCCGGGTCGGCTCCACCGTGAAGGCGACGAGGCGGATCGGCGAGTACACCGAGTCGACGGGGATGACGCCGATCGTCGACGACTTCTTGTTTCGGTCGGCGGAGACGTAGCCGCGGCCGCGCTCCACGGTGATGTCGGCGGCGAGGCGACCCTTGGCGTTGACAGTGGCGAGCACGAGGTCGGTGTTGAGCACCTCGACGTCGGCGGTCGTCTGGATGTCGCCGGCGGTCACCGTCGCCGGGCCCCGCATGTCGAGGCGCAGGGTGACCGTCTCGTCGCTCTCCACCCGCAGGACGAGGTCCTTCAGGTTGAGGATGATGTCGGTCACGTCCTCCTTCACGCCCGGCAGGGTCGTGAACTCGTGGAGGGCCTCGTCGAAGCGGACCTGGGTGACGGCCGCGCCGGGGATCGACGACAGCAGGGTGCGGCGCAGGGCCACGCCGATCGTGTGCCCGAAGCCGGGCTCGAGCGGGCCGATGGCGAAGCGCTGGCGGTCACCCTCCTGCTCGCCGAGGGCCTCGACGGCCGGTCGCTGGATGATGAGCATGCCTTGGGGTTCCTTACTTCGAGTAGAGCTACTTCGAGTAGAGCTCGACGATCAACGACTCGCGCACCGGGACGTCGATGTGGTCCCGCAGCGGGAGCTCCCGGACGGTCACCTCATTGCCGTCGGCACCGGTTTCGAGCCACGCCGGGACCTGGCGGTCCAGGGTGTCGAGGTTGTGGCGGACGATGATCATCTGGCGGGCCTTCGGCTTCAGGGAGACGACATCGCCCTTGCGCACCCGGTAGGACGGGATCGTCACCCGCCTGCCGTTGACCAGAACATGACCGTGGCGCACGAACTGGCGGGCCTGTGCCCGCGACGATCCCCAGCCCGCCCGGAAGGCCACGTTGTCTAGGCGCAGCTCCAGCATCCTGAGCAGGCTCTCGCCGGTGATGCCCTGCTGGCGGTTCGCCTCCTCGTACAGGTTGCGGAACTGCTTCTCGAACACGCCGTAGATCCGCCTGGCCTTCTGCTTCTCCCGCAGCTGGGTCAGGTACTCCGAGCCCTGGCGCATCCGGTCACGGCCGTGCTCGCCCGGCGGGTAGGGCCGGCGCTCGATCGGGCACTTCATCGAGTCGCACTTGGCACCCTTCAAGAACAGCTTCATCTTCTCGCGTCGGCACAGCCGGCACACCGGCCCCGTGTAGCGCGCCATGCTCAGACCCTCCGCCGCTTCTTGGGGCGGCAACCGTTGTGGGGGATGGGGGTGACATCCTTGATGCCGGCGACGTCGATGCCGGCGGCCATGAGAGAGCGGATCGCCGTCTCGCGCCCCGACCCCGGACCTTTCACGAGGACATCCACCTTGCGGACGCCGTGCTCCATGGCGCGCCGGGCGCAGGCCTCGGCGGCGAGCTGGGCGGCGAACGGCGTCGACTTGCGGGATCCCTTGAACCCGACGTTGCCGGCCGACGCCCAGGCCAGGACGTTGCCGTCCGGGTCGCTGATCGACACGATCGTGTTGTTGAACGAGCTCTTGATGTGCGCCACGCCGTAGGTGACGTTCTTGCGCTCGCGGCGGCGGGGGCGTCGCCCGCCCGGCTTCGGCTTGGCCAACTCAGTGGTTCCTCGTCACTCGGCTCATCGGTGGTTGGGGCTCATCGGTGGTTGGGGCTCATCAGTGCTTGCGAACCTTCTTCTTGCCGGCGACGGTCTTCTTGGGGCCCTTGCGCGTGCGGGCGTTCGTGTGCGTCCGCTGACCCCGCACCGGCAACCCGCGGCGGTGGCGCACCCCCTGGTAGGAGCCGATCTCCATCTTCCGCTTGATGTCCTGCGACACGTCCCGGCGGAGGTCACCCTCCACCTTCAAGTTGGCGTCGATCCAGTTGCGCAGCCGCACGACCTCCTCGTCGGTGAGGTCGCGGACGCGGGTGGACGGGTCGATGCCGGTCCCGTCGCAGACGTGGGACGCTGCCGTGCGGCCGATCCCGTAGATGTAGGTGAGCGAGATCTCCAGCCGCTTCTCGCGGGGGATGTCGACGCCGGCTATTCGTGCCACGGGGTTCCTTCTCCTAGCCCTGGCGCTGCTTGTGGCGCGGGTTGGTGCAGATGACCATGACGCGGCGGTGCCGGCGGATCACCTTGCAGTGCTCGCAGATGGGCTTGACGCTGGGGCGGACTTTCACGACTGGCTCCTGCCGGGCAACGGCGGGTATAGGTGGAGTGACGGCGGTTGGCGGGGCAACGGCCCCGAGGCGCGCCGGGACGCTCGTGTCCCAGCCGCGCGAAACCGGCGCTGGGACCGGCCGATCAGGCTATCGCGCGCTGGGGCGTTCGTCCACCCGTGCTCACCCCGGCGGTGCTACCCTCGCCCGCCGGCCCCGCCGGCCCCCCGCCGCCGGCCGCATCCCACCCCGCCGGCCGCATCCCACCCCGCCGGCCGCATCCCACCCCGCTGGTGGCACGCCCGCCACCCTCCGCATTCTCCGACCTGCCCGCATTGCCCCACCGTGGAGGGCAATCCCCAACCCAAACCGCGCGCAGCCGCCCCGACTGCGCGCACACAGGACGGAATCCCGTCGTCTCTGCGCGCGGTTGACCTGGCTGCGCGCGGTTCCCCATCCCGCCACCCCAACAGGAGCACAATTGCCGTGTCCCGCCACTACCGACAGAGACCAGGCGGGCTGGCTGATGTGCCGGATCAGTCCGCCAAGGTGAGCACCTCGGGTCCGTCGTGGGTCACGGCGATCGTGTGCTCGAAATGGGCGGACAGGCTGCCGTCGGCGGTCACGACGCTCCACCCATCTGCGAGCGTCCGAGTCCCTCGTCCGCCGACGTTGACCATGGGTTCGACGGCGAACACCATGCCGGTCTTGATCTTGGGGCCGGGGGTGCCCGGCCAGTAGTTGGGGACCTGGGGATCCTCGTGCATCGCGGTGCCGATGGCGTGGCCGACGTACTCCCGTACCACCGAGAAGCCGGCGCCTTCGGCTACCTGCTGGACGGCGAGGCCGACCTCGTGGAGCCGGTTGCCATCATGCAATTTGTCGATGCCCGCCCAGAGGCTCTCCTCGGTGACGCGGAGCAGCTTGTCCGCCTCACCGCTGGTCCTCCCGATTCCCAAGGTGAACGCCGCATCTCCGTGGTAGCCCTCGACGATGGCACCACAGTCGATCGAGAGGATATCGCCCTCTTCCAGGCGGTAGTCGCCCGGGATCCCATGCACGATCATCGAGTTGGGTGAGGTGCAGATCACGGCCGGGAAACCGTGGTAGTGCAGGAAGTTGGACCGTGCACCCCGCCGGTCGAGAACCTCCCTGGCGACCCGATCGAGGTCGGCCGTGGTCACGCCCGGGCGCGCCGCCTCCCGGGTAGCGGCGTGCATCTCGGCCACCACGCGACCCGCCTTGCGCATCTTCGCCAACTCGTCGGGACGTCGTCTCATCCCCCCAGTGTGGCCCTGCCCGGCGGGTTTCGTGGCCCCGTCCTGCGGCTTCCGTCACTCCTGACTCCTGTGTGCCCTGCGGAGCGGTCAGCGGGCTGCACGCAGGTGGCCAGTGCACCGAGAACCGTCGGCGAGCCCACTGCACGAACCCGGACACCGTGTCACGCGATTCCATCGCCCAACACAGGGTGTGGCGACTCCAACGCTGATCGCAACCGTCGTAGGCCCGAGGGGGTCCGGCAGGGAGAGCAGCTCGCCGCCCCGAGATGGCGGGGCCACCAGTCCCGACTGGCAGCGCCGGCGGCCGTCACCGGCCGCCGGCGTCATCCGCCGGCCCTGCGGAGGATCCGGCGGTCGACCTCCAAGACGATGCGTTCTGTCACCTCGTCGGGCGTCCCGAGGCCATCGATGCGGGCAAGCAGCTGGCGCTCGGCATACCAGGCGATGAGAGGGGCGGTCTCGCGATCGTAGAGCTCGAGACGCCGGCGGATGGCACCCTCCGTGTCGTCGTCACGCTGCACGACCTCGCCTCCGCAGACGTCGCACAGCCCCGGCACGCGGGGCGGGTTGTCGATCACGCTGTAGTTCGCCCCGCAGTCCACGCAGACCCGGCGACTGGCGAGGCGGGCGAGGACGGTGCCCGTGTCGATTTCCATGTCGACGGCCAGGTGGAGGCCGTTGGGGACCAGCATGTCCTCGAGAGCCTCCGCTTGCGGGACCGTCCTGGGGAAGCCGTCCAGGACGAAGCCGCGATGTGAGGTGTCGCTCCTCGTCAGCCGTTCCCGCACCATGCCGATCACGAGCTCGTCGGGCACCAACTCGCCGGCGTCGAGGTACCGCTTGGCCTTCTGCCCGAACTCCGAACCCGAACGCACCGCCTGCCGGAAGGTGTCGCCCGTCGAGATGTGTGGCACCACGTAGTGACGGGACAGTCGAACTGCCTGAGTACCCTTGCCGGCGCCCTGCTTCCCGAGTACGAGGAGGCGCGCGCCCGGGTTCACGGAGCGTCCGGTCGGTCCGGGCTCGAACGGGGCAGGGAGGGCCTCGTCCGGGCCACTAGCTCAGGAAGCCCTCGTAGTTGCGCAGCATCAGCTGGCTGTCCACCTGCTTCATCGTCTCCAGGGCGACGCCGACGGCGATCAGCAGTGTCGTACCCGCGAAGGGGTAGTTCTGGATGTGGAACAACGACAGCATGAGCGCCGGTAGCAGGGCAACCGAAGCGAGCCATACGGCGCCGGGGAGGGTGACGCGGTTGAGGATGCGTTGCAGGTGGCGCTCCGTCGGGGGGCCGGGCCGGATCCCCGGTATGTAGCCGCCCTGCTTGCGGATGAGGTCGGCCTGCTGGTGCGGGTCGAAGGTGAGGGCGGCGTAGAAGTAGGCGAACGCCACGATCAGCAGCCCGTACAACCCGATGTAGGTGAGGTTGTTGGGTTGCGCGAGGTGGGTGTTGATCCACGTCTGCACGCTCAGCCCCCAGCCCTTGGAGGGTAGGAGGTTCGACAGCAGGAACGGGAAGTACAGCACCGAGTTGGCGAAGATGATCGGGACCACGCCACCGGTGTTGACCTTCATGGGGATGTACGTGCTCTGACCGCCGTACATGCGCCGACCGACGACCCTCTTGGCGAAGGTGACCGGGATCCGCCGCTGACCCTGCTCGATGAACACGATGCAGCCCAGCAGGAAGATGGAGATGGCCACTATGACGGCCAGCCTCCCCCAGCCCGCCTGGTTCTTGATCGCCGCTCCGCCGGCGGGCATGGTCGCCACCACATTGGTGAAGATCAGCACCGACATGCCCTGGCCGACCCCGCGCTGGGTGATCAGCTCACCGAGCCACATCACGACGACGGTCCCTGCGGTCATCGTGAGGACGATCAGCAGGACGAGCGGGATGCCGAACTTGGGGATGTAGTCGATCGTGCTCGACGTGCCCAGCAGGATCGGGCTCCCGACATGGAAGGCGTAGACGAGCGTCGTCGACTGGAGCAGCGCCAGTACGATCGTCGTGTAGCGGGTGACCTGGGTGAGCTTCTTCTGCCCGGTCGGTCCCTCGTCCCGCCACTTCTCGAACTTCGGGATCACCGCCATCAGTAGCTGGATGATGATCGAGGCGGTGATGTAAGGCATGATCCCGAGGCCGAACACGGCGAAGCGGGCCAGCGCTCCCCCCGAGAACAGGTTGAGCAGGCTGAAAACACCGCCGTGGCCCGAGGTTGTCGCCGCCTCCTGGATCGCCTTGTAGCTGATCCCCGGGCAGGGAACGTTGGCGCCCAGCTGGTACAGCCCGATGACCAGGAGCGTGAACAGGATCTTCTTGCGCAGGTCCGCGACCCGGAACATGTTGGAAAGGTTGGAAATCGAGCTTCGCATCCAGCTTCTCCTGGTACCGCGGACTCAGGCAGGGTAGCGCCCGGCCGGCCGCTGTGTAGGTAGTCGGGTCGGAAGTCGGGTCGGAAGTCGGGTCGAAGCCGGGTCGGAACCGGTCCGTCGTGCGCTGGCACCCCTTGGGCCGCGCGGAGCCCTTCGGCACGATCTGTGAGTGATAACGACACACCCTGTGTACTTTCCACTCACAGTTCGAGCAGATCTGGGCGGGTGGCGCCGGCGTCCAGCTCCTCAGCGGTTGGTCAGGGCGTTGCCCTTGGCCGCCGGCCGGCGGTCACCCCACGGCGGGGGCAGCACTTCGACGGTCCCGCCGGCGGCCCGGATCGCCGCCGCCGCGGACGCGGAGAAAGCATGCGCGGACACTGTGAGTGCCCGGGACAGCTCACCCCGGCCGAGGACCTTGACCAGCCCGTGCTTGTGCACCAGGCCGGCGGCGCGCAGCGTGTCAGGGCTGACCTCGGCGCCGTCGAACGCCTCGAGGGTGTCGAGGTTGACGACGGTGTACTCGACGCGGAAGGGATTCTTGAACCCCTTCAGCTTGGGGACGCGCTGGGTGAGGGGGAGCTGTCCGCCTTCGAACCCCGGCTTGATGTTGTTGCGGGCACCCTGGCCCTTGGTGCCCCGGCCGGCGGTCTTGCCACCCTTGCCGGCGATGCCGCGCCCGACGCGCCGGCGGGGACGCGTTGAGCCTGCGGGGGGCTGCAGGTCGTGGATCTTCATGTCAGGACTCCTCGGTGGGTGCTTCGGTGTCCACCGCTGCGGAGGGTGGCTCGTCGGCCCCGGCCGGCTCGGCAGCGGAAGCCTCACCCGGCTCTGCGGAGCCGGAGTCTTCGGGCTCGGCGGGGCTCGACCCGCCCGACCCGCCAGACCCGCCCGACCGGCCGGACCGGTCCGACCGGTCCGACAGGGACGCCGTCGGGCTGGACCCGTCCGGGCGCGACACCGCCGGCGACGCCGCCGGACGGCCGTCCGGCGCCACCTCCACCCGCACCAGGTGCGGGACGCGGGCGATCATGCCCCGAATCTCCGGCCGGTCGGGGAGAACGTTGGAGGAGCCGATCCCTCGCAGACCCAGGGCGCGCAGCGTGCCCCGGTGCTTGGGCTTGGTCCCGATCCCCGAGCGGACCTGGACGACGAGCAGGTCATCGGCCATCAGGCCACCTCGTCGGGGACGTGCGGGCCGCGCTGGGCCTCGTTGAAGGCGCGCAGTACGCCGGCGGGGACGACCTCGGCTGGGGACTTGCCCCGCAACTTGGCGACCTCGTCGGGCCGCTTGAGTGCACGAAGCCCGGCGACGGTCGCCTGGGCGACGTTGATGCTGTTGGACGATCCGAGGGACTTGGCGAGGATGTCGTGGATGCCGGCCATCTCCAGGATGGCGCGGGCGGCGCCGCCGGCTATCACGCCGGTCCCGGGAGCGGCGGGCTTGAGCAGCACCCGTCCGGCGCCGGCCTCCCCGAGCACGGGGTGGGTGATCGTGCTGCCGGCGAGGGGAACCTTGAAGAGGTTCTTCTTGGCCTCCTCGATCCCCTTCTGGACGGCCAGCCCGGCCTCCTTCGCCTTGCCGTAGCCGAGGCCGACCGTCCCCTGGCCGTCCCCGATCACCATGAGCGCGGCGAACGAGAACCGCCGGCCACCCTTCACGACCTTGGCGACACGGTTGACCTTGATGGTGCGGTCTTCGTACTGCGACTCCGGCGGCATGCGGTCAGAACTCCAGTCCGGCCTCGCGGGCCGCGTCGGCGACCGCAGCGATGCGGCCGTGGTAAAGGAAGCCGCCCCGGTCGAACACGACGCCGGTGACCCCCGCCGCCCTGGCCCGCTCGCCGACGAGGCGGCCGACGAGGACAGCGGCGGCCTTGTTGCCGGTGGGGCCGGCGGACCGCACGCCCGCCTCGACCGACGACGCGGCGGCGAGCGTGCGGCCGGTGCGGTCGTCGATGACCTGGGCGACGATGTGCCTGTTGGAGCGGTGCACGGAGAGGCGGGGGCGCTCGGCCGTGCCGCTCACCTTCTTGCGGACCCGGTGGTGGCGCCGGGACAGGGCCACCTGCTTCTGCTTGGTGCTGTAGCTCATCTTGGCTCCCGGGCTACTTTGCGGCCTTGCCGGCCTTGCGGATGACCCGCTCGCCGGCGTAGCGGACGCCCTTGCCCTTGTAGGGCTCCGGCTTGCGGATCTTGCGGATGTTGGCGGCGACCTGGCCGACCTTCTCCTTGTCGATGCCGCGCACGGCGATGCGGGTCGGGGCTGGCACCTCGAAGCTGATCCCATCGGGGGCGTCGACGACGACGGGGTGGCTGAAGCCGAGGGCGAGCTCGACCGACGACGCTCCCCGGGCGGTGGCCCGGTAGCCGACACCGACGATCTCGAGCTCCTTGCTGAAGCCGTCGGTCACGCCGACGACCATGTTGTTGAGCAGGCTGCGGGTGAGGCCGTGCAGGGCCCGGTTGTGGCGCTCGTCGTCGGGGCGCTCCACGACCAGCACCTGCTCGTCGCGCCGTACGGTGATGGCGCCGGGCAGCGTGCGGGCGAGCGTGCCCTTGGGGCCCTTCACGGTGACCTCCCGGTCGTCGATGCTCACCTCGACGCCGTTGGGCAGGGGTATCGGGCTACGGCCGATGCGGGACATGGGATCAGCTCCTCACCACACGTAGCAGAGGATCTCGCCGCCGACGCCGCGCTGGCGCGCCTCGCGGTCGGTCATGAGGCCGTGGCTGGTGGACAGGACGGCGACGCCGAGACCCCCGAGCACGCGGGGCAGCTTGTCGGCGGCCGAGTAGACGCGCAGGCCCGGCTTGGAGATCCGCCTGATCCCGGAGATCGTACGGCTGCGGTCGGGGGCGTACTTCATGCGGACCTCGAGCACCCGCCCCGGGCGGTTGCCGTCGGTCGTCACCTCGAAACCGGAGATGTAGCCCTCCTGCGTGAGGACGGTGGCCAGTGCCTCCTTGAGCTTGGAGGAGGGCATCCGCACGGTGTCGTGCATGGCGACGTTGGCGTTGCGGATCCGGGTCAGCATGTCGGCGATCGGGTCGGTCATGGTCACGGCGGCGCCCTCCTACCAGCTCGCCTTGGTGACGCCCGGCACCTCGCCGGCGTGCGCCAGCTCCCGCAGGCAGATGCGGCACAGGCCGAACTTGCGGAGCACCGAGCGCGGCCTCCCGCACCGTCGGCAGCGGGTATAGGCGCGCACCTTGTACTTCGGCTTCCGTTGCGCCTTCTCGATCAGCGCCTTCTTGGCCATCTACTGGTTGCCCTCCTTGCGGAACGGGAAGCCGAACGCGTCGAGCAGGGCCCGGCCCTCCTCGTTGTTGCGCGCCGTGGTCACGATGGTGATGTCCATCCCCCTGGGAGCGTCGATCTTGTCGTAGTCGATCTCCGGGAAGATGAGCTGCTCGGTGACGCCGAAGGTGTAGTTGCCCCGGCCGTCGAAGCCTCGGGTGGGCAGGCCCCGAAAGTCACGGATGCGGGGGATGGCGAGGCTCACCAGCCGGTCGAAGAACTCCCACATCCGGTCACCCCGCAGGGTGACCTTCACGCCGATCGCGTTGCCCTCCCGCAGCTTGAAGCCGGCGATGGAATGCTTCGCCACGGTGATCACCGGCTTCTGCCCCGTGATGGTCTGCAGGTCGCGCACGGCGCCCTCGAGCAGCGACTGCTGCTGGGTGGCCCGACCGACGCCGGTGTTGAGCACGATCTTCTCGAGCCGGGGCACGAGCATCACGTTGGAGAGGCCGAGCTCTTGGCGCAGCTGCGCTCGCAACTCGGTCTCGTAGCGGACCTTGAGCCGCGGGCGCGCCGGCGCCTCGGCGCTGGCAGCGGGGCTGATGGGTGTACCACTACTCATGGGACCGACCCCCGGGGATCGCTAGCGGTGCTTGTCCTGTGAGGACTGATGTGAGACGGCGACCCTGGGGGGAGGCTCCCGGGCCCTGACGCCCGCAACGGTGTCGTCCCACGAGGA
>DAHVMA010000024.1:0-5717 GCA_027320105.1 Acidimicrobiaceae bacterium | reverse complement strand
CATCGACAGGCAGGCGAAGAACGCCGAGCCGGCCATGACGACGACCAGCGCCAAGAGGACCGCGGCGGGGTTGTCGGTGAGGTGGACGCCGAGGACGACCGACAGGCAGAGCACCACGACCACCTGGGCCAGGGCGCGGATGCCCGACGAGAACCCCTTGCCGACGATGATCGCGGCGCGCGGCGTCGGGGTGACGAGCAGCTTGGTGAGGATGCCGGCGTCTCGCTCCCAGATGATCTGGATGCCGTAGAAGATGGCGACGAAGAGGGCCGACTGGGCGACGATGCCGGGGGTGAGGAAGGTGAGGTAGGGCAGCCTGCCCGTCGGGATGGCATGGATGCGGTTGAAGACCTCACCGTAGATGACGAGCCACAGCACCGGTTGGACGGCCCGGGTGAACAGCTCGGTGCGGTCGTGGGTGATCTTTTGCAGCTCGACCAGGCAGAACGTCGCCACCCGGGCGGGGAAGCGCCGCCAAACCGGCACGAGGAGCGGGGCGTCAGCCCATGCGTCCCGCGGTCCGGCGAGTGCTGCGGACTTCACGCAGGCCTCCTTTCGCGTCTCCCTCGCCGTCGAGGACGGCGCCGGTGTGGTGGCGGAAGACGTCTTCGAGGCTGGCGCCGGGGCCGAGCGCCCCCTTGAGCTGGCCGGGGGTGCCCTCGGCGCGCACGGTGCCAAGGTGCATGAGCGCGACGCGGTCGCAGAGCGCGTCGGCCTCCTCCATGTAGTGGGTGGTGAGCAGCACGGTCATGCGCGTCGCCCGGCGTAGCTCCTCCACCCGCTGCCACACGCCGTCGCGCGCCACGGGGTCGAGGCCGACCGTCGGCTCGTCGAGCACGAGGAGCGCGGGCCGGTTGACGAGGGCCTGGGCCAGCTCGAGCCGGCGCACCATGCCCCCCGAGTAGGTGCCAGCGAGGCGTCGAGCGGCCTCGGTGAGGCCCATCGTCGCCAGCGCTTCGTCCACGCGCGCGGTCCGCTCGCGCCGCGGCACGTCGTAGAGGCGGGCGAACCAGGCGACGTTCTCCCGGCCGGTGAGGGCCGCCTCGATGGAGAGCTGCTGGGGCACGTAGCCCATCAGCCGGCGGACGGCCATCGGCGAGCGACGCAGGTCGTGGCCGAACACGCTGACGCTGCCCTCCTGGAGGGGCAGGAGCGTGTTGAGAACCCGGATCGTGGTGGTCTTGCCCGCCCCGTTCGGGCCGAGCAGCCCGAAGACCTCGCCCCGCGCGACAGCCAGGTCGACGCCGTCGAGCGCGACGTGGTCGCCGAAGCGGTGGCGCAAACCCCGGCACGAGATCGCCGGTCGGTCGCCGTCGGCGGGCTGCGGCCCCGCGCCGTTCTTGCACCCTTGCGGCGGCCCCTCATCTCGGGCGCTCACCGGCCCGCCCCTCTGGCCGAGCGGCCCCCGGCCGGCTCGGGCCGGCCGGGGGGAGCGCGGTCCTCGCAGAGCACGCACGCCAGTCGGTCCATCAGCACCCGCGCACGCTGGAGGCCCTCGCGTTCTTTAGCCGAGAGCCGGCTCGCCGCCTCGGCGAGCGCGAGGACGCGCTGGTCGTGGTGCTCGGCGAGCAGGCTGCTCGCCTCGGCCACCAGGCGCAGGTGGGTGACGCGGCGGTCGGCGAGGTCCTCTTCGCGCGCCACGACGCCGAGCTGGCACAGCTGGTGCACGAGGGTGCTGACCGTGTTGGGCGCGAGGCGTAGCTCGGCGGCGGCGCCCGCTACCGACAGGCCCGGCTGTCGCCGGAGCAGGCGCACCAGCTCGAGCTGCGAGCCGGTCAGGCCGCGCAGCATCCCGGAGAGCCCGCTGCGACGGTGTAGGCTGCGGCGCACGGCGGCGATGGCTCCGAGTAGCTCGGCGGCCAGATCCTGGTTGGGATCTGGCTCGGCTGGGACCCTGGCGGCGCTCCTCTCGGTCCGGGCGTCGGCGACCATGGCACCATGGATAGCTCTGTAGCAGAGGTATTCTGGTGCCATCGAGCGCCCTCGGCTCGCAGACCCGGTGCCGGCGACCCGCTTCGAACGCTCGGGTCCGACAAGCTCGCCGGCCGGCCTGCGGTGCGTTGCGCCGAGCGTCACGCGCCTCGCGAGTCGAGCGGTGGCCCGTCTGTCGCGGTGCCTGTTGCAGCGGGGACGCGCCGCAGGAGGCCAAGGGAGACGACCAGGGCGAGCGCGTAGCAGGCGACGAACAGCAGGAAGGCCACGTCGACGCTGTGGACGAGCGCTCGGGCAGACGAGGCGCTCAGCACGCCCCCTACGCCGAGGAAGACCCTGGTCGCGACGGCCGGGGGCAGGCTGGTCTCGGCGCTGAGCAGCGCGAGGGTCAGCGACAGGGTGAAGCCGACGTTGCGCAGCGTGTAGAACATGCCCGCGGCGGCTCCGGCGACCTGGGCCGGGGCGGACTGCATCGTCGCCTTCACGAGCGCGGGCCAGTAGAAGCCGTTGCCGACCGAGATGAGCGCGAGCGGCACGACGAGGCCGGCGAGCGCAAGGCTGGGCCCGAGCAGGCTGAGCAGGAAGGCGCCGACACCTAAGACGACGAGGCCGCCGATGATCGGACCCGGGTAGCCGAGGCGGTCCGCCAGGCGCCCCCCGAGCGGCCCGGTCAGCATCTGGGGGCCCGAGAGCGGGATGAGCAGCAGCCCCGTCACGAGCGGCGTCTCGTGGATCGCCCCTTGGAGGTAGAAGGTGAGGAGGAACGTCGTCGCGAAGAAGGCGATGCTCGCCGAGACGACGACGCCCTGGGCGGCAGCGAAGTGGCGGTGGCGGAACAGACCGAGCGCGAACAGCGGGCGGGCCCGGCGGGTTTCGGTCACGAAGAAGGCGACGAGGGCGGCGGCCGCAAGGGCGAACAGGCCGAGGATCCGGGCGCTCGCCCAGCCCCAGGCGAGCCCCTCGGAGAGGGCGACGAGCAACGCCGTCAGGGCGACGGTGAAGCTCGCCGCCCCGACCCAGTCCATCGGCTGGCGCCCGGCCGCACGCGCCCGCGACGGCAGCACGGCCGCGCCGACGAGCGCACCGGCCAGGGCGAAGGGCACGGTGACCCAGAAGATCGAGCGCCACCCGAAGGCGCTCACGAGCGCCCCGCCGACGACCGGGCCGACGACCGAGCCAAGCACCCAGGCCACCGAGTTGATCCCGAGCGCCCGGCCGAGCTCCTCGGAGGGGAACGCCTCGGTGATGATCGGCGTGGCCACGCTCGCCAGGATCGCGCCGCCGACGCCCTGGAGGAAGCGAAACCCGACCAGCCATCCCCCCGACGGTGCCAGCGCGCACAGCGCCGAGCCGAGGGCGAAGACGAGGAAGCCGACGAGGTAGATGCGCTTGCGGCCGAACAGGTCCGAGAACCGTCCGACGGGCAGCAACAGGACGGTGCTCACGAGCAGGTAGCCCGTCATGGTCCACAGGCCGGTCGTGATGCTGGCGTGCAGGCCCTCCAAGATGCGCGGCAGGCCGACGACGACGATCGTCGCGTCGACGTTGGCGATGAAGGCCCCGAGGGTCGTCACGGCGAGGATCGCCCACTTGGCGCCCCCCGCCGCCGGGACGACGGCGCGCCCGGGCGCGCTCACGCGGGCTCGCCCGTGGCGTCACGGCGCGTCGCTGACCTCGGGGCGGCTGGCACCGGCCACGGCCCGTGGGTCAGGACCCGTCCCGGGCGCCACCGGGCTCGGCCGGCGCGACGGTCGGTGCCGGCCCGAGCGCCTCGGCGAAGAACCCGAGCGTGCGCGCCCAGGCGTCGCGGGCCGCGTCGGGACGGTAGCTCGGCCGGGTGTCGTTGAAGAAGGCGTGGCCGGCCCCCGGGTAGATCCGCAGCTCGTGGTCCGCCCCCGCGGCGTCGAGCGCCTGGGCGAAGGCGGGCAGTCCCGAGACGATGCGCGGGTCGTCCTCGCCGTAGAAGCCCCGCAGCGGGCAGGCGACCCGGCGCGCCTGCTCGGGGCTCGGGGAGCTCCCGTAGAAGACGGCCGCGGCGGCGAGCCCGGTCGCCTCACACGCCAGCTCCGCCGCCAGGCTCCCGCCCATGCAGAACCCGACCGTGCCGACCGGCCGCCCCCCGCAGGCCGGATGGGAGCCCACGAAGCCGACGGCCGCCTCGAGGACACCCCGGTGGCGCCCGGCATCGCCCCCCGCGCCGCCGAAGAGGGCGCCCAGGGTCTCATCGACGCGCTCGCCCTCTCCGGGGAGCCGGGCGAGGGCCTCACGGCGCCGGGCGGCGTCGCCGAGCATGGTCATCCAGTCACCGGGTGGGATCGTGTTCAAGAACGCCTTGGCCGCCTCGATGCGGTCGGGCGCGAGCGCCGGTGGCCTCCCGCCGCCGACCGAGTACAGGTCGGGCGCCACCGCCACGTACCCGGCGGCCGCCAGGCGGTCGGCGACGTCTTGGATGTGGCCGTCGACGCCCCAGATCTCCTGGACGACGACCACGCCCGGCAGCGGCGCCCCGGCCGGTGCCGCCCGGACCAGGTACGCGGACAGCGCGCCGCGCGGGCTTGGAAGCTCGACCCACTCCGATGCCAGCTCCATCGCGACCTCCTTCTACCGCCGCTTCACACGCTGCCCGCGGTCCGACCGAGGGGTGGTGCACCCCGCAAGCCGCTCTTTGAGCACGTCCCCCTGCACCCCTGGCAGCCTAGTCGGTATCGGTCATACATGGTAGCTTAGTTATCGATCTGGTTACCCTGGGTGTGCAGTTCGAAGGAGGCGACGATGGCCGACGGCGCAGCGCCAAGCTCGACGGCCGCGAGCAACATGGCGACGGGCCCACGCTCCTCGATGGCGGGCGATCCCCGGGCGCTGGCCGGGCGGCTGCGGCTGTCGATGATCCGGCTGGCCCGCCAGCTGCGCCGCCAGGACCCCTCCGAGCTGTCGCTGGCGCAGCTGTCCGCGCTCGCCACCGTGGTCGGTGGCGGGCCGCTCGGCGTCGGCCAGCTCGCCGAGCTCGAAGGGCTTCCCTCGCCGGCCGTGACGCGCCTTGCCGACAAGCTCGAAGAGGCCGGCCTCGTCGCCCGCCGGGCGAACCCGGCCGACCGTCGCGGCGTCCTCGTGGTCGCAACGCCTGCTGGCACCGACCTGCTCGCCCGGCGAGCCGAGGTGGGCACCGCCTGGCTCGCCGGCCGCCTCGCCGCCTTGGGCGAGGCCGACCGAGTCTGCCTCGAGCGGGTCGTCGCCCTGCTCGAAGCGCTCGCCACCGAACGCCCCGGTGACGCACCCGGCCCCGGCGGGGACCCCCGCGAGGCGACCGAGGTGTCGCCATGACCGCGCCCGCACCCGCCTCGTCCCCGCTCGTCGGGCCCCGCTACAAGTGGGTGGTCCTCTCGAACACCACCATCGGGGTGGTGCTGGCCACGATGAACACGACCAGCTTGATCATCGCTCTGCCCGTGATCTTCCGGGGCATCCACCTCAACCCGCTGTCCCCGGCCAACTTCCCGTTCCTGCTGTGGATCTTGATGGGCTACATGCTCGTGGCGGCGGCCGTCGTCGTCACCGTGGGGCGCATCGGCGACATCTTCGGCCGGGTGAAGATGTACAACCTGGGCTTCGCATGGTTCACCGTCGGGGCGATCCTGTTGTCGCTGGTGTGGAGCCACGGGTCGACGGGCGCCTTGGAGCTGGTGATCCTGCGCATGTTCCAGGCGATCGGCGGGGCGCTGCTCATGGCCAACTCGGCCGCCATCATCACCGACGCCTTCCCCGCCGACCAGCTCGGCCTGGCCCTC
>DAHVMA010000111.1:0-58054 GCA_027320105.1 Acidimicrobiaceae bacterium | reverse complement strand
CTCGGCGACGCACCAGAGGGTGGCGCCGGCGGCGAAGCGGCGGGCCAGGCCGAGGGCGGCCGCTGCGAGGGCGTCGGGGTCGGTCGGCAGGGCGGCCGCTGCGAGGGTGTCGGGGTCGGTCATCGAGGGAACCCCACGGTGGCGGCGATCGCAAGCTGGCCGAGGGCGAGGCCGCCGTCGTTGGGAGGGACGACACGATGGGTGAGCACGACGAACCCGGCGGCCTCGAGGAGCTGGCGGGTGATGCCGGCGAGGAGCACGTTCTGCCAGACGCCGCCGCTCAACGCCACCCGGTGCAGGCCGGTGGCGGACCGTACGCCCACCGCCTGCTCCACGACGAGCACGGCGACAGCGTGGTGGAAGCCGAGCGCGATGCGCGCCGGAGCCACCCCGGCCCGGAGGTCGGCGACCGCAGCCCGGAGCACCGGCGCCGGGTCCATGCCGTCGAAGGCGTACCTCCGGGGCGTCCCGCCGGCGGCCGCTTCGAGCTCGATGGCCGCCTGCGCCTCGTAGGACACGGTGTGGCGCAGGTCGAGCAGCGAGCTGACGGCGTCGAAGAGGCGGCCCATGCTCGAGGTGGGCACGCAGTAAAGGCCGCGCTCGAGCTGCCGGCGGAGGACGGCGAGCTCCTCGGCGGAGGTGGCGACGACGGGGGCGAGGTCAGCGTCCCAGGGGATGCCGGCGGCCCACATGTGGGCGAGGGCGGCGCGTGCCGGCCGGCGGATAGTCGCGTCCCCGCCGGGCAAGGGCACGTACCGCAGGTGGTCGACCCGGTCGAAGCCGTCGTAGCCGGCGACGAGGATCTCCCCGCCCCAGATGGCACCGTCGGCGCCGTAGCCCGTCCCGTCGAAGGCGACGCCGATCACCCGCTCCCCCACCGGGACGGCGTGCTCCACCATCACCGAGGCGATGTGGGCGTGGTGGTGCTGCACGAGCAGCACCGGGGCGTTGCGGGCCTCGGCCCAGCGGCGGGTCTGGTAGCCGGGGTGGGCATCGCAGGCCACCGCCGGCGCTTCGACGGCGTACAAGTCGCAGAGGTGGCGCACCGCCAGGTCGAGGGCACGCAGGGTCTCGACGCTGCCCATGTCGCCCAGGTGCTGGCTCATCCACGCGTCGCCGCCGGCGCCGAGGCAGCAGGCGTTCTTGAGCTCGCCGCCGGCGGCGATGATGGGGGGGCCGGCAGAGCCGGTGGCACCAGCAAAGTCAGTGGAGCCGGCAGGGCCAGGGGAGGCAGCAGAGCCGGGGGATGCAAGGGAGGCAGCAGAGCCAGGGGAGGCAGGGGAGCCAGGGGAGGCAGGGGAGGTGGGGAGGCTGACGGGCAGGGGGGCGTAGCCCCGGGAGCGCCGGATCGGCAGCTCCTCGCCGGCCTCGATCCGGACGACGGAGTCGTCGCAGGGCACGTGGATCGGGCGGTCGTGGACGAGCCAGCCGTCGGCGATGCCAGCGAGGCGCCGGCGGGCGTCGCCGTCGTCGAAGCAGATCGGCTCGTCGCTGCGGTTGCCGCTCGTCATCACCAGCGGACCGCTCGAGGCGAGCAGCAGGTGGTGCAACGGCGTGTAGGGCAGCGCCACGCCGAGGTAGGGGTTGGACGGGGCGACCAGCGGCGACACCCCGGACAGGTGGGCGCGCAGCAGCACGATCGGCCGTTGCGGCCCGCTGAGCAGGCGTTGCTCGTCGGCGTCCACGGCGGCCAGCCTCCGGGCGGAGGCCACGTCGGCGACCATCACGGCGAAGGGCTTCTCCCCCCGCTGCTTGCGGGACCGGAGGCGGCCCACCGCGTCGGAGGAGGCGGCGTCGCAGGCCAGGTGGTACCCGCCCAGCCCCTTCACTGCGACGATCCCGCCGGCGGCGAGCAGCTCCAGGGCGGCCGCCAGGGCGGCGTCGGAGCCGGAGCCGGCAGCCGAGCCGGTGACGGCGCCGGCGTGGCCACCGGCGTCGGGAGACCCCCATGACAGGCGCGGCCCGCACGCCGGGCAGGCGACCGGCTGGGCATGGAAGCGGCGGTCGGCCGGGTCGTGGTACTCCCGGGAGCAGTCGGCGCACATGGCGAAGCCGGCCATCGTCGTGTTGGGGCGGTCGTAGGGCAGGCGGATCGTGATCGTGAAGCGCGGGCCGCAGCCGGTGCAGTTCACGAAGGGGTACCGGTACCGCCGGTCGGCGGGGTCCCACAGCTCCGCCAGGCAGGCGTCGCAGACGGCGATGTCGGGGGACACGTAGGTCCGGGGCCGCCCGGCGACCCGGCTGGCGGCGATCACGAAGCCGGCGCGGCCCGCCGCCGGCAGGTCGGCAGCCGCCACCCCCCGGATGTGGGCGAGCGGCGGGGCGTCCGCCACGAGCCGCGACGCGAAGCGGTCCAGCGCCTCGGCCGGCCCCTCCACCTCGACGAACACGCCGTCGGTGTCGTTGCCGACCTCACCGGCGAGGCCGAGCTCCCCCGCCAGGCGGGCGACGAACGGACGGAACCCGACGCCCTGCACGACCCCGCTCACCCGCAGGCGGCGGGCGGAGACGGCCGCCGTGGTCACCGCACGCGGAGGGCCACGGCCGCCTCGCGGTGCATGCGCCCGAAGTTGTAGTACGCAGCGCAGGCCCCCTCGGAGGAGACCATGCACGTACCTATGGGGGTCTCGGGGGTGCAGGCCGTGCCGAACACCTTGCACTCCCAGGGCTTGATCACGCCCTTCAGGACCTCGCCGCACTGGCAGGCCTTGGGGTCGGCGACGCGGACGCCGGGGATGGGGAAGCGCCGTTCGGCGTCGAGGTCGGCGAAGCGGGAGCGCAGCTGGAGGGCGCTCTGGGAGATGAACCCGAGGCCCCGCCACTCGAAGTGCGGTCGCAGCTCGAACACCTCGGCGAGCACCTGCAGCGCCCTGGGGTTGCCGTCCTCACGCACCACCCGCGCGTACTGGTTCTCGACCTGGCATCGGCCCTCCCGGATCTGGGCGAGCAGCATGCAGATCGCCTGCAGGATGTCGAGCGGCTCGAAGCCCGCGGTCACGAGCGGCTTGCCGTAGCGCTCGGGGACGAAGCGGTAGGGGCGCTGGCCGACCACCGTCGACACGTGGCCCGGGCCGAGGAAACCGTCGAGGCGGAGGTCGGGGGACTCGAGGATCGCCTTGATCGGCGGGACGATCGTGACGTGGTTGGAGAACACGCTGAAGTTGCTGATCCCCCGCGCCTCGGCCGACAGGACGGTGAGCGCCGTGGACGGCGCCGTCGTCTCGAAGCCGACGGCGAAGAACACGACCTGGCGGTCGGGGTGCTCGACGGCGATGCGCAGCGCGTCGAGCGGCGAGTACACGAAGCGGACGTCGGCGCCGTCGGCCTTGGCCGACAGGAGGTTGCCCCGGCTCCCCGGGACGCGCATCATGTCCCCGAAGGACGTGAAGATCACCCCGGGCTCCGACGCCACGGCGATGGCGTCGTCGACGCGCCCCATGGGGATCACGCACACCGGGCAGCCGGGGCCGTGCACGAGCTCGACGTTCTCGGGCAGGACGTGCTCTATCCCGTGCCGGTAGATGGTGTGGGTGTGCCCGCCGCAGACCTCCATGAACTTGAAGGCGTCGCCGCCGGCCAGCTCGGTGATGCGGCCGACCAGGGCGCGCGCCGCCGCCGGGTCGCGGTACTCGTCGACGAACCGCACGGCCTACGCGGCGCGGCGCAACTGGGCCACGGCCTGCCCCCGGCCGACCAGGTCGCGGGTGAGGGAGAAGCCGGCGGCGATCAGGTCGTGCACCTCCTCGGAGGTGCCGATCGTCCTCAGCGCCTCGACCAGCTCCCCCCAGCCCTCCTCCCCGGCGCGAGTACCCATGGCGTAGCCGACGACCACCCCGATGACGATCCCCATCTCAGCCTCCTGTCGTTGTCTCTCTTGCGATCCGTGATGCCCAGAACGCCTCCAGCTCGTCGCCGTAGGCCCGGCCCATGAGCTGGAGGGAGGCCAGGGCCAGCTCGGCCTCCTCCTCGTCGATCTTCGACAGGGCGAAGCCGACGTGGATCAGCACCCAGTCCCCTGGGCCGAGCGCTTCGTCCTCGAGCAGCCCGACGTTGACGACCCGGGTCACCCCGGAGACCTCCACGCGCGCCAGCTGGTCGTTGCCGGCGACCAGCTCGACCAGCTGACCGGGGATCCCGAGGCACATGACGACTCCTCAGCAGTAGGTGATGGACTCGAGGACGAGCTCGTCGCCGCCGACCAGCTCGACATCGCCCGACGAGCACGACGGGCAGGCCGGCGGGAGGTCGTCGGCCTCCCAGGTCGCCCCGCACGCCCCGCAGCGGGCGCGCACCGGGAGCAGGACCAGCTCGGCGGCGGCGCCAGCGGCGACGGTGCCCATGGCGGCCACGGTGAAGGACTGGGCGAACGCGTCGGGGTGGACGTGGTGCAGGCGCCCCACCCGGACCCGGACCGAGGCGACGGGCCGCCCGGCGGCGCGGCGTTGGACGGCGTCGACGACCGAGGTGCACAGGCCGAGCTCGTGCACCTAGACCTCCGCCACGGCGACGATGTCCACGGCGACGTCGACCTCGGGCTCGACTCGGAGCACGAGGATCCGGGGCGGCTCCATCCCCCACTCCCGGATGTCGAAGCGCGACCGGCCGGACAGCGACAGGGTGCGGTCGTCGACGGCCCGGATCGTCATGTCGTCGGTGTGCGGGCGCGCCACACCCCGGAACGTGACCGTGCCGCTCACCCTGTAGAGGCCGTCGCCGCCGGCCGGCTCGATCACGTCGAGCTCCCCGGAGATCGCCGGGTACCGGCGGGCGTCGAGGCGCCGGTGCATCTCCCGGTCCTCGAGGCGGTTGCCGGACTGCAGGCGGCTGACCGAGAGCGACAGGGTCCCGGCCGCCTTCGTCGCCGGGTCGACAGCGCCGTCGGCGCCGAAGTTGAGCTCGACGTGGCCCTCCAGGCCGCTCGTCTCCGAGTGGAACGGGTGTACGTTCGAGCGGGCGTCGATGCTGACTGTCGAACGCTCCGGGACGATCCGGTACCGGGTCAAACGGTTACATCTCCCGGATCTTCAGGTACCGCGCCAGGTCCGGTAGGGACCGCAGCGTCAGAGCCGTCAGCACGGCGAGCAGCAGGGCGAAGCCGAGGCGGACGATCATGGAAGTGCCTCCTTGTGGAGTTGCAGGATCTCGGCGGCGAGCTCGACGGCGAGGGCGGCGGCCGGCTCGACGGCAGCGGCAACGACCGGCGACAGGCCGATGCCGGGCTCGAGGGACGCCGGCTGGCAGCCGACGACGAGCACCCGCTCGAGGCAGTCGCCGAGTCGGGCCAGCGTGGTGAGGACCAGCTCGGGGGTCATGCGGTGGGCGTCGACGGGCGGGGCGTCGGCGCCGGGGGGCTCAGGTTCGATCACGCACACCGTCCCGGGCGGCTCGCCCATGGGCACCGCGTCGACGAGGACGAGCCCGTCGCAGCCGTCGAGCAGGTCGTAGGCGAGGTGCACGCCCCGGATGCCGTAGTCCCCGGCCCGCACGCCGGCCGGCAGGGTTCGGCCGGCGAGGGCTGCGGCCACGGCGACGCCGAAGCCGTCATCGCCGGCGAAGACGTTGCCGATGCCGGCGACGAGCACGCTCACTGCCGCGGCTCCAGCTCGTCGGGCCGGAAGTAGAGGTAGCGGCCCTGCCAGGCCAGCTCGGCGGTGGCGGGATCGGCATCGAGGCTGACGGCGACGTGGTCGGCACCGTCGACGTCGCGGAACACGCCGGCGACGGTGGCGTCCATGCCGGCGAGGAACAGGTCCGGGGCGTCGGCGCCGCGCGCCGGGCGCAGCCGGACGGGGGACCCGGCGCGCACCTCGACGCCGGCGACGACCACCGAGTCGGCCGACGGGTCGGCGGCAGCGTCGGCGTCGGGGTCCCACCAGGCGGGCGGGGAGGTCGGGGCGGGGCTGCGCAGCGCGCCGTGGAGGCGCTGCCAGGCCTCGGGCGTGAGGCTGTCGCAGCGGTCGACGATGGCGGCGGCGCGGGCGTCGGTGGCGCGGGCCTCGGCCTTCTCCTCGTCGGTGAGGGTGAGCACCCGCAGGGCGAGGAGCTCGTCGATCTCGGTGGAGTCGAAGAGGTCACCTGGGCTCTCGGGGGCAACCTGGGGATGGTCGCCAAGGATGATCGGCGCGGCGAGCACCACGTCGTCGGCCTCCCCCACCAGGGCGGGCCAGCAACCGTCACTCCGGCAGTCGTCGGTGTCGAGGACGGAGAGAAAGGCGCCGCCCTCGACCGCCAGCATCACATGGGCGCCGACGAGCGAGACGGCCAGGACCTCGTCGCGTCGCGCCGCTCCCGCCGGACATCCCGTCACGTTGGCCAGTGTCACCCTCACCCGGCCGCCCGGCTCCACCCTGGCCTCGAGGCGGCCCCGCACCGCCTCCCGGGTGCGGACGACGTCGCCGGCATTGTCGGTGTGCGCCGGCAGGGCGAAGCGGCGTTGACGACGGGAGCCGCGTGCGGGGTCGAGGCCCTCCACGACCAGGTCGACTGCCTGGGCGACGGCCTCGTCCCAATCGGCGGGGACTTTCGACGAGGAATGGCGGTGCTGCAGGTGCAGGAACCGGGCCCGCACCACCAGCCGGGACCCGCCCGTGATCCTGCACTCGGCCCGGATGGCCGACCGCTCGTTGTCGTCCGGGAACCCCGGCGGCACGAGGACGCCCCACTGCCAGCGTGCCTGGTTCTTGAGCGACGAGGCCCGGTAGGGGTAGAGCAGGTAGCCCTCGTAGAGCACGGCGTCGGCGATCGCCTCGGCGACCGCAAAGGGATCCGTCACGGTTCGGCCCCCTCGAGGAGGCGCTCGAGGGCCTGGTCCCACGTCGGCAGCGCCTGGCCGACCCGGTAGCGCTGCAGCCGGTCGAGGGTGTCTCGCCGCAGCCGGACCCAACCGCTGTTGGGGAAGTAGCGGTCCATCACCGCCCGCCACAGCGCGACGGGCAGGCGGTAGGCGGCCTCGACGTCCCAGGCCACGGGCTCGACGGAGAGGCCGCGGCTGAACACGGTCCCCGAGAAGAGGAGCCGCAACGGGATCTCACCGTCCTCCAGCGCGTGGAGGTACTTGGCGGCGGCGACCTCGAAGTCGTAGGTGAGCTCGAGCGGCAGGTCCAGCTCGCCGCTGCCCGTGAAGCCCGGCGCCGCCGTCGCGACGTGCGTCCAGACGAAGGGGCGCAGGGTGTCGCCCCACCGGGGCGTCTCGCCGAAGAGCTCGAGCAGGCGCTCCTCCTCCTCGCCGCCGTAGCACCGGCGCTGCGGCTCGATCATCACCTGGGCGCGCAGCACGAGGGCGTGCACGGTGACGGCGGGTGGGACCGTCGCCCGGGCCCGAAGGACGATCGTCGGCGCGGCGGCATGGAGCTCGGGGCGGGCGCCGAGGATCTCGACGGCGAGGTCGGTCATCCTGCCCGCTCCCGGACCCGGGAGAAGAAGCTGTCGAGGGCGGCGTGGGCCTCGGCGCCACCGTCGAAGCCCCGCCAGCAACGGCGCAGCTCGCCAACCAGCTCGTAGCACGCGTCGATCGGCACGATGAAGCACTCAGCGCCGGCGTCGCCGCCGACGCGGACGATCACCGCCTCCACGTCGGGACGCAACGTGGCGACGGCCGGGTCGGCGCCGGACACCTCCTCCCACGTGTCGAGGGCGAGCTCCGACTCGGTCGCCCCGGCGGGTCCCGGGTAGAAGGCGGCGACGCGCCCGAGGCCCGAGTTGAGGAAGAAGAAGGCGACGCCGACGGGGACCTGCAGCGCATCGAGCACCCCGGCCTGCTCGACCACCGGCAGGCGCTGGTAGCGGTCCGGGACGGCGCGGAAGCGAGCGCCGCCGGCGCCGCCGGCGTCGAAGAGCAGCCGGCAGCCGGCACACGAGCACAGCAGCGAACGGACCTGGAGGTCCACGAGGTGGCCGTGGGCGGCACCGATCGGCTCGCCGCAGAGGTCGCAGCGTTCGCCGTCGGTACCCTCCGGGGGGCGGGCAGGCACCGCGCGGGCGGCCCGTATCTGGCGCAGCACGGCGAGGGGCGCGTCGGTCACGACGGCACCAAGGGCACCAAGGGCACCAAGGGCACTGACGGCACCAAGGGTGCCGCTGCGGCCGGGCAGGCGGGCTTGTCCCCCAGCGCGACCGGCACGGACCGGCCGGGCTGGTCCACGTCGATGCGGGTCACCTCCGGTGCTGCGTCGAGTACCGCCTGCTCCACCGCCAGCTGCAGTGTGACCGCCGAGCTCGGGCAGCCGTCGCAGCTGCCGAGCAGCCGGAGGGCGACGGCGCCGGCCGCCGGGTCGAGGGCGACCAGCTCCACGCCGCCGCCGTGACCGGCCAGCATCGGGCGGACCCGACCGAGCGCCTCCTCGACGCGCTCGGACAGGCTGACCGGGTGCAGGTCGTGCACGAGCAGCACGCTGGCAACGAGGTCGTCGCCGGCCAGCTCCCGGGCCAGGTCGGGACCGACGAGCTCGACGACGCGCCCCAAGGCGGCACCGTAGAGGTCGGTCACGAGGCCGAGCAGCTCCTCCGCCCGGCGGCGGGCAGGAGGGTCCAGCCCACCGAGGAGGGCCTCGATCCGCTCGCCCGTGGAACGGAGGTCCACTCCGCCCACTCAGACGGCGAGGGTCGGGTCGGCCACGCCGGTCGGGGAGTGCAGCTTCTTCAGCACCTTGCCCTTGCCGAGGTACATGTGCACCCCGCACGGCAGGCACGGGTCGAAGCTTCGCACCGCCCGCATGATGTCGATCCCCTTGAAGTGGTCGCGGTCGTTCTCCTCGAAGATCGGCGTGTTCTGCACGGCGTCCTCGTAGGGGCCGGGCGTGCCGTAGCTGTCGCGGGGGTTGGCGTTCCACGGCGTCGGCGGGTACGGGTGGTAGTTGGCGATCTTCCCGCCCCGGATCACGAGGTGGTGCGACAGCACGCCCCTCACCGCCTCGGTGAACCCGGCGCCGATGGCCTCGTCGGGCACCTCGAACGGCTCCCACGTCTTGGTCCGCCCGGCCCGGACCTCGGCCAGCGCCTTCTCGACGAAGTCGAGGGCCGCGGCGGCCGCGTAGGCCTGGAAGTAGGTGCGGGCCCGGTCCCGTTCGATGGCGTTGGACCACTTTGGGATCCGCCACTCGAAGGTGACCTCCGGCCGCAGGGCGGTCTTGGGCAGGTGGATCTCCACGCTCGTCCCGGTGGCGTCGAGGTGGTCGGTGTGCACGAGGCCCGACAGCGCCGTCGACCACAGCCGGGCGATGGGGCCGCCGCCGGTGTCGAGGGCGAGGTAGTCGCTGCCGTCGTACCAGCGGGGTGACATCACCCAGCTGTACTTCTCGTCGAAGTCGCGCTTTTGGGGCTCGGGGTTGGTGTGCTGGTTCCACGGATGCCGGCGGTCGACGGGGTTGCCGAGCGGGTCGCGCTCCACGAACATCTCCTGGTCCTCCCAGTCCCCGTAGAACGAGTGGCCGAGGAGGATCCGGATCCCAAGGTTGATCTGCACCAGGTCGTTGGTGACGAGCTTGCCGTCGACCACGACGCCGGGCGTGACGCCCATCGCCCGGCCCCAGCGGGTCATGTCCTTGTAGTCGAAGTTGCACACCTCCGGGTCCTGGAAGGCGCCCCAGCAGCCGAGCAGCACCCGGCGGCGCCCCACCTCCTCGTAGCCGGGCAGGGCCTCGTAGAAGAAGTCGAACAGGTCGTCGTGCAGGGGGACGACGCGCTTCATGAACTCCACGTAGCGCATGAGGCGCGTGTAGTAGTCGGTGAACAGCTGGATCGTCGCCGTCGTCCCCACGCCGCCCGGGTAGAGGGTCGAGGGGTGGACGTGGCGGCCCTCCATCAGGCAGAACATCTCCCGGGTCCAGCGGCTCACCTGCAGGGCCTCGCGATAGAACTCGCCGGAGAACGGGTTGAGCGCCCGCATGATGTCGCCGATCGTCCTGTAGCCGTGGGCGGCGGCCTGTGGCGCCTCGGTGTGGTTGGCCCGCTCCAGCACCCCCGGGTTGGTCTCGGCGACCATCTTCTCGCAGAAGTCGACGCCCACCAGGTTCTCCTGGAAGATGTTGTGGTCGAACATGTACTCGGCGGCCTCGCCCAGGTTGACTATCTGCTCGCCGAGGGCAGGCGGGTGCACGCCGTAGGCCATGTTCTGGGCGTAGCAGGAGCACGTGGCGTGGTTGTCGCCGCAGATCCCGCAGATGCGGCTGGTGATGAAGTGGGCGTCGCGGGGGTCCTTGCCCTTCATGAAGATGCTGTAGCCCCGGAAGATCGACGACGTGCTGTGGCACTCGGCGACCCGGCCGGTCCCGAAGTCGATCTTGGTGTAGATGCCGAGGCTCCCCACGATCCGGGTGATCGGGTCCCAGGCCATCTCGACCAGGTTTCCGTTGCCTGCTCCGGCGCCGGGGCGCTCGTCGGTGGTCGTCATGTCGCCTACCTCCACGTTGCCTGGTGGCCGCTGCGCAGCTCGTTGCCTGGCACGCGCCACTTGGGCTCTTCGTCGACGGTCTTGCTGGTGATGCGGCGCAGGCCCCGAATGACACTGCCGTACGCACCGCTGGCGAGGGTCGAGACGCGCGCCCCGGGCGGCTCGTCCATAAAGGGCATGAACTTGTCGGGGAACCCCGGCATCGTGCAGCCGATGCAGATGCCTCCCACGTTGGGGCACCCCCCGACCCCGTTGACCCAGCCCCGCTTGGGGACGTTGCACTTCACCACCGGGCCCCAGCAGCCCAGCTTCACGATGCACTTGGGGGAGCCGTACTCCCTGGCGAAGTCGCCCTGCTCGTAGTAGCCGGCCCGGTCACAGCCCTCGTGGACCGTCGAGCCGAAGAGCCAGAGGGGCCGCAGAGAGTCGTCCAGGGGGATCATCGGTGCCTGCCCGGTCGCCTGGTAGAGCAGGTACAGGATCGTCTCCGACAGGTTGTCCGGGTGCGTCGGGCAGCCGGGAACGCAGACGATCGGGATGCCCGCCTTGGACTTCCAGCCCCAGCCGAGGTAGTCGGGCACGCCCATGGCGCCCGTCGGGTTGCCGGACATGGCGTGGATCCCGCCGTAGCAGGCGCAGGTGCCGGCGGCCAGGACGACCAGCGCCTTGGGGGCGAGGCGGTCGAGCCACTCGCTGGTGGTCATCGGCTGGTCGGTCTCGGGGTTGTTCCCGAAGCCGCACCAGTAGCCCTCCTTCTTGATCGCCTCGTTGGGGATGGACCCCTCGACGACGAGCACGAACGGGTCGAGCTCCCCGCGGTCCGCTTTGAAGAACCAGGAGAGGAAGTCGTCGGCGCCGCCGCTCGGGCCGCACTCGAAGTCGATGAGCGGCCAGTGCACGGCGATCTTCGGCAGCCCCGGCAGGGCGCCGAGGGCAATCTCCTCGATCGTCGGCTGCGTCGCGGTCGTGAGCGCGACCGAGTCGCCGTCGCAGCTCAGGCCGGCGTTGATCCAGAGGACGTGCACCACCGTCTCCTCCGGCGGCGCCTCGGTTGCCGTCACGGGCCCTCCCCCTCCCTGCTCGGTGTGGACCGCCCTCCCCGGACGGCTCCCTCCAGCATTCGTACGCCCCCGGACGGTAGAGCTCAATGAGTGTCTTTCACACCGTTGACACCCTTCGTGACCGCGAGTAGGAAGGTCGGCAACGCAAGGGGGGAACGGTCCTTGGCCACCATGTCGCGCTTCGAGCTGGCGCCGCCCCGGCGGTTCGTGCTGCCGGCCATCCTCCTGCTGCTCTCGGAGCGCCCCGGCCACGGCTACGACCTGGCCGGCCGGCTCGAGGCGCTCCACTTCGGCCACGTGGACCGGCCGGCGATCTACCGGGCCCTCGCCCAGCTCGAGCGGGACAGCCTCGTCGAGGTGGGGGGCCCGACCCCCGGCCGGGGGGTCGGGCCGAGCCGGCGCGTGCACCGGATCACCGCCGGCGGCGAACGGGTCCTGCGCGAGTGGATGGACGTGGTGCACGAGCAGCACCTGGGCCTGGGCGAGGTGCTCCGCCGCTACCACGCCACGGGCACGGCGGAGTCGGTGCTGGCCGAGGCGTCGGGAGGCTGGACCGTCCTGCGGGCGGGGTGGGCGACGCCGGGAGGTCGCCGGCTGGTGCCGCTGGACGCCGACGCCCGGCCGCTCGGTGAGGGGGCCGGCGAACCCGGCCTGCCCACCCGGTTCACCCTCGACCCCGAGCGCTCGGCGGTGCTGCTGGAGGTGCGCTCCAGTGTCGGGCCGCTGTGCTTCGGCGCCGTCGGCGTCACCGGCTGGCTGGAGGCGGTCGTCGCCGGCGGCCGGGTGCACGCCGGCACGCCAGCGCCGCAGGGGGGGCCGGCAGCACAGGGGGAGCTGGTGGTGGAGCTGGAGGCGCTGCGTTCGGGCAACAGCCTCTACGACGCCGAGCTGATGCGGCGCGTCGAGGCGCGCCGCTACCCGACGGCGACGGTCCGCCTGGGCGGCTGCGCCCCGACCGGGCTCGGGTCCCGGTACAACCTGGAGGGGGAGCTGGCCTTCCACGGCGTGGCGCGCCAGGTGCGGGGAGCGGTGTCGGTGGAGCCCGCCGCCGGCGGGCGGCTGCTGGTCACCGGCGAGCAGGTCTTCGACATCCGGGACTTCGGCCTGCCCTCCCCGACCGTGCTGATGCTGCGCATCTACCCCGACGTGAGGGTCCGGTTGCAGGTCGAGGCGACGCCGGTGGCGCCGTGAACGTACTGCTCGCCCTCGCCGTCGGCTACGCCATCGGCGCCCGCTCAGGTGGCCAGGAGCTGGCCGATCTCCGCCGCTCGGTGCTGGCCCTCTGCGCCACCGACGAGTGGGCCGACGTCGTGGCCGCCGCCCGCGCCCAGGCCGGCACCGGACTGCGGGGGCTGGCCTCCCTGGTGGAGGGCCCGGCCTCCCCCGACGCCCAGTCAGCCGACCTCCTGGCCCGGGTGAGGCGGCTGGCCGGCCGCGAGTGAGCCGTCGCCGGCGGAGGCGACGTCGCCGGCGTCCTGGGCCACACCCCGCAGCCCGACGACCGTGCCGGCTGAGCCAAACGTAGGCTCGGTGCGCACCCGCAGCGCCAGCACGTCCCCGTCGGGGCGGCGGATGCGGTAGGCGCCCACCCAGCGCCGGCCGGTCCTGACCGCCCCCTGCATGGCCGCCCGCACCCCGGGGAGGTCCTCGGCGAGCACCGGCGCCAGGTGGGCTTCGAGGGTTCCCTCGAAGTCCTGTGGGTCGACGCCGTGGATGCGGTGCAGCTCGGGGCTCCACTGCACGACGCCGGTGCGCACGTCCCACAGCCAGCTGCCGACCCCGGCCAGCGCCTCACCCTCCTCGAGCCGGCGCTCCACCTCGGCCAGCGTCGCCTGGGCGACGACCTGCTCCGTCACGTCGCGCGCCACCAGCACCGCTCCCGCCGGCCGGCCGCCGGCGCCGGCGACGGGGCACAGCGAGACGCTGACGGGCATCGGCAGCCCGTCGGGGCGGAGCACCTCGCTGTCCAGGCGGCGCACACGCTCGCCGCTGGCGCTGCGAGCCAGCGCCGCCTTCACGTCCCGGCGGAGGTGCTCGGCGAACAGCTCGTCCACGGGCCACCCGAGGGCGGCCCCCTTCGGGCGCCCGAAGACCCGCTCACACGCCCCGCTCCACGACGCCACCCGCCCGGCGGCGCCGACGACGAGGATGGCGTCGTCGGAGGTCTCGATCACCGCCTCGAGGAGCGCGTCGGCTCCCGGCAGGGCGAGCTCGACGGGCGGGACCACGCCCCTACCGGGCGTAGATGTAGTCGACCAGCGCCCGCTTCTCGTCCTCCAGGGCGTCGAGGCGGCTCTTCACCACGTCGCCTATCGAGACGATCCCAACCAGCTCCCCACCGTCGTCGAGGACCGGGACGTGCCGGATCCGGTGCACGGTCATGAGCGCCATGACCGACTCCACCTCGTCCCCCGGCCGGGCGCTGCGCACGTCGCCAACCATGATCTCCGCCACCGGCCGCTCGAGGATCCCGGCCCCGCTGTCGTGGAGCCGGCGCACCACGTCGCGCTCCGACACGATCCCTGCCGGGCGCCGGCCGTCGGCCGACACGACGAGGGCGCCGACGCCGCGCTCGGCGAGGGCGGCGAGGGCGTCACGAACGGTGGCCCCCGGCGCGATGGTCGCCACCGCGTGGCCCTTGGCATCGAGCACCTTGCCGATGAGCATCCGACCTCCCCTGCAAAGATGTCCGCCCGACGCAGGATACTCCCGCTGCGGCGCCTTGCGCGCCCCTTGGGCCCCCTCACGCTCTCAGGCGCAGGACCCAGCTTGCCGGCTCGACCGGCCTTGTCCCAGGGGACGCAGCGAGCATGGATCGTGACGCCGTGGTCATCGACGCCTACTCGTCAGACGAGACCCACTGGGACACGAGCCCCTACGGCGCCACGAACTTGAGCCTGTACAAGCAAGCCCTCAGCCAGCCGGACAAGGCCAAGCAGACCGCCCTCGTCCATGAGATGATGACCATGGACTACGACTACGGCGGCTACATCATCCCGGCGTTCAACCCGGTCAGCGTCGGCCAGGCCACCAACATGAAGGGCGTCGTGAACCAGACCTGCGGCGACCCGTGGATCGAGTACCGCTTCCGGGACTACTGGCTCGCGTAGCGCCTCCCCATGACGAGCAGCTTGCCGACCCTCGCTCGTGCTGCGTGGGCCATCGCGCGCGCCGCCTCACGCCCGCCTGGCACCCGAGCACACGCCTCAGACCACAGTAGAGGATGGACTACATCCAAGTTGGCAGCTTGGGACGGCGCTGGAAGGGAAAGGGCAGCCGGCGATCCTTCCCGCACGTACACGAGGCCATTCTGCGCATACCAATACGAGACGCGTCTGTCACTCCACACTCTCGGGCGCAGTATGTCGAACGCAAGATAACCACGATCCCGGAAGAGCGACGCCCAGTATGACTGCCACCTTTCATTCAGATGGTGGTAGCCACCCTGGCTCGGGATGGCGGCTGAGAACAGGATCATGTCACCATGTCGGACAAGAGAGTCGACAAAGACATCACCAACCACCGCGGGAAGGTGCTCCGCGACCTCTAGCGAGATCACCAGGTCAAACTTGCGACCAAGGTCCAGCGGCAAACTGAGGTCACGCCGTATTACATGGCAAGAGTCGATCATGAGCATCGCGTCCGGAATGTCACCTTGGTCTACACCCGTGACCGACACACCCCGATCGGCAAAGGCCGCCAGCCAAGCGCCCACACCGCAACCAACGTCGAGCACCGTGCCAACCTCAGCCAGTTCCAGCAGCATGGGCACCATGACCGCAGCCGAGGACGTAGACATCTCGCGACTCCAGTCGAAAAACGACGGATCGTACCTTCTGTCGGGGTCGGCGCTCCGAGAGCTCACTGCCGCCCGGACCCGAGAGCGAACCGGCCCGTCCCGCTCCGTGGGAAAGACGATCGGATCTCCTTCTGAGCAACAAACCCTCTTAGCTGGCACAACCTCCGCGCTAGCCGTGCGCAGGCCGTCTGGAGCCTGAAGGCCCTGATGGCTCCGAGTGCGACGCCGAGCCCCATCAACGCCAGGGCGAGGGGTCGGGACAGTTCTCCGCTACCAAAGCTTCGCACAAACCAACGGACGCCAATGGGCAGGTCTCGATAGAACGATGTCTCTTCGAGTGGGCCGAGCCGCTCGACATGGATCCGGTGCAGCAATGCCATGCCCACTCCCTGGCTCACCGCGTCGTCGACAAAGCCTCGGGCGTCACGTCTGTGAAGATGGGTAGCCGCCAGGGTGGGGTCGAACACTCCGACCATACCCGCGTCCGCCAAACGCATACCGAACTCACGGTCCGAGAAGTAGAAGGTGTCGAACTCGTCTGACCTCACACCCACAGCCAGGCAGTCTTCCCGCCGAAGAGACACGTTCCCCCCCCATAGATTGTCTAGAACCTCATCCGGGTCCTGTCGGAGCCGAGCGCAGTGGCCCTCGTACTCCGTTGCATACAGGAATGCAGCAACATCTCCCCGCCCTCGCCTCGCCGGCACCGACACTGGCATGTACCCGAGCACGACCTGGCCCGACTTTCCGACGTGATGGCGGGCGTGGTTCGTGAAGAGACCTGGACGAGGCAGCACGTCGTCGTCCAGCAACACTATGACGTCCGAGCCGGCAACACGCACCCCCACCTCGACCGCACCGAGTTGCCCCCTGTGCTCCACGAAGAGCGGACGCAGCCTCTCTTCACGAGCGGCGAGGCCCACCAAGCACTCATACGACCCATCCCTGCATCCATCCACCACAACTATGAGCTCCGTGACCGCAGGATCGTCAAGTGTCAACTGCACGAGGGTCGGGAGCCCCTCGGGGCGCAAGAACGTTGCCACGACGACCGCGACGGTGGGAAGCTGCGAACTCCAGTCCGACGCTTGCAAGCGCGGGTCAGCGGAACCTCTTGACACAAGCAACCGACCTCCTCATCTTGGGCGCCTGCCTGCCTGCCTCCACCCTGCCTTCCACCATGGTCCAATCGCATAAAAGCCAAAGGGGCCCAGCCTCACCGCACCAACCCGGTTGACACGACGCGAGCGTCCCGCTACCGGATACGTGACTCCGGATCCGGCCGCCATCTCCGCCGGTAGATCGGCCGCCCCGTAGACGTACGCTATTCGCGTAGCCGAGGCCGCCTCCATCACGAAGTAGGGATTGACCGCCCGGCGTAGAGGGCCGGCCAGCGGGGAATCCGCCCGCACGAGGACCGATATGCAGTCTATCATGTATCCGCTCGACCAAGTAATCAGCTCCTGACCTATACACCGCAACCCTGACTCAGCAGCTGCCGCCGCCACCGTCGCGGCGGTTACGGACCGATCTCTCCATTCGGCCCATTGCGGGTTGCGCGACACCTTTATAGCACCGAGGTTCGAGTGATGAATGAAGGCTACCCCGTCTTGGCGCAACTTGTGAACGAGCTGAGCACAATAGGAACCGAGCACGCCCATATCCACATGCACGAGGGAGTCGAAGCTGAAGGCAAGGTCAACACTTTGGTCCCTCACCATCTCAAGCGAGGTTCCATCGTTGACGAAGAACTGCGCCGAAGTGACCGAGGAGAATCGCTCCTTACAGCCCTTGACGGCGGATTCAGACAAGTCGACGCCTATGTAATCATCGCACAGAGGAATAAGGTACTGACTCCAACGGCCCAGTCCGGGGGCTATTTCTAGAATTGCGTGAGCAGGGAGGAAGGGTGTCAAGCGCGGCAACAGGGTTGCTGACCACTGAGTCGCAACGTCGCCCCATCCGATGGACCATTCGTCACCGCGATTCGTCCAGTCGTAGCTTCCACTCCAGACGTCGCGATTCTCTTCGATGCTGGGCACGCTCCCTCCTGGGATGGCTCGGCGGACTAACTCGGGAAAATGTCGCTCTTCAATATGCGCCAAGGCTGGGCTGGGCACGCTGAACCTTGATGGCTTCTGGAAGCCTGTGCCGGGCGCCTGCGTGGTCACCGGCAAGTGCACCGAGCAATTCGGCGGAGCGGAGCGGGTTGAGCCTCCGCTTCCAATGCGGGTGCGGGCTGTACCCGGGGAAGTAGGACCACCAGACCGCAGGGAAGCGCGAGAACGGCATGGGTTGAAAGTCCAGGAATTGTGCCAAAGAGCAATGCTCTTTGTAGGTGCGGACGAAAAGACGGCGCGGCCCCGCCGCGCGTCGGTGCGACGCCGGCACCGCGAGCCTAGGATCGACCATTATCTTCCAGCCGGCGCGACATACTCGCCACATCCACTCTTTATCCTCGCAGGCGGCTAGATGCTCGTTGAAGGGAAACGTTTCCCAGAGATCGTGACGCCAAGAGGAGGCGTGATTGGAGAAACCCCACTCCAGATCAGTCGATAGGTCCTCGAGGCCGGCAAGCATCGACGTATCGAGTTGCCGACCATCGGGACTGTACAGGCCTCCGTGAGTCCCTCCGACGACAGGGTTGGTGTAGGCGTCCAATGACCATTCAATCCAGTGCCGAGTCGGCAGGGTACAGTGCGCTGACAGCGCGAAGAGGATGTCACCACGAGCTGCGGATGCTCCGACGTTCAAAGATCTCCCGTAGGTGAACTCGCTTCTCGCGATGGTGATCAAGGTGTCGCAGTACCGTCTCGCAATTGCCACGGTAGCGTCGGTGGACTCTGAATCTACAACAATGATCTCCGAGTTGACTGTCTGGTCTCGGACAGAGATCAGGGTGTCCTGAATAGTGGCTTCTTCGTTTTTAGCTCGGATTATTACGCTCGCATACATTGACATTGGTCCAGGGCATGGGTTCGGCCTGCTCGTGGCTTGGTGTGTAAACGGCGGCCCTTGCCACATGGTACCATGGAGCTTGGCGTTTGGTGAGCCCGTTGGGCGGTGGTAGTTTTGGCGCGGGCGTAGGATCGGGGCTCGAGTCGGGTCTTTGACACAGAGGCGCCATGGTGTGTGGCGACCTGACTGCAGTGCCGGCACCCCGTGTCCGGTAGATCAGGGCAACCTTGAGCCGGCGATGACGTCGAAGTCGCCGATGCCGTTGCGGGTGCCTCCGCCTCCGCTCCACTGCCACGCCACGGCGTCCAGGCTGGCTGCGGTTACCCCCCCGAACCAGCGCGCACAATCCCCTCGGGGCAGGCACCAGCCCACCGGCGCCTGGGAGATGTCGCTGGTGCCCCCGCCGTAGGTCCACTCGGGAACGCCCCGCAACATGGCCGCCGCTCCGGTGCCGAAGATCTTCGACCACGCCTCGGGGGACGAGTAGACGCCCGGCACGAACGAGGAGCGGTGGCGCACCCAGGTGGCGAAGCCGTCCACCGTCGCCCGGTCGACCGAGGCAACCACGGCCATGCCTCGTGGGTGGCCGCCGCAGGCCGATCGGTACACCGCCTTCCACCCGTTGTCGGGCACCGGGTCGAAGGCGCTGCTGCCCGGTAGCTCCACGTCCATGAACAAGACCTTCACCTGCACGCGCCTCGCCCTGGCGGCCGCGAGCGCCTGCACGGCCTGTTCCTGGCCCCACCGGTAGGCCTCAGCGGCCGTGCCGTCGTAGCGCGGGTCGACCCCCGGTCCTGCCATGAACCAGTAGCCACCGACGCCGACACCCCGGTGGTAACTGCTCCACTCGGCGCGGGCGGCTCCGGCATCGGAAGCGGACCATGCCAGGCCGTAGGGGGCGCAGCCCTGCCAGCGTGCCCAGTCCCCCACCATGCCCAGGTAGCCGCCGTAGGCACCTCCGACAACCGGTGCAACGTAAGGCCCAGACCTGCCGACGGGCACAGTCGCGCTGTCGGTGGCGGTCAAAAAGCGCGCTGGGCTCGACACCGTGGCGTGGGGCGCGGCGAGCGCCAAGGCCAACGCCGCCAGGAGGAGGGCTTCCACCAACCGGACCAGGGTAGACATCTCACTGATCTCGACTCCCATCGAGGTAACGAGGTTCCCGGCCTTCCGCAGGTTCCCTCCAGCGGCTTCACTGGTGGGGAGCCCGGAGGGAGCATGCCCACGCAATCCACGCCGTTGCGGACCACCTGCCCCCGCGACTGCTACGACACCTGCGGCATCGTGCTGGTCCGCCGAGACGGTCTCACGCCCATCGTGCGGGGCGATCCGGAGCACCCCGTGAGCCGGGGCAAGCTGTACGCCAGCGGTCGCCACAACTTCCGTACTCTTCGACCCGCGAGATCATCTCGGCGTCCCCGACTCTCCTCCTCGTCACATCCCGGCCGGCAGGCCAAGGTCCCGTGCAATCAGCATCCGCTGTACTTCGGAGGTGCCCTCGCCGATCTCGAGGATCTTCGCGTCCCGGTAGAAGCGGCCAGCAGGCGTGTCGTTCATGAAGCCGTAACCACCGAAGATCTGGGAGTTCTGCTTCTGCTCCTCCGACCCGAAGCAGTAGATGGGCATGGTGCCGAGCCCCACCGCCGCCTCCAGGGTGATCGCGACGGAGGAGTCCACGCGCGCCAACTCCTCGAGCGCCACGGCCAGCGCCAGGTAGTCGCCTCCCATCCCGCCGTAGTGCTCCGGGAACGGCAAGCCGAAGAGGCCGAGGTCTCCCATCTTGGCGACGATCGGATAGGGGAACGCCTCCCGCTCGTAGTACCCGGCGATCACCGGGGCGATCTCCTGGCGAGCGAAGCGCTCGACGGTGGCGCGAAGTTGGGCAAGCTCGGGCGGAAGGTCCACGGCGTCGGCGAGCGTCACAGGTCCGCCTCCGCTGGGCGGGTCAGGGCCTGCACCACTCGTGACGGGCTTGCGCGGCCGAGGATGTCAGCCAGCCATCTGCTCGCAGCGGCGAGAGCCGTCAGGTCGACGCCGGTGGCGACTCCCAGCCCGTCGAGCATCCACACCAGATCCTCGGTGGCGAGGTTGCCAGTGGCGCTCCTCGCGTAGGGGCAGCCGCCGAGACCCCCGGCGGAAGCGTCCACCGTGGTGACGCCGGCCTGGATGGCGGCGAGGGTGTTGGCGAGAGCCTGGCCGTAGGTGTCGTGGAAGTGCACCGCGATCCGCTCTGGAGGCGTGCCGGCGTCCCGAAGTGCCTCCAGGAGGGCCGTGACGTGACCGGGAGTGGCGACGCCAATCGTGTCGCCGAGGGACACCTCCTCGCAGCCCATGTCCAGCAGGCGACGGGTTACGACGCCGACCGCTGCAACTGCAACCTGGCCTTCCCACGGATCACCGAAGCACATGGAGATGTAGGCCCGGACACCGATGCCCTCACGCCGCGCCGTGCCGACGACCGGGTCGAAGGTGGCGAGCGACTCGTCGAGGCTGCGGTTCAGGTTCCGCCTGGAGAACGCCTCGGTAGCGCTGGCGAAAACGGCGATGTCTCGGGCTCCCGCGGCGAGCGCCCGCTCCAAGCCGACCATGTTGGGGACCAGCACCGGATAGCGGACACCCTCATCCCACTGGAGAAGGGCGAAGAGTCGCTCCGCATCGGCGAGCTGGGGCACCCATCGGGGCGACACGAAGCTCGTGACCTCGACGGTGGACAGCCCGGCGGCGACCAAGCGGCGGATCAACTCGGCCTTCACCTCCGTAGGGACGGCGAGTGCCTCGTTCTGCAACCCGTCCCGGGGGCCAACCTCCCAGATGCGCACGGACGCCGGCAACCCTGGCAGCGGAGAGATGCCGTAGGTCATACGTCGCTCCGGGTCGCGCCGCTGCCACCGGCCGGTCCGCTACGGTGCAGGACCACCTCGGCCAGGACCTCGTCAAGGGCGACGGTCTGGCCGGGCACCACCCGCAGCTCCGCGATCCTCCCGGAAACGGGCGCCTCCACGGCGTATTCCATCTTCATGGCCTCGACGGTGACGACGGGCGCCCCTGCCTCGATCGGGTCGCCGGCAGCGACGTGGACAACCCGGACCGTTCCGGGCATCGGCGAGCGGACCGACCCTCCGCCGGCGCCGGCGGAGGCCGGCCCGCGGCGGTCCATGGCCGCGACGGCGCGCACCGCCCAGGTCTCGCCGCCGGCGCCGAGCCAGGTGGTGGGCCCGTCCTCGACCACCAGCCACCGGCGCGACGAGCCCGCAAGGACCACGTCGAGGCCGCCGGGGACGCCAGGGACGGGGCGGGCCGACGCCGGCACGGGAGCGGCCGAGCCCACCCGTACGTGTGCCGCCGGCGGGCTCCCCACGACTCCGACATCGGAGCGCCGCGCGCCACATTCGAACGACCAGACGGTCTCGGCATGCGCTCCGACCCGCCAACCGCTCGGCCGGTCCCAAGGGTCGACGACCGGACCGGGCGGCTGCAGCGACACCAGCCGGTGGAGGGCGGCGACGGCCAGTACGTCGTCGGGTGTGTCGACCTGGGTGAGCGCCGCCAGGTTCCTGTCGATCAGCCCGGTGTCGAGGCGGCCGGCGACGACGTCGGGGTGGGTGACGAGCCGGCGCAGGAAGCTCAGGTTGGTGGTCAAGCCGAGGACGGTCGTGGCACCGAGGGCAGCTCGAAGGCGTGCCAGGGCCTCGGCGCGATCACGCCCGCAGGCGACGATCTTCGCCAGCATTGGGTCGTAGGCGGTTCCCACCTCGTCTCCGGCGGCGACCCCGGTGTCGATCCGTACACCGGGAAGGCCATCCGGCTCCTGCCAGGCCAGCACGCGACCGGATGCCGGCAAGAACCCCCGTCCCGGGTCCTCGGCGTACAGTCGCGCCTCTACGGCGTGGCCGCTCATGCCCACGCCCGCCTGGTCGAAGGCGAGGGGTTCGCCGGCGGCTACGCGGAGTTGCCACTCGACGAGGTCCAGCCCCGTGACGGCCTCGGTGACCGGGTGCTCGACCTGGAGCCGGGTGTTCATCTCCATGAAGAAGTACTGATCAGGCCGCTCGGCCGGCAGGATGAACTCCACCGTCCCCGCCCCTACGTACCCCACCGACATGGCGGCTGCGACGGCACTTGCACCCATCGCCTGCCTGGCCCGGGCGTCGAGCACGACCGACGGGGCCTCTTCGACGACCTTCTGGTGGCGACGCTGGAGGCTGCACTCCCGCTCGCCGAGGTGGATGCAGCGGCCGTGGGCGTCGGCAAGCACTTGGATCTCGACGTGGCGGGGCCGGTCGACCCACTGCTCGACGAGAAGGGTTCCGTCCCCGAAGGCTCCGAGGGCCTCCCGACGAGCCGCCGCGATCTCTGCCGGCAGCGCGTCGGGGTCCTCCACGCGGCGCATGCCCTTGCCCCCGCCGCCGGCGCTCGGCTTGAGCAGCACCGGCAGGCCGATCTCGATCGCGGCGGCGGCCAGCGCCTCGTCGGAGAGCCCAGCCCCACCGCGGCCGGGCACCACGGGCACCCCGGCACTCGAGACGGTCTCCTTGGCGCGGATCTTGTCGCCCATGGCCCCGATCGCCGACGCGGACGGGCCGACGAACACGACGCCGGCAGCAGCGCAGGCGGCGGGCAGCGCGGGGTTCTCGGAGAGGAAGCCATAGCCGGGGTGGACGGCTTCCGCCCCGGTCGAGAGCGCTGCACCAACGACCGCATCGACGTCGAGGTAGCTCTCGGCTGGCGGTGCAGGACCGAGCCGGACCGCGAGGTCGGCCGCCCGCACGTGGCACGCCCCGGCGTCGGCATCGGAGTAGACGGCGACTGCCTGGACGCCGAGGCGCCGCAACGTCCGGATGATCCGCACCGCTATCTCCCCCCGGTTGGCGACCAGCACCGTCCCGAACACCGGGTTCACATCCTGAACACGCCGTAGGCCACGGGGCCGAGCGGGGCGCCGCTCACGGCGGAGAGCGCCAGCCCGAGGACGGTGCGGGTATCGGCGGGGTCGATGACTCCGTCGTCCCACAGCCGGGCGGTCGAGTAATAGGGGTTGCCCTGCTGCTCGTACTGGCCTCGGATGGGCTGCTTGAAAGCCTCTTCCTCCTCCGCCGACCAGGCTTCGCCCCGGGCCTCGACCTGGTCGCGGCGGATCGTGGCGAGCACCGACGCCGCCTGCTCGCCTCCCATCACCGAGATCCGGGCGTTGGGCCACATCCAGAGGAACCGGGGGGAGTAGGCCCGCCCGCACATCGAATAGTTGCCGGCGCCGAAGCTCCCGCCGACCACGACGGTCAGCTTCGGGACCCGGGCGCAGGCCACGGCCGTCACCATCTTGGCGCCATGCTTGGCGATGCCACCGGCCTCGTAGTCCCGACCGACCATGAACCCGGCGATGTTCTGCAGGAAGACGAGAGGGACGAGACGCCGGTCGCACAGCTGGACGAAGTGCGCTCCCTTCAGCGCTGACTCGGAGAACAGCACTCCGTTGTTGGCGACGATGCCGACGGGGTGGCCGTGGACCCGGGCGAAGCCGCACACGAGCGTGGGCCCGTAATCGGGCTTGAACTCGGCGAAACGGCTTCCGTCCACGATACGGGCGACGACCTCCCGCACGTCGTAGGGAGTGCGAGGGTCCACCGGGACCACGGCGTAGAGGGACACGGGGTCGACTGCCGGCTCCTCGCTGGCGACGACCTCCCATGGGGGCGCTGGCGGGCGGGGCAGGGTGGCGACGATGTCCCGCACCATGCGGAGCGCCTCGGCGTCGTCGGCGGCGAGGTGGTCCACCACACCCGAGCGCCGGGCGTGGAGCTCACCGCCGCCGAGCTCTTCCGCCGTCACCTCCTCACCGGTCGCTGCCTTCACGAGTGGCGGGCCACCGAGGAAGATGGTCCCCTGGCCGGCGACGATGACGGCCTCGTCGCTCATGGCCGGCACGTACGCACCCCCGGCAGTGCAGCTGCCGAGCACCGCGGCAACCTGGGCCACGCCCATGGCCGACAGGGTCGCCTGGTTGTAGAAGATGCGACCGAAGTGGTCACGGTCGGGGAACACCTGGTCCTGCTCCGGGAGGAACGCTCCGCCGGAGTCGACCAGGTACACGCACGGCAGCCGGTTGTCCAACGCGACTTCCTGAGCCCGCAGGTGCTTCTTGACCGTCACAGGGAAGTAGGTGCCTCCCTTGACGGTGGCGTCGTTGGCGACCACCACGCAGAGGCGCCCGGCGATGCGCCCGACGCCGGTGATGATCCCGGCGCCCGGTGCCTCCCCGCCGTGGAGGTCCCATCCCGCCAGCGGGGACAGCTCCAGGAACGGTGATCCCGGATCGACCAGCCTGTCGACGCGCTCTCGGGGGAGGAGCTTTCCCCGCTCGGCGTGACGCAGCCGGGCGGCCTCGGGACCGCCGAGGGCGACGCTCGCGAGACGGTCGCGCAGCTCGCCGACGAGCCGGCGGTGCGCCTGGTCGTTCGCCTGCGCCGCTCCTGCCGAAAGGTCGGCCCGGCTGGCGAGGACCGGGTCACCCTCCTCCGCCCCGGCCGCGGTCATGGCCGGAGCCGTGCGCTCAGCGCCCCGTCCATACCGCTGGGCGCTTCTCGATGAAGGCGTTGATGCCTTCGTGGAAATCCCCGCTGCCCATCGCCAGCGCCATCGCCCTCTTCGAAAGATCCCATCCGACCGCTTCGTCGCGACCGAGGCTGCCGAGCAGGGCGCGGCGGGACTCGCGAACCGAGACCGGAGCGTTGGCCGCGACCCTGGCGGCCAGGGAGCGGGCGCCGTCGAGTGCCCCGCCGGCGGGCACCAAGTGGTTGACCAGCCCGAGGCGGTGGGCGGAGCCGGCGTCCACGGCGTCGCCGGTGAGGACCCACTCCATGGCGGCGTTGAGGGGGATCCGTCGCGGCAGCCGGAACAGGGCGCCACCGGCGGCGGCGAGGCTCCGCTTGACCTCGGGCAGCCCGAAGCTTGCTGCTTCGGACGCGACCACGAGGTCGCATGCCAGGACGATCTCGGTGCCTCCTGCGAGGGCTGGTCCGTCGACCGCGGCGATCAGCGGTTTGGTCCGCTCCCGCCGGGTGATGCCGGCGAACCCACCCCGCTCGGTGGCCAGCTCGGCCGCCCGACCGGCCCGGATCATCTTCAGGTCGGCGCCGGCAGAGAAGACGGGAGGCACGCCTGTCACGATCCCGACCCAGAGCTCGTCGTCCTCCTCCAGCCGGTCGATTGCTGCCTCGAGGCCCTGGGCCACCACGTCGTCGACGGCGTTGCGAGCCTCCGGCCGGTTGATGGTGGCGACGAGGATACGACCCTCGATGGCGACTTGGACGCTCACGGCTTGGGCTGCAGGCGGGCACCGCCGTCGATGCGGATGGTCTCGGCGTTCATGTAGCTGTTGGTGAGGAGCTCGACTGCCAGGCTCGCGAACTCCTCGGGCCGCCCCAACCGGGCTGGGAACAGGACGTCGCGCTCCAGCTTGGCCTTGAGCTCGGTGGCGTTGCCGCCGAAGTCGTAGATCGGTGTGTCGATCATCCCCGGGGCGATGGTGTTGACCCGGATGCCCACGATGGCCAGGTCGCGAGCCAGCGGCAGGGTCAACCCCACGACACCACCTTTGGAGGAGGAGTAGGCGACCTGGCCGACCTGGCCGTCGAAGGCAGCCAGGGAGGCCACGTTCACGATCGCCCCGCGCCCGCCGTCCTCGTCCGGTTCGTTGCGGCTCATCGCGCTAGCTGCCAGCCGGGCCACGTTGAAGGTCCCGACCAGGTTGACCTCTATCACCCTGCGGTAGACGTCGAGGTCGTGGGCGGAACCGTAGCTGCCGTCGCGCCCGATAGTCCTGGTCGCCCAGCCTATGCCAGCGCAACTCACCAGAGCGCGAAGCGGAGCCATCTCGACGGCGGCGTCCACGCCAGCAGCGACCTGAGTGGGATCGGTCACGTCCGCATGGGTGAACAGCCCTCCGACCTCCTCTGCGAGCGCCTCTCCCCGCTCGTCCTGCACGTCGAGCACCACGACCCGGACAGCCCGAGCCGCCAGGGCTCGCACGGTCGCCTCACCGAGACCTGACGCGCCCCCGGTGACCAGCGCGGAACTGCTGGAGAGGTCCATTCCCGAACCCTACACAAGGTGCCTGGAGCACAACATGCCTGGATCGGAACTACTTAGCGCGCGGCTGCCGTCCGACCACGAAGCGTGAACGACGGCGCCCGGAGGACCATGGGAGAAAAGCCGGTAAGCGCCCTAGTTTCCCCTTTGCTAGCGGCAGGTCACGTAGGTACAGTTCAGAACGTCGCTCGGAGAGGGGGGACCGCCCCTGCTGCCTGCCGGTGACTCTGTGTGGCGAAGAGGTAACCGACGATGGCCCTGACAGTCCCCGATCCCTTGACCTACCCGGATGCACTCCTCGACGTCTCGGGGATGGCCGGAGGTCCAGCGCTCGTCGAGGGGGCCGGCGGCGAGGTCGCTGGCATGGGGCGGCAGGCCGGTGTCGTCGTCCGCAGCGTGCAGTCGTCGCTGCGCCGCCGTTCGGCGCTTCCCGCGCTCGTGACCTCGGACGCGATCGCCCTGGCAGCGGCGCTGTTCCTCGGGCTCGAGGCGGACTACGTCCTTCACGGCCAGTCCGCAGCTCTGGTCGCCGCCAGCAGCCTGCCTTATGCCACGGTCTTCGGCCCACTGTTCTGGGCCTATGGGCTCTACCGGCGGCCCCGCCGGCGACTCGTCGCCTCGATGTTCCCGGATCTCAACCCACTGTTCCACGCCGTCCTGCTGAGCAGCCTGCTGCTCCTCGCCATCTCACCCCGGGCGCACCAAGTGATCGGTCTTCCTCTGATCGGCCTGGGGGAGGCTTTCCTCATCGGGGTCTCCGCAATGGTCACGGTGCCAGCCGCCCGGGTCGCAGCCCGCTCGGCGCTGGGGCCTTCGAGGAGGAGGTCCAAGGTCCTCATCGTCGGATCGGGCCGCATCGCCGATGTCGTCGTGCAGCGCCTTCGGGCGGTCAATGGCACGGACATCGTCGGGTGCGTGGACGACGGCACCGCGGTGCCCATCTCGCCGCATGGCCCTCCGCGCCTCGGCCGTCTAAGCGACCTGTCGGGGATCGTGAGGGACTACGACGTCGACCACGTCGTCGTAGCCTTCAGCCCGACAGCCGGATCGACCCTCGCCAGCCTCCTGCGCTCGCTGGCGGACGATGTCCGCATCTCTGTGGTCCCAAGGCTGTTCGACCTGCTGACGATCAGGAGCCACGTCGACGACCTGCACGGCATGCCTGTAGTAGACGTGGCCCCTCCAGCCCTCGGACCCGCTGACCGCTTCGCCAAGCGGGCGCTCGACCTGGTGGCGTCCGCCGCCGGCCTCGTCCTGACGCTCCCCTTGACGATCCTCATCGCAGTGGCTGTGAAGGCAACTTCACCAGGTCCGGTCCTGTTCCGCCAACCGCGGGTCGGCAAGGGGGGCAAGCCCTTCCGCATCAACAAGTTCCGGACCATGCGGACCGGGGCCGACAGGGAGCGGCTGAGCCTCGCCGGCGCCAACGAGGTGGATGGGCCTCTGTTCAAGGTGCGCGACGACCCGCGCATGACCGCCATCGGGGCGTTCCTCCGCAAGACGAGCCTGGACGAGCTACCGCAGCTCGTGAACGTGCTACTGGGCCACATGAGCCTCGTCGGACCACGACCGTTCGTGCCGTCGGAGGCTGAAGCGATCGACGGCTGGGCATCCCGACGCTTCACCGTCCGACCAGGCATCACCGGGCTCTGGCAGATCTCGGGACGTAGCGACCTTCCCTTCGACGAGCTGTGCCGCCTCGACTACTCGTACGTGGCATCCTGGTCGCTCTCGTGGGACCTGCGCATCCTCTGGAACACCCCCGCCGCCGTGCTCCTGCGCCGCGGCGCATACTGATCCCCGAACCCCCCGCCTGACGCCCCGAGACCAGTGAGCACCCTCTTCGTCTGCAACACGGGAGGCCACCTCGTCGAGCTCCTGTCGCTGGCCGAGCGGCTGCCGTTCGAGCGCGGGGAGGAGCTCTGGGTGACCTTCGACGACGCGCAAAGCCAATCACTGCTGCGAGGACGGGATGTCGAGTTCATACGCTATCCCTCTCCGAGGGACCTGCGGATAACGGTTGCCAACACCATCGCTGCGATCAAGCTGCACCGTCGCCGGCGCTTCACCTGGGCAGTGAGCACCGGTGCCGGTGTCGCCGTCTCCTTCCTTCCGGTGGCCCGGGCGCACGGTACCCAATGCCACTACATCGAGAGCGCGACCCGAGTCACCGGTCCGAGCATGACCGGTCGCCTCCTCGCGGCGGTACCTGGCATCGGGTTGCACACCCAAACGACACAGTGGTCTGGAAGACGTTGGAGCTACGTCGGATCCATCTTCGACGGCTTCGAGGCCGTGGATGCCGCTCCGGCGCGTACCCACTCGGTCGCCGTGAGCCTCGGCTCCTCACAGACCTTCGGCTTCCGCCGGCTCGTCGCAAGAGTCGCCAACATCCTTCCCCCCGGATCCGAGGTCCTGTGGCAGACCGGGAGCACGACAGTCGAGGACTTGGGTCTACCGGCGGTCCCCTACCTGGCCGCCGGGCAGCTCGAGGCTGCGTTCGCCACCGCTGACGTCGTGATCGCCCACGCGGGCGTGGGAACGGCCCTGACAGCACTCCGGGCCGGAAGGTTCCCGATCCTCGTTCCCCGAGAGTCGGGCCACGGCGAACACGTCGACGACCACCAGGTCGAGGTCGCGACCGAGCTCCAGGCACGGGGGCTCGCCCTCTGCCGTACGGTCGACGAGCTGTGCTCCGACGACCTCATCACCGCCTCGAGCCGGAGGGTGCAGCGCACCGCCTCACCACCCACCTTGGACCTCGGCCGAAGGTGCGCTCCTGTCGGCTTCGGTCACCCACGTCTGTAACCGCCGTAGGAAGGCGTCGAACCTGAACGGCTCCGCCGCCGAGCGGAGCTCGGGAGGCGACCAGGTCATCTCGTGGATCCGTCGGAGTGCCTCGGCCCAGGTCGCCACTTGGAGATCGGGGAGGAGTAGCCCGTCCTGCCCGTGCACCACCGTCTCCAAGGCGCCGCCGGCACCGATCGAAATGACGGGTCGTCCGGACCAGTGCGCCTCGACTGGAGCGAAGCCGAAGTCCTCCACGCCTGGGGCGAGGACGACAGAGGCCTCGGTGAACAGGCTGGCCATCTGGGAGTCGTCGACCCTGCCCAGGAACTCCACGCCCGAAGAGGACAGTCGCTCCAACGACTCGCGCTCGGGCCCCTCCCCCACGACCCGGATCGGGATCTCCGCATGGATGGCGGCTCGGACGGCGACCTCCACGTGCTTGTACGGAAGTAGGCGAGATACGACGAGCGCCTGCGGGCGCGCCGGCATCGGCTGGGGATCCGCCGGAAGGTGCGCGGTCGCGACCGGCGGATAGATGAGTCGGGCCGTGCGGGAGTAGGTGTCGAGGATGCGTCGCTGAGTCACCTTGGAGTTCGCGGCGTAGGACACAGCGCGGGCGGCGGCGCGCCGATCGAGGTGCCGTACAAGGGCACCGGGAGGACCGGCAGCCATGCGTCGCAGCCCTCCCTCCCCGTATGACAGCGGCCGGTAGAGGAACCGCGGAGGTGTGTGGCAGTAGACGAAGGCGCGAGGGTGGTGCACGTGATGGGCGAAGGCGGAGCTGGAGACGACCACGGTGTCGAAGCGGGACAGGTCGAGGGATGAGAACACCAGGGGGAAGATCGGAGCGTAGAGGCGGAATGCCCGGGGCCGGATGAGCCAACCCGACGATGCCCGCACGTCCAGGTCCCGGAACTCTGCGAACGTCCCGTCTGGTTCGTAGACAGACGTGTAGATCGGAGCGTCGGGGTACGCCAGCGCGAGCTGCAACACCAGCCGCTCCGCGCCGCCGGTCTGCGTCAGGAAGTCGTGGACGAGAGCGACGCTGATCGGTGGAGTGTAGGCCAGCCTCCACCACTACACTGCTACAGTACTGTGGTCATGAGGTGCGCAGGGCGGTGCTACCGTTGACGAGGTGCACCCCGTCACAGGTCGGATTGAGCGCTGTCATCCCCACGTGCCGACGCCCCCACCTGCTGCCCGAAGCACTCGAACCCCTCTTCAGTGACACCGCCGTCGAAGAGATCGTCGTCGTGGACGACGGGTCCGGGGATACGACAGCCGAGGTCTGCGAGCAACTCGCCGCCACCGCGCCAAAGCTGCGCCTGATCCAGCAACCCAACCAAGGCCCGGCGGAAGCCCGCCGCAAGGGTGCTCGAGCCGCCAGCGGGCGGATCGTCCTCATGCTCGACGATGACGTTGTCGCCGGACCGGGCCTCGGCTCGATGCACCTCGAGCACCACAAGCGGGACCCTCACGGTCTCGTCCTCGTCGGCTACATGCCCCCCGATCTCCCCGTCCGGAGGAAGGCCGCCGACTTCCCGGTGCACCTCTACGCTCGAGACTACGAAGCGGTCTGTCGTCGCTACGAGGCGGACCCAGATGAGGTCCTCCTCAACCTGTGGGGTGGTCACTTCTCGGTGCGACGCGACCTCCTCCTCGCTGCGGACTCCGTCCCCGCCGTAGCGGCCCACGAAGACCAGATCCTCGGGTGGAACCTCCGCGCGCTTGGCTGCCACGGTCGCTTCGACCCTGGCCTGCCGTCACGTCACCGGTACGAACGCACCCCCGCGAGGTACTTCCAGGATCACGAGCGGCGCGGAAGAGCCCTTGCCCTCCTCCCGGATCCCCCTACCGACGGCGTCCTCGTTATCCCGGCGGTGGGTCCCGGTGCCATCCGCGCCCTCGAGCGCCGCCTGGCAGGCGCTCCGACTGCGATGAGCCTCCTCCGTGCGGCTATGTTTGGCCTGGGTGTGGTTCGGGCGTGGAGGGCCCAGCTCGGGCTGGCTCGGGTCGTTCGCTCGAGCATTGGCTACCGCGCCTACCGCTCGACGCTCGCTGATCTCGATCACCCCACCTCTTCTGGGCCGGTGAGCCCCAGTACGTGACGGAGCTCGGCGAGTTGGTTCTCCCAGCGGCGCTCTTGACGCACCCTCGAATCCACCAGGTGCCCGATCCGCCCAGCGTAAGACTCAGCGAGCTCCCGAACGCCGGCGACGATGCCCTCCGCATCATTGCGGACCCGGATCGCCTCGGGGAACAACTCGGCCATGAGGGGCCAGTCCGACACGACAAGAGGCCGGCCGGCCCACACTGCCTCAAAGGCGGCCCGCATGGCCGAGGTGGGCTCGGTTGAGAGTGTCATGACGGCATCCGACGCGTACACCGCATCCCGGTAGTCCGGGAACGGCAACAACCCGGTCAAGGTGACGTTCGGGGGCACCAGCGCGCGGAGCTTCTCGGGGAACTTCCTCAAGTCGCCGGTTATGTGCACCTCCAGACTCGGCAATGATCGGGCGGCGTCGAGCACCTCCTCCACCGGCTCGTCCCCCCCGAAGGTGCAGACGTAGAGGAGGCGGGTCAATCCGCGAACAGCAGGGAGCGGGCGCAGCTCCCAGGTCCCGGGTGCCTCGTGGAGGATGAGAGCGCGGCCTCCCCAGCGCTCGACAACACCCGCCCAGTGCTCGGCCGTGACCAGACAGGCCGCCGCCAGCGGCACCATTCGCCGGTGCACAGGCACGAGGCGGGCGGCCACGCGGTCCCCCTGGGCCCCGAAGGATCCCGGGTGGTCGTCGAGCACCACCGTGGCACCGGTGAAGCGGGCGTACAGAAGAGCGATGATGCCAGGGAACACCGGAGGGTTGGTAACGATGAGGCGGCGGGGCTGCCGGAGGAGGAGCATCGCTGAAGTGACCCAAGCCGAGAGAAGCCAGCGCAGAGGTGGGGCCGGACGCCACTTGGCTCGGGGTGGCAGGCAGGCCAGAGCGGTCCCGCCGAGCGCGCCTGCTATCTCCGCCGACCGCCCGGCGACCGCACCCCACGAGAGGAACAGCGTCTGCCGATCGGGCAGCGGGCCCGGCAGACCGGATCTCGCCCTCACCCGCCCGACGATGCCTGCGCCCAACTCGGGCAGGGGCTACCGCGCATCGCTTCCCACGATGCCCGACGGCCGGCGATCGACTACCCGAGCGCTGAGCGGGGAAGGACGCTCGACGAGCTCGAGCAACTCGGATCGGCGCGCCTGGCGACGCGGGAGCAGGACGGCCCAGTCGGGTCCGTGCCCGAACTGGGTGAGCAACCGTACGGCACCCTCGACATCGGCGCGGCGCGTGCCCTCCACCACCACGAGGACGACCATCCCGGACGTGAGCGCGGCCTGCTGGCCCACTTGCGCCGACCCAGGTGCACCGTAGGCCTGGAAGCTCGTAGCGGCGACGCCAGTGCCGCCCGACTTCCGTCGCGGCAGACTGTCCTCGGCTGCTGGAAGGCTGACGAGCCTGGCCAAGACGGATGTCAGTCGCTCGACGTCGTCGGCGTCCTGCGGTCGGGTCGAGACGACGGCGACGACCTGGCTGCGTGGCACAGACTGGCACCAGCGTCCGACGAGGGCGACTGCGGCATCACCCCAGAGCTGGTTCTTGTCGCTCACCGGGACTCGGAGGATCCGGCCGAGTTGGCCGGCTGCGTCGACCCTGGCATCGAGCCATTCCCAGATCGCCATCAGGATGGCACCGAGGAGGACCCCGGCGAGAACGGCCACCAAGACGATGACGATGGTGCTCGCACCCACTCTTGTCGCGCCTCCCGGGAGGCTGGCGAGTCGAACCGACTGCGGGGGCACCGTGTCGCTCACGGCATGGGCGCCGGTCAACGCATTCGCCAAGGAGACGGCACCCCGCAAGGCCAGCCCTGCAGTCGGAGCCTTGTACTCGAGCTTGAGGATACCGGTCGTCGACGGGGCGAGGACCACGATCGAGTGGTGGACCGTTGCCACCGACTCGCCCAGTTGGCCTGCGAGGGCTTGGAGGATCGCTGAGTCGTCGGGGATCAACCCGGCGTAGGTCGTCGCCAGCTGCGCGGCCTCCGCCGCCTGTCCCGGATTGGTCCGCGTCGCGCCGGGGTTGACGTAGGCGATCGCCGTGGCGCGATAGCTCACACGGGCAGTGGAGGAGATAGCGATGGCAGCTCCAACCGCCAAGAGGGTCGTGACGACGACGACCCAGCCCCGGCGGCGGAGCACCGCCCAGTTGGTCCCATCGCTTGTGCGTGCCGACCCGCCTCTCACCATCGGGCCTCCGCCCTGCGGGTGCTGGACCCGAAGGGCAGGTTGGTACCACCCGTGGACGACAGCACCCGCCTGTTGAGGCTCACCTATCCATTCTATCGGGGTCGGTTCAGGTCGGCTCGGCAGGTCATCCGATCCCGACGAACCGCGCGAAGCGACCGGTCGGCTGGCCGAGGTCGTGAGCATCACCGAAGCCCCGGACCACCCCGCTCCGGGTCACGAGCCAGAATCCGCGGAGATCGGGGGTCGAGGCCATTCCCGACACACTGCCGCTGAGGAGCCGCCGGGCGGACGACACGTACCGTGTGGCATCCCCAAAGGCGATCACTCGACTGTTCCTCGCGACCAACCAGTAGCCGGCCCCACCGGGCGACGGCTGCAGAGCCACGAATGAGCCGGCGATGTGACGCCTCCAAGCAGACCCGGCAAAGCGCGCCGTGCCATGGTTGAAGACGCGACCCCCGCGGGTGACCAGCCAGTAGCCCTCACCAGCCGGAGCCGCGGCGATGGCGACGAAGGGACCGCCCACTGCGGTGTGGAGGTTGGACCCCTCGAAACGAGCGTCGCCGAAGCGGATCACCTGACCACGGTCGGTGAGCAGCCAGTAGCCGCGGTGGTCGGGAGTAGCTGCGATGGCCACGACGGAGCCACCTGGATCCAGCCGGCGGGCGCTTCCGTAGTAGGCCGCCCCACCGATCGGCTGCACCCGTCCGGCAGCGTTGACGAGCCATGCAGCACCCGGTGCGCCCGCACCAGCGACACCCACCACCCCAGGGATGGCCGACCGCTCAACCCGGGTGGCAGCACCAGCGGTGAATGACCACAGTCCTCCCGAGGCACTGGCGACGGTGTAATGCTCCACCGGCCTTGTGCTGGACGTCCCTGCAGCAGGGGCGGGCGCTGTAGCAGGAGCCGGCGGGACACTCGTGGTGGGCTCGCTGACGGGGCTGCCGATGGGCGGCGGAGGGGGCGGAGGTGGCGGAGGTGGTGCCGCCGAGGGATCCGCCGTGGTGGACGGGTCGCCCCCCGCGTCAACCGTCGTCGGCGGGCTCACCGTCGTCGGTGGGGCGGCGGTCGTCGACGGGTCCACCCCCGGGTCAACCGTCGTCGGCGGGCTCACCGTCGTCGGCGGGACGGCGGTCGTTGACGGCGGTGTCCCTCCGCCAGCACTCGAACCCGTGGCAACCGAGGTCGAAGCATCGCCTTCGCCCGCCTGCAGGTCGGAGATGAAGGCTTGGTAGCTCTGCGGGACGGAGGACGAGGAACTGGTCCCGTAGTCCCAGAAGATGGCGTTCGCCACGTTGTTGGTGGAGATCCACTGCATCATCTCGTTGACGAAGGCGGCGTTGTCCCCGGATCCCTGGGCCGTCCCGTCGTTCCACAGTCCCCACTCGGGGAGCGACACCGGTTTGCCATGGGACGCCGCGAAGGCGGTCAGCCAGTTGAGACCGTAGGGCTCGGTGAGGATCGTGTTCCACTCCGTGGCGTTGCCAGGCATGGACGGCCACTGGGTGTCGTACACGTCGAGCCCGATGATGTCGACGTAGGCGTCGCCGGGATAGTAGTTGGCGAGGTTACCCACGCCGAGGTCTCCCCGCGTCGGGTTCCACTCGAATTGAAACTGCTGACCGGCGACCGACCGCATCGACGTGACGATGTTCTTCCAGTACTGCACGAAAGCGGCGGCCTGCCCGTTGGCGGCCCACGGGAACCAGCCGCCGTTGAACTCCCACCCGAGGCGAATGATCGAGCTGCCCTGCCCGTCGGCCACGAGACGCTGGGCCAGCGTCACGAAGTACGTGTTGTAGGCACCGCTCGCACCCTGGGCGAGCGAGCCGCCGCTGTTGGGGAGGATGGGCACCCCCCAGATCATCTTGAACCCCGATCCGGCCCACTGCGAGGTGAACCAGTTGGGATCGGAGATCGAAGCCCAGCTCGACCCGTCGAGGAAATCCATGGCGTAGCGGATCTGGCCACCAGACGCGGCGTTGACGGCTTGGGCCGCCGACACGTTGACCGGTCCGGTGTACACGCCCATGACCGAGGGCGCCGGAGAGCTCGACGTGTACGAAGCCAGCGCGGCTGTCGAGCCAAGGGTCGCTGCTTCACCTGGCATGCCTGCGACAGCGGCGCCAACGATCGAGAGCGAGGCCAGCACGATGACCGCAGACCGCCCGAGCCCCGAGCCGGGCACGGAGCCTGCGAAGCTGCCGCGCATCCGCCGGGGAGCTCTCGGGAGTGCCATGGGCAGTGTCTCGGCCATGCACGCTGCGCGCTGAAGATGGCGGCGCAAACCACGCAGTACGAGCAATCCGCGCCGGCCCGAGCCCTGGCGTCACCTCCCCTCCCCATCGACCCCCCGCTCCGCTACCCTGTCGGCGCCCGGGTACCTCCAGGCAGGCACAACCCAACCCCTCACCTACGGAGATCTTGGACCTGGTCCTCAGAGGAAGCACGGAGCGTGCTACGACACGAGGGGCGTCCGGCACCATCCAGGTCCTCCTCTATTCGGATGCACGGGAGGTCGGGGGCGCCGAGTTGAGTGCCGCCCGCCTCGTGGCATGCCTTCCCGACTCGATTAGGGTTCGGGTCGCCGCGATCGACAGCGGGGTTCTCGCCACGCTCGGGGGCGGTCGACCGGGCATCGATGGGTACCTCCTCCCCTCGGCCAGCAAGCGTGAGCTGGGCGCTGTCGCCGCCCACCTCGCCTTCTTCCGGCGACGGGCTGGCGAGTTGGACGTCGTGCACCTCAACCTGCGAACCCCATGGTCGTGCCAGTACGCACTTCTCGGTGCAACAGTGGCCGGCATCCCCGTCGTGACCACTGCCCATGCGGTGGTGAGAGCCTCCGGGTGGCTGCAAGGTCATCTTGCCCGCCGCCTCTTTGGACACGTCCGCTGCTGCGTGACCGTCTCCCACTGGGCAGCGGGGGAGGTCGCGTCGATGTGGGGTCTTCCGGAGTCCGTGGTGCGGGTGATCCCCAACGGCATCAACCCAGCAACGATCGTCTCTGGCAGGGCGGGGCCGATCGCCGGTCGCCGGTCGCCGGTCGTCGGCTGCGTCGGACGGCTCTCGCCCGAGAAGGGTTTCGACATCGCTCTTCGGGCCCTCCTGGACTTGCCAGGGGTCCGACTCGAAGTCGTCGGCGACGGCTTGGAGCGGCCGGCGCTCGAGTCGCTGGCCACCTCCCTGGGTGTAGCTGACCGGGTCGAGTTCCTCGGCTGGATGGCCGACCCGACTGCGAGGATGGCCTCCTGGGATGCGCTGGCCGTCCCGTCCCGGCTGGAGAGTTTTGGTGTCGTCGCCGTGGAGGCTATGCTCGTCGGCGTGCCGGTTGTGGCTGCCGCCGCCGGTGGTCTCCCAGAGGTCGTCAGGGACGGGGAGACCGGCGTGCTCGTCCAGGTGGAGAGCCCAAACGCTTTGGCGGCAGGCCTCCGCCAGGTGCTCCACGATGGTGCATACCGCCGCCGGCTGGTCCTCTCGGCGACGGAGGCGGTGCGAAGGGACTTCACGTCTGCTGCGATGGCCGAGCGCTACGCCGAGGTCTACTCCCAGGTGAGCTCCCCACTGGCGTGAGTGGCGACTATCCCCAGTTCCGCCGCCGGAGCAGTCGGGCTCGGATCCTGCTGCCACCCGTTATCCTCGCGTACCACAGCGTCAACGACGTGCCGCTCGCTCTTGACTACTACCGCCTGGCGACACCACCAGCCCAACTGGACAGGGACCTTCGGTTCTTCAGATGCCTGGGGTACCGGACTGTCACCTTCTCGGAGATGGCCCGGCGAGCATCCCAGGGTGGCGCGCGAGGACACCTGGCGGTGACCTTCGACGACGGCTTCGCCGACAACCTCACGGCCGCCGTCCAAGTGCTCGCACGCCACGGCACCCCGGCGACCACGTTCGTCATCGCCGGGATGCTCGGCGAGCCCCATCCTGATGCGCCCGCCAGCTCCATCCTCAGCGCCCCACAAGTCCGGGATCTGAGGCGCGCCGGTTTCGAGATCGGGGCTCACGGCGTGCACCACGTCGACCTGACCTCCGTACCTCGCGCCGTCGCCTGCGAGGAGATGCGGAGGTCCAAGCTCCTGCTGGAGGACGTGCTCCAGGAACGGATAGCCGCCCTCGCGTACCCGTTCGGCAAGACCGACCTCGGGGTCGCCGCGGATGCAGCGGCAGCCGGTTTCGAGGCCGCCTGTGTCATCCACGGAGGGACGTGGACGAACCCCTGGATGCTGCCGCGGGTCCCAACCGGCAACGCCATGCGGCTGCGGCGGGTATGGCTGTCCAGTCACCCGCGACTGGAGGTTCTCGCCGACTGGATCCTCAGCCTCTCACGACGGTCGCCCGTGCCGGGATCGGCGGGACTGAAGCCGAGCTGACCCTGCGGCCGGTCGCTGCCAGACGCGTGTCGCTAGGACCCATCGGCGGTTGGAGTGGATCGGCGAGCCGGCCCTTCCCCGGCGCCAGTTCCCATGGGCGGGGAGGTGCTTGGCGACACGCGCTGGGCACCCCGACGCCACTGGCTGGGGCAGCCAACTCCGAGCAGTCGGGCGAGCACGGGAACGGCAACGGGGGCCACCGTCGCCGGCTCGGCAACCTGGTAGTGGTAATGAAGTCCGGGGGTCCCGTTCACCTCGAGCACCGCGCCGCCGGCAACGTGGAGTGGCACGGACGTGTCTGGTGTCACCAGGTCGATCCCAGCCAGGCGGAGGCGCGTCAGTCGCACCGCCCGGGCGCATTGCGCGACAAGCTCGGGCGCAAACGACTCCACCGTCTCGTTCTCCCCGGCGGCGTTGTAGCTGACCTTGCCCGTCACCTCGACTCGGTGACCTCGTGGAGCCACCGAGCCGATGTCGTACCCCTGGCGGGTCAGCGCCAGCTCGCAGTCAAGGTCCACCCGGATGAGACGCGCCGCCTCGTCGTGCCCAGACGACAACCTCCGGCGGTTCTCCGCGGCGATCAACTGACCCACCGTCGACGACCCGTCGCCCGTCACGGCGGCTGGCCTGCGCCGCACGGCCCCGAGCAGCTCCCCGTCAAGGAACAGCAACCGGTACTCATGGCCCGGCACCTGGCGCTCGACAAGGATGCGGTCTGCCCAACGGCCCGCTGCCAGCCAGGCGCGCACCAACTCGTCAGGCGTCCGCACGTTGCAGGTCACCCCCGCACCGCCACCCGTACCTGCCGCTGGCTTCACCACGTGACCCGGGGCATCCCCTGAGCCGCCGAGCACCAACGGCATGGAAGCCCGGAGACGGCGGCGATCGAGCTCGAGATGCTCAGGCACGGCGATCCCGCTATCGGCGAGCACCGCATGCACCAGTGGCTTGTTTAACGCAAAGGCAGTTGTGGACGGATGGTCGAGCATCACCAGGTTCTGCCAGACGATGGTCTCCACCCTTCCCGAGCGGATCACCATGAAGCCGTCCGAGAGTTGCTCCACGTCGGCCCCGAGTTGTTCGGCAGCCTGCTGCCAAATCCGGATGTACGCCTCGCTGTGGTAGGACGCAAGCCGCCGATCGTGTGCCGGGGCCGCACGGCGTTCCTGGATCAGGGTTCGCAAGCCACCTGAGCGCATGCGGTCGATGCGGGGAGCGACTCGCCGGCCGGGTCCAGGGGCCGTGGATACCGCCTCGAGTACGATCGACATCGCTTTCGGTGTCAACGTCCCCCGCCCTTTGCGGCGCGCTTCACATGCCGACGTTGCCCGAAGCAACCCACGCTCGCGGCTACCGAACCCGAGCCGCACGCCCCCTGCCCTCCCGTATTGACGCAGGTCCGGCAACGAACCGCCCTACTTGCCCTGTCCAAGAGGCATACCCGCTGGCTATCGCCGGCACAGGATCACGTGGATCCCAAACGGGGAACTGCGGCCAGTGCACAAGGCTCGCAAGATACCGTCCAGTTGACATCTCTCCGCATTGCCGATAGGCGCGGAACGCCTTTATATCCGCTGTCGGCAACCACTGCCACTTGTTCTCAACGAATCCCACCGGTGCTTCGACAGGGCGTCCGATAGCCGCGCAGTAGGAGATGTGAGCAAGATCGATGCCAGCAGCCCTCAACAGGCCGTCCGCTGCGGTCAGCCGCGGATTGCACTCGATAAGTTTTAGCTGCCCGTCGCGGCCGTCACGCTTGAACTCCACATTGCCGATGCCTCGCAGACCCACACCCTGGAAGAACCTGAGCCCAAGCGCAGCCACATCGGCCTGCCATTCCGTCTTGTGGTAGGTGCCGCCGCCGAAGTGAATGGGGTACTGACGGAGCTTGCGCTTCGTGAAATGGAATAGCGCTGTACCATCCCCGTCGAGGTAACTGTAATACGAGCAGTAATTGTCATCGGGCCCCTCCACAACCTCGGTCAGGAGCATTGGCACGCCAAGCTCGGCCACCGGCAGGAGAACGCGCCGCGCCTCCTCCTCATCACTCAGTCGCATCCCCTTCACGATCGCCCACGCGGGGAGCTGGACCCGGGAACGAGAAAGAGCCTGCAATAGCACGTTGGGCTGGGCCGGTTTCGTGGCGCAAGGATAGGACATCCTTCCCGCCTCTACCACAAGGCTTTCGGGGTCCGAGACTGTGGCGGTTCGGGGACTCGGGACGCCGAGCTCGCGAGCGAGCTGGTAAGTCCTTGCCTTGTCCAGCATCGCCAGGAGGACAGCGGGATCAGCTTCGATTGGTCGGTGGCCGGCCTCGAGCAAGTCCCCCCGCCACCGGCCGAGCACCTCGACGCCGTCATCGGTGCATGGGATCACAACCGACGGCTCAGCGTCCATCAGCCATTCCATCCAGCCCTGCCCGACGCCGCTCGCCGCGAAGTCGACGAACTTGCGGCAGAAGCGCGACCATGAGGCGAGGGGTCGGGACGCCCCATCGTGGAGGATGTCGACCGCCACACCCCGACGCCCTAGTGACCTGGCCGCTGACAACGTGTTCAGGGTCCCCCCCAATAGGACGGCAGGGAGCTGGCTAGGGCGTCGGTTCACGTCTCCGGGGTCCAACTAAAAGCGAGGACCGTTCCCACCGGTCGGCCCGAGCGGGTCATGCCCTGCAGCTGGATGGAGAGGGCTTCCCACCGGCGCAGCCGATTGCCTCTCAATCTTGCGCCATGTGCTTTGACTCCAGTCGCAATCTTCAAACCATCTGTCAATCTAATCGACAGGCGATTCTTCACGGAACCTCCAACGCGGTGGCCACCCTTCTGGCGACCGTCTCCAGCCCCAGCTCCACACAAACAGCGACAACCTGACGAACGTCAGCATCCTCGATCGGGATCCCATCACGGCGACGACGGGCTGCCAGGACAGCCCCATCCTGGCCAGGATAGCGGACGGGTGTGCTCCCTGAGACCGGTGGCAGCATCTCCAATCGACCAACCATCTCCGACAGCCGATCGCCGTCCGTAGGATCGGCAAGGCGCCCGTGATCGATCGCCAGGAACACTTGACCGACGTTCTGGGGACGGTCGAAGTCCCGGTACATGGAACCCATCTGATCGTCGCAGTCAGCGCCAGCGAGCAGCACAGCGAGCGCGCTGATGGCCATCGCCAGTCCGGAGCCCTTCGGACCACCGACCGAGAGCAGGCTGCCGGCCAACGCCCGCGCAGGGTCAGTCGTTGGTCGACCATCTGCGTCGACCGCCCAACCTTCGGGAATGGCCGTGCCCAGGTCCCGTGCCCGTGTGATCCTGCCCTGGGCGGCGACGCTCGATGACATATCGAGCACGAGGGGCTCCCGCCCAGGCAAGGGGACGCCGATCGCGAGAGGGTTGGTGCCGAAGAATGCCTCCGTCGCGCCGAAGGGCGCCATCCTCGCCACCGCGTTCGTCATCACCATCCCAACCATGCCGCTGCAGGCCACCTTGCGGGCATAGAAGCCAGCAGCACCGAAGTGGCTGCCGCGGCGCAGGGTGACCAAGCCCACTCCATGCTGCTGACCTAGTGCCACGGCTCGCCCCACCGCCTTCACGGCCGCTGCCGGACCCAGAGCATTGGCTGCGTCCATTCGGCACATACAGCCAGCGTCGGCCACCACCTTCATGTCGGTGGTCCCGCCTGCCAACCCCGCGCCTACACGCCGCATGTAGATTGGTACCCGCTGGAAGCCATGCGAGTCGATCCCCCGCAGGTTGGCATCGACGAGCACCTCCGCGACGGCAGCCGAATCGGAAGATGCCAATCCGAGCGCAACGAAGCACTCCTCGATGACGGCCCCCAGCACCGGCGCCGCTATCCGCCTCGCTGATCCCATCACTCAGATCTCCGGGGGAAGGCCTCCCGAGGCCAGCACCGCATCCACCCAAGCGTTGGAAAAACGGCCCTGGGCCACGGCCCGCACGTAATCAGCTTCGCCGGCGGCGTGACTGCGGACCCGACCCAGCAACTCCGTCGCGGCATCACGCGGCACGACAACGACCCCGTCGGTGTCGCCGATGACGATGTCACCTGGCTGGACAACGATCCCGCCCACCGAGACAGGATAGTTCACCTCGCCGGGGCCACGATGGAGCGGGCCGATCGGGCTGATGCCACGGGCAAATACGGGGAAGTCCCCGAGGGCACGCACGGCGTCCACGTCCCGTACCAGTCCGTCAACGATGAAGCCAGCGATTCCACGGTGACGCGCCTTCGTGGCAATCAGATCACCCAACACAGCGTTGACAGTCGAGGAGCTTGCGTCGACCACAACCACATCGCCTGGACGAGCAATGTCAAGACTCTTGTGAACCATGAGATTGTCGCCAGGGAAAACCTTCACCGTGCAAGCAGGGCCGATAACCCGGAGTCGGTCGTCCGTCACGGCATGTATATCTGAGCACATCGTATACAGCCGGTTCATGAGGTCAGAAATCAACGCCGTGGAGAATCCGCTGAACCCCTCCAGCACGGCTCGCTCCGGGCGGGCCGCCTCCGTGCGTATCCGGAACCCTGGACCAGGATGAAGCTCAGCGGATTGTGGCTTGGCCGGCACGTCAGCGCGGCGAGCCCCATCGTCCAGTGCGGTCATCGGCTCGAACCTTTCTATCGCGTACCGACCCCTCACTGACCAAGGGGGTCCATCGGCAAGACATGATAGCTCGCTCTACCACGCTATTGGAGTGATCATCCGCTTCGCGCACCCGGGCGGTGGGCGCTGATGACCGGTGGACCTCCACATGGGTCATACTTGGCCGGTGGCGGGAACCCACCAGCTAGCAGTCTCGGCGTCGTCGTGACCCGCCGGCGGACCGGGGACGGCCGGACGCCGGCCCCGGATGCCCCCCCAGCCAAGCTCCGGGAACTGGCTTTCCGGGGCGGCAGCTACCTGGCGCTCCGAGAAGGGCTCGGCATGCTGATCCGCCTCGTCGGGGTGATGGTCGTGACGCGGACCATCGGGCCGCGCGACTTCGGATTGTACGTAGCAGCAGCAGCGTTCGCCGCTCTCGTAGCCTCCGTCGCACAACTCGGTGCAGAAGTGTACCTCATACGCCAGCCCGAGGAGCCACCCCTCGAGCAGTACCACGAAGTGTTCAGTGCCCTTGTAGTGGTGTCCGTGGCGGTCACCGCCTTGTCCTTCGCCTTCTCCTGGCCGGCCGAGCTCCTACTCGGGCCCAACGGCGCGGTGAGCGCCTTCCGGATCCTCGTACTGGCCGTGCCCGTGAACATCCTGTGGGCACCCGCCCAAGCGCGGATCGAGCGCCACTTCCAGTACCGGCGAATGGCGCTCATAGAGGTCGCCGGGGACGCCGCCCTCTACGGTACGGCAGTACCCTTGGCGCTCCTCGGCTTCGGGGTCATGGCGCCCGTCTTCGGATACCTCGCCTGGCAGTGCACACTGTTCGCCGGCAGTGCCATCGCCGCCCGCCTGCTACCCCGCTGGCGGTGGTCGGCGAGGACGTCCCGGGAGCTCTTACGCCATGGAATCAGCTACTCCAGCAGCAACTGGCTCGAGCGAGTCAACTCGCTCGCCAATCCGGTGATCGTAGGCGCCTTCCTCGGCGCCACTGGGGTTGGGCTGGTCGCGCTGGCCATCCGGTTGGTGGACACGGCTGGTTTCGCCCTGCGCGCCGCCTGGCGACTCGGTCTGGCCACCATCTCCCGCCTGGTCGATCAACCCCAGCGGCTGCGTCCGGCGCTCGAGGAGGGAATGCTCGCGCAGGCCATCGTCCTGGGAGTGCCATTGGCCGGGCTGGCGGTCGTGTCACCGTGGTTGATCCCGTTGGTATGGGGGCGGACCTGGGAGGCTACGGCCTCCGTCTACGGGATTCTCGCCTTCACCAGGCTGGTCAGCTCCGTCAGCCTCCCCCAGATGACCCTACTTTTCGCCGAGGGACGCAACACGAAAGTGGCCGCCGCCGTGGCCGTCCGCACGGCCGTGATGCTGCTCGCGAGCGCAACCCTCGTCCCGTTGCTCGGCCTTGACGGCTTCGCGGTCGCCGCCGTCGCCGCGTCCTCGGCCTGGCTGATGCTGGACCACGCCGTGCGACCGAGGATCGGCTTCAGCTACCGGCGTTGCGCGCCCGTCATTGCTGGGCTGGGAATCCCCATGTTCGCTCCCCTGATTGCATGGCCATGGCGGATGGCAACCTGCCTGCCCGCCGTGGCGCTGATCGCATCGGCGGACGTGCGCCGCTCGTCGATAGGGTTCGCGGGCACCGCCCTGCGCGGCGTGCTCGGTCGTTCTGCCCGCTCCGATCCGGCCGGACCATCCTCGATGTCAGGTAGTTGAGCCCCAGGTGCCGATCCGCCATCACCCCTGACCAACGCAACGGCGCTCAGAACGAATCGAATCTGGATCAGGAGCCGATTCGCTGCAGATCCGATCCACGAGCCGGGTGATGTCCGACCGAACGTGCTCAGGATCGAATCGCGCGTGGAGTAGGCGCCCGCCGCTCTCGGCCAGACGGCGGGCGAGGGCGTCGTCCGCAAGCACCCGCCCCAGGGCATCGGCAAACTCGTGAGCCCCGTCCGCCAGGAGGCCATGGACGCCGTTGACAAGTCCGAGGCCTTCCGCGCCAAGCGTTGTGGAGACGAGTGGGCGGCTGTAGGCAAGTGCCTCCAGCACCTTCACGCGCGTGCCGCTCCCCGAGAGGAGCGGCACGATGACGGCACGCGCCCGCTGCAGCTCGCCACCCACGTCGTCGACCTCTCCGACGATGGTAACGCCCGGCGCTCGCGCTACCGCCTCCAGTCGCCTGTCGTGCCGGCCGACAAGCCTGATCTCCACTCCTGGAAACCGGGTGTAGACCTCGGGCAGAACCTGCCTGACGAACCATGCGACCCCCGCGATGTTGGGTTCGTAGGTGAAGCGTGCCACCATCACCACCGTCGGCTCCTGCGGCAACGGCGGCGGGACCACAGCGGGCGGTGCATACGTGTTGGGGAGCACGGCCGCATCGGGGTGGCCGAGCCGCCGGCGGTCGAGCTCGCTGCATACGACGATCGCAGCCACCTGCTCGGCGGTCGTCACCTGGACCGCCGCCCAGCAGCGCCGGTCCCGCGCGTCCATAGCCAACCTCACGAGGTGCTTCAGCGCCACCGCCCCTCCTCCTGGCCGAACGGCGCCGGCGAGGATAGACCGGGCCGAAGGCCGCCCGAGCAGGGCCCAGTCCTCGAGGTTGTCGTAGTCGACGATCGAGCGGGCGGGGTCGTGCCCTCCCAACGCCAGGTAACTATCGAGATGGCTGAACCAGGTGACGTCGTAACTACGCCCGGCGGTGAAGGTCGCAAGGGCCTGCTGCGCCGGCGACCAGTCCCGCCAGAGCACCCGCCGGGGGAGCGGGTCCCTGAGAGTGCGGGCGAGCAATGGCAGCGTCTGCACCGCTGCGCGGGCAACAGAAACGTCGTAGCGGCGGATGTACCACGGTGCCGGACCGGATGTGGGGTCCCCGTCCTGCGCGGCAACGAACAGGTCCACCGACCCCGAGTGGGCCAGGCCCTGCAGCATGGACGCAAGCCGGAGGCGGTAACCGTCCCTGGCTGGCCAGGGGAACACGTCGGCAACGACCAGGACGTGCCGTCGACCTGCTGTTTCGGTCCCGGGCGGGGGGCTCAACGGTCTACACCTCGTCGCCGGCGCCGCCGGCGACGAGGTCGCGGGGCCGGGGCGAGCCTGGGCTCGCCGGTTGGCACCGTCGCCGGAACCTCGACGTCGGGGAGCACTGACGGCAGAGCTGCGAAGCCCAGCGGGGGTAGCCGTCTCGGGACGGCAGCCATCATTATCCCGACCAGAGCCCACAAGGCCTCAGGGAGGCCGCTGTCCTCGAAGTACGGGAACACGGTGTCCATGGGGATCAAGATGATGACGAGCGCGAGGACAGCCCGCCCGCTGACCCGACGGACATCGTCATCGGGATCACGTCGGAGCGCTCCTGCCGCGGAGCCAGCACCCCCCATCATGAGGACGAACGCCACCATGAGGGGTGCGCCGCCCCGCATCAGCACCGTGACGTACTGGGACTCGGTGCTGGACCACGAGACGACTGGTGGCTGGATGACGCCCCATCCGAGGATGGGGCGTTCCCCGATCGCAGGGAAGTACTGCGACGTCCAGATCTGCCAACGATACTGGATGGTCTGAGGTACGAGCGGGGCCCCGGCGCCAACGGTCTTGTTGTACTCCTGCTCCACCCGTGCCGCGATGTAGGGGCCGGCCGCGGAGCCAAGGACGAGCAGGGCCACCCCCACCACCTTGAGCAGGAGCCCCAACCGCTTCGACCACCAAGCCAGCAGGACCATCGCGATCACGAGACTCGCGATCGCCGACAGCTCGGCAGTGAGGAAAAGGGCGATCCCGTCGAGGATGAGGATCGCGTACAGCCTGGACCGGCGGATCACGTCCGCGTCGGAGTCGAGCAGGATCGCCAAGCCAAGCGTGATGACCACCGTGAGGTACCCGGCGAAGAGCGTCCATTGCGGCCAGAGGGAGGAGGCACGGGCGAAGCTGCTGTACCCGGACGCGCTGCCGCTGTTGACCGCCGTGCTGGCAGTGATGTTGACGATGAAGCTCCGGACGGCCGAGACGCCGAGTTGCTGGGCGACGCCGATGAGCGAGACAGGCACGCTCGCGTAGAGCAAGCAGCGGAGGGCACCGACTTGGAGACGTCGGGTTGGCAGGACGAGCCGAACGGTCCGGTACAACAGGAAGTACTGCAGGGGGCCGAGAAGCGTGCCGGTCTCGGAGAAGCTGAGCTTCGCGTGCAACTCCGAGGCGTCGAGCGACCCCAACAGGAAATACAGGGCGACGAAGACCCCAAGTGTCCACTCCACCCGGGTCCACGGCTTGGCGTGCAGCCTCCGCAACGTGACGAGGACGAGGCCGCCGATGCCGGCGATGAGCGCCTCCGACAGCTTGAGGGACGGGACCGGGAGACCCGACCGCAGGCCCGAGAAGATCGGCACCACGGTGACGAGAACGAGCCCGCCGATCTCCAGGCGCCGCATGACCAGCAACGCCCCGCCGATCAAAACAGCGACACCGACGCCGACGACCGGATCGACGGCGGTCGCGACGCCGAGCCCAAGGCCGCCCGCCAGGATGAGTCCGATCATGAGGACCGAGACGGAGCGGTCGCCAGCCAGGCTGAGCCATCCGAGCCCAAGGCCGCCCGGGGATCGCTGGGGGCCCCGCGGCAGGGTGGGCGCGGTCACGTCGGCGACCCCCCGGCGGGCAACTCGTCGTGGCGCGGGTCCCCCGTCGAGCCTCCACTCTCGTCGCCGGAGAACAGGGAGGCGAGGTCCTCTGAGGACAGCGGTCTGGCGTCGGGGAAGCGGTGCGCGATGGCCGACCGACGGGTGACAGGCCGCGACAGGTCGGCGCTCGACCCACGGGTGGAGGAAGGGCCCTTGATCCGCATCTCAGGCCCGCGGTCGAAGATGACCGCCCAATCAGGAGCAGAGCCGAACATGGCGAGGCGCGAGACCGCTGCGACCAGGGAGCGGGCACGCGCGCCAGCAGCCACGAGCAGCACCGTGGTTCCCCGGGCAGAGGGCAGAGCACCGGTCTCCGGGGCAGGGAGGGCTTGGATCGGACCCACGGTCCCCCACTGCCGTAACCGATCGGCCAGCTGCTCGACTTTGTCCTCATCGCAGCCTTCCGCGGGGACGAGCTGGATGGCCTGACCGCCATCGACACCACCATGCCATCGGCAGAGCAGCGTCCAGCCGGACTCGCCCCCAAGGTCCGCCAGGACGACCACGGGAACGCCGAGCACCTCCTCCAACTCGGCGGCGTCACGCACCCTTGGATCGATCCGCTCGAGGAGGAGCACGACGGAGATGGCGACAACGAGTGCGATCATGCCGCCGTACGCCAGAAGCCGGTGGTGGCTCGAGGGCACCGCCTCCGTGGGCAGGCTGACGACGCTCACCGTTCCCGGGACGAGTGCTCCGCCGCCACGGGCGACCGTCTGCACCAGCGCACGCATGCCGGTCAGCGCAGCGCTGGAGGAGGGCCCGGCGTAGGACAGCACCAGTTCTGCGCTGTTGTTGGCGGCGTACACTTCGATCTCCGGCTTCACCTCTGCCTCGGGCCGTCCCGTGGCTGCGGCGATCGCTGCGATGACGGCTTGGTCATCGGGGATGACGAACGCGTAGCTCGTCGCCAGCTGCTGTGCCCCCGAGGCGTCGCCCGGTCCAGAACGCCCAGCGCCGCTGTTGACTTCCATGTAGGCCGTCGCCGTCCAGGTGGTGCCGACCTCGTGGCTGTAGGCCACCGTGGCCGCCAGCACGACCACCAGCGCAGCCAGGAAAACGGCGGCGCGCCTCACGCGCCGTGCCCGGCCGATCCGGCGCAGCAGTCGAATGGAGGCAGCGGTCATCGCCCCATCCAGAACGAGCGCAGGATCCCGATTCCGAGGTGGTCGAGAGTCCGATGGTCCGTGGTGGTAAGGGAGTTGGGATCGACCCAGCTCCACACGAAAGTGATCATGCCGTTGTCGCCGCGTGGCACGGCGACGTGCAGCAGGTAGCGTGCCAGCTCGACCAGCCATGCTCCGTTGGCTGGGAAGCCAGCGTTGAAGTCTCCATATTCGGTCCCCAGTATGGGGTAGTGGCCCACCCACCGTCCCACCAGCGCCTCCCACTGCGCTTGCTGCGCGCTGCAAAAGCAGCTGACACCGTCCGGATAGCGTTGATTGGCGAAGACCAGCTGTGGCCCGGAGCCTAGAAGGGAAGCGTCGAGGTGCTGGAGCGTGGCGGCCGCTCGCACCGGGAAGGTCCAGGAGTACCCCGGGGTGTCGATGACCAGCGGACCTCGGTACCCGATCACGCGGCGCCATTCGCGGTCGGTCGCCTCCATGACGTGGAGCCACTGGGCCACGGTGACACCGTTCGGCTCGTTGTCAGGCTCGAAGAAGACCCACGGGTCCCTACGCAGGGCCCGCGCTACCGCTGCCATCATGGGGAAGTCAGCTCGGTAGGACGTAACCAGCTGTGATCCCTGAGCAAGGGAGTCCCACCAGCAGATCAGGACGCGTAGCCCTGCGGCGTGGGCGGCGGCAGCCACGCGCACCAGTTGACGAACGTACAACGCGAGGCTGAGATGGTAGGCGCTGCCGACGCCTGGCATCCCGACGGGCACACGGACGACGTTGATCCCGTCCGCCCGCATCGCGGCGAACGCGCGGCTGCGGTCAGTGAAGTCGGTGCGAACGTACGAAGCGAGCGCCGGGTCAGGTACCCCAGAGCCATCTGTGTAGAAAGGAACCAGATAATCGACCACGCCACGGGCGATCCACCGTGAGTGCCCGACCACCAGCAAGTTGCCTCGAACCGCCAACCGTGGCCTGGCAGTGGGTGCCCCGCAGGCCGTCAGCACAGTTGCGACCACAAGGAGCGTGGCGAGCAACGCCGGCCACCTCCTCGAGCAGTCAGCGTGCATCGCTGCTCGGGCCCCGACAAGACCTTGTGTCGGCACGCAAACTCAGAGTCTTAGCAGCGTCTCGGCGATCTGCACCGCGTTGAGGGCCGCCCCCTTGCGGAGGTTGTCGCCGACGACGAAGAGGGCCAGTCCCCGACCGCCGGGGACGCCCTCGTCGGCTCGGACCCGCCCGACGAGGCTCGGGTCGCTGCCGGCGGCAGCTAGGGGCGTTGGCACGTCGACGAGGCGGACACCCGGGGCGGCAGCGAGCAGCTCCCGTGCCCGCTCGGGCGCCAGCGGCCGCTCGAACTCGGCGTTGATCGACTGGGAGTGCCCCGTGTACACGGGCACCCGGACGCAGGTGGTCGACACCCGCAGGCCGGGGAGGCCGAGGATCTTGCGGCTCTCGTCACGGAACTTCTTCTCTTCTGACGTCTCGTCGTCCACCAAGCTGCCAGCTTGGGGAACGACGTTGAACGCGATCGGGCCGGGGAACGCCTCGGCCGGCGGGAAGGGGACAGCGGCGCCGTCGAAGGTGAGGGCGGCCGCTTTCTCCCCTACTGCACGCACCTGCTCGTCGAGCTCGGCGACGCCCTTCAAGCCGGCGCCGGAGACCGCCTGGTACGTCGAGACGACCAGCCGGCTGAGCCCCGCCTCGGCGTGCAGGGCCGCCAGGGGCGCCATGCAGACCATCGTCGTGCAGTTGGGGTTGCCGACGATCCCCTTGGGGATGCTCGCCAGGGCAGCGGCGTTGACCTCGGGCACCACCAGCGGCACCTCCGGGTCCATGCGCCACGCCGAGGAGTTGTCCACCACGATCGCCCCGGCGCCGGCCACGACCGGCGCCCACACCCTGGAGGCCCCGGCGCCCATGCTGAACAGGCCGACGTCGATGCCGCGGTGGTCCGCCGTGGCCACGTCCTCCACCACCACGCCGTCGAGCTCCCACCCGGCGCTGCGGGACGAGGCGAAGTACCGGATCCGGTCGGCCGGGAACCTCCGCTCGGCCAGGATCGAGCGCATCACGCCACCCACCTGGCCGGTCGCCCCGTAGACGCCGACGGTTACGCCCATCAGGCGCCGTCCAGCTCGAAGGCCCGGTGGAGGCTCTGGACAGCCTGCTCCACCACGTCGGAGCGCACCACGCAGGTGAGGCGGATCGACGACGTCGAGATCATCTCGATGTTGATCCCCTCGGCGGCGAGCGTCTCGAACATCGTCGCCGTCACGCCGGGCTGGGTCTTCATGCCGGCGCCGACGATCGACACGGTGGCGATGTCGGGGTCGGCGATCGAGCCCGTGGCGCCGATGTCACCGCGGATCGCCTCGACGACGGCGTCGGCGGCAGCGAGGTCGTCGTGGGGCACGGTGAAGGAGATGTCGGTCGTGCCATGAATCGATACGTTCTGCTCGATCATGTCGACGTTGATCGACCTGTCGGCCAGACCCCGGAACAGCTTGGCAGCGATGCCCGGGCGATCGGGCACGCCGGTGACGGTCAGCTTGGCCTGCGAAGCGTCGGAGACGACGGCCGAGACGATCGCTTGCTCCACGTCGGGGTCCTCCTCGTCGATCCAGGTGCCCGGCTCCCAGGTGAAGGCCGAACGGACGTGCAGGGCGACACCGTGGTTGCGGGCGAGCTCCACGGACCGCATCGCCGGCTTGGGACAGCCGGCGGCGCACATCTCGAGCATCTCCTCGAAGCTCAGCCGTCGCAACCGGCGGGCCTCGGGCACGACCCGTGGGTCGGCACTGAAGACCCCGGACACGTCGGTGTAGATCTCGCAGGCGTCCGCCTCCAGCGCATGGGCGAGCGCCACCGCCGTCGTGTCGGTCCCGCCCCGGCCGAGGAACGTCACGTCCCTGTCCGTGGACACCCCCTGGGCACCGCCCACCACCGCGACCCGGCCGGCGTCGAGGGCCTTGCGGATCCGCTCCGGCCGGACCTCGACGATCTTCGCCCTGGTGTGGTCGGTGTCGGTCACAATCCCCGCCTGGCTCCCCGTGAAGCTGTCGGCGGGCACGCCGAGGTCGTGGAGGGCCATGCACAAGAGGGCCATGGCCTTGCGCTCGCCTGCGGTGATGAGCATGTCGAGCTCCCGGCCGGGCCGGTTCCTCGACACCTCCGCCGCCAGGCGCAACAGCTCGTCGGTCTCCTTGCCCATGGCAGATATCGCCACGACGACCTGGTGGCCCCGCCGCACAGTCCGGGCTACCGAGTCGGCGACGAGCCGCATGCGCTCGGCGTCGGCCACGGAGGTTCCGCCGAACTTCTGGACCAGGAGCGACACGCGCCCCGAGCCTAGCAGTGGCCCCCGAACGGGCAGATCGCGCTGCAACGGCTAGCTTCGGAGGCCGTGCCCAACGACAAGCGAGCGCGTCACAAGGCCTACCGCCAGGCCAGGCAGGCGCAGCTGCGGCGCGCCCAGCAACGCCGGCGGAACCTGCGGAGGGGGGGTGTCGTGGCCGCCGTCGTGGCCGTCGCCCTGGTGATCGCCGCCCTGACCACCCTCGGTGGCAAGCCCAAGACCTCGGTGTCCGCCTCGTCGGGGTCGACCACCACGGCGCCGGGCGCCACCACGACCACCACGGCCCCGACCACCGCCACGACGGTCGCGACCCACGCCGGCAGCGCGGCCGCCTCGCCGCTGCCCGCGAGCCTCGCCGCCGCCCTGATCCCCCGCAACCCGCCGGCCAGGAGCGCGTCGTGCTCCGGGTCATCGTCCTCGGCAAGCACGTCATCGTCGGCGGCGGCATCGACCACCACGGTGCCGGCGAAGGGCAACGCCGTGTCGATCGTGCCGGCGCCGGCGGGCGTCGGCTTCCCCAACCTCAACGGCTCGTCCCCGCGCTACACGAAGTTCTCCTCGGCACCGCCGTTTTGCATCAACGTCAACGACAGCTACGTCGCCACCGTGAAGACGACGGCGGGCACGATCAAGATCCAGCTCCTGCCCCGCTACGCCCCGGTGACCGTCAACAACTTCGTGTTCCTGGCGGCCTACCACTACTACGACGGCACGGTGTTCCACCGCGTCATCCCGGGGTTCATGGACCAAGGCGGCGACCCGACCGGCACCGGCGCCGGCGGCCCGGGCTACACGATCCCCGACGAGTTCCCGAAGTCCGCCGCCGCCTACGACCCCGGTGCGCTCGCCATGGCCAACACCGGGGCCCCCAACTCCGGGGGGAGCCAGTTCTTCATCATGGTGCCCGGAGGCAAGCTGCCCCCGAGCTACACCGTGTTCGGCCAGGTGGCCTCGGGGCTGTCGGTGGTGGAGAGGATCAACGCCGGTGGCAACCCCAACCCGTCAGCCAACGGCGTGCCGCCCAAGATCCTCTACAAGGTCCTGAGCGTCTCGATCAGCGCCAGCGCTGCGAAGCCGTAACGTGGCGGGGATGCCGACGCCCCCCTGCCCCAACCCCGACGGGTCGAGCCCCAAGCAGCAGCGCTTCGACGGCCCGCCGCCGATGTGCATCGACGCCGCCAGGCGGTACACGGCCGAGATGGTCACCTCCAAGGGGGCGATGGTGATCGCCCTGGACCCGGAGGCGGCGCCGATGACCGTCAACAACTTCGTGTTCCTGGCCCGCTTCCACTACTACGAGGGGATCGTGTTCCACCGGGTGATCCCCGGGTTCGTCCTGCAGGGCGGAGACCCGTCCGGCACCGGCGGCGGCGGGCCCGGGTACCGCTTCGACGACGAGCTGCCCCGGCCCGGGCGCTTCGAGATCGGCTCGCTGGCCATGGCCAACGCCGGGCCTGACACCAACGGCAGCCAGTTCTTCGTGATCTCCGGGCCGCAGGGGGTGCGGCTGCCGCCCCAGTACTCCCTCTTCGGCAAGGTCGTCTCGGGCCTGGACGTGGTCGCCGCCATCGACAGGATCGGCACCGGCACCGGCAAGCCCAAGGAGCGGGTGACGATCGAGTCGGTGACCGTCACCGAGCAGGAGTAGGCGCCCCCAGCCCGGCGAGGGCCTCGAGCCCCCGGTCCTGGCCTTCCACGTACACCGCCACCCCGCCGGCGCCGGCGGCGCGCCACGCCCCGCCCGGCTCGCGGATGAGGGCGGTGCGCTCGTCGACGGCGGCGATGCGCAGGTCGCCGGTCGCGAGCTGCACGGTGCGGCGGGCCTTGTCCTCCGACCACAGGTCCGAGTGCGGCAGGACGGCGACGCCGGCCACAAGGCCGAGACCGAGGGTGAGGGCGCCGCCGCGGGGGTCGACCATCGGGTCGCCAAGGACCATGGCGCCCGCTGACGAGCCGGCCACGACGGCGCCGGAGCGCCAGGCGTCCACGAGGGCTGCCCACACGGCCGACTCCTTGAGCACGGAGCGCAGGTGCAGCGGCGAGCCGCCGCCGAGGTAGATCATCCGGGCGTCGCGTACGGCGCCGGCGTTGGCGGGATCCTCGGCGTCGGAGCGGCCGAGGACCATGAGGCCCCGGACGGGGGCGCCGATGCCCTCGAACCACGCCCGGGCGGCATCGACGGCCCGTTGCGGGTGCTCGTAGGCGGCGGCAGTGGGCAGCACGAGCACCTCGACGGCACCGGACCGCTCCCACAGCTCGGCGTCGAAGGTGCATCCCTCCCGCCATTCGGCGCCGCCGACGAGGGCGACCAGGCCGGGGGCATCTCCGTCGGTCAGCGGTTGTGGGGCGGGCGTCAACGGGGAACCTCTTGACTGTGGGCCGGCCAGGTCGGTGGATCGGCGGCCGAGCCCGTCGGGCTCGGCCTACCGGTCCGGGCAGGAGTCCCTTCTCCGCGACGATGGTAGCGGGCTGCGGGCAGGCGGGCAGCGGGAGGCCGGGCCACTTGCCACCGCTCCCTCCCCCGCCAGCCCACAAGTTCCTCCACGGCTGGGGACAGCTGCTGCTCGATCTGCCTATGGAGATCAGGAGCCCAGTGACGCTCTATAGCGCCCCTTCTCGCCCCGACAAAGCCGTGGGCGGCGGTCCTGGACTGAGAGACCAGATCCCGCCTCGAGCCGACTCCTCGTCTGCAGGTGATCCGATCGCCGGGGATGCCGCCCTCATAGGTGGGGACACATGCCCGAGGCTTCCCGCCTTCCCCCGTTCCCCGTTCTTACGACGATCGAGCCGCCACCGACCGGGTCTGGCGCGCGGTCGTGGTCGCTGTCGCACCTCCAGGGGAGAATGGTCGTGATGGCGCGCTACACCGTCCCCGAGGGCTTCCGCCACACGGGGGTGGAGATGCGCGCCGATCCGAGCGCCGAGCAGCGTTCGCGTATCGCCGGGATGGTCGGGGCCAACCGCTTCGCCTACAACTACGGCCTCGGGCTCGTCAAAGACCTCTGGGAGGCCCGCCAGGTGCTGACCGCCCTGGCCCTGCGCCAGGGGGCGCGCCCATCCGAGGCCGACGTCTGGGTGGACGAGGTGCTCGCCTCGGGAGGGCACTCCGACCGCAGCGCCCATGCGAGGCGGGTCGAGCGTTTCGCCGGCATCGCCGTCGAGGCGTGGAGGTCCTCCAAGTCCGGAGTGGAGATCGAGACCGGCTCCTACCCGGGCAGCCCGGGGACGGCGACCCTCGGAGCCCCACCGGAAGACGAGGCCGACTGGCGTCGGGCGGCGAGGGCCTGGGCGCTCGGGGTCGCCGGGGAGGGCGGCTGGAGCGCCTATGGACTGCGGGGCACCTGGAACCTCCACAAGGGCGAGGTGGCACCGTGGTGGGCCGAGAGCTCCAAGGAGTGCTACTCCTCGGCGGCCTCGGAGCTGGCGTCGGGCCTGTCGAACTGGATGTCGTCGCTCACCGGGAAGCGCAAGGGCAGGCCGGTCGGTTTCCCTCGCTTCAAGGCCAAGGGGGCCAAGGACGAGTCGGTCAGTTTCACCACCGGCAGCTTCGGGATCGTCGACGCGCACCACATCCAGGTGCCGACCCTCGACGGCCCGCTCGCTCCGGGCGAGAAGCGGCCGCCCGGCGCCAGGCGCAACCTGCTCCGGGTCCACGAGGACCTCTCGGGGCACCTGGCGGCCATCGACAGGGGCGATCTCCGCTTGCGTCGCCTCACCATCACCGTGCGCCCCTCGGGGAACATGAGCTGCGCTTTCGGCGCCGAGGAGCGCGACCGGCCGGTAGTCCCCCCGACGGGCGAGCATCTCCTGAGAGGCTACGACGCCGGCATCTCCACCCCGCTCACCCCCTCGTGGGGCAGGGCGCTGCCTCGCCCTACGCCCACCAAGAGACCGCCGGCAAGACTGCACAGGGCAAACATCTCAACGGTGGGCAAGGCTCTCGGGGTGCCTCTCGGCTCGGAGCCCCTGGCCCGGGCCATGACCAGGCTTGGCACCACCCGGGAGCGCGCTGGCAAGTCGGTGGTCTCGATGTCACAGGTCACCCTCGACGCCCTGGCCGCCGCCCTCGGGGCCGGGGGGATCTCGGGCGACCCCGCAGCACGCCTGGCCCTCGTCTTGGAGAACCCAGAGGTGGTCTCGGGGCTCGCTTCGATCGAGCGGGAGGAGATGGACGCCTCCGGTCTGCGCAGGCAGCGCCGCCGGGGGCGTCGTCGCCGGAGGATCGCCTCACGCAAAGCCGAGAGCCCCGAGCAGCGCAAGGCCCGCCTGAGCCATCAACGAGACGCAAAGCGAGCACGGCGAAGGGTCTTGCGCGAGCAGGCGGAGGCGGAGGCGAAGCCCACCGTCTCGGTCTACGACCGGGGCTGGGCTCTGCCGAGCGCGGAGCGGGCGGCGAAGCTCCAAGACAGGCGGCTCCGCTTCGACCGACAGCTTGCCCGCCAGCGCAAGGCCCAGCAGGACCAGGCCCGCAAGGAGCAGTCCCGCCGCTACCGCAAGGCCCGCCGCCGCCGGGCGAGGACCTACGAGGCCCAGGCCGACGCCCGGCGGGACTTCGCCCACAAGCTCACCACGAGAGAGGCTCGTCGCTGCCGGGTGGGGGCGGTCGAGACCCTCACAGTGGCGAGCCTGATGGCCAAGGGAGGCGCCGCAAGCGGGGGCTCAACCGCTCGATCGCCGGCGCCTCGATGTCGACCATCCTGCGCTTCCTCACCTACAAGCTCGAGCGCTCGGGGGGCCAGGTGATCCGGGCGCCGAAGTTCTACCCCTCCACCAAGAGGTGCAGCGACTGCGGACTGGTGAAGCCCGAGATGCGCCTGTCGGAGCGGGTGTTCCGCTGTGAGCGTTGCAAGCTCGTCATCGACCGGGACCTGAACGCCTCCAAGAACCTCGAGCAGCTCGGCACGATGTTCTTGTTGCTCGGGGCGCTACGGTCGCTCGGGCTGGTATCGGAAGCAAGCTACGACTGGGCCACCCAGTCATGGCTCACCAAGTCGGGGTCAGTGGGATCCACGACTCAAACTGCGCGGGGAGCGAAGAAGGTCCAGGGCGCAAGCCCGGTGCTTCGCGATGAACCGCGAAGCCGAGCGGAAACACCGCGAGGCACCGTCAGGCCAGTACGACGGCCTGGCTGTCGCACCGGGAAGTCTGTAGCGGCATGATCGCTATAGATCATCGGTCGGCAACGGACAGCTACTGCACGACGTAGCAGCGGTCCTCGAGCGAGCCGAGCGCCCAGCGGGGGTACAGGCCGAAGAACAGTGATCGGCACCGCTCGCTCCACGCCAGAGCCTCGGGGGAGCGCACCCGGTGGTGGACGGCGAGGATGCCGCCCTCGAACACCCGGTACTCGGCCCACGAGCCGGGGAAGTCCTTGGTGCACGCCACCTCGGCGAACGGCACCGGCCCCGTCGCGGGGAACCGCCGCACGAGGTTGCGGTGGGTGTGGCCGGCGAAGTACCCGGCGAACGCCGGCCGCCGGGCGGCGACGGCGACGAGGGCCGCCCCCGAGGCGTCGTCGAGCCCGCTCGCCTCGCCCATGAACGCCTCCGCCCCGGGGTCGCGCACGGGGTGATGGCCGAACACGAGCACCGGGCGGTCGGCACGCGCCAGGTACTCGTCGAGCGCCTCCACCTGGTCACAGCTGAGAAATCCGCCGCCCTCCCCGGCCCGGGACGTGTCCAGCGTCACCAGCGCCGCGCCTGCCAGCTCGACCACCCGCAACGGGTCGGCTGGGAAACATGGTCCCGCCGCGGGGTGGTCGTGGTTGCCCCGGGTGACGACGAGGCGCTCCCCCAGCGGCGGGCGGTACACCGCCTCGAAGGCGAGGTACTCCTCGGGGGTACCCTGGGAGGTGATGTCGCCCTTGGCGACGACGGCGTCGGGGCGGAGGGCGGCGATCTCGGCGACGACCGCCGCGCTCATGACCTCCGGGTACGGGCGCTGCCCGCCGGCGGAGCGCAGCACGGGCTCGACGTCGTGGCCGTCGACCCGGCCGCACTCCGTCTCGCCGAAGTGGACGTCGTTGACGGTCGCCACCGTGGCGAGGCGCTCACCGGCGGGACGCGCAAGGGTGCGCAGCTCGACGCCGTCGAAGGCGTAGGCACGGCCGGGGGCGAGGCCTTCGTGGACCCGGGCTTGGGTGCCGACGAATACGACGGCGAGGTCGTCAGCGACGGTGTGCAGCTCCGGCCCGTCCGCCACGCTCGCCTGCCTACCACCACCGCCTCAGCCGTGGGGACCGACCCACGGCCGGTCCCGCCGGCTGATGGTCGGCCGGGACCACCACCGGCCCGAGAACCGCCACCGCAGCGACGGCGGCTCGACGGCGACGGTGGCCGGCGACAGGCGGGGCCAGATGACCTCGACCGCGGCGACGATGGCGGCGAGCTCCTCGGGGGAGGGGTCGGTGCTGATGGGTGTACCACTACTCATGGGACCGACCCCCGGGGATCGCTAGCGGCGCTTGTCCTGTGAGGACTGATGTGAGACGGCGACCCTGGGGGGAGGCTCCCGGGCCCTGACGCCCGCAACGGTGTCGTCCCA
>DAHVMA010000110.1:0-47365 GCA_027320105.1 Acidimicrobiaceae bacterium | reverse complement strand
CCCCGGCGCCCCGGCGCCCCGGCGCCGGCGCCTACGCCGCCACGAAGTCGTCCAACCACGCCGTGCGGTATCCGTCCGCCCGCCACGCGACCGGGAAGAACGCCTCGTCCATCTCCACCTCCCCCGGCCGGCGGTACCGGCTGTAGACGGGGTGGGCGACATGCGCCGACCAGCGGGTCCGGGCGTCGATGAAGTGGCTGATGACGGCTCGTCGCTGGGCGTCGGACCGCTCGTTGGCCGGGGAGCCGTGCCATGTCCAGGCGTCGTGGAAGGCTGCGCCGCCGGCGGGCACGAGGATGGGCACCAGGTCGAGGGGGCCGTCGACGCCGGTCACCGATCGGAGGTGACCGAGCCAGTCGTCGGGAGCGTGGAACTCGCCGCCCACCGGCGACCGCTCCCAGCGGTGGGACCCCCGCACGTGGTAGATCGTGCCCGTGTCAGCGTGCGTGTCGTCGAGCGCAATCCAGCACGTCGTCATGTTGGGCGGGTCCATCCAGTCGAGGTAGGCGCCGTCTTGGTGGGCGAGCAACGCCTTGCCCGACGGCGGCTTCCAGATCAGGTTGTCCTGCCCGATGCGCAGCCCGTCGAGTCCGGCGAGGTGTGCCGCGAAGCTGGCGTTGCGCACCGACAGCGTGGTGCGGGCCACCACCCGGTCAGCCTTCCAGGCGTTGCACAGCTGCCGGGTCCGGTCGGGAGGAGTGACGCCGGGCGTGTAGTTGACCTCGTCGGGTGCCACGCCGGTCTCCCATACGTGCGAGAAAAGCGCCTCCCACCGGTCCCGCAGGGCGGACAGCTCCGAGGCCTCGAGGAGCTCCTCGACGACCAGGAAGCCGTCCGCCCGGTACTGCGATACCTGCGCCGGCGTCGGCGCCAGAGGCTGTCCTGCTATCGCCAACGGCTCACGCCATCGGCGCCATGTCCGACTGCGCCAGGAGCTGCACCTCGAACTCCTTGTTGGAGGTGGCGCCCCACAAGCGCCGCTCCCGGATGAACGGCAGGGGGATGGCAGGGTTGGCGCTGTCGATCTCGCGGGCGAGGCGGTGCCCGTCGAAGATGCAGTCGACGATCATCCGCGGAGCCGAGGCGTCACCGATGAGGTAGAGGGACTCGACGCCGGCCGCCGCCAGCTCCTCCTTGCCGGCCTTGAGCTCCCGGTAGAGCGAGTCGTTGGACACCCGTGCCGTGCAGAGCACCACCGTGTCCACCTCGAACCGCTCCTTGTGGGACGGGTCCCAGATGTTGTAGGCGGTGACGACCCCCGGGTCGACGCGCTCGATGTGGGTCTCGGTGTGCATGTCCACGTGGAGGCGGTGCAGCTCCCGGTGCATCATCGGGGCCTCGAGCGTGTAGTCCATGTACTGGCCGACCGATGCCCGCTGGGTGAGCAGGTGCACCTGGTGGCCCTCGCCGGCGAGCTTCTGGGCGAGGGTGACGCCCATGAAGTACGCCTCGTTGTCGATGATCAGAACCCGGTGGCCGACATCTTTGCGGCCGAGGGCGACGTCCTCCGGGGTCAGCTGCCAGTCGTTGTTGGCCGTGTCGACGCCGGGGATGGTCTCGTGGGTGACGCTGTTGAGGCCGTCGGTCGCCCAGTGGCAGCCGGTGGCGACGATCACGATCTCGGCCCCGTACTCCCTGGCCTGCTCCGCGGTCAGCCGCGAACCTGTGTGGACTTCCACGTTCTTCAGCTTGTCGAGCTGGACCTGGCGGTAGTTGACGACCCGCTTCCAGTCGCCGAGGCCACGTGCGGTGCCCCGGAAGATGTTCTCCTTGCCGTCCGAGTGACCGAGCGTCGACACCCAGTTGACGTTGCCGCCGATCTCGGGCAGGGCCTCCACGAGGTGGACCGCCGACATCTCGCGCTTGGCGAGGATCATGGCGCATTCCATGCCCGCCGGCCCGGCGCCGACGACGAGCACGCCCTTGTCGGCGTTGGCGGCCCGGTGGAAGCTCTCCGGGTGCCAGCCCCGGCGGTACTCCTCGCCGGCGGTGGCGTTCTGGGTGCAGACCATCGGCGGACCTCCGATCTCCCATCGGGAGATGCACTGGTTGCACCCGATGCACTCCCGGATGTCGTCGAGGCGGCCCTCCTCGATCTTCTTGGGCAGGAACGGGTCGGAGATCGACGGGCGGGCGGCACCGATGATGTCGAACTGGCCCGACTGGATGATCGCCACCATCGTGTCCGGGCTGACGATCCGCCCGACGCCGACGACCGGCTTGTTGGTGTGGTTGCCCGGCTTGATGCGCCCGGTGTAGGGCTTCTCGTGGTTCTCCTCGAAGAAGCGCGACGGTCCGGCGTTCTGGCCCCATTCGGCGATGTCGCCGACGGTGAGGTCCCAGAGGTCGACGAGGTGGTCCACGTGCTCGACGAAGCGCAGGCCGTCCTTCTCGAGCTCGACGCCGGCGGGTCCGTAGAGGGTGTCGACAGCGAAGCGGGAGGCGATGGCGCAGTCGTCGCCGACGGCTTCCCGCACCTTCTCGAGGGTCTCCTTCCAGAACCGCGCCCGGTTCTCGAAGCTGCCCCCGTACTCGTCGGTGCGCTTGTTGGCCCACGGCGAGAGGAACTGCAGCGGCAGGTAGCTGTGGGCGCCGTAGACGTAGACGATGTCGAAGCCGGCCTCCCGCGCCCGGATGGCCGCGTCCACGTAGTACCGCTGCAGCAGCTGGATGTCGTCCTTGTCGGCGTAGCGCGGGTAGATGTTCGCCTCAAACTCCGACGCGATCTGCGACGGCCCCCGCGGCTGGTCGCGGGTCTCCATGCAGGGGGCGTGCGGGCCGCCGTACCAAAGTTCGATCCCCGCCAACGCCCCGTACTGGTGCAGCCTGTCGCACATCGCCGCCAGGTTCTGCACGTCGCCGTCGTCCCAGATGCGGGCGGACACGCGCATGGTGTCGTCGGACTCCGGGCTGATCGAGCAGTACTCGGTGCAGCACGCCGCCCATCCCCCCTCGGCCTTGATGCCTCTGTGGTAGGCCTGGAAGCCGGGCTTCTCGGAGCCGGCGCCGATGCAGTGGGGGACCTGGTAGAAGCGGTTGCGGAGCGTCTTCGGGCCGATCTTGACGGGCTCGAAGAGGACGTCGTACTTCGGGTCGCGCGCCATTACAGACAGAACCTCCTGCGCCAGGACCCGCCGGAGCGGGGATCGCCGGCTGCTGCGGACACGGGCACGGCCAACGAATCCCTCCCCCGGAAGCCCTCGGACGCCATCAACCTCAGTGGACGATGTTTCACACTAGGGCGCGCCCACGGGCGGCGCAACGGCGCCGCCGGGCACTCGGCGTCCGTTGCGCCACTGGGCAGGCCGCCTATCCTCGCCACCGTCCTGCCGCTGGCGGAGCAAGCGTGCGACAACGGTGACGGTGACGAGAGCGAACCCGATCGTCATCATCGCCTGGGCCACGAACAGCAGGTGGACGGCGCCGGCGATGGTTGTCCCTCCCAGCACGAACCCGACGGACCAGAGCAGCCAGAACGCCGCCTGAGGCCACCGCGGGTGGGCGGTCAACGTCAGCCAGGTGACGAAGACGAGTTGGATCAAGAAGAGCAGCACCGCCAGGGCGAGGTGCAGATCGTCGAGAGCCCGATCCAGCTTGTAGGGGTAGGTGGAGGCCAGCACCACGGCAAACGCCGCGGCTGTGGCCTCCATGCCGGCCGCGAGGCGGCCACGGGCGGGGAGGGCGGGCGGTACTGCCCGCGCCGCGAGCCAGAGGAACAAGGCACACGAGGCGAAGGCCAGCGTGTACGGCACGACGGTGGCGCCCCTCACGCCATAGTTGCTGACCCCGCCCTCGTTGGCCGCCAGCACCACGCCCGGCGCGAGAGCCACGCAGGTCGCGAGTCCCCCGCTCAACGCGACCTGACTGAGCACCAGCAACCAGAGGGTGCTGCGCCGGCGAAGCCGTGCCATCGGATCCTCAGTAGCACGTCTCCGGCTCGCTGGCTCAGCGGCCTGCGCCCTGGACGGCCCTAGACGTAGAGGTTCACCACCCGTCTACAGGATCGCCGGCCGGCAGTCCCCAGCTCGGCCGGAGCGCCTGGCGGAGCAACCCCGGCCGGTCGGCAAGCAGGGCGGACGGGAACCGGTACAGCTCGTCAGCGACACCCGAGACCTCGTCGAGGAAGCCTTCGTGAGCGCCGGCGGCGGGATCCTCGACGGTCCCCTCGACGAACAGCACGGCGAAGCGGGCGCGCCGCCCGTCAGCCTTCCTTCGCAGCACCCGGCCCATGCGCTGGACCATCTGGCGGCGGGAGCTGCTCGCGCCGGCGATCACCGCCAGGTCGGCGGCGGGCACATCAACGCCTTCGTCGAGGACCCGGGGTGCGCTGACGACGTCCAGCTCACCGCGGGCGAAGCGGGAGAGGACACCCCGCCGGTCGGGCAGCGGGAGTCGGGAGTGGACCGCCGCCGACCGCAGGCCGGCGTCGCCGAGGAGGCGCGCCGTTCGCTCACTTGCCTCTATCGACTGGGTGAAGACGACCGCCCGGTCGGCGTCGGCGACGGCGGGCGCCAGCGCGACGACGGCAGCGTCCTTCGCGGGGGTGTCAGCAAGCAGCCGGCGACGCTCGAGCACGCTGCGGCGGTAGGCGCGAGCAGTGCGGGCGGCGTCGCCGTCGCCCTCGGCCAGCTCGGCGACGGCCGCGAGGAAAGCAGCGAACGGCTGGGCCGGCAACCCGTGGCGGCCGACGAGGCGGCCCCACAGCTTGCGCAGCTCCTCGGTGAGCTCGTCGTAGCACGCCCGCTCGGAAGGCGACAGCCGGCAGCCGACCAGCGTGACGGTGAAGTGAGCGGTGACGCTCTCGCTGACCGCCCGCGCGTAGCCGAGACGGAAGCATGTCCCCCCGAAGTAGGGGTCCAGCCGGGCGAGGTGACCGTCGTCGTCGCGGGCGTAGGTAGCGCTCAGGCCGAGGCGGTGCTCGAAGCGCCCGTCGAGGGCCAGCCGGTTGACTGCGCCGGCGTAGCGGTGGCACTCGTCTGCGACGAGGAGACCGCACGGCCTGATGGGCCGCACGTCGCCGGCCCGGGCGCTGTTGACGACAGCCACGAGCACGTCGTGGGTGGCCAGTGTGTCGCCGGCACCGGCTCCCATCTGGCCAACGGAGGTGCCGGCGGGAAGGCGCGGCACCAGAGTCGTCACCCACTGGCGGGCCAGCTCGACCGTGGGGACCAGCACCAGCACCTGGCGCCGGCGTGAGAGCTCGGCGAGGGTGGCGGCCACGCCCACCATCGTCTTGCCGCTGCCCGTCACGGCCTCGATCACACCCCGTCGCCTCGCCCGCTCCCAGGCGGCGAGGGCGTCGGCCTGCCAGGCGTACAGCCCGGGTGGCGCCGCCGGCGTGCACGCCGGCAGCGATCTCGTCGACGGCGGCCCCGGGCCGGCCGGGCACCTTGGCGGCCTCGACGGCCGCCCGGTACATCTTGGCCGGGTCGTGCAGCGGCGTCTCCTTGGAGACCACCACCTTGGCGACCACGAACCCCTGGGACAGCGCGATGTGGGCGAGGTGCACGAGCGCGTGGCTCTTGCCGGACCCAAACCCCCCGCCGATCAGCATGCCCCCCGGCGCCGGGCCGCCCGGGAGGGCGTCGGCGGCGGCGAGCAGCTCGCTGAAGCGGTCCTCGACGCCTTGCTGCATGGAGCCGAGGGAGGCCACGGCGTCGCTGTTGGGGACCCCGGCCCGCAACGCCTCGATGGCGCGGCGGGCGGCCACGAAGCGCTCGCCGCCCGCTGCCGGGCCGCCCGGGACCGTGTCGCCGGTAGGCTGGCCGGCGACGGTGCCCGTGCTGGTCTCCTCGCTCCGGAAGTCGCTCATGCCGCCCCCAGCCGGACCAGCGAGGACAGGGGGTTGTCGCGGCGGCGGTCGTGGACCTCGTCGAAGATCCGCAGCTTGAGCGCCTGGTAGGCGTCGAGGCCGCGGGCGGGGTCGGTGAGGAAGGCGGGGGAGGCGACCACGGACACGAGGCAGTAGGTCAACTCGTCGGTGTTGTCGACCAACTGGCGGAGCACCTCGTAGGCGTCGAGAAGCGCGGCCTTGGTGTAGTAGTGGCCGTGGCGTTCGGCGGGGTCGGGCCGGCGGGCGAAACCGAGCCGGCGGATGTCGAGCACCACCACGAGGCCCGCGTGGCCCTGCACGGCCAGCCAGTGGGCCAGCGAGAACAGCATCCCACGGGCGTTGTGCCGCCCGATCCGCCGGAAGATGAGAGCCGACTTGAGCGCGGAGATCTGGCGGAGGTCGCCGTGCAGCCATTCGAGGATGGCGGCGTGCTCGGCGTCGGCGACCTGGCCGGTCCGCAGCTGGGCCTGGCACAGGCGCAGCATGGCGGTGCGCAGCTCGGCCACCATGGCGTAGTCGCGGTGGACCCGCTGCTGCAGCTCGCGGTCGACGTCCCGGCGCAACTCACGGGCCTCGACCCGATGGTGGGCGGCAACCTGCTCGAGCGACAGCTCCCGGGTCTCCGGCGAAGGGTAGCCGGCGGCAACCAGGGCGGAGGCGGCGGCGGTGCGGGCAAGGGCTTCCCAGTCGACCTGACGGGCCACCTCGAAGAAGACCTGCTCGAAGAGATGGACCCGGGTGGTGGCGGCGTCCACGGTTGCAACCAGGTAGCCGGCGTCGCCGGCCGCGGTGCGCAGGCCGCTCAGGTAGGCGTCGGCGACCGCGTCGTCGGAGCCGACGACGAACTTCACCGCCGCGCCGCCGTCGGCCACGTAGTCGCCGAGGTACTCGCGCCCGAGCAGCTCGACGTACTCGCCGGCGCCGATCATCCCTGCGTGCCGGGGCGGGCGGTGAAGGCGATGGTGATGTACACCTTGGGCTGGCCGGTCTGGCTGACCGTGGTCAGCTGGCCGCTGCCGCGGGTGGTGGCGCTGGCCGGCAGGGTCATGCGCCGGCCGTCCCTGGTGGTGACCAGGCCGGAGCGGTCGAGGAGGTAGATGTCGCGGGCGAGCTCCTGGCGGGTGTAGTCGCGCGCCGAGCCGGGCAGGAGCGTGAGCACGCCGTGCACGTCGACCAGCTTGACCGGCACCCCTGGGCGGAGGCCCTTGCCGGCGACGACGAGGTCGTAGGCGGCGGCGAGGGCGGCGATGAAGGCCTCCGGCTTGGACTTCGGCTCGCGCCCTTGGAGAGCGGAGAGGGTGCGCACCACGAACGAGGGCCGCACGCGGCGGTCACGCCGCTTGTCGATCGAGACGGAGAGATCCGCCGGCGACACCTGGACGACCGCCGGGTAGCAAAGGAGCCGGTCGTCGGACTCGAAGACGTCGAGGCCGGCGTCGGCCGCCGTCGCCAGCAGCTCCTTCACGTACTCGCCGGAGCTGAACCAGGCGCCGACGTCGAAGCGCCAGCCGTCACGCACGTCGCCGACGGCGCCGGCGGCCTGGTCGGCGAGCTGGGAGGCGTTGTCGAGGGCCTGGGCGATCTCCCGGACCTGGCCGACGGCGGCGGCCGCCTTGGCTCGTTTGACCTCCCTCAGGGCGGCGCCGAGGGCCTTCTGGGCGCCGTCGACCTGACGTTCGAGGCCCTGGAGGGCGGTCTCCAGGTTGGTGGAATGGTTGCTCAACTGGGGCCTCCGACTGCGCTGGCGTTGGTTGGGGTGACGTTGAAAGAGCGGCCGGGGACGGTAGCGGCGTCCGGTGGTGCCCCAGCCTCGGCGGCGGTGGGGGCCTGCCCGGTGCCGTGACGGACTTCCACCACGGCGTGACCGTCGGGGCGGAAGCCGATCATCATCGTGTCCCCGACCCGTGCGCCGGCGGCGAGGGCGACGGCGCGCACCGATCCCCGGGTCGGTGCGGCGCCGTCGTTGGCCACCACGACGGGGCCGTAGCGGGTGGCGAAGCTGCGCCGGTTGAGAGGGGCGACTCCGAGCCCCTCGACGAGGGAGGTGGGGATCACGGCCTCGTCGCCGGCCAGGACGGCGGCGTCGACACGGACCCAGAGCCACAGCGGCTCGCGCTCGCCGGGCTCCTCGGTGCCTGCGCCTGCCTCCGGGCGGCGGCCGCGGGCGATCCGCGGGCGCTCGACCTGCGGAGCCGTGGCCTTCGCCGCCGGGCGCGGCCCCCAGTCCGCCAGCCGGTAGGCGCCGTCGTCGCAGCGGAACCGCCGGTCCCGTAGAGCGCCCGCTGTGAGGGTGCGACCGCCTGCCGCCAGGTGCGCGGCGATCTCCTCGCCGGTCAACGGCCGGCCGGTGGCGTCGAGCACCCGCTCGATCGCGTCCGGCAGCGATCCCGACAGCGAGACCGCGAGGCCGTGGACGGCCACCGCGCCGCAAGCGTGCAACCACGCCTCGGCGGTGGCCGGGGCGAGGTCCAGCTCGGCCAGGACCTCGTCGATGCGGCGGACCCCGCCGTCGGCGGCAAGGCAGGAGGCGGTGGCGGCGGCGACCGCCCGGGGCTGGAGGGCGACCCAGCCCTGCCTCGACGGGACCGGTCGGTAGGGGCCGGCGAGCCAGACGAGCAGTCCGGCGGTTGGCACCCGGTCGGCAGCGGGCTCCCGGCCCGGAGGCGACGAGCCGGCCCCGCCCCATGCGGGCGTCCCGCAGAGCCCAGGCCAGCTGGCCACGCCGATGGCCTCCAGCACCTCCCCGACCTGGTCGAGGGAGGCGACCGCCCCCAGGCGGCGGCGCAACGCGGTGACTGCCCAGCGCAGCGGTCCGGGCCAAGCGGCCAGCGCCGCCCGGACCCTCCGGTCCGAAGCGGCGACGATCTGGCGGACCCTCTCGCCGGTGATGCCGTTGGCCGCAGCCACATCCTGGACCGGGTGGGGCGAGCCCGACGTCACCCAGGCCAGGTAGATCGCCTGGGCCCGCCCGGCGCCGGCAGCCTCGAGGAGCCCGGCCACCGCGGCGTCGAGCTCGAGGGCCCACGGCGCCGCGGCTCGCAGCAGCCGGTCGGCCGCCCCCCGGGCCGGCTCCGGCCCCGCCCGGGTCTCGAGCAGCGCCTCGAGCAGCGGCTGGCAGGGGGCGTCCCGCTCCCGCCGGAGCAGCACGGACAGGTCGTCAGCGCCGGGGTTGTCGGTCCACGCCGCCCGGGCCAGGCCGGCCAGGCTCCGGTCCAAGCAGGCTGCGAGCAGCTCGGCTGTGGCGGCCGGGCCGACGTTGACCAGCATGGAGACGTCATCGACGGAGCGCTCCCACAGCGTCGACCACCGGGTCCACCCGGCCCGCTCCAGCACGCTGCTCAACCTGATGCCGATCCGACCGAGCGGCAGGGGGCCGTCGTGGAGGCAGGCCGCGCCGGCGAACAGGGTGCCGAGCGGAGCCGAGCGTCCCGGCCCCCTCACGCCCCCGGCTACGGCCGCCGAAAAAGCATCCCGGAGCCGGCGGAGGCTGTGGTCGTCGTCTACTGCCACCTCGATCTGACCGAGGGCCACGAGCCCCGGCCGGTCGGCGGTGAGCTCCCGGTGGAGGGCCTGGCGGGTCTCCTAGTCGAGGAGCCGATCGACGTCCACCGCCTCGCCGAGGCGCGGCCTCCTCACCGATGCCCGCTTCCCGCTGCGCGCGGGCGGCCGGCGCCCTCCTGACCCGCGGACCATTGGGCAAACGCTAGCCCGCCGCCCCACAGATGAGGATGACCGGAGGACCCGGAGACCGAACCGTTCCTTCAGCGGCCGCTTCAGCGATGCGGTGAAGGCTGGCCGTAGCGCTGCCTGGCGGCCTCCCCCGAGGTGCCGACCATGGCGCCGATCGCTGCCCAGGAGTGACCCTCGGCCCTGGCGACCGAGACGGCGGCAGCAAGGCGGGCTTCGGCCTCGGCTCGCTCGGCGAAGGCCGCTCGGACCACTCTGAGGGCGGTGGCGTCGGCCACGTTGGCAGACTCGGCCTCGTGGTTCTCAAAGCGGGTCGCCAGCTCCTCGGCGCGGTGGAGGATCTCTTCGAGGCTACGAGGCATGGGCATCACCTGAGGTACTTGGCGCGGGCGGGCATGGCGTGGGCGACCACAGGACCCTCGGACGAGTTCGCAACCCCGATCTCGTAGGGGTTGCCCGCGTGGTCGGGTCCGATGAACATGGTCATGCCATCATCGAGGATCGTCTCGTCGCCGACACCGTGGCGGCGGGCGCTGTCCGTGATGAGCGGCTGATCCACCTACCCCAAGTTACCTTGTGGTGCAGCGGCGGGGAGCTGTCCCGTCCCCAACCCCATCAGGCCGTCGAGTAACCTCCCGGCTCGCCTCCCGGCTGGTCGGTCGGTCCGCAGCGGACGCCGCCAGGCGAAGGGTCGTGGAGCCTGCGAGGGGAGCACGCAGACATGGCGAACGAGGACGGGCCCCGGGCGACAGCAGGCCCAATCGGTCCACGGGCGCGGCGTGGACCGGCGCCCCGCGCCGGCGTGGTGGCCGCCTTGTCCCTCGCTCTCGTGCTGGCGGCGTGCGGCAGCTCGGCGTCGGCAGCGAAGCACCGGGCCAAGGTGCTCACGGGAGGGACGGCGACTTACGCCCTCCAGGCGACCGACAGCTTCAGCTGGATGCTCCCGTTCGAGAACAGTGCCAACCAGGAGCCATGGGAGCTGGCCACCGACGAGGGGATGTGGCGGCCCCTCTACTTCGAGGGCCAGGGCGGTCGCCCGGTGATCAACCCCAAGCTGAGCCTCGCCTACCCACCCGCCTACTCCAACCACGACACCACTGTCACCATCCGGCTGAAGCGCTACCTCTGGTCGGACGGGACCCCCGTCACGACAGCCGACATCCGGTTCTTCTTCGAGCTGTACAAGGCAGGTGAGAGCGACATCGGGACCTACGTGCCCGGGGAGATCCCCGACAACGTCCGATCCGTCGACTACGTGAGCCCCACCGTGCTCATCCTCCACCTCGACCACTCCTACAGCCAGCAGTGGTACACCGACAACCAGCTCACCGAGATCTTCCCGCTGCCGGCCCAGGCCTGGGACAAGACCTCCGCTGGCACCAAGGCGGGGAGCTATGCAGCAACACCCGCCGGTGCCAAGAAGGTCTTCCAGTTCCTCTACAGGCAGTCCGAGCAGCTGTCCACCTACGCCACCAACCCGCTCTGGCAGGTGGTGGACGGCCCGTGGCACCTGACGGGCTACGAGCCCACGACCGGCCGCACCGTGCTCAGCGTGAACCGTCGCTACTCGGGTCCCGAGAAGCCCCACCTGGACCACGTCGTGCTCGCCACCTTCACGAGCGACACCGCCGAGGTCGACCAGCTGCGCAGTGGGGCAATCGACTACGGCTGGATCCCCTACAGCGACCTCGGCCTGCGCCATTACTTCACGACCCACGGCTACACGGTCGCCCCATGGGCGCCCGACTACTTCCAGTCGGCCGAGCTCGGCTACACAAGCCCTCGCTACGGTCCGCTCGTGCGCCAGCTCTACATCCGCCAGGCGCTCCAACATCTCGTCAACGAGCCGCTCTACCTGAAGACCACCCTGCACGGCATCGGTCAACTCACCTACGGTCCGGCGCCCAACATCCCCGGCGATGTCTGGGCGAGCGCCGGGGAGCGGTCCAACCCCGACCCCTACTCGGTCGGTGCCGCCAAGGCGCTGCTCGGCGCACACGGCTGGCGAGGCAGCGCCAACGGCTACGTCGTCTGCGAGCACCCCGGCACCGGGCCAAACGAGTGCGGGTCGGGCATCGCCCAGGGGCGCACCCTCTCGCTGTACATGAACTACACGACCGGCAACGCCGGGGTCCAGGCGCAAGCCGAGGCCTTCCAGACCGCCGCCAAGGCGGCGGGAGTCGACATCGTCCTCGGCCCGGCGAGCGCGACGACGATGTTCTCCGTCGACGGCGTGTGCCCGCCGGGACCCTGCAACTTCGCCATCGCTCTCTACCCGCTGTGGTTCACCGACTACGGGGACATGAGCATCCTGCCGACCGACGGCTCGCAGTTCGGGAGGGGCAACTACTTCGGCGGCGGCTACTACTCCCCGACCTTCGAGCACCTCCTCGCCCAGGCCCACACCCACACGGGGCTGCGCTACGTCTACGCCACCGAGGACTACCTGTCCCGCCAGGTTGCCGCCCTGTGGTTCCCCACCGGGGACAACCAGATCTCGGTAGTCAAGCAAACCCTGCGCGGCTGGGCACCCCAGAACCCCTTCGGCAACTGGCGGGCGTCCCGGTGGTATTTCGTGTCGCCCTCTGGGTAATGGGTAAGTGCTCCTCCTTGGCTCCGGTCAGCGCGAGCGGTAGGCGTCCCGGCGGTGTTCGATGGCGATAACGAACACGACCCCCCGGTCCTCGTCGATCATGTAGCGCACTCTGTGCTCACCACACCGTGCTCGCCACTGGGCCGAGCGACGGGGCCACCTGGACCCGGTATCTCACCCTGCAGCGCGGGCTTTGCGCTCAGCCAGCAAGGCCCGGACCTCGGCCTCATCCAGCACATCACCCCTCGACACCGCGGCCATCCCCTCGGCCACGCTGGCTTGGGCCTCGGGATCGGCCAGTAGCTCCAAGGTGGCCTCCATCGACTCCAGATCGGCGGCGGCGATGAGGACGACGTACTCGCGGCCATTCTTGGTCACCTGGACTCGCTCGTGCGTAGTGGCCACTTCCTCAGCAATCTCCGAGAGGCGGGCCTTGACCTCGGATAGCGGCAGCGTCGTCATGGACTATGATTATAGTCCGCATCGCTTCCCTTGTTGGCACCCAAGTCCAAGCCGCCACGAGCCGACCTCTCGGCGAGCCCGCCTTCAGAACCGCCCGTTGCCGGTGAGGACGATCACGAGGACGCCGGCGGCGACGAGCACGCCCAACACCAGCGCCACCTTGTCCCCGGTCCGCCAGGCGACGACGCGGTACGTCGAGCGGCGCGGGCTGACGTTGAATGCCCGGGAGTCGGCGACAAGGGCCATCTGGCTGCAGCCCCGGAGGGAGCCGACGAGGATAGGGACGGTGAGCAGCGGCAGCGCCCGGACCATCCGGCGGGCGTAGTCCCAGCTCTGGCGGGGTCGCCACCAGCGGTCGGGTGTCGTGAAGTCGTAACCACGGACCTCGGCGGCCCGCATCACGGTGTTGAGCCGTTCGAACAGGCTGGGCAGGAAGCGGACCCCGACCGAGATGGCGAGGCCGATCCGCTGCGGTGCGAGGAGCCGGGTGGTCGCCCAGACCACGTCGGAGGGCTGGGTGGTGAACACGAGGATCAGGGCCGCCGACGAGGTGACCAGGATCCGGGACGCCTGGTGGGCGCCGTAGACCAGGCCTGCCTTCGACAGCCCGACGGTGCCGACCCAGGCCATCGTCACGGGAAAGGCGAAGATCAGCTTGTCGTGAGGCGTCGTCGCGTAGAGGCCCTGGGACCAGATCGCCAGCAGCGCCGGGGCGACGACGATCACGGCCAGGACCCGGACCCGGACCCGGGACGGGCGGAGCAGGACCCACGGGACCAGCGTGACGCCGAAGAGGACGTAGGTCCACTGCCACGAGAGCAGCACCGACGAAACGCCGATGAACACCGGGTAGAGCAGCTTGAGGCGGGGATCGAGCCTGTGGATCGGGGTGTCCTTCGGCTCGTAGGTCAGGACGTTGCGCAGCCCCTTGATCCCGACGAAGCGGATGAACAACGCCGGGCCGGCAAGGGGCACGACGAAGGTGATGAGGTAGGCGACGATCGTCTCGCCCACGAGGCCGTGGAAGAGGAAGTGGTCAATCGGATGCCACATGGACGACCCCCCGGTGAATGTCCTCGCCTTGGAGGCCGAGCAATCCCACCAGCTCGTCGACACTGACGGCCACCTCATCCAGGGGTCGGGCGGCAAGACGGGCGTGCAGCCGGGCGATCGGCGGGGGCCGCACGCCGCACTCCTCGAGGAGCTCGATCCGGGCGAATGCCCGCCGGGGTGTGGTGTCGAGCACGATCCGGCCCTCGCGGACCACGACGATGCGGTCGGCGAAGCGGGCGACGAGGCGCATGTCGTGGGTGATCAGCAGGCAGGTGAGCGAACCGATCGAGGTGCGGACGCGAGCCAGCAGCTCGAACAGCGCCTCGGCGTGGGCCTCGTCCAGACCGGTGGTCGGCTCGTCGAGGATCAGGCCACGGGGGGCCCGGGTCAGCAGGGCGCCGAGCGCCAGGCGCTGGCGCTCCCCGCCGCTCAGGGCGTAGGGGTGGGCGTCGAGCCGGTCGGCGAGGCCGATGAGGCGGGCGACCTCGGCAGGGTCGGGGGCGTCGGGCCCTGCCGGCACCCGGTTGCGGCGGGTGAACTCGAGCTCGGCGCGGACCGTCTCGCAGAAGAGCATGTCGTCGACGTTCTGGAACAGGTAGCCCAGCCGGTCGGCCTGCTTGGGGATCTTGCCGAACACCGTCGGCCTGCCGAACACCGTCGCGGAGCCGGCGGCAGGTTCGACGAATCCCATGAGCGTCGAGCCGATCGTCGTCTTACCCGAGCCGTTCGCGCCGACAAGAGCGACCCATTCACCTGCGCCGACCCGCAGCTCCGCCCCGTCGACGGCCCGCCGCTGCTTGAACGACACCGTGACGCCGGCGATCTCGAGGGCGGCGTCTTCCGCCCCGGAAGTGCCGGTCGAGACCAGCCCGACCGGCGCCACCTCGGGCCTCGCTCCCAACCACCGCCCGGCGGCGCCCTCCCACCGCCCGGCGGCCTCTTCCACGGTGAGGGCCACCGTGGCACCGAAGCGCTCCGGGAGCGCCTCGCTCAAAGCGGCGAGCTCAGGCGGGCGAACACCGGCCGCCCGCCAGCGGCTCGTCGGCACGAACGCGTCGCGGGGATGGCCGTCGATGACGACCTGGCCGTCCTGCACGAGCAGCACCCGGTCGGCGTAGGGCGCCACCTCGTCGAGCTTGTGCTCGACGAGGACGACGCCATGACCCTCCTCGTGGGCGAGGCGATGCAGCACGGCGAGGACCTCATCGGTACCCACCGGGTCGAGGTCCGACGTCGGCTCGTCGAGCACCAGCATGGGCGCCGACATGGCCAGCGCGGCAGCAATGGCAACCCGCTGCTTCTGGCCCCCCGACAACCCGCTGATGGCCTCATGGGCGAGGCCCTCGGCACCGACCTTGGCGAGCGACTCCCAGACACGCGCGACCACCTCGTCGTGGGGCAGGGCGAGGTTCTCCGGGCCGAACGCGACCTCGGCGTCGACCTGGTACTGGATGAGCTGGTACTCGGGGTTCTGGAACACGATGCCGACGTGCTGGGCCGCCTGGTGGAGCGGGAGGGCTGTCAGGTCCACCGGCGCGGCCCCGCCCTGCTCCCAGGTGACCTCACCCGCCCAGGCAGCGACGCCGACCCGGTGGGGGATCAGGCCGGCGAGCGCCAGCGCCAGCGTCGACTTGCCGCTGCCGGAGGGGCCGGCGACCACGACCATCTCCCCGGTGCGGACCGCCAGGTCGATGCTGCGGAGGGCCGGCGGGCGGTCCGGGTGGTAGCAGAGCTCCTCGACGCGGGCCCGGAGCACTGCAGGCACGGGCTGGCCTGCGATGCGATCAGCGCTCATGCTGCACGCGCTGCGCCTCCGACCCGACCGAGGCCAGGTGCTCGGCCCGCACCCGCCGCCCGTAGGTGAACCAGCCGGTGAGGAGCACGACCAGCGACAGGACACCGATGATCAGCAGCCCCGTGCCCGATGAGCGGTTCTTGGTGAACACCCCGCCGAGCCAGGGGAAGACGGGGCCGGCGTCGGCGCTGAGGCCGCCGGTGAGGAAGAGCACCAGCCCGTCGATCAGGAAGAAGGCCGTGAGCAGCGCTCCGATGATCGTCATGCGCTTCACGACCCGCCAGCGGCTGTCCATCATCGCCCCCCTTGCGGGCCGAGGCCGTCACCGCCGCCGCTGCCACCGCCGCCGGTGGGTGCCAGCGCCGGGGCTCCGCCGCCGGCCCCCGACGCGCGGGCCACGGTCTTGTAGCCCGACAAGATCCCTACCGAACGGGCCACCCGTACGGCCAGCGGGGCGGTGACAGCCGCCTCGACCCCGTTGCCGAGGCCGTTGCCGAGGATCCCACCGCCGCCGGCGAGGTTGGTGCCGATGAAGCTGGCCCAGGTGTGGACCTGCCCGTTGAGGAACGGGTCGAGCACGGCATCGCCGATGATCGTGTTGGGCACCGCCCGCAGGAAGCCGATCACGAACCCGTCCCAGATCATGGCCCGGGCGCTGCTGAAGAGCACCTCCCCCCGCCACAGGATGTAGAGGTCGGTGAAGATGCCCTCGTTGAGGGCGTCGGGCCAGTTGATGACGTTGAGCCCGTGCGAGGAGAACATGATCTCGCCGAGGACCCGCTTGACGAAGATCAGCGCCGTCACGGTGCCGGGCTTGCGGATGGTGGCGACAGCCAGCACGACGATGAACATGTAGGGCAGGTCGGGCAGCTGGATCCAGTTGAGGAAGTTGCCGAACACCGGGATGGCCGACACGATCGGGCCGAACAGCTGGTCGTTCAGGAACGTGTCCCACGCCAGCAACAGCACCGAGAGGATGGCGAGGACGAACACGTCCTGGGTCGCCCAGCGGTGCGCCCGGTCGCGGCGAGGGGCCCGGACGAACAGGACGTAGAGCCCACCGAGCATGACCAGCCAGGTGAGGACGTACAGGAGCGCCCTCACCCAGTTGGGTGGGGCGAAGGTGTCGTAGAGCCACCCGTGGAGGTGAGGAGCGGCAGCGACGAGGTGGACAGACTCGTGCAGCATCGCGAGGCTCCTCACGCCGCCGGGAGGGCGGCGGGCTGGTCGACGTCCACCACGCGCAGCACGGTGGCGAGACCGCGCTCGCGGCCGCGCTCGACGCCGGGGAGGATGAGACAAGTGCAGCCCAGCGAAGCCGCCCCGCTGTCGGCAACGGGGTTGTTGCCTACCATGAGGACCCGCTCGGGAGCGACGCCCAGCTCGCAGCAGGCGAGCTCCCATATCCCCCTGTCGGGCTTGGCGATCCCGTGCTCGAAGGACAGCACGTAGGCGTCGATGAGCTCGCCGAAGCCGGCCCGCTCGTAGCCCTGGCGGATGTTCCAGCCGGTGTTGGAGACGACCCCCAGCTTGATCCCCGCCTCGTGCAGCGCCCGCAGCGTAGGAGCGGTGTCGGGGTAGGGGATCATCGACGCGGGGTCGGTCTTGAAGCGCCGGTAGAAGGCCAGTGCCATCCCCGGGGCGACCGCCTCGAGCGGCTCGTAGCAGGCGGTGTAGTAGGCGAAGTGCCCGTCGGCCGAGCGGTTGCGGCCGAGGACCAGGGTCTCGTCGAGGATGGCCAGCTTGTTGGCCTTCACCGCCTGGTAGGCGGCGGCCGCCTCGACCTCGCCTACCGGCCGCCCGAGGGAGGCCGCCAGCTCGGCTATGGCCGGCGGGGCAACTGGCTTGTGGAACAGCGTGTCACCGTTGTCGAACAGCACGGCGTCGAACTGGGTCAATGCAGCTGGCTCCCTTTGCTTCCAGTGCGGCCCCGGGGTCGGGAACCGCCCCTCTCGGACTGGCACGAACCCTAGAGATGGCAGGTTTCGCCCGAGTGAGGACCCTTCGACCTGGAGCGGAACACTGGGTGACGCTTCGCCGAACTGCCGGTGAAGCGCCGGGCGCGCCCGACGAGGGAAACGAACTTACGAGGCTTGCCGACCGCCGCCGGCGACCTGGACCGCCCGGGTGACCATCGCCGGCCGCCCCGACGCCGCTCGGCGCTCGGCGCCGCTCACGACCAGACCGGCCTCCTCGAGGGCCTGGCGGGCGACCCGAACCCGGCCTGCCGGCACGTTGCGCCCGAAGTGGTCGAGCTGCTCGCTCAGGCTCAGTCCCCGCTCCCCTGCGGCCAGCACTGCGGCAAGGAGGTCGGACCCCAGGTCCGCCGACGCCGACGGCGCGCTCGAGGCGACCGTCGCCGCCGACCGCCGGCAGTACGACCACAGGGCAAGGGCCGCCTCGATGTGCTCGGCCCCGATGACCGCCGCGCCCTCGGTGAGGGCGTGGACCAGCGCGAAGCGCATGGCGTGGCGGGCGGCGCGGGCCACCATGATCCCGAGGAGCCCGCCAGGGTCGTCGCCGGCGAGGGTCGGGTACGCCGCCTTCCAGACCTCCTCGGCGTCCGGGGAGCGGCACAGGACCCCGAGGCGCGCGGCGGCCTGGAGGCCCTCCCGCAGCCGCCGGCCGTGCTCGACCATCAGCTCGGGTGGCACGTTTCCCTCGTCGACCAGCGGCGGCTGGCGACGGGCGATCACGAAGGCGAAGCGGTTGACGAAGCTGGCAGAGGCGTCGGTGATCGACAGGCGATGGGCGAGCTGGTCGCGCGTGGCGTGAGCGATGACGCCGAGGTGGTGCTGCTCCACGCGGTGGCGGCCGTGGCCCACCTCGAGCGGATGGCCGTCCCAGGCACTGCGGACCAGGGTGGCCACCTCGGAGTTGGGGCGGGCGGCCATCCCGAGCGTGCGCGTGAACGACGGGTCGTGCACGAGGAGCCTGGTCGAGTCCCTCGGGCGGTCCCCGGGGCTGTGGCGGTCGGGCAGTGCGGCGGCATGGAGGGTCTCGAGGACAGGGCGGCCGTTGCCGAGCCCGGTGCGCACCTGGCGGTGCAGCAGCTCGGGGTCGATCACGCCGAGCAGCCGGCGGGTCACCGCCCACGACAGGCCTCGGTTGGCCTTGGGAGTGTCGGCCACCACGACGGCGAAGATCGCCGCCGGCTGGCGGGCGTTGCCGGCCCACAGGTGTGGCCGGCGGCCGGCGACGACACCGCAGGCCACCATGGTGCTGATGAGCAGGGCGGCGGGGTCGACCTCGGTGTGGGGGGTGGCGGCCCTCACCCACTCGCCCACCGGGCCGGTGAGCGCGGCCGCCGGCAACCCCTCGGCCGCCGGGTCCCGGGTCGGTCGGGCCGTGGCGCCGGGCATGCACCATCGTGGCACCCCAGCAGCGAGCCCGGAAGCCCCGCTACGGCTCCGGGTCGGCGAACACCCGGCTCGCCAGGAAGTCCTCCGGCTCCAAGGTGACGAGGTCGTCGCGCCCGAGCGGCCGCCCGGCGCCGAGCACCCGGCCGGCGTGGCGGAGCCGGGCCCGCTCGAGGGCATTGCGCACGCTGCGGGCGTTGGCGAAGCGCGCCTGGTCCTTGCGCCGGCGGAGGTAGTCCTCGAACACCAAGACGGCGCCGGGCGACAGCCGGTACCCCGCCTGCTCGAGCATGAGGCCGCCGATCGCCGTCAGCTCGGTCACCGAGTAGTCGGGGGAGTCGATGTGGTGGGCGATGCGCGAGCTCATCCCCGGGTTGGCGGAGAAGAACGTGTCCATCCGGTCCTTGTAGCCGGCGAGGATGACGACGAGGTCCTCGCGCTGGTTCTCCATCACCTGCAACAGGATCTCGATCGACTCCTGGCCGTAGTCACGCTCGTTCTCGACCCGGTACAGGTAGTACGCCTCGTCGATGAACAGCACCCCGCCCATGGCCCGCTTGAGGACCTCCTTGGTCTTCGGTGCGGTGTGGCCGACGTACTGGCCGACGAGGTCGTCGCGGGTGACGGCGACGAGGTGCCCTCGGGTGAGGTAGCCGAGGCCGTGGAGCAACTCGGCCATGCGGACGGCGACGGTGGTCTTGCCGGTGCCGGGGCTGCCGGTGAAGGACATGTGAAGCGTCGGGCGGGGGGCGTCGAGGCCGAAGCGCCGCCGCATGCGGTCGACGAGAAGGAGGGCGGCGATCTCCCGGATGCGGGTCTTGACGGGCTCGAGGCCGACGAGCTCGGCGTCGAGGCGGCCGAGGATGCCGTCGAGGTTGCTGCGGCGCCGTTCCTCGTCGGGATCGATGAGCTCGTCCGCCGGGAGCGCCGGGAGCGCCGAAAGTGCTGCCGCCTCGACGTCGTCGCCCGCGATGGCCTCCGGCCGCCGGATGCCGAACCCCGGCCGCGCCGGCGGGGCGCCGTCCTCACCGGCGCCCACGCCGGCTGCCGACCCGGGCCCCCCGTCCCGGCTCATGAGCCGTTCGCCGGGTACCTCTCGCCGGTGGGGCGGGCCATGACGTAGGGATGCAGGGCGTAGTGCTGCCGGCGGCCCGGGCCCTCCTCCCGCTCGAGCCGGAAGCCGGGCTCTTCCACCGGCCGCTGCACGATGAACGACAGCGCCACCGTCTGGCGCCCCAACGACGAGTCGTAGGCCATCACCCGCACGTAGCGGCCGGGGTAGGCGTCACGGCACGCCTTGACCTCGGCCAGCACGCCGGCGGCGTCGGGCAGGTCGAACATCGGCAGCCCCCACATCTCCCAGTAGGTGTTGCGGGGGTGGGGGTCGTCGGTGAGCTCGACGGACACCGCCCAGCCGTGGTCCAGGCAGTACTGGATCTGCAGGCGGATCTCGTCGTCGGTCAGGTCGGGGAGGAACGAGAACGTCCCTTGGGTCACACGCATGCTCACACCGCCGTAGGGGTCTCGACCACGTCGGGGACATCGGTCGACTCGTAGTTGAAGGTGACGTCGCCCCATGTGGAGAGCGCCATGTCGAGCTCCCGGCTCCGGCGGGCGGCCGCCTTCAGGATGTCCTGGCCTTCCACCAGGTAGTCGCGGCCCTCGTTGCGGGCCTTGATCATGGCCTCGAGGGCGACCCGGTTGGCGGTGGCGCCGGCGGCGATGCCCATCGGGTGGCCGATGGTGCCCCCGCCGAACTGGAGCACGCAGTCCTCGCCGAGGTGGTGCAGCAGCTGGTGCATCTGGCCGGCGTGGATGCCGCCGGAGGCGACGGGCATGACACCGGGCATCGACGCCCAGTCCTGCTCGAAGTACAGGCCCTTCACCGGGTCGGCGTCCACCTTGTCACCGCGGAGGGTGTCGTAGAACCCGGCGACGGTGTTGGGGTCACCCTCGAGCTTGCCGACCACGGTGCCGGCGTGCAGGTGGTCCACGCCGGCGAGGCGCATCCACTTGGCCAGCACCCGGAAGCTCACGCCGTGGCTCTTCTGGCGGGTGAAGGTGCCGTGGCCTGCCCGGTGCAGGTGCAGGATCACGCCGTTGCGCCTGGCCCACGCCGCCATCGACTGGATGGCGGTGTAGCCCACGGTGAGGTCGATCATCACGATGACGCTGCCGAGCTCGCGGGCCAGCTCCGCCCGCTCGTACATCTGCTCCATGGTGCCGGCGGTGCAGTTGAGGTAGTGGCCCTTCACCTCGCCGGTCTCGGCCATGGCCCGGTTGACCGCCTCCATGCAGAACAGCCACCGATCCCGCCAGCGCATGAACGGCTGGCTGTTGATGTTCTCGTCGTCCTTGGTGAAGTCGAGCCCTCCCCGCAGCGCCTCGTAGACGACCCGGCCGTAGTTGCGGGCCGACAGCCCGAGCTTCGGCTTGACGGTCGCGCCGAGCAGCGGGCGGCCGTACTTGTCGAGGTGCTCCCGCTCGGTGACGATGCCGTGCGCCGGCCCCTGGAACGTCTTGGTGTAGTGGGGCGGGATCCGCAGGTCCTCGAGTCGCAGCGCCCGCAGCGCCTTGAACCCGAACACGTTGCCGATGATCGACGACGTCAGGTTGGCGATGGACCCTTCCTCGAACAGGTCAAGGTCGTAAGCGATGAGGGCGATGTACTGGTCCGGGTTCCCGGGGACCGGGTCGACCCGGTAGCACTTGGCCTGGTAGTGGGTGTTGGCCGTCAGGCGGTCGGTCCACACCACCGTCCAGGTGGCGGTGGAGGACTCGCCGGCGACGGCGGCACCGGCCTCCTCGGGCGGCACACCCGGCTGCGGGGTGACCCGGAAGGCGGCGAGCACGTCGGTGGGCTTGGGTTCGTAGTCGGGGTTCCAGTAGCCCATCTCGGCGTAGGGGATGACACCGGCGCTCCAGCGATCGGCCATGGGAGGAACCGTAACGCCACACAGTTTTGCCGTCCATTGAGACTTTAGATAGGTCCGATAAGCTATCCATTATGACTCTCGCTCAGCTGCGCACCCTTGTCGCCGTGGCCGACGCCGGCAGCGTGGTGGGCGCCGCCGGCGGGCTGCACGTGAGCCAGCCGGCGGTCTCCGCCGCCGTGGCGGCACTGGCCCGGGAGATCGGCAGCCCCCTGGTGGCCCGCCAGGGCCGCGGCCTCGTGCTCACGTCGGCCGGCGCCACGCTGGCCGCCTACGGCCGGCGTGTGCTCGGGCTGCTCGACGAGGCCCTCCACGCTGCCCGGGCGGAGGCGGGCGTGCCGGCGCTGCTGCGCCTGGCGGCGGTCACGACCGCCGGCGAGGTGGTGCTGCCGCCCCTGCTGGTACGGTTTCGCGGACGTCACCCCGACATCGGCGTCGCCTTGGAGGTGGCCCCGCGCGACCGCGTGTGGCGGCTGCTCGCCGACCACGCCGTGGACCTTGCCGTCGCCGGCCGGCCGCCGGAGGGATCCGACGTCGTGACCCTCGGCCGCTGGCCCAACGAGCTCGTCGTCGTGGGTCGGCCGGACGTCGCCGCCGGGTGGCGGCGGGCGGCCTGGCTGCTCCGGGAGCCCGGCTCCGGCACCCGGGCCACGACCGAAGCGCTCCTCGAGGAGCTCGGGATCGACCCGCCCCGCCTCACCCTAGGGTCCAACCGCGCCGCCCTGGCGGGCGCCGCCGCCGGCCTGGGCGTCACCCTCGCGGCGCGCGAGGATGTCGGCGGCGACCTGGCCGTCGCCGACGTCCCCGGGACGCCCCTCGACCGCCCGTACTACCTCGTCGGCCACGGCGAGCTGCCGCTCGCCGGCAGGCGGTTCGTCGAGCTGGCCGACCTGCGCCCGGCCTGAGATCCGGGTCCCGCCGGCCCCTACCCGGCGACGGGGAGGCGGACGATGAGGTCCGTGCCACGGCCCGGGGCGCTGCTCACACTCACCGTGCCGCCGAGCAGCTCCGCCCGCTCCCGGATGGCGTCGAGGCCGATCCCGGGCGCCGGCATGCCGGCTCCGTCGTCCCTGACCCGCAGCACCAGCTCGTCGCCGGCGGCCCGCAGCTGGAGCAGGATGTTGGTGGCGTGAGCGTGCTTGGCGACGTTCTGCATCGCTTCCTGCGCCATGCGGTAGACGGCCACCTGCACGTGGTCGGGCAGGGTGACGGGCACGTCCACGTCACAGGTGACGTCCGCCCCGGCGGCGACGGAGGTGGCGGCGAGCGACTGCATGGCCTCGGGGAGGCCGAGGTCGTCGAGCATGGGGGGGCGCAGGCCGGCGAGGGCGGCGCGGGTCTCGGCTACGGCGAGCTCGGCGAGGCTGCGGGCGGTGGCGACCTGGCCGGCGGCGAAGGCGTGGTCCCCGTCGCCAAGCGCCTCGGCGGCGGCGGCGAGGTGCATGGCCAGGCTGACGACCGGTTGGGTGACACCGTCGTGGACCTCGGCGGCGATGCGGCGGCGTTCGGCTTCCTGGACGGCGACGAACCTCTCCACGAGCCCCTCGTACTCCTGGGCGCGGTGGACGAGCTGGCGGTGGAGGCGGGCGGCGTGGATGGCTCCGGCCACCAGCTGCCCGATCCCGGTGAGCAGGGCGACGTCCCCCTCGTCGAACTCGTGGCGCTGCCGGGTGTGGACGTTGATCACCCCCGCCAGCCCGGTGGGGCGCGAGGTCATCGGCACCGACGCCATGGAGACGAACTCGAGGCCGCCGAGCTCGGGGAAGTAGCGGTAGCGGGGGTCGTCCAGCTTGCCCTCGACGATGACGACCGGTTCGCGCCGTGCGGCCACCCAGCCGGAGACGCCTTCGTCCAGGGCGAGGTGCACCCTCCCGGCCTGGGCGTCGAACGGCGGGGTGGCGCCGGTGAGGGTGAGCCCCCGCTCGTCGTCGTCGAGGACGTGGACGAAGCAGACGTCGACGCGCATGGCACGGGTCACCAGGTCCGCCACGCGCCGGGCGAGGTCGGACAGCTCCAGGGCGGCGGCGACGGCGTCGATGGTCCCGAGCAGCAGCTCACGCGCCGTGGCCGGGTCAACCCGCCCGACCCAATCGCCGTCGGTCATTGGTAGAGCCCCTCCCTGATCGCGGCGGCGACCGCCGCCGTCCGGTCCCCCACCCCCAACTTGCGGTAGACGCTGGAGGCGTGGCTTTTCACCGTTTCCTCGCCGACCACGAGGCGGGCGGCGATGGCCCGGTTCGACAGGCCGGCCACCATCAAGGCGAGGACCTCGCTCTCCCGCTGGCTCAGGCCGAGGTGAGCCCCGGGCCAGAACTCGCCGTGCTGCAGGCGGGCGGCGGATGTGGCCAGGCGACCGGCCAGGGTGGGGTCGACGACGACCTGCCCGGCGGCCACCTCGGCGAGGTGGCGGACCAGCTCGGCGCCGTCGACCCGCTTGAGCAGGTAGCCGGCGGCGCCCGCCCGCAGCGCCTGGTACACGTACTGCTCGTCGTCGTAGACGGTGAGGACGACGACCTTGACCTCCGGCCAGCGGGCCAGGACCTGGCGGGCGAGGTCGAGGCCGCTCGCCGCACCGAGGCGGAGGTCGGTCATGACCACATCCGGCCGGAAGGTCTCGACGGCGGTGATCCCGGCGGCCACGTCGGCCGCCTCCCCCACGATCCGCACCTCGGCTGCGTGGCGCGCCAGCATCGCCTTCAGCCCCAGGCGGACGATCTCGTGGTCGTCGACGAGCACCACCCGCACCGGCCCCGGCATCAGGCCGGACGCTAGCGCCGGCCTGCGCCGCGCCAGCGACGTTCCCCCGCGCCATCCCCCACCGGCGGGAGGCGGCAACCCGGGACCGCTCCGTAGTGTCCCGGTATGCCGCACAAGGTCCTGCGCATGCACCGCGCCCAGGTGGAGCCGGTGACGCGGCCGGTCATGCTGGCCATCGCCGGCGACTCGGCCACGGGCAAGACCACCCTGACCCGCGGCCTCGTAGAGGCGCTCGGGCCGGAACGGGCCACGTCGATCTGCGTGGACGACTACCACCGCTACGACCGGGAGGAGCGCAGGTCGCTGCCGTTCACGCCGCTGCACCCGGCGTGCAACTACATGGACATCATGGAGCAGCACCTGCAGCTGCTGGCCACCGGCCACCCCATCCTGAAGCCGGTGTACGACCATCGCTCGGGCCGCCTCGTCCGGCCCGAGCTGGTCGAGCCGCGCGAGTTCGTCATCGTCGAAGGGCTCCTGCCCCTCTCGACGCGCCTGGCGCGGGCCTGCTTCGACGTCGCCGTCCACCTCGACCCGCCGGAGGGCATCCGCCACCAGTGGAAGGTCAAGCGCGACTGCGGCGAGCGGGGCTACACGCCCGACCAGGTGCTCGCCGAGCTCGAGCGGCGCGAGCCCGAGTCCGCTGCCTACATCCGCCCGCAACGCGAGCACGCCGACATCGTCATCCGCTTCGCGCCCGTCGAGGGCCGCGACGACCCGCCGGGCACCCCGCTGTCCGCAGAGGTCCTGCTCCGCCCCACGATCCGCCACCCCGACATGACCCGGGTCCTGGCCGGGGACGACACCCACGCCATGCACCTGAAGCTCTCCCGCGACGCCGAGGGCCGGCCCGTGGACGCCCTCCACGTCCACGGGTACGCCTCGCGGGAGGACAGCAGCGTCCTCGAGAAGGCGATATGGGAGCGCCTCGAGGTCGACCACCCGCTGCCGGAGAGCCTCGGCGTCCTGCGCGAGGGACCCCGCTCCGAGCCGCTCGCCATCTGCCAGCTGCTCTTGCTCTACCACCTCCTCGACAACCACCCCGACCGGGCGCTGGCGGCGCTGGCGGCGCTGCCGGAGGGCTGACCGGCTGGCGGCGGCTGGGCGGCGGCGGCTGGGCGGCGGCTGGCGGCCCTCCGCCGGTGGGGACCCAGCGAGTGCCCGCGGGGCGTAGCCTCCCCCCGTCGACGAGCGACGGGGGGAACGCTGCATGGGCACCGGAGCACGCGGGGCGGTGGCGCCCACCACGACGGGCATGCTGCGGCACTGGGCGGAGCGCGACCCGGACCACACCGCGCTGCGGTGGGAGGGCGGCCGGATGACCTACGCCCAGCTCGACGCCCGATCCAACCAGGCCGCCAATGCGCTGGTAGCCGCCGGCGTCGAGCGGGGCGACCGCGTCGCCTACCTGGACAAGAACAGCCCCGAACAGGTGGAGCTGTACTTCGGCGCCGTCAAGATCGGCGCGGTGCCGACGCCGGTCAACTTCCGGCTCGCGCCGCCGGAGGTGGCGTTCGTCGTCGCCGACGCCCGGGCCAAGCTCCTCGCCGTCGGGGCGGAGCTCCTGGCGACCATCGACCCTGTCGTGGACGACCTCGGCGGCGCACGGGTCGTCTCGATCGGCGGGGAGGGTGGCGGCGCCGGGCCGACGTATGCCGCCTGGCGGGACGCCTTTCCCCCCGACGATCCCGCCGTGCCCATCGACGCCGGGGACATCGCCTACCAGCTCTACTCGTCGGGCACCACCGGCCGGCCCAAAGGCGTTCTCCTGTCGCACGCCAACCTCGTCGCCGAGACCGAGCTGCTGCGCGACGTCGTCCTCCTGGACGCCGGCAGCGTGAGCCTCGTTCCCATGCCGCTGTTCCACATCGGCGGCGGCGGGTACCTCCTCGCCGGCCTGGCCCGGGGCGCCACCTGCGTGCTCGTCCGGGACATCGTTCCCCCCGCCCTCGTGGACACCCTCGAACGGGAGCAGGTAACCCACACCTTCGTGGTGCCGGCGGTCATCCAGCTCCTCGTGTCGGTCCCCGGCGTGGCGGAACGGGACTTCTCGGCCCTGCGCTGCCTCGCCTACGGGGCGTCACCCATCTCGGAGCGGGTGCTCGCCGACGCCGTTCGGACCTTCCGCTGCCCACTCCTGCAGGTCTACGGCCTCACCGAGACCACCGGCGCCGTCGTCTACCTGCCCGCCGCTGACCACGACCTCGACGGACCCCACCGCCACCGGCTGCGCGCCGCCGGGGTGCCGGCGCCGGGCATCGGGCTCCGGGTCGTAGACCCGGCGACGGGCACGGACCTGGCGACCGGTCAGGTGGGGGAGATCTGGATCCGAGGGCCGGTCGTCATGCACGGGTACTGGAACCAGCCGGAGGCGACGGGGGAAGCGGTGGCGGGGGGGGGATGGCTTCGTTCGGGGGATGCCGGTTACCTCGACGAGGACGGCTACCTCTACCTGTACGACCGGGTGAAGGACATGATCGTCTCGGGGGGCGAGAACATCTATCCGGCCGAGGTCGAGAACGTGCTCATGGCGCACCCGGCCGTCGCCGACGCTGCGGTCATCGGCATCCCCGACGACAGGTGGGGGGAGGTTCCGCTGGCGCTCGTCGTCCGGCGGGAGGGTGGCGTGGGTGGCGTGGGTGGCGTGGGCGGCGGGGGCGGCGAGGGCGCGGTCACCGAGGAAGAGCTGGTCGGCTGGTGCCGGGAGCGCCTTGCCGGCTTCAAGTGCCCACGACGGATCGAGTGGGCCCAGGCGCTCCCCCGCAACCCGAGCGGCAAGATCCTGAAGAAGGACCTCCGGGCGCCGTATTGGGAAGGCCGGGACCGCATGGTCGGGTGACGGCGCCGGCGGGGGCGGCGGGGGCGGCCGGGGCGGCCGGGGCGGCCGGGGCGGCCGGGGCGGCCGGGGCGATATCGGTTGTTACCCGCCGGTAGCGGAGCAGCCGTGCACATCTGAGGTACCACTCCGAGGCTTTTGTCCTGATCATGCCCTCGGCTGCACGCCAAACCGCGCGCAGAGCCACAAACTGTGCGCACAGGCGACGGTATGCGGCTCCCTATGCGCGCGGTTAGATGCCGTGCGCGCGGTTTGCCTTTCTGACCCTGACCCTGAGGAGGTGCCTCGACCGACCAAAGGGGGTCGGAGCGGGCCAAAGCGGGTCGGAGCGGGCCAAAGCGGCCAGGGCGAGGCTGGAGCGCCCGGTACCGGGACCATGGCGCGGGGCGTAGCGCGAGCGGCGCTGCGGGGCCGCGTCGCCACCTCGGGCTCGCCCACCCCAGCCCGCACCGGTCCTCAACTGGCCCGGTGCCCCCGAAGCGACCACACTGAGGTGCCTGCACCTCACACGAAAGGTTCCCCTTGGCTCCCTCAACCATTGACGCCCTCGAGGCTCGGGCGCTCCAACTGGCGACGGTCGCGAAGGATCCCAAGCAGGCCGTTGCCGCGCTGGTCGAAGCAGCTGCCGGCGACCGGGCGGCGCTGGAGGAGGCGCGCAACCGGGTCGCCCGGCGCATGCTCGGCAACGTGAGCGATGTTCAGGCCGGCGGCGCCCTGCGACTGCTCAACCAGTCGCTCGTGGCGATCGGCTGGCACGACCCCTATCAGTGGACGCAGAGGCTGGGCAACCGCCTTCGAAAGCCGTAACCCCGGCAACCGCCAGGACGACGCGGGCCGCTCAGGCCACCCCATACCCCACCGGTGTCAGCCAATCGCGCCCTCGAACGCCGACAGCGTGATCCCACGCTGCGCGACCTCCCGCAGGAACGCGCCCGGCTCATCGACCATCTCCGCCAGCCCGGCGGCGCCGGCCCTCGCGAGCCGCCCGTTGGCGGCCCAGACCGCTGCGACTCCCGCCACCGTGCCGGCAACGAGGGCCGGCCGGCCGACACTCCCGAATATCAGGGTTTCGTGCGCCCCGTCACGGGTGCCGCGCAACTCCACCCGGGCCGCGCCGACGAGACCTTCCGGGTGCGGCCGCCGGAGCATGGGCAGCGGGGCGCTCAGGCGGTCCCGGCGGGTAGCCGCCATCCGGGCGCTGACGCGCCTCACGCCCGGGAACGCCGGCGCCAGCAACACCGGATCGACCAGACGGCCGCGGTAGCAGTCGGCGGCTCCCACCGGTTGGGGGAACCACATGAGCTCCCTTCCGGTGCCACCCCGGCGCCGGCGCCACGCCCCGTCGTACCAGTCCGTCGCGATCGACGACAGGGCGGCGTGATGGCGGCGGGCGCAGGCCGGGCCCCCGGTCCCGTAGCTCGCCACATGGATCTGGTGGACCTCGTCGAGGAAGCAGGCGCCGTACCGGGCGAGCACGCATGACAGCCCGGGCGCCATTGTCGCGCCGACGGCGACGCTGAGGGCGCTGGCGCGTGCGGTGCGATCGAGGGCGAGGAGGTGGCGCACGTGGTGGGGGTCGTCCAGGGCGGCGACCACGTGAGCCCCGGCTCGGAGGGCGTCGGATGCCAGCGCGGTGGCATCGTCGGGCCGGGCGATGACCACGACGTCAGTGCCCTCGGGGATGCGCGCTCCCCGGATGGGCCGGAGGGAGACCGCGGCGCTCATGCCCTCCGTTCGGGTGATGGCACGAGCGTCCCGAGCCAGGACGAGGATCGATTCCACCTGCGTGCCCGGTTGGCCGAGAAGGTGGCGTGCCACCCCAACGCCTACCGCCCCGAGACCGATCAAGACGATCCGCAACCCGTGGCCATCGTCGGGCCCTCGGGCCGGTCCGATCACTCCGGCCCGACCGGCTCCGCCCCCGACCCGACCCCCGGCTCCGCCGGCTCCTCCCCGTCTCCGTCCTCCAGCTCCGTCAGCGGGATCTGCCGCCACCCGCCATGGCGCGGCGGCGTGCCTCCGCTGCCCCGCAGCCGCAGGAAGAGCGCCGCCAGACCGGCAGCCCCGAGGGCGACGAGCACACGGCGCAGGGTCTGCACAGGACCGATGGTAGATCGGCAAGGCCCTCGCGGTCCCGAAGGAGACGCCGGCTGACCCTGTCAGTTTCCCCTCAGGTCTGACAGCGACACGCCGATGTACTCCTTGGCAGCGCTCTCCCTCCCCCGGCGCAGCCCATCGCGAAGGGACCGGAGCCCCTTCCGGTCCCTTCGTCGCGCGCCGCCGCCACCCGCCCTCGCCCCGCCCCGCCGCCACGCGCCCCCGCCAGCCCCGCCAGCCCCGCGCGCCGCGCTGAGCATTGCCCTCCGGTCCCGGTAACTTCGTCGGAGGATGCCCGTCGCGCCGCGCCCCGACAATACTTCCGAGCCGCTCGCGGAGGCCTCCAACCCCAACCCCGGTGCCAGCGCAGCAGCGATCGTCGAGTCGGCCGCACAGTTGGTCGCCGGATCGGCGGGCGGCACCGCCGGCGTGGTGCTCCCAACCGTCCTGTCTGACATCCCGGTAGCGATCCTGCTGATCGACCTGGACCGGCGGGCGGTGATCTACGCCAACCGCTCGGCGGTTGCTGTGACCGCCGGCAGGTCCGGCGAGCAACGGCTGCCGATGCCGGTCGACCTGTGGGGAGAGGCCGCCGGCCTGATGGACCTGTCGGGGCGGCCGTTGGAGGACAGCGGCAACCCGCTGTTCCGGCTGGCGACGGGCAACCCGGTCTCGGGCGAGGCGGTGATGGCTCCCTCCCCGGTCCCCGACGGACCGGGGAGGACGCTTTGGGTAACGGGATTCCCGCTGTCCCCCTCCAACGCCGAGCCGCAGCTCGCGCTCGTCGTCCTCCTCGAGGTGGCCGCCCCCCGGGGGGTGTTGGAGGACCCGGAGACGGCCGTGCAGCTGCTGCGTGACCGGGCGATCATCGCAACCGACCTGGCGTTCACGATCACCGATCCCCGCCAGGAGGACAACCCGCTCGTGTGGGTCAACCCGGCCTTCACCCGGGTGACCGGCTACCACCTGGAGGAGGTCCGGGGTCGGAACTGCCGGTTCCTCCAGGGTCCGGCGACGGATGCGACGACGGTCGACGAGCTGCGCTCCGCCATCGCCGAGGGACGGCCGGTCACCCAGACGTTGCTCAACTACCGCAAGGACGGAACGGCCTTCTGGAACCAGGTCGCCATCTCCCCCGTCTTCGACGGCGAGGATCGCCTGGTGAGCTTCGTCGGGGTGCAGACGGACGTGACCGAACGGGTCCGGGCAGAAGCCGAGCGCGAGCAGGCCTACGACGCCGAGCGCGCCGCCCGCCACGACGCCGAGCGCGCCCGCTCCCGCCTCGCCCTCCTCGCCGAAGCCAGCGTCCGCCTCGGCGCCACCCTCGACGTCGAGGAGACGATCCGTCGCCTCGCCGACCTGACCGTGCCGGCCATGGCCGACTGGGTGATCATCCGCCTCGGTGACGATCAGGGGAACATCCTGCGCAGCGTGGCCCGTCACCGCGACGGCCGCGAGGACCTCCTCCAGCGCTACCTCGAGGTCGCGGACCGATCGCTGACGCGGCAGGCGGAGGTGTACCGCGTCCTCGACAATGGCGAGGCGGGCCTGGTCCCCGAGTACGACGACACCTTCATCCGTCGCTCGCTGAGCGATCCGGAGGCCCGCCGGATGGCCTACGAGCTCGGCACGGGGTCGCTCATGTACGTCCCCCTCGTCGCTCGCCGCCGCCGGGTGCTCGGTGTGATGACGTTCGTCGCCGGGCCGTCGGGGCGCCGGTTCACGGCGGAGGACCTGGACATCGCCGCCGAGCTCGGCCGGCGGGCCGGCCTCACCCTCGACAACGCCCGGCTCTACGAGCGGGAGCACCGTGCCGCCGAGACCCTGCAGCGCAGCCTCCTGCCGGACCTGCCCTCGGTGCCGGGCCTCGAGCTGGCTGCCCGTTACCTGACCGGCGACGCCGACGCCGATGTGGGCGGCGACTGGTACGAGGTGCTTCCACTCCCCGACGGTTCGGTCGGCCTCGCCGTCGGCGACGTGGTCGGCCACGACCTGTCGGCGGCGGCGGCGATGGGCCACCTTCGAGGGCTGCTCCGGGCGTGCGCGTGGAACGCCATCGACGACGGCAACGGTGACCCGACGGTCGTGCTCGAACGTGTCGACCGGCTGGTCCAAGGGCTGCACGTCGTGCCGCTCGCGACCCTCCTCTTCGGCCGCCTCGAGCCGCCGGCGGCGGCATCGGACAGTTGGCACCTGCGCTACGCCACCGCCGGTCACCCGCCGATGATCGTTCGCCGGGCCGGCGGGGAGGTGGAGATCCTCGACGACGCCCGCGGCATCCTCCTCGGGGTGACCTCCTCCGAGCGAGAGTCGGCTGCGACCGCCCTGGCTCCGGGCGACTGCCTGATCGGCTACACCGACGGCCTCATCGAGCGGCGCGGTGAGCCACTCGACGTCGGACTCGGGCGCCTCGCGGCCACGCTGGCAGCAGGCGACGGCTGCGACCTCGACGCCGTGCTCGACCGCCTCGTGGCCGCCGACGACCGGGACCGCTCGGACGACACCGCCGTGCTGGCCGTGCGCATCCTCGACGCCTAGGACGGACCATCCGAAGAAAGAGCTGCCCCTGGGCAACCTCGCCCGCTCGTGCCCTTCGGGCCGTCCGCTCCTCGGCCGGCCCCGCAAGTGGCGGGCGCGCCTCCATCACGGACCGCCTCGTCGCCGGCCCGGTCCCCGGGCTGGCCGCCTCCCCCTGCCGCTAGTACCATCAGACGCCCGGTACACCCGGGGCTATAGCTCAGTCGGTTAGAGCGCAGCACTGATAATGCTGAGGTCGCTGGTTCGATTCCAGCTAGCCCCACCGCAAAGGTCCTGGTCAGGAGGGGTGTGGAGAGAGTCGGGGGCGGTAGGGTGCAGTCTCACGCCGCGACTGCGCCGCGGTAGGGTCGGGCCGTAGGCCGTCATCCGCGCTCTGTCGCGCCGCGCCGCCCTCGTGACGGCCATGAGCGACCCAACCGCATCCACCACCCCCCAACCCCCTGAGCTGTGGACCGTCGACCAGCTCGCCGACTACCTCGGCGTCGGACGGAACACCATCTACGGGCTGACGCGCTACCACCGCATCCGCTACATCCGGGTCGGCAAGACCGTCCGGTTCCGCCCCGTCGACGTGGCCGCCTGGCTGGAGTCCGAGGTCGTCCAGGCCACCGGGCCCGCCCCGGCAGCACCCAGGGTCCGTCAGGGCCGGCGTCGCGCCCGGGACATGCAGTGACTGGCGTCCGTCGCCGCCAGTGGCGCTCCGGCGCGGTCACCTGGGAGGCCTCGTGGTACGACGCCGGCGGCAGGCGCCACACAGCCAACTACGACACCCGTGCCGAGGCCGAGGCGGGACGGGCTGAGATGCTGCGCGCCCGAGCCCGCGGCGGCAGCGCCGACCCCACCGCCGACGGTATCACCCTGGCCGAGTGGGGCCGGCGCTGGTTCGCCGGCCGGGTGGTGCGGGCGACCACGGCGGCGCGCGACGAGTCCATATGGCGCCTGCACGTCGCCCCGGCTCTCGGGGAGCGCCGACTGGCGAGCCTCCGGCGCAGCGACATCTCTGCCTGGGTGTCCGAGCTGGCCGCCTCGGACATGGCGCCCGCTACTGCGGTCCGCGTGCGGGCCATCCTCGTCGCCTGTCTCACCGCCGCCGTGGACGAGGAGCTGCTCGTCGTCAACCCGGCCGCCCGGGTGCCGGCGCCGCGCGTGGACCGCCCGGAACGTCGCTTCCTGGCGCCGGCCGAGCTGGCCGCCCTGGAGGCGGCGATGGACCCCCACTGGTCGCTCATCGTGCCCTTCGCGGCCGCCACCGGGCTGCGCATCGGGGAGCTGGCCGGGCTCCAGGCGCGCGACCTACGACTCGATGCGGGCGAGGTGGCCGTTCGGCGCACGGCCGTCGAGGTCCACGGGCACCGCTCGCTCACGACGCCGAAGTCGAGAGCCGGGATGCGGGTGGTGCCGACCCTCTACACCGGCCTGGCCGCACGGATGGCCGGGCACGTCGCGTCTCGTGGGCTTGGCCCCAACGACTGGCTCTGGTCTGGTCCCGACCGCGGTCCGCTGCGGGTCACCAACTGGCGGGCCCGCGTCTGGGTGCCGGCCATCGAGCACGCCCGCCTGGCCGAGCCCCGGCCGACGCCTCACTCACTGCGCCACACCGCCATCGCCGCCTGGCTGGCTGCCGGGGTGCCGGTGGTGCGTGCCGCGGCGTGGGCGGGGCACAGCCCGGCGGTGCTCCAGAGCACCTACGCCCACCTCCTCGACGCCGACCACGAGCCGGTGCGAGCGCGCCTGGAGGAGCTGTTCGGCCGCCGAGCACAACGTCGAGCTGTGCTTCACGCCCACCTACTCGTCGTGGGCCAACCCGCTCAGAGTGCCACTTCGCGCCGCTGCGCGAGTTCGTGTTGAACAACTCCGACCACCCGAACCACGTTGTGCTCACCGGCCGGCTGCACGCCCATTTGCGGTGGTGCAACACCCATGATGCCGACCCGGCCATGCGCGAGCGGCTGCGCTCCGAGCGTCAGCGCCGTTGGGGGCGGCCCGCCACCGTGGCGCCGCCTGCCGCTGTCGCCGCCTGAACGGTCCCCTCAACGGCCGAGGCAAGCCCACGGCCGCTTCGTCGCGCCCATCCGCAGTCGAGCACGCCGCGACCGGCCTCGGTCACGGCCCGATCGGGTCGATCGGTCGGGCCGGTTGCGGCCGGCTGCACACCGTCCGAGCCCCCAAACTCACGCCCGTGTGCTTTTCATGTCATCTGAAACGCGCGATCGTTCCTGGCCAGGGCACTAGCTCCGACCGCCCTACGGAGTCGCGCTACTCGTCAGGGATGTGCCACTCGTCGCCGACATCGAACCTATCGTAAAGGTCCCAACTTGAGTCGTTCCAGCGGAATTGTATACGAGCACCGTGCGTGGCGGGGCCACGAGGTTACCGCTATTGTCGGTCGGCATCGACAGCACTTGACTCAATGATGGGGACGGGCCCAAGAAGTCGGCTCGTGTGATGTAGCCAATTTGCCCCTGGTTATCCGTGACCTCAATAAGGTCCGGCAAGTTCGATGGACTCGCGTTTGCCGCCGACCCATATGTCTCGCCTTGCTGATTGACATGATACGCTTGGTGGCCGCTCGGCATTGTAGGCGCGGCATTCACTTCGGCGGATACCAGGAATCCGGCCCAGCGCACCGACCGCGATAATGCCGGAACACCCGGCAACGAAAAAAGCCCGTTTGTGGGATTTCACTTTCTCACCTATCCTCAGTTCGAGCAGCTGCTAGCTATTCTGGTCTGGAGAAGCAAAGCTGCCGTAAGTGGAGTAGCCATCTTGTTTGGACCGCAGCCCCCCTTGAGGGTGGCGATGACCCCTGACGCCGCCTGCGAAGTGTAGACCCAAGAGCCTTCGTGACAAACTGAACCGTTGCCGTTATAGATGATAGGAAGCCCGCCGATATATCCTGCCGGCGCGTTCACGTAGTTGGTGGTACTTGCGGTGGTGGCGTCAACGGTAATCTGTCCGGGAGACGCAGAAATGCTATTCTGGTTCTCATAAGAATATCCATAGTTCGAATAATATCCGTACGGGCCTGATGCAGTGCCGGCCTACGCGGTCCCGGAAAGGCCGATTACGAAGCCGCCGACCAGCGAAGCAACAAAGGCGGGGAGCCGTTTCAACACACAACCCCTTCGATCTGTCGTTTGAGACACTTTCTGTGATTACTGATGTTACTCCTACTCGCTGCGGTCCGCGACAGGCCTCAGCCTCGATCTACGTCGACGAGTCGCGCGCCTCTCCCACCAGTCCCAGACGACGCTGCATGAAAGCGACCCTTCCGTCAGTAGTCTTCCCGAGGAGTATGCTCACTGTGGTCAAGTGTCAACGGTCGCGCTGCGGACTCACGGCCGGTCGAGGATTTCCCCTGCGGCGACCGGCGCCGGTCCGGTCCCGGTCACGTCCAGGAGTCGAGTCGCAAGGTACTGTAGGAATGTAGGGTGCGTCCAGCAGCTCGGACGCCAGAGTCTTCGAGGGGAGCTTAGGCGAGGTGGTCTTCTTCCACCCAGTCCCACATGGAAGGCGGCAACACAAAGAGCTGATTCCTATCGCCCGAACGATACCCGTTTGCCATCACAGTATTCTACTACAACGACGACTACAGCTTGGAGTTATTGCACCAGTATCATCGTCCATTTTACGGGTGCTCATAGTAAACGTTGCTTCGATTGGCAAACACCGGTGCGCACCGCAGGGGACAGCATTCGGGTCAGTAGATCGCATCTCTATGCGACATAGCGCATGACTATGCACCGACAAGGCGATTCTGGGACAGCCTGACAGACCCTAGGAATCCACCGCGGGCGACTCTGCGCCTGCTCTGCTGCCAGCCGGGGCCTTCCTCCTGTGCCAGAGATAGGCGCCGCACGCAAGGGCAATCCCGACCACACAGACGAGCCAGTCCCAACCGGCGGCACCCGATGCACCAGGCTTGATGCTCTCCCACAGCGGATAGGCCAGGACGACCGACCCAATAAGCGGTGCGACCACTCTTACAGCGACCGTCCTGGCAGCAGACCGTCGCCCACTCCTATCCTTGAGGGTGTACGCGATCAACGCCAGGTTCACGGCGATCAGCAAGACAACGTAGACGTCAGTTCCTGGGCTGATGAGGTCAGAAAACCCGTTCACGACGCCGACCAGCCAGCCTACGAGCACGCCGATGATGGTCGTACTCGCTGACAGCGCTATGACTGCCACGGCCGGTACTCCAAACCGGTTGATCCTGGACAGCGACTTCGGCAGGAACGCGTCCCGCGAGAGACTGAACAGGACGCGCGAGGCAGCGTTGAACCCAGCCAAGAAGATGGCACAGACACTCGAGACGCCGGCTAGATAAATGAACTTCACCAACACGGTACCCCGAATGCCGGGCGCACTTATAAACGGAATAGCAAACTTACCCATGGCGGCAGCGCTATTGTGGAAGCCCGCATCCAACACCCCACTACCAACGACGAACAAGATCGCGGCCAATGCTGTCGCTCCGAACACGGCGATCGGCACCGTCACGCGCGGCCGCTTCACTTCTTCGGCGAGCGGTGCCGAATTGCTGGCACCAATGAACATGAAGATCGCCAGCGGAAAGGCAATGCCGATCGACCCGAATCCACCGAGAATGTTGCTCGGCTCAAAGGCCGCAAACGTGATATAGTGCGCGGATCGGCCAACAATAAGTACCAAACCAACCCCAACTATCACCAGTTCGAAGAAGAACATCGCGATAGCTACGTTGGTAGAAACTACAATGCCTCTCACCAACAACGCCGTTAACACCGACGTCAGGACGAAGAGGATGACAGGCCAAGGAATCGTGATCGAGACGAGCCCCTGGAGTGATGTCTGCACCCACCAGCTCATCAACAGCACGAACCCTGCCCCTATACCTGCCCAGCCCACCATGAACAACACGGCTGAGCTCGCACCGAGAGGCCGACCGCCGCTTGCTTTTAGGTACGCGGTGTAACCTCCGGCACTGGGGATCTCCTTCGAGAACTCTGCCGTACTATTGACGTGGAATATGTAGGCGACGCCTGCCACCAGCACAATAAATGGAGCACCCAAGCCGGCGATCGCGCCGATGGCACCAATGATAAACAGCATCTCGATCGCAGGACCGATCTGGGCTATTGAGCTGCCGACGGCCTCCCACGGCGACAGTGCGCTAGCGCGTAGCGCATGCTCACTTTCATGAACGCTACTCATAGGACACTCTCTTTCTTCTGGGCACGAGTTTGAGGGGCAAACGAACTTCGGCGGGACTTGTTGGGGCTAAGACGGCCGACCGCTGACAATTGCGTCGATAGTGTCGATGACACTCGACGCATGGGCTTCGACGTATGGCAGATGACCGACATTCTCCTGCACGATGAGAGCTGTGTCGTCGGTGCCGAGAAGTGAGAACAGATGGTCCATGTCGTCTACCGATGCGAACGGATCGCGATCCCCCATGATGGCGCGGGTCGGACACGTCACCGTCGAGAGGTCGGTGTCAACAGGAAGCGACGCCACGGAGTTATAGGGTCCGATCGGATATGCGTAAGCCGTCCCGAAGCACACCTCATGCCACCGGAGTACTGCCGGCTCAGCACTCGCGAGGAACAGCTCGCTCCACTCTTCCTCGGTCGTGAAGGCGTAGCCGCAGGGTGCTGTGGTCAGTCCCTCGACGAAGGCGGCGAAGTCATCACCAAAGGCTCCTAAGCTCGCGAAGATCGGACCCAACAACGTCATGCTCCCAATGCGAGCGCCCAGCTCCTTGGCGATCATGGGAGCGACGACGGACCCGAAGCTAATCCCGACCAGATGCACCTCTGGATCCGAAGCAGCTCGGTCGGCAGTCGACTCCGTCGAGGTTGCGAGCTGCCGCACGACGAAGGCGACGTCGTCGCGAACCACTGCGGCATCGATCCCCGCGCCGTCCGCAACGCGAGTTGAACGCCCGTGCCCTCGGTAGTCGCAGGCGAAAATCTCGTGTCCTCGACGGGCAAGACGCTCCATGAACGACCAGCCCGGAACAGGGATGTCAAAGCCCAGCGAGTCCATCCCGGCGCCGTGCAAGAGCCATATGTGCCTGCGGTTGCCTTCTGTCGCGGCAGGCTTGGCGGGAGCCACGTGACGCACAAAGATGTCCACTTCGGGCGACACTCTGCAGTACAGCTCCTCCCTATGGACACCCTCACGTGCTCCGGCACCGGCAACTCGGACTGGGAGGGAGGTCGGGTCTCGGGAGTCGGTGTCCTCGGCTGCTCTGTCGGTCATTGTCAAGTCCTCACTCTGGTTCGCATCTGGAGATCGGGATCAATGCTTCGTGACATACAGTAGCTGAGCTAGCCTCGGCTATTCGCGAACGGGCTGGTAGCGGGCCTGCGAGATCCACGAAAGTGCCCGCCTGGTAAGGGAAACGTGGCTTGTCCAGGTCAAGCAACCCTTGCCAGGATGGATCGCGGTCAAGGATCGGGTGATCATCGACCAGTTGGAGCGGATCCGCCAGCTTGAGGTGGGGTTGGAGGACGCTCGGCGGCGGGGGAAGCGCCAGTCGGCTCCGTTCTCGAAGGGCGAGTCGGGGGCCGTGGCGAAGTCGCCGGGGCGCAAGTCGGGCAAGGCGCACGGCCGGCACGGTCATCGGGCTGCGCCGGCGGGCCGGCCGGATCGGGAGCTGGAGGCCGCTCTGCCCGATCGCTGCCCGGACTGTGGTGGCATGGTGGTCTGCGACCGGGTCGATGAGCAGTGGCAGGTGGATATCCCGCCGGTCACCCCGGTCGTGACGAAGTTCAACGTGGCGGTCGGCCACTGCGGTGGGTGCGGCACCCGGCTGCAAGGCGGCCACCCCGAGCAGACCTCCCAGGCGTTGGGGGCGGCGGCCTCGACGGTGGGACCGACGGCTCGGGCGTTGGGGATGTGGTTGCACTACGGGCTCGGGTTGAGCTTCGACAAGGCCTGCAAGCTGCTCGACCGGTTCGGGATCGACCTGACTCGCGCGGCGATCTGCCAAGAGTCGGCGAGCGCGGCGAGCAAGGAGCTGGTCCCGGTGCATGCCGAGCTGGTCGCCGCGGCGAACGCCTCGGCGAGTGTGGTGATGGACGAGACCGGCTGGCACGTCGAGGGTGACGCGGCGTGGATGTGGGTGGCCACCAACGAGGGTCTCACCGTCTACTGGGTCACCCCAGGACGCAGCTTCGCGGATGCCACCAGCGTGATCGGCGCCGACTACGACGGGATCATCGTCCGGGACGGCTACGTCGTCTACGACGGCTACAGCCACGCCACACCGCAGAGCTGCCTGGCTCATCTGCTGCGCCGCTGCCGGGAGATGGAAGCCGACCTCACCGGCCGCGACCGCCAAGTCCCCCTCGCCGCCCGTGACCTCGATGTGGCCAGCCGGGCCGCCGCGGCGGTCGAGCTGACCTCCCGAGTCGAGACACTCTGCGCCCGACCGCCCGACTGCGACGACAACCGCCGGCTCCTCGCTCATCTCGCCCACGAGGCCCCCGGCCTGTTCACCTTCCTCACCGCCGATCCCGCCCTGCACATCGACGCCACCAACTGGCGGGCCGAGACCGACATCCGTCCCGCCGCCGTGTTGGTTTACCGGCGCCCACACCCAAGGCGTCATCACCAGCATCCTGCGAACCGCCGAACAGCACGGCCACGACGCCGTCGCCTACATCGCCGACCGGGCCCGAGCACCCGACCCCGGACTCACCATCCTCCTCGCCTGACCCACGCCGGCCCGGCTCGCGCAAACCCGCATCACAACAACCAACCCGCCCAGTTCAACCCGCCCCTCACCCGCTAGACAAGTACACCTGGATCCCCCGCCCCTGGCACCCAAAGAAAGCCACGCCGAGCTTCCTCGACGCCCTCGCTGCGCTACGCCGGGCCATGTGGTCCGAACGAATTACAACGGCGTCATCCTCGGGAGCACACGACCCCAAAATCATCGACACCATGCTCAACGTTCTCGCCACCGCGGCATAACCCCAGACCACCATCCGTCCCCGCCAATCCACGACCACGCGGAGAAGTGCGAAACTCCACTTACAGTATGGTCGTCCTGCGACGGTCGGCTGTGGAGGGAGGACCGATGACGGAGGACATGTTCGGCGCGCCGAGCTGCTGGTACACGACGGGGGTGCGGCTGGTGAAGAACGTGAGGGTCCCCGTCCGTGACGGCACTGCCCTCGCCGCTGATCTGTATGTCCCGGGGGGGGAGTCCCGGCCGTTGCCGGTGGTGATGGAGTACATCCCTTACCGCAAGGACGACGTGCCGGTCGGGCCCCGCTTCTATTCGTACCTTCCCCAGCACGGCTACGTCGTTGCCCGTGTGGACATCCGCGGCACTGGTGCGTCGGCGGGGGTGGTGTCCGACGAGTACCCGCAGAGCGAGCAGGAGGACGGCTATGACGTGGTCGAGTGGCTGGCGGCGCAGCCGTTCTGCGACGGCAACGTGAACATGATGGGCATCTCCTACGGGGGGTTCACGTCCCTGCAGGTGGCGACTCACCAGCCGCCGCATCTTCGGTCGATCATCCCCATGTACTTCACCGACGACCGCTACAGCGATGACTGCCACTACCGGGGCGGTCTGCTGCGCTGCTACTACGACATCGGGTACTACGGCAACTCCATGGTGGCGTACAACGCCACCCCACCGTCTGCCCGCTGGTCGGAGGACTGGGCGGCTGTGTGGGAGGAGCACCTCGCCAGCAACGAGCCGTACTTCCTCAACTGGTACGGCCACCAGACTGACGGCCCGTACTGGCGGCACGGCTCTGTCGGCGACATCGCCGAGCGGATCGTCTGCCCGGTGTTCATGATCGGCGGGTGGCGCGACGGCTACCCCAACCCACCGCTGCGCTTGTACGAGGCCCTGCGGGTGCCGCGCAAGGTGCTCGTCGGCCCTTGGAACCACGCCGTGCCCGATGTCGCGGTCCCCGGGCCTCGCATCGATCACCTCCACGAGGTCGTCCGCTGGCTCGACCACTGGTGCAAGGGCAGGGACACGGGGATCATGGACGAGCCGCCCGTCGTGGTCTACATGCAACACTACGAGCGACCCGATCCCGACCGCCTCGACGCGGCGGGGGCGTGGCGGGCGGAGACGACCTGGCCGGCGCCCGGCGCCTGTGAGCGGACCCTCCATCTCGGCGACGACCACCGCCTGACTGCCGAGCCGGGAAGCGAGGGTCGCGACGACTTCGAGTACATCGCGACCGTCGGCGTCACCGCCGGGCTGTGGTCGGGCGGCTTGCAGTTCGGCCAGGTCGGGGACCAACGCCCGGACGAAGCCCTCTCGCTGGTGTACACCAGCGCCCCTCTTGACCAGGACCTGAGCATCATCGGCCGACCCCGGGTGCATCTCCACGTCTCGTCAACCGCCACCGTCGTCGGCTTCGCCACCAGCCTCATCGACGTCGGGCCCGACGGCTCCTCGTTCCTCGTGGCCAAAGGGATGCTCAACGCCACCCGGCGCCACTCGCTCACCGACCCCGAGCCACTGACACCCGGCGACGTGGTGGAGTTGATCATCGATATCGACACGACGGCGTGGCGGTTCGACCGGGGACATCGGATCCGCCTCGCCGTGGCCGGTGCCGACTGGCCCAACGTGTGGCCGACGCCGCAGCCGGCCACCAACACCGTCCACCGCGGCGAGGACCGCCCCTCCCGCCTGGAGCTGCCGGCCGTGCTCGCCGAGGGGAGCGCGACGCCGCCGGCGTTCCGGCCCTCACCGGTGGAGCCGACCCGCTGCTTGGAGCGCATCGAGCCGCCGGTGTGGGAAGTCGTCCACGACGCCCTGTCCCGCCGGGTGAGCGTCCACCTTCTCGAAAGCCAAACGGAGCGGATCGACCACGACACGCTGGTGCGGCGGGAGTACGAGATGACCGCCACTGCCGACCCCGACGAACCCGCCCGAGCTGGTGCCCGGGGACGGCACACCTCGACGACGACCACACCGGGTGGGGTCACCGAGTCGACCTCCACCGTCGGCGTCCAGGCCACAGCCACCCACTTCCACGTCACCATCGACCTTGTGGTCACCGTCGACGGTATGGCGCACCACACCCGCCAGTGGGTGCGGTCGTTCCCCCGCGAGCTGCTCTGAACCGGGGCGGCTGCTCGCCTAGCACGGCCTGCGAAGCATGCGTGAGCGCTGCGTACCTCACCGGTGCACGGCGTCCGGTGCCAGCCCGCCCAGCGGTGGCGGAGGGCCAGGCCGGCCAGGCGGCCGTGTTGTCGCCATGTCCCCCACGCTCACCTGCAGCCGCTCGGCGCCGGGTTCGACTCGCAGCCGGCGCCGACGGCCAACTCCTGGGAGGCGCCGTCGTCGGCCAGCACCTCCACCGCCGGGGTCATCACATCCACCCGACAGGACCCGGCCAGCGACCAGCCCTGTCGCTAGCCCTGCGGCCCATCCGAGCGGCGCGCCTACCATCGGCATGGGCGCTCTTCGATGACGTTCGCGTGCGCCAGGCGATGCGCTACATCGTGAACCGACCTGAGACGATGGACGCGGGCTTCGGCGGGAAGGGGTGCTCGGCAACGGCCTGTCTTCGATCTGGGACCCGTCCTCCGACCAGGCACTCCCGCAACCGGAGCAGGACATCGGCCAGGCCAAGTCGCTGCTGAAGGTGGCTGGGGCGCGAAAACCTGAGGGTGGCGCTGGCCCAGCAGGCCGGCGCTGCTGGAGTGAAGGAGGCGGAGCTCGACAACGTGGACGTGACCGAGCTCTACGGACCCAACTATCTGAACCATGGACCGCTCGAAGCGCACCGATATCGTCCACGAGATGTAGCTCATCGACTGCGACCGGGGAGGCTACATTTACGTCATTCCTGCTGAGGCCATCGAAGGTGGGGGTCTCGCTCGACAACTACGACTTCTCGGAGGTCTGGATACAGTGAGCGCAGGAGGATCGACCAACGTGCAAAGCACGCAGGTGCTCTCGGATACGTCCGACTGGCGGGTCGGCTTCATAGGAACCGGCCAGCTCGGATCGAAGATCGTCGGTCGCCTCGTCGGTGCCGGAACGAGGGTCGCGGTGCACGACAGCTCCGAAGAGGCGGCGGCGAGCTCGCTGGCGGCAGGCGCGGGATGGGCGCCCAGCCCGGCCGCGGCATCACGGGGAGCGGACGTCGTGCTGACCTGCCTTCCCCGGCCGGATGTCGTCGAGGAAGTCGTTGGAGGTCCCGGAGGGGTGCTCCAGAACCTCCGACGGGGAGGATGCTGGATAGACATCACCACTAACGACGTGGCCGTGCTGCGCTCGTTGAGCACCCAGGCCGCAAAGCTCGGAGTATCGACCCTCGAGGCACCGGTCACCGGCGGGGTCCATAAAGCCGCCCTCGGCGAGCTGACCGTGCTCGTCGGAGGCGAGGAGGCGGTCTTCGAGGCCCATCGATCACTGCTCGAGAAGATCGGATCACGGGTGATCTACCTCGGCGCCGTCGGCCAGGCGTCGAAGATGAAGGTCATCACCAACATGCTCGCTTTCATCCATCTGGTGGCCGTGGGGGAGGCGTTGACGCTAGCGGCCTCTTCGGGGATCGACCTGAGAGATGCCTTCGATGCAATTCGGTTCAGCTCGGGTAACAGCTTCGTGCACGAGACCGAAAGCCAGGTCATCCTCTCAGGCAGCTACGACATCGGCTTCACCGTCGACCTGGCGCTGAAGGATCTCGGTCTCCTCGGGGACCTCGCCTCCGCGCTCGACGTGCCCATCCAGCTGGCGCCGATGGTGGAAGGTTTGTTCAGGCGAGCGAAGGAGCGCTACGGCGGCGAGGCGTGGTCCCCCCGAGTGGTGCAGCTGCTCGAGGACGAGGTGGGGGTCAGCCTGCGAGCCGACGGCTTTCCTGCGTCCCTGCTCGAAGGCGACGTGACTGACGTCGCCGGCGGCTCGACGCGTCCCGGCGGACGCCCGTGAGCACCGACCCCGACGGGCTACGGCCGCCCGCGCCACGTGGTGCGCACCGCGCCAAGGCGATCCGTAAGTACAGCGCCTCGGCGGTGGTGGCGGGGATGTGCCCGGGCGGGCCGTCGTTGTCGGCGGAGGAGTGGTCGGAGCTGGCGGAGGGCCGGTTCCCGACGCCGGTGGACCGGCGGTTGCGCCAGTCGAGCTGGCCGGGGATCCAGGTCCACCGGGAGCGGATCAAGGGCTGGTTGGGGGTGGTGACGGTCGCGACGATCCGTCAGCGGCTGGTCGATGACCATGGCTTGGAGGCGTCGGAATCGTTGCTTCGGCGTTGGATCGCCGCCTACTTCGACGAGGAGGTCAACCGTGACGCCGTGGCGGTGTTGCGCGATGGCCCGGACCACGAGGTTACCGGCCAAACAGGGACTTGTTTCCGCTGCTCCCACCGGGCCCGCCGGCCACTCCCCGTTTATCTCGTGCGTTCCCCGGGCCCCCACCTTCTACCACGACCGTACCAGCGTTCCCGGTAAGGAGGCGCGAGACGTCGACCAGCCGCCCGATGGCCGCGAAACCACCCGTGGCCGCCACGAAACGACAGGCGGCTTCGACTTTCGGACCCATAGAACCCGGAGCGAAGGGGAGCGCTCGCAGCTCCGCCACGGATGTGCGCCCGATCGGGCGCGCCTGGGGCGTGCCGTGATCGACCTCGACCGCTGCGACGTCGGTCAGGATCACGAGGGCGTCCGCGCCGACGTGCTCAGCCAGGAGGGCAGCCGTGAGGTCCTTGTCGATCACCGCCTCCACGCCGCGCAGGCTGCCATCGGGATCGCGCACCACGGGAACCCCGCCACCGCCGGCACAGATCACCACCGAGCCAGCGGCGAGCAGAGCGTCGACCTCGGCGATCTCCACGATGTCACGCGGTTGCGGCAAAGCCACCACCCGGCGGTAGCCCTTCTCGTCCCGGCGAACCGTCCAGCTGCGCTCCACCGACAGGCGCCCGGCCGTTTGCTCGTCGAACACTGGACCCACGAACTTCTGTGGGTTGCCAAACGCTGGGTCGCTAATGGCGACCACGGTCTGGGTGAGCAGGGCTGCGACACGCCGTCCCGGAAGGACGTTCTCCAGGGCCTGGAGCAGCCAGTACCCGATCATGCCTTGGGTTTGTGCACCGAGGACATCGAAAGGATAGGGGTGCCGGAGCTCGGGGTCCTTCTCGCTCTCGGCAGCCAGGAGACCGACCTGGGGGCCGTTGCCGTGGGTGACCACGAGCTCGTGGTCGCGGGCGATCGGCGCGAGCGCGTCCACCGCGCGCAGGACGTGTCGCTCCTGGATCTCGGCATCGGGTCGCTCGGTCCGCTCGAGTAGCGCGTTACCTCCTAGCGCCACCACTACACGCATCTCAGCCGTCGAGGCCCGAGAGGGACGCGACCATGATCGCCTTGATGGTGTGCAGTCGGTTCTCGGCCTCATCGAAGACGAGCGAGACCGGGGACTCGAAGACCTCGTCGGTCACCTCCATCGCTTCGAGCCCCCGCCTCTGGAAGATCCGCCTGCCTATCTCGGTGTCGGTGTTGTGCAACGACGGCAGGCAGTGCAGAAGCTTCACGTCCGGGTTCCCAGTTGCCGCCACGAGCGATGCGTTCACCTGGTAGGGCTGCATGAGGTCAATACGCTCGTCCCACAGCTCCTCGGGCTCGCCGAGCGACAGCCAGACGTCGGTGTAGAGGAAGTCGACGTCGCGGACTGCTTTGTGTGGGTCGTCGGTCACGCTGAGCGAGGCCCCCGACGCGCCGGCGAGGGCGAGCGCGTCCGCCCACACCTTCGGTGCCGGCCGGCGCGCCGTGGGCGCAGCCACCCGCACCTCCATGCCCATGAGGGCTCCGGCGGTGAGGACGGAGGCGCAGGTGTTGTTGGCGGCGTCGCCGAGGAAGCAGACCTTGAGCTCGTTGAGCGACCGGCCGGCGTGGTCCCGCATCGTGAGGAGGTCCGCCAGGCTCTGGGTCGGGTGCCACTGGTCGGTGAGCCCGTTCCACACCGGCACCCCCGAGAACTCCGCCAGCAGCTCTGCGTCGGACTGGCGGAAGCCGCGGAACTCTATGCCGTCGAAGAAGCGACCGAGCACCCTGGCGGTGTCCTTCGTCGACTCCTTGATCCCGAACTGGCTCTCGCCCGGCCCGAGGTATGTGGTTTGCCCGCCCTGGTCGTGTGCGGCCACCTCGAACGCAGAGCGGGTGCGCGTCGAGGTCTTCTCGAAGAGGAGGGCGATGTTCCTGCCCGACAGGCGGCGCCTCTCGGCACCGCCACGCTTCTCATCTCGAAGCCGTACAGCGAGATCGAGGACTGCGCCGTACTCCTCTGCGGTGAGATCAGCGTCCTTCAGGTAGCTACGTCCTTGCAGGTCCATCGTCGGTCCTCCTTGGTCGATTCGGCGAAGTCGTGGGTGATCGGGGCGCGACGGGCGCCTACGCGTCACGTTCGATCGGGCAGGTCATGCACCGAGGGCCACCCCGCCCCCGGCCGAGCTCGGACCCGGTCACGGTGATGACCTCTATCCCGTGCCTCCGCAGCATCGTGTTGGTGGGGACGTTGCGCTCGTAGCCGTACACGACACCAGGAGCGACGGCGAGGTAGTTGGTTCCGTCGTCCCACTGCTCCCGCTCGGCTGCGCGGATGTCCTCCTCGGTCGACAGCACCGTGAGCCCGCCCGTGTCGGTGCCGAGGGCGGCGGCGATCGCCTCCCACAGGGAATGGTTGTGGGTGAGCTGGAGCTGGCCCGGCTCGTCGCCGGGCGTCACGGTCCAGCTGCGCAGGTGTCGGTCAAGGTAGGGGTACACCACGAACGTCGCCCGGTCGACCATGGTCATGACCGTGTCGAGGTGCATGGTCGCATGGGACTTGGGCAGCTCGACCGCCACCACGCGCGTCGCCTGCCCGGTCTCGAACAGGCGGGAGCACACCACCTCGACGGCCATCGGTGTCGTCCGCTCCCCCATCCCGATGAGCACAGCGCCGTTCCCGATGACGTGCACATCTCCTCCTTCGAGCGCGGCCGGCTGGTGCTGCTCGTCGTCGCCGCCGTAGAGCACCGAGAACTTGGCGCCAGCGAACATCGGATGGTAGCGGTAGATGGCCCGGGAGTGGATCGTCTCGCGTTGACGGGCCGGCTTCGCCATCGGGTTCAGCGTGACACCTCCGTATATCCAGCAGGAGTTGTCGCGCTGGAAGAGGTGGTTGGGAAGCGGTGGCAGGAGGAAGTCGTCGGCTCCCATCATCGACCACTTGAGGCTCCTGTGGGCCTTGCTCAGGTGCAGGTCGGCTTTGAGAACGCCACCGACGAGGTGCTCCGCCAGGGCCCTGCCGTCGAGGTCGTCGAGCAGTGAGACACCGTTTGTCAACCCCCAGTCAGCCAGCGATTCCTCGCAGGTCGCTCGAGGACTCAGGCGGCAGCCCGAGCCGATGGTCCGGGGGCAAGTCCAAGGGCACGGTTCCGATTCGCCACGTGACGCCCCTCGTCGTA
>DAHVMA010000108.1:0-1622 GCA_027320105.1 Acidimicrobiaceae bacterium | reverse complement strand
CTGATCCAAGGCGAGATCGAGGGGCCGCGCACGTCCCACTGCTTGGACCGCGCCGGGCTCGCCGCCTTGCAGGCAGCCGTCTCCTCGCTCTGATCCGGCGAGTCACCTCCTCTCGCCGGTGGCAGCCGTGTCGCGGCGGCGCCTCCACCTGAGAGTCTCATCGTCAATCGACGATGAGAGATGTTCTGGAGGAGGTCCTGATGGCGACGGTCGAGGTGTTCGATCCCCCGATGTGCTGCTCGACGGGGGTGTGGGGTCCGAGCGTCGACCCGGCGCTCGCCGCGTTCGCGGCCGACCTCGGCTGGTTCGCTGACCAGGGTGTGGTCGTCGAGCGATACAACCTGTCCCAGGAGCCGAAGGCCTTCGCAGACAGCGGCTTGGTTCGGGAGTTGCTCACCGAACGCGGTGACGAGGTCCTGCCGGCGGTCGTGGTCGACGGCGCGCTCCACTCGTCGGGCCGCTACCCGTCCCGGGGTGCTGCTGGTCTCGACCGACCCGGCGTCCAACCTGGACGAGATGCTCGGGGTCGCCCTTGGACCCACGCCGGTGCCGGGCGTGGGGGCCTCGACGCGCCGAACGTCGACCCGCTGGCCACCGCCGCGGCCTATCGCGAGCGGGTGGTCGGCCCCTGCCGGTGCCGCCTATGACCACGTGGTCTTTGACACCGCCCCGACCGGCCACACGCTGTGACTGCTGTCGCTGCCGGCGGCGTGGAGCGGCTTCATGGACAACAACACCCTCGGCACCTCGTGCATCGGCCCGCTGTCGGGGCTTTCGAGCCAGCACGACCGCCAACCAACAGGCCGCGGTGGCGATCTTGGCCGACACCGATCGCACGGTGCTCGCCCTGGTGTCGCGGCCCGATCCGCTGGCGCTCGGCGAGGCGGCGCGCGCCGCGGTCGAGCTCGGCGCGCTCGGCGTTGCCAACCAGCGGCTGGTCGTCAACGGGGTTTACCCCGACCCCAACTCCGATGACCCGCTGGCCGCCGCGAGGTGCTCGACGATGCCGTCGTCGGGCTTGACGAGGCCGGCCGTGCCGTGCTCGAGGAGGACCTCCGCTCGCCGTGCACCGCCGAGATCGCGGTGTTCCGGGCCTTCGTGGCGCGACTACGACCGCGAGCTGGCAGGCCTGATTCCAAAACGATCAGGCCTGGTCGCCTGACAGCAGCCACCCACGTTTCGGCGCATCTCCATCCCGCCTCACTTCTCATCAACCGCGCCCTGACCATGCCCCGGCGCTAATCGGTTGACCTCAACCCAGACCGCGGAACATCGACTCGACTCCGCCAAGGGGTGTCTCCGGCATCGGCGTGGCGCAGCGGGGTACACGAACTTGCCTCAAACGGCCGGACTTTCAGAATCAAGTTCCGGCTAGCGACGGTGGCCGGGTTTGCGCATGATGACCCGCCACGGTTGGCGGGGTTAGGTCACCCTCGGTGAGCTCGGTGAGCTCGGTGACGTCGAGGAGGTCGAACCCGCTTGCCAGCCGCTGGACGAGGCGGTCGTCGAAGAAGTGGACGATGAACCCGCCGTGCTCGTACATGTCGTCTCCGCGGGGGGTTCCGGTGCCGTGGTGGGCGTCGCCGGTGTGGCGCACGGTGTAGACGACCAGGCCGCCGGGA
>DAHVMA010000055.1:0-5123 GCA_027320105.1 Acidimicrobiaceae bacterium | reverse complement strand
CGTCCACGCGTCAACACGTCCGATGACGACGCCACGACCACATCCGCCAACGCTGTCACAGCGGCGGCGTAGCATCACCAACCAGGAGCCTTCGTCCCGCGGCTTTTACACCGGATCTGGGACGCCACCGCTGATCGACCTCGTCACGACACGGCCCGCCCGGTAGCGGCTCCCTGCCCGGCGGCAAGCGATGGAAGTGCCCGCGGCACCGGCACCCCGCATGCGACGGGCCGTTCGGATCGGGCCGGGCCGGCTGCCGCCCCGATCGAGCGTGCCCGGGTTCACGGGGCCACCTTGACGGGGACGCCGACCAGATCGGTGCGGCCGGACAGCACGGCGGTCACCGCCACGTCCTCGGCCCGGCCGTGATCGACCTCCTCGATCAGCAGGCTCACCGCTCCGTGCTCCAGCCGGGCGGCCTCGCACAGCAACCGGCGGGTGAGGGGGGTGCCGCCACTGACCGCCACCAGGGCGGCGCCGGCGGCCACGCCCTTCGCCACGACCTCGAGGGCGGCGGGCAAGCCCTCCTCGGTGTCGGGAGCGGCCACCGCCAGCGCCCACGCCCTGTCGTCGCCGGCGGCTCGGTGCCGGAGGGGGAGCGGGCCACCGGGCAGGTGAGCGGTGCCGTCGCTCACGACGACGCTCCGGCCGGTCCGGCGCCGGCCGGCGACCTCGATCGGGCTGTCCAGCGGCTCGGCGCCGTGAGCCTGCCACCAGCGGCCGTGCACGGCGGTGACGAACCCGTCGTCGCGGCGGCGCAGCTTGGACTCGGGCAGGCTGCGGGTGAAGAAGTGGTAGGCGAACTGCCACGGCGGCAGGCTGTCGTGGGAGCGGCCGAAGTGCTCCCACCAGGACAGGCTCGGCCGTGCCGAGCTCTGGATCTTGGCCACCTGCGGCTGACGCACGGTCTCGTAGGCGGCCAGCGCTGCGTCCACGTCGTCGGGGTGCTCGTCGAGCGCAGCCACCAGGGCGGCCGCGTCCTCCATCGCCATCTTGGTGCCCGAGCCGACCGAGAAGTGAGCGGTGTGGGCGGCGTCACCGAGCAGCGCGATGGCGGTGTCGCCGACCCGGTGACGCCAGCGTTGGACCCGGCGGGTGCGGAAGTTGCCCCAGCGTGAGTTGTTGACGAGCAGCGGGTGCCCGCCGATCTGCTCGGCGAACAGCTCCTGGAGGTAGGCCCTGCTTCTCTCGTCGCTCGGGCCGGGCGGCTGGGTGACGTCGAACTCGTCCAGGCCGGCCGCCCGCCAGGACTGCTCGTCGGTCTCCACGATGAAGGTGGACACGCCGCTCCCGATCGGGTACCCGTGGACGGCGAAGACCCCGTGGGGCCCGCGCTCGTGCACGAAGGTGAGGCTCGTGAACGGGTAGGTCGTGCCGAGCCAGATGAACTTGGCGGTGGCGGTCTCTGTCGCCGGGGAGAAGGCGTCGGCGAAGCGGTCCCGCAGCTGGGAGTTGGCCCCGTCGGCGGCGACCACCAGGTCGTAGCCCGCTGCCAGCAGGCCCTCCGGGTCCACCTCGGTGGAGAAGCGCACCTCGACACCGGCTTCGACGGCGCGCTCCTGCATCAGCCGCAGCAGGGTCCGGCGCTCGACGGCTGCCATGCCGTTGCCGTGGCAGAGGAACCGCTCGCCCCGCAGGCGGACCTCGATCGGGTCCCAGTGCACGCCGTGCTCGGCGAGCGCGCTGCGCAGCACCGGATCGGCCGCGTGGATGCCCTCGAGGGTGGCGTCGGAGAAGACGACCCCGAACCCGAAGGTGTCCTCAGCGCGGTTGCGCTCGAAGACGGTGACCTGGCGGCGAGGATCGCCCGCCTTGGCAAGCGTCGAGGCGAACAGCCCACCGGGGCCGCCACCCACCACTGCCATGCGCATCGGACGTCCTCCTCGTCGGGAATGCGTCGGGACACCGTCGGACGACGACAGGATGACATACCGTCGACACGGCGAACCCCGAGCGTGCCCACCCCTCACGTAGCGGTCGCACGACGGGGTGGCGCCGACCGGGCCGAGAGAGCACCGGGACTTCGCCGGACAGCGGACCTCGGCTCCCTGCAGCCTCGGTTCGGCTGGACCGAGGAGCGACACGAGCTGGCCAGTCGTCGGTCCGACCGCACCGTCTGGACCAAGGGACCTGCTCGGCGGCGACCGACAGGTCGGCGTCCCGATCGCGTGGCATGGCTCGCCGCCCGAGGTTCAGCTCGGCAGCGGGTGCCGGTCGCCCGCGGCACCGCCCCGGTGCCGGCGACCCGGTGCGGCGACACGGGCCGGAGAGAGGGCCAGCCCCAGCATGCTCAGTGCAGTCGCCGCGCCCTCCGCGTAGGCGGCCGCCAGCTTGCCGGGGACCTGCCAGGTGGGCTCGTACATGTTGGGGATCGGACCGAGGACGCCGACGTCGAAGTACCGGTACATGAACACTGCCCCGAGAGCACTGGCTGCCACGACGAGGGCGGGGACCCAGCTCGCTCGTCGCCGCCAGGCGAGCAGCAGGACCAATGCCGCCAGGCTCGACACGCCGGCCTCGACGCGGAAGAGGTTGCCCATGGTGATCGCTCCCCCCCGCGGTGTGTCGTAGAAGGAGGCATCGCTGGCGTGGACCTCAGCGTCGACGCCGAGAGCGGCCGCCGCTGCCGCACGCAGGCCGTGGAGGGCAACTCGACGGCCGAGCCGCCGTGGGCCGGCCCCGGTCTGCCCGGCACCGACCCGGTGGAGGACCGCAGCGGGTGCGGGTGCAGCCACGGTGGCTTCGGCCGATCGACGAGATCCCGTCATGCCTGCAGGCTGCCGGCGCCGCTACCCCGACCAGCCGCCTCCGCTGGAGCTGCTGCTCGAGGAGGACGAGCTGCTGCCGTAGCCGCTTGCTCCGCCCGAGGACTTGCTGCTGGTGAGGGCGATGCCGTGAGGCGACACGACGTACCACTTGGCACCGAACTGGAGCAGGCCCTCTCCGTTCGCCTGCCCGGCACTGCTGTCGGCGGCGTAGTAGTAGAGCGGGTGCCCCGCATAGGTGACCTGGGTCTTGCCGCCGGGTCGGGCGATGGTGCCGAGCAGGGAGGCGTTGATCCCGCTGCCTGCGTGGGGTTTCCCGCTTGTCAAGAGGGGCGGCCACACCGACGTGCAGGAGCCTGAGCACGAGAACTTGCCCTTGGTGTCCTTCTCGAACAGGTAGAGCGTCCGCCCGCCGGCACCGACCAGGATGGTCTGTCCGAGCGTCGAGTTCGTCGTTGCCCGTAGCGTCACCGCCCCCCCTCCTGACCCGGGGTCAGCACGAGAGCCCGCCGTCGTGGTGTGCGAGGCGGCGCTGGTGCTCCCGCACGCGGCGGCTGTGACAGCCAGGGCGCCGACCACGGCCGCGACCCGAAGCCGGAGGGGGGGACGGAGAAGAAGCGAACGGAGCGATCCCATGCCCCTCACTACGACTGGTGGCACGGAGCGGTTCAACCGACTTGAACTTTCTCGCTCGCCAGTGCGTACTGGGGATGTGGACGAGCGCGCCAGGCGGCAGCAGCGGCTGTCGGCGGTGGACGATCCCGACGAGACCTTCGTCCGGGCGCTGTGGGCAGAGCACGGCCCTGCTCTTGTCGGCTACACGACCCGGCTGACCGGCGACCGAGGGCGAGCCGAGGACATCGTGCAGGAGGTGCTCGTGCGAGCGTGGCGGCACGCCGAAGACCTGGGCGTCGAGACCCGGTCGCTCCGGCCCTGGCTGTTCACCGTTGCCGCCCACCTCGCCATCGACCAGCATCGTGCCAGGCGGTCGCGACCCTCTGAGATGGGCGAGACGGCGCTCGCCACGCAGCCGGCGCCCGATGACATCGAGCGCGCCCTCGAAGCCTGGGACGTGGCCGACGCCCTCGCCGCCCTCAGCCCTGACCACCGCACCGTGGTGGTGGAGACCTACTACCGCGGCCGCTCCGTGGCCGAGGTCGCCGCCGCGCTGGGCATCCCGGCCGGCACGGTCAAGTCCCGCACGTACTACGCGCTGCACGCGTTGCGCCTGGCGCTCGAGGAACGAGGATGGAGCCCATGAACAACCCCTGCGGGTCGCTGCGGACCTCTCTCGGTCCGTACGTGGTCGGCGCCTTGGAGCCAGCCGAGCGGGCAGAGGTGGAGGCGCACCTCGCCGTCTGCGCCGTCTGCCGCGACGAGCTGGCCGTCCTCGCCGGGCTGCCGGGGCTGCTGGGCCGGCTCAACGAGGAGGAGGCCGTCGCCTCTGGCCGCCTGGCGGCCCCCTCGGATCTCGTCGAGCGGGCTCTCGCCCAGATCAACAGGGGGCGCCGCGACCGTCGGCGGCGGTCTCGGCTTGTCGCCGCCGCCGTCCTGGCGATCGTCCTCGGTGCCGGCGGGCTGGCGGTTGGCCTCCAGGGTCAGCACCCGTCGGGATCGTTCTCCATCGCGGGCGTGCCGGCGGGCCGGGTCACCGCGGCCGACCAGACGAGTGGGGTGAGGGGCACCGCCACCTTGCTCTCTGAGCCGTGGGGCAGCGCCATCAAGCTGCTGCTCTCCGGGGTTGCCCCTGGCGATCACTGCCAGCTGATAGCGATCGCACGCGACGGCCACCACGAGGTGGCTGGCACGTGGAACGCCAGCTACGGGGGCATCGCCAACGTGTCGGCGTCGACCGCCATCCCTCCTGCCCAGCTCGCCGCGCTCCGCGTCGTCACCACCTCGGGTGCCGATCTGATCACCTTCCGAGCGCCTGCGAGCTCTCGGTCCTGGCGCCGCTGACGGCCACCGGCCGCCCGAGGCGATGTGGGTCCTCCCGGCTCGCACCGCCCTCGGGCCCGGTCACGCCTGCACGTGTTGAGTGCAGCGCTGGCGCCGACGTGCCCGATCCTCCCGAGGTGCCGGCTCCGGCCCAGCGTCGCGACCGAACGGGCCGGCTGCCGCCGCCGGAGAGGCTCGCCCGACCCAAGCCCCGCCGGGGCGTCCCGGTTCCATCGACGCCGGGCGGTGTCCAAGCCGTGGGGCGGCTCTCGTCTCCGGCCCCTTGGCCGGGAGGATGGCCGCCGCCTCCGGTTTGCCCTGCGGCGGCGGGTCTGCCACACTCTCGAGGTGATCTCGAGCCCGATCTTCGGCCTCCTCGTACTTATTACCTAGCGCACGACGCCTTCTCGCGTCCGTGCG
>DAHVMA010000103.1:0-9045 GCA_027320105.1 Acidimicrobiaceae bacterium | reverse complement strand
CGCGACGTCGGTCGGTGGCTCCGAGCCCACGGGAACGCCGACGCCTACGTGCTCTCCGATCGATGGAAGGCCGCAAGGGTCCCTGCCCACCCCCACCTGTTGACCACCCAGGAGATCGAGGCGTTCTTCGGCGCCGCAGCGCACATCGAGGCCTTCTCCCCGTGGCGGTGGCAAGCGGTCGGGTTCTTCACGCTGATGCACTCGTGCGGGCTTCGGACCGGGGAGGCCCGCGTGCTCGGGCCCGAGCACGTGCACCTGCGTGACGGCCATGTCGACATCTTGTGGGCCAAGGGAAAGCGCAGTCGCCGCCTGCCCCTGACCGCCGACGTCGTTGAGGTCTTGGCCGCCTGCGACCAGGAGACCCGCAAACGGTTCGGGGCATCCCGGGCGACCTTCTTCGTCTCGGCGACCGGCAACCAGGTGACCGCCGCGGCAGTGGGGCGGATCTTCAACCGCATCTGGGACCGAGCCGGGCTCTCGCGACCGACCGGCGGCCAGCAGCCACGGCCCTATGACTTTCGGCATCACTTCGCCTATGCAAACGTCGAACGCTGGATGCGACGCGGCACCGACGTGACCGCGATGCTGCCCTACCTGGCGCGCTACATGGGGCACGCGAGCATCGAGTCGAGCTACTACTACATCCATACCTCGCCGGACTTCATGGGTGCCTACAGCGACATCACCACCAAGGCCCAGTCTCTCCTGCCCGAGGTCGGGTTCGAATGAGACGCGACCCGAACACCGACGCCCCCAACTTCTTCAGCTTTGCCAGGGACTACCTGCATGTGTACCTGCCCACGGTGCAACGACGCTCGCCGAGGACGATCGAGGCCTATCGGATCGCTCTGGAGTGCTTCCTTGCCTACCTGGCCGAGGAGGAACGCGTCGCACGCGCACAGGTCACCTTCGACCACTTCGACCGCCCGCACCTCAAAGGTTGGGTGGCCTGGATGGCCGAGGAGCGGCACTACGCGCCACCGACCATCGCGCTGCGGCTCAGTGTTGTCAGAACGTTCCTCGCGTATTGCTCCCACGAAGACCTGTCGCTCATGGCGCTGAGCCAGGCTGCCAAGTCCCTACGGTCCCCGGCCGCCCCCAAGAAGCCCATCGAGTACCTCACCCAGCCAGAGATTCGCGCCGTGCTTGGCGCGTTCGACGGCAGCACGGCGAAATCGCGTCGGAACCGGATGCTCATGATCCTGCTCTACGACACCGCGGCGCGCGTCGGTGAGATCACGGGCCTCACGCTGCAAGACCTCTGGTTGGCAAAACCCGGACACGTGACCCTCACCGGCAAGGGCAACAAGACCCGCACCGTGCCGCTGACCACCAAGACGATCGACCACCTGCACGTCTACCTGGCCGAGTTCCACCCGAACACGGCCGAGCTCCCTGCGTTGCGGCCGGTCTTCTACAGCCTGCACCACGGACAACCGATCAGGCTGTCGACCGACACCGTCGCAGAGGTGGTGGACAAGGCTGCCCACGTTGCACACAGTCGATGTCCGTCTGTTCCCGAGCACATCTGCTGCCACCTGCTGCGAAAGACCAAGGCCATGGACCTGTATCAGCAAGGTATCCCGCTTCCGATCATCATGCGCCTCCTCGGCCACGAGAACATGTCAACCACGGCAGCGTTCTACGCGTTCGCGACCGTGGACATGATGCGAGAAGCCGTCGACGCGGCCACCCCGGTGATCAACGCCCCTGCAGCACGGCGACTGACCCAAGACAAGCTCCAAGCTCTCTTGAGCCTGCGATGACGACCCATCGTTAACCCGAAGAATCGGTCACCGCGACGCCTCTACGCAGGCCAGTTGGCGATTCCTCGGCTTAACGCGAACCTCGGCATAGTCCGAGTGGCAAATGACTCCTTCAATGGTGTGGCGCCTCGTCCAGGCCGCCATGTTCAACGCATCGAGCACGAGGGCGGTCGTCATCGAGCGCGCCGCCTTCCAGCCGAGGATCCTTCGAGAAAAGACGTCGATGACGAAGGCGATGTAGACGACGCCGGCCCAGCTCGAGCAGTAGGTGAAGTCCGAGACCCACAGCTGGTCAGGGCGCGTCGCTGAGAAGTCACGCTTCACGAGATCGGGCGCTCTCGTGCGGCGCGGGTCGGCCTTGGTCGCAAAGCGTCGCTTCGCTCTCGTGGCACCACGCAGGCCTCTCGCGGTCATCAGGCGCTCGGTCTGGTCCCGACCGAGCTCGAGCCCGGCGCGCAGCGCCGCCTTGTGGAGCTTGCGCCGGCCATAGACCGAGTAGTTCTTCTTCCACAGCTCCTCGAGCCGTGGACCGAGCTCGGCGTCGCGCACCTCTCGCGCAGAGGGCGGCCGCGACCTCGCCGCGTAGTAGGTGGAAGGGGCGAACTGCAGCACCGCGCAGATCGGCTCGACCCCCCATCGACACCCACCGGTCTCACGGTCCCGGTGGGTGTCGATGAAGGTGACTACTTCTTGGATCGGCGGTCGAGCTCCGCCCCGAAGAAACTCGCTGCGGCTTGCAGGATGTCGTTCGCTCGCTTGAGCTCACGGTTCTCCTTGCGCAGCTCGACAAGCTCCTGGTGCTGCGCCGTCGTGGTGCCGGCACGGCTGCCTCCGTCGACCTCTGCCTGCTTCACCCAGATCCGCAGCGTCTCTTTTCCGATGCCGAGCTGGCGGGCGACGCGGCTGATGACGCCGCGGTCACTCGGGTCCTGCTGTCGGAGCTCTGCGACCATGCAAACCGCACGGTCCTTCAGCTCAGGTGGGTACCGCGTCTGGGAGGGCTTGTCTGATGCCATGCTCCATCCTCACTTCCAAGGTATGGAGCCTCCAGCATTTCCAGGCCGGTTCAGCCCTGGGAGATCGCTCCCCAGGCCGGGCCGGGCGCCGAGGAGGCCATGAAGCTGCTCCGGCACAACGTCGGGCTTCTCGACCAGACGGAGCGGGCCGCGCTCGCCGCCTTCCTCCACGAGCGGGTGCGCGCCGCTCGGGAAGTCGGCGAGGGCAACGACGTCGTCGAGCGGCTGGCCACCGCCCTCGACTACCGGACCTGGCACCACTTCACCGTCCACCTCCGCACCCCCGACGGGCGCGGGCAGCGCATGACGGCCCACACCCACGGCGCCGGCTCCGGCGGTGAGCAGGCCAAGCTCGCCCACCTACCGCTGTTCGCCGCTACCGCCGCCTACTACAGCTCGGCCCGACCCGACGCCCCGCGCCTGCTGATGCTGGACGAGGCATTCGCCGGGATCGACGACAGCCAGCGGGGAGACTGCATGGGCATGCTCGTCCGGCTCGACCTCGACATGGTCCTCACCAACTACGCCGAGTGGGGTTGCTACCCGGAGGTGCCCGCCGTCGCCGTCTACCACCTCGAACGCACGCCAGGTCAGCCCGGCGTCGTCGCCCTGCGCTTCGTGTGGGACGGCGCAGACCGCCGGGAGGACGACCCCTGGCTCGACTCCCGGGAGCCGCCCGAGCGTGGCCTCTTCGCCTGACGTCCTCGGCGACCCCCGCCTGCGGCCGCTGTGGGAGGCGGCCCACCGCCGGCTGGAATCGGTGGGTGCAGTGGGGAACCTGACTGAGGCCGCCGTCCACCTGCGCGGCCTGACTCCCGAGCAGCGGGCCGCCGTCGACCAGCTCCTCGGCGCCCGCTCGCGGGGTGCGACGGTCCGCGTGCCCCTCGACCGGCTCGACCGGCGGCTACGGGACCGGACCGGCCGGTCGCTCCGCTCGGTCGTCGAGGATCTCCTCGGGCCGCGGCGCGACCGGCCGGCCGAGCGAGCTGCCCTCGACGCGACCTGGAAGCGGCTGATGACGCACCCCGCGGTCGCGCGGCACCCGGCGCTGGAGGCGTGGCTGGCCACGACGCGGTGGCGGACGGCGCCGGACGACGTGGTGGCCGCGCTGGACGTCCTGGCCCACCTCCCCCAGGCGATCCGCGTCGGGCGGACCCGCCTGGCCGGCCGGATCTTCCACGACGCCCACGCCCTCGACCCGGACCAGCCAGCCGGCCGCATCGTGCTGTCCGCGCTCGCGCACCGCGCCGGTGAGACCGTCGCGAGCCTCCGGGCCGCCGACCGCCGCCGGTTGTGGGCGGAGGTGGGTGTGCTCTCCGACGAGGTCTCCTCCACGGTGCTCACCCTCGGGTTGCGACCCGTGCCCGCTGGTCCGCTCACCGAGGCGGCGGGCCGGTGGGCCGATGCCGGCGTCCCGCTGCCCGTTCCCCTGGCCGCGGTCCAAGCCGAGGTGTGGCGGGTGGCTCCCGGGACCCTGGTGTCCGTCTGCGAAAACCCGTTGGTCCTCGCCGCCGCCGGTACTGGGGCGACGATGGTCGGCGTCGAGGGCCGCCCCCGCCTGGCCGCCACGCTCCTCCTGCAAGCACTCGCCACCAGCGGGGCGCGCCTTCGCTACCACGGAGACTTCGGTGCCGGCGGGATCTCCATCGCCAACGGCGTCATCGGCGAGCTCGGCGCCGAGCCCTGGCGCATGGGCGTCGGCGACTACCGGGCCGCGCTTGCCGGCACCGCCGCCGAGCGGCTGCGCCCCCTGCGGGGTGCGGTCCCCGAGGCCTGCTGGGAGCCGCAGCTGGCGGCCGTCGTCCGCGCCGCCGGTGTGGAGGTCGAGGAGGAGCTCGTCCTCGACCTGCTGCTCGGAGACCTCGACACTGAGCGGGGTGCCGCCCCGTAGCCGGTGGCGGTTGGCAGCGAACTGGCAGATGGCCTCGTGCCGGCTGCCATGGAGCGGCAGCTTCGCGGGCTCGAGCTCTTCAGCTGGCGAACAGGCCATGGGTAGTGGCGGTGTCATCGAGCGGTCACCACGTACGGACCCGACGAAACGGCGGGTCGAAGCGCGCCGGTGCCGGGAAGCTGACCTGCCATCCTGGCCCGGGTGTGAGGTCTCGCCCGGGCACCGGGCGGATCGCCGATCTCGGCCAGAGCCGGGAACTGATCGATGCGTCGCCCAGATGGCTGGCCAGCTTCCCGCCCAATCGGCGGTCGACCGCCTCGAGGGCGCCACCCACGGGCTCGGCATCGAGGGTGAGTCCTGCGCAAGCGGCAGAAGGAGCAGCCACTGCCACGCCGGCGGCCCCGCCGCCCACGCGGCGAGCCCGAAGGGTTCACAGCACTGTGTCGGTCCGCCACCGTCACGGGCGGGCCTGGGCGAACCGGACGAGGTGGCCCGTGCCTGCGGCGGAAGGCCGGTCCCATGTGGGCGGTGGGTGGTATCCCGGGGGTGGCCATCGGCGCTCACCCGGCCGGCGGAGGTCGCCACCGGGTGTCTCCTGGACGCCGGTCGCCGCCGCGGCGTCCACGGAGGCTCTGGGCACCGCCCGCCAGCACGTGGACGCCGAGGTGGGCTGTCGGCACCGGGGAATTACGGATCGCTCCCCCGTGGTAGCTCGCTACCTCCCCGGAGGTGGCCCCGTCACACTCACCCACGTGGCGCGGCGGCGTTGCCGAGGACTCGCTCCCGGGCGGGTGAGCCGCCGGCGCCGGCCGGTTCCGAGGCAGGAGCCGGTCCACGAGACGAGAGGAGGACCACGGTGCCCATCGGCTCAGGCGGAGGCGGTCCCGACCGTGCTGTCGTGAGCGACTCGAGCAGTGCCGGCGCCGGTCAGCGACCGGCCGGAGAGGCTCCCTCGTTCCGCCGGCGCCCGTCGCGCCGGTCCGTCACGTTCCTCCTCGGAGCGATCTGGCTCATCGACGGCATCCTCCAGCTCCAGCCGTCGATGTTCTCCCGCTCCTTCGCGCTCGGGACTCTCGCCGGCACGGCGCAGGGGCAGCCGGCATGGGTGGCCCAGAGCGTGACCGGGATGGCTCGCTTCCTCGCTCCGCACATCGCGCTGTGGAACGTGCTCTTCGCCCTGATCCAGCTGGCGATCGGCGTCTGCCTGCTCGTCAACCGGGTGGTGAGGCCAGCCCTCGCCGTCTCCATCGCCTGGTCGTTCTCGGTCTGGTGGTTCGGGGAGGCCTTCGGCGGGCTCTTCGGCGGGAGCGCCAGCATGCTCACCGGCGCTCCCGGGGCGGTGATGCTCTACGCGCTGATCGCCGTGCTGGTGTGGCCCCGCCAGGGCCGGCCCGACGCCGGCGACCCGGCGGACCGGTCGGGCCTGGTGGACTCCGGAGGCAGGTTGCTGTGGGCCGCATTGTGGGTGGGAAGTGGCGTGCTCCAGCTGCTCTCCTCCAACCGGCCCGACGGAGCGATCAGCGCGCTCATCTCCGGGGCCGCCGCCGGCGAGCCCCGCCTGCTCGCTGCGCTCGCCGCCGCCGCCGCCCGCCTCGTCGGGACCCATGGCGCCCTTGTCGGGATCGCACTCGCCCTCGTGGAGGTGGCCGTCGGCATCGGGGCGCTCCGCCGCAGGCCGGATGCCGCCCTGGCCCTTGGGGCCCTGCTGTCGCTCGGGTTCTGGGTGATCGGACAGGACCTCGGAGGCATCCTCACGGGGAGCGGCACCGACCCGAACAGCGGCCCCCTCTTCGTCCTGCTGGCCGTCGCCCTGTGGCAGGGCGTCCCTTCGGCGGCCCTCGACCGCCCTCGGGAGCTCCGTGGACACGTCTCCCAGCACGGAGTTGCTACCGCTGGCACGCTCGGCTCCCGGCCGACCTGAGGGCGACCGAGGCGATGCCCCGACGCGTTGAGGCGGCGAGCTGGCCTGCGATGGAGGCGCTCTCGGCAGTTCGGCCGGCCTCGCCGGGCCGGGAGTCGCGGCCGGGTCCCCTCGGGGCTCAGCGATCGTCGCGGACGAGCCCGCTCCTCATCTGGCGCTCGAGCCGCCGTCCGAGCGCCGCCCGGCGGAGCAGCTCGCTGGCGGCCGCCACCGTTGTACCTCCAACGACGAGTCCCACCATGTCCAACATCGCCTGTCTCCCATCGATCTCGCCCAACGGCGCTTCGAGCCGTCCGGCCCGAACAGCTCATACCCAACCGACGCCGGTCATGCCCCTCGCCTTGCACACGAGTTCGCTCGGGCCCCCCGGCGTGGCGCCCCCGGCCATTCCTGGCCAGATCCCCCGGCGGGCGCCGCAGCCAGGAGCGCCGGCCGGGGAGCACCGAGTCGGGTGGGTCGACAACAGAGGCTGTGGCGCGCCTGCCGCCTAGTGTCAGGCGCGTGTCGCTGCGGCTGCCGTCGCACATCTCTGCCTGCCTGCTCGATCTCGACGGGGTGCTCACCGAGACTGCCGTGCTCCATGCCGAGGCCTGGAAGCAGGCCTTCGACGAGCTCCTCGCCCGCCGAGCGGCCGAGGCAGGCGGCGCCTTCGTGCCCTTCGACCCCGTGGCCGACTACGACGAGTACGTCGACGGGCGACCGCGGGAGGACGGCACGAGGACCTTTCTCCGCGCCCGCGGCATCGAGCTTCCCGAGGGCCGTGGCGAGGATGCACCTGGCACCGAGACCGTGCACGGCATCGCCAACCGGAAGAACGACCTCGTGCTCGCGCTGATGGCAGAGCGCGGGGTCGCCGTCTACCCGGGATCCCTGCGCTTCGTGCACGAGGCGCGCCGGCTCGGTCTCGCGACCGCCGTCGTCTCCTCGAGTGCCAACACCGCCGCGGTGCTGCAGGCGGCGGGGATCGAGCGGCTCTTCGACGTCCGGGTCGACGGCGTCGTCGCCGCCGAGGAGCACCTGAGGGGCAAGCCGGCGCCGGACACCTTCCTGGCGGCCGCCTCCCGCCTCGGCCGGGCCCCCGGCGACTGCGCCGTGTTCGAGGACGCCCTCGCCGGCGTGGCGGCCGGCCGCTCCGGAGGCTTCGGCCTCGTGGTCGGGGTCGATCGGGTGGGCGCGGCCGGTGAGCTCGCCGCCCACGGCGCCGACGTGGTCGTCGCCGATCTCGCCGAGCTCATCGAGCCCTAGGGTGTTCCGGCACCCCGCCTTCAGCGTCGAGCCGTGGTCGGTGACCGAAGCGTCCCTCGACCTCGACCTCCTGGCACAGAGCGAGTCGGTGTTCGCCCTCTCGAACGGGCACCTCGGTTTGCGGGGCAACCTCGACGAGGGCGAGCCCCACGGCCTGCCGGGCACCTACCTCAACTCGGTCTACGAGCTGCGCCCGCTGCCCTATGCCGAGGCCGGCTTCGGCTATCCCGAGTCGGGCCAGACGATCGTCAACGTCACCAACGGCAAGCTCATCCGCCTCCTCGTCGACGACGAGCCCTTCGACGTCCGCTACGGCGAGCTCGTCTCGCACCGCCGCACCCTCGATCTGCGCGCCGGCGTGCTTCGCCGCGAGGCCGAGTGGACGAGCCCGGCAGGCGCCCGGGTGCGGGTTCGCTCGACCCGCCTCGTCTCGCTCGTCGAGCGGGCGATCGCCGCCGTCCGTTTCGAGGTGGAGCCGCTCGATCGCGCCGTCCAGGTCGTCCTGCAGTCCGAGCTCGTCGCCAACGAGGCGCTCCCGGTGCGCCCCGCCGAGGACCCGCGGGCCGCGGCAGCTCTCGACCGCCCGCTCGAGAGCGAGGAGGCACTCTCCTGGGAGTCGGGCGGCATGCTCGTCCACCGCGTCCGGCGCAGCGGCCTGTTGCTGGCGGCTGCCATGGAGCACGTCGTGGAGGCGCCCGGGGAGAGCGAGGTCTCGACCGAGTGCTCGCCCGATGTCGCCCGACTCGGCGTGATCGGGCGGCTCCAGCCGGGCGAGCGGCTCGTGCTCACGAAGTTCCTCGCCTACGGCTGGTCGGCCATGCGCTCGCGCCCGGCCCTGCACGACCAGGTCCGCGGGGCGCTCCAGGCCGCCCGCCACACGGGCTGGGAAGGACTGTGCGCCGAGCAGCGGCACTTCCTCGAGGAGTTCTGGGACGGCGTCGACGTCGAGCTCGACGGCGACCCGGAGGTCCAGCAGGCCGTCCGCTTCTCGATCTTCCACGTGCTCCAGGCCGGCGCCCGCGCCGAGGGACGGCCGATCCCCGCCAAGGGCCTCACCGGCCCCGGCTACGACGGGCACGTCTTCTGGGACACCGAGGTCTACGTGCTCGCCCTGCTCAGCCTGTGCCGCCCCGACGCCGTCGCCGCCGCGTTGTCCTGGCGGGATGCGACACTTCCGTCGGCGCGCGCCCGCGCCCGCCAGCTCCA
>DAHVMA010000101.1:0-7886 GCA_027320105.1 Acidimicrobiaceae bacterium | reverse complement strand
CCGGTGACGACAACCATCCAGCGATCCTAGAGGCCAAATGTTCGCGCTCCTCCACAGCTCCGCTACGCTCGGCGCGCAGGGAGGAAATCGAGCATGGCCGCCGGAGTGAAATCAGGTGACGGGCGCCCTCTCGGCGTCGCCCAGCACGCCGTGGGCGCCCACCTCGCCGAGCAGTTCCCCGACCTGAGCGACCGCCCGCTCACCCCCAGCCAGATGGCCACCGCCTCCCGGGCGGTCGCCGCAGCTCCGGGACTGTGGACGCACCTGATCCCCGCCGAACGCCCCCATCGTTGGTACGCCTTGCTCCACCGGCAGGTCAACTACGACGTCTGGCTGCTGGCCTGGGACCCCGGCCACGAGACCGACTGGCACGACCACGGTGGCTCCAGCGGATCGTTCGCTGTCGCGCAGGGTCGCCTGGTCGAGACCTTCCGCCGCCCCCGGACCGGCCTGGCCGCCACCCGACGGGCGGGGGCAGGCGACGCGGTCACGTTCGGCCCCCCACACGTCCACAACGTGGCGCACCTTGCGGGCGCCCCGGCGCTGAGCATTCACGTCTATTCGCCCGCATTGGTAGCAATGACTTATTACAAGCGGGCTCCCTGCGGCTTTTCTGCCTTCGAAACGGTGGCGGTCGACTCGCCGCACGGGACGCGGGCTCATGTGCCTGAGCCCGACGCGCAGTTCACCGACCGCGACCGCCAGGCGATCGACGACCTGCTGGCGTCGGCCCGCCGGGGCCTCGACCGGCGACCCGTCCCGAGGGAGGCGGCCGCGGCGGCCGCCTCCGGTGCGTTCCTGGTCGACCTCCGGCCGGCGGAGGAGCGCGCCGCTGAAGGAGAGATCCCCGGGGCGATCACCATCGGGCGCAACGTGCTCGAGTGGCGGCTGGACCCCCAGAGCGAGCACCGCATCCCAGAGATCGCCCGGTACGACGCCGAGATCATCCTCGTCTGCAGCGACGGCTACGCCTCGAGCCTCGCCGCCGCCACGTTGCGCCGGATGGGCCTGACCGGTGTGACCGACCTCGACGGCGGCTACCACGCGTGGAAGTCGGCGGGGTTGCCGACGGTCGGCGCCTGAACCGGCGGCGCCGTGACCGTCGTCGTCGACGGGCTCCAAGACTTCACCGTCGAGCACTACCGGCGGGTGGCGTTCGACGGCGAGGGCGTGACCATCGGCCCGACCGCCCGGGCCCACATGGACCGCAGCCGCGGCCAGTTCGTCCGGCTCCTCGACTCCGACCGGACGCAGTTCATCTACGGGGTCACGAGCAACTTCGGGCCTCGCGCCCGCCAGGTGGTACCTCCCCAACAGCAAAGCGCCCACGCCCGCGGGTTCGATCCCGGCAGGGGATCGTGGGGTCGGGGCTTCGGCGGCGGCCACCTCGACCAGCGAGTGGTGCGCGGCGTCCTCTTCGCCCGTCTCGCCAACTTCGTCTCCGGCAGCGCCAAGGTCCGCTCCGTCGTCGCCGAGCGCGTCGCCGCCCTCCTCGACGGTCCCCTGCCCGAGGTTCCCCTCGACGGCGAGGTCGGTGCGGGGGAGGTCCTCCCGCTGGTCCACATGATGCGGGGCTTCGACCGGGGCGACCTCGAGGAGGGGGAGGGAGGCGCCCTGTCCAACGGCTCTCCTGTCGCCGCCGCCCTCGCCGCCGATGCCGCCATCACCGGCCGGCGGCGCCTCGCAGACGCGACCACGGTGCTGGCCCGGTCCCTCGCCGCCCAGGGCGCACCCCGCCAGCCGTACGAACCCCAGGCCGTGAGAGCCTGGGGAGACGCCGCCGACGTGGCCGCCGCCGAGCGGTTGGTCGCCGCCCTCCCTCCGCAAGGAGCGGCCGGCCCCGCAGCGGTCCCCGCCAGCAGTGCCCGGCTCGTCGCCTTCCTCGGTCAGGCCGAGCGGGCCCTGGGCGCGGTCGACCACGCCGCCCGGACCTCACTGCGCTCGGTCACGGACAACCCCCTCTACCTGCTGCCCGACAGCCACCACCCCCTCGGCCGCGCCGTGTCGACGGGCGGGTACCACAACGCCATGACCTACCCTGCGCTCAACGACCTGGCAGCGGCGTGGGCGGAGCTCGTGGTCGTTGCCGACCGCCACGTCCGCACCCTACGCCGGCGTCCAGGCCTGCCGCCCGGGGCGGACGACCCTGCGGCGGTGCTGCCCGGCCTCGTGATGGAGGCGCGCGCCGCAGCCGTGCCAACCCTGCTGCCGGCAGCAGTCAACGACCCCCAGGACGACGTGTCAGCGCCGGCGCTGAGCGCGTGGCGGCGGGCAGGGCGGGCCGGCGAGGTGCTCGACGCCGCCCTCGTCGCCCTCGACCGCGTCGCCGGCGAGCGCCGCTGATCCCTGCTCCGGCGAGCACCCCAACCCGGCGATCCTCTCCGTCGGGCGGCCAGAGTAGATGGACGCCGGTGGGGGCGGACGGTCAGGGTCCCGTGGCGGCGCCGGCGAGCCCGCCCACCGCCCGGCCACATCCGGAGGCTACGATTTTCGGCGGAAGTTGCCGGGGGTGGCGGAGAGGAGCCGTATGGGCAAGTACCTGCTCAAGCGCCTGGGCTTGGCAGTCCTCACGTTGGTCCTCCTGAGCATGATCGTCTTCGTGGCGGGCCAGGTGCTGCCCGGCAACCCCGGGCGGGCGATCCTCGGCCACTTCGCCTCCCAGTCGGCGGTGGCCGCCCTCAACCGCCAGCTCGGCCTCGACAAGCCCCTGCCGGTGCAGTACTGGAACTGGATCAGCCGCTTCGCCCAGGGCAACCTCGGGCGCTCCTACCAGTACTCCGCCCCCGTCTCGCAGTTCCTCTGGCCGGCGCTCGGCCGGTCGCTCAAGCTGGCGGCCGTGGCGTTCGTCATCGTCGTGCCCCTGTCCATCCTCGGCGGCGTCACAGCGGCCCTCAACCGGGGCAAGGCCATCGACCGCATCATCAGCACCGCCGGCCTGTCGCTCGCCACCGTCCCCGAGTTCGTCTCCGGCATCGTGCTCATCGTGATCTTCGCCATCGAGCTCAAGTGGCTGCCGGTGGACGCCCAGTCACAAGGCAGCTTCTTCAGCGTGCTGCCATCCCTGATCCTCCCGGCCATCGCCTTGGTGTTCGTGCTCTTCGGCTACATCGCGCGCATGGCCAGGGCGGGGACGGTGGAGGCCCTCGACTCGGACTACGTCCGGACGGCCACGCTCAAGGGTCTGCCCCGGCGGACGGTGGTGTTCCGCCATGTGCTGCGCAACTCCCTCCTGCCGACCATCACGGTCATCGCCACCCAGACCGGGTACCTCATCGGCGGCCTGGTGGTGATCGAGACGCTGTTCAACTACCAGGGGCTCGGCCGCTTGATCTACAACGCCGCCCTGAGCAAGGACTTCCCCATGCTCGAGGCTGGGATCCTCGTGATCGGCGTCGTGTACCTGCTGGCCACGCTGATCGCCGACGTGCTCTACACGGTGCTCAACCCCCGCCTGCGCCTGCAGGGCACCGAGTGATGGCCACCACCGAGACCGGCGACAGCACCGGGCGCCAGCTACCCCCCGCCGACCAGCTCATCAGCGACCCCGCGGCCATCGACCCGGCGCTGCCCCTGGTCCTGGCCGCCGACGACCTGCGCGCCGGCGGCGTCTTGGACTCGTCGTCCAAGCGGATCCGCCGGGAGCAGCTCCGGCTGCTCGCGCGCTCCCGGACCTTCCAGGCCGGCGCCGCCATCCTCCTCGTGTGGATCGTGTGCGCCGTGTTCGGCGGTCTCTTCCGACCCTACAACCCGCTCGCCCAGAACCTCCTGAGCATCAACCAGGCACCGTCGGCCCGCCACCTGTTCGGGACTGACAACCTGGGCCGGGACGTGTTCTCCCGGGTGGTGATCGGCTCGCGCGACATCCTCGTGATCGCCCCGCTGGCCACCGTCCTCGGCACGGTCCTCGGCACGGTCCTCGGGCTGCTCCAGGGCTACTACCGCGGAGTCGTCGACGCCATCACCGGGCGGGTCGTCGAGGCGTTCCTGGCACTGCCGGTGGTGATCGTCGCCTTCCTCTTCATCGTCGCCGTCGGACCGTCGGAGGCGAGCCTCATCATCGTCATCGGGTTCGCGTTCGGGCTGGTGATCTCACGCACGGTGCGCACCGCTGTCCTCCAAGAGCGCGAGCTCGACTACGTGGCAGCGGCGCGCCTGCGGGGTGAGGGGGCCCTGCACACCATGTTCGTGGAGGTGCTCCCCAACATCCTTGCGCCGATCATCGTCGAGTTCACGGTCCGCCTGGGTTACGCCATCTTCGCCGTCGCCACGCTGTCGTTCCTCGGTTTTGGGGTCCGGCCACCGACCCCGGACTGGGGCGCCGACATCGCCACCAACGCCCAGTACCTGGCGGCTGGCTACTGGTGGGAGACGCTGTTCCCGGCCCTGGCGATAGCCTCCCTCATCACGGGCATCAACCTGATCGGCGACTCCATCGAGTCGGTGATCATCCAGTGAAGGGGGAAGACGCCGGGGCCCTGACCGCCCCCGCCGAGACGTCGCCCACCGCGCAGGGCCGCTACACCCTCGAAGTCGACCACCTCGACGTCGCCTACACCGTCCGGGGCAACGACCGGCTCACCCTGCGGGACATCAGCTTCCGGGTCGGCCAGCAGGAGAGCTTCGGTCTCGTGGGGGAGTCCGGGTGCGGCAAGTCCACGACCGTCCAGGCGATCACCCGCTACCTGCCGCGCAACGGCCGGGTCACCGCCGGCTCGGTCACGACGGGCGGCCGTGACGTCATGTCCATGGGCCCGGAGGACCTGCGCCGCTTGCGGGCGCGGGAGGTCTCCGTCGTCTACCAGGAGCCCGGCCGGGCGCTCAACCCCTCGATGCGCATCGGCCGGCAGGTCGCCGAGGTCTTCGAGGTCATGGGCTCGCCCCGCAAGGAGGCGATGGAGCGCGCCGAGCACGCCCTGCGGACCGTGCAGATCGCCGACCCGGGGCGGGTCATCCGGGCCTATCCCCACCAGCTGTCGGGCGGGATGCTCCAGCGGGTGGTCATCGCCATGGCGATCGCGGTGGAGCCCAACCTGCTCGTCCTCGACGAGCCGACCACCGCCCTCGACGCCACCGTCGAGGCCGAGGTCCTCGACCTGGTGTCCGGGCTGAGGGAGCAGTTCCGCACCGCCGTGCTGTTCATCAGCCACAACCTGGCGGTCATCGCCAAGATGTGCGACCGGGTGGGCGTCATGTACGCCGGCGAGATCGTCGAGCAGGGACCGGCGCAGGACGTCTTCGACGACCCCCGCCACCCCTACACCGTCGGCCTCCTGCGCTGCGTGCCGCGCCGGGGGCACCGCAAGGACCACGACCGGCTGGACTCGATACCCGGGTTCCTGCCCTCCCCCGGTCAGGTGCCGACCGGCTGCGTGTTCGCCGCCCGCTGCGCCCTCGCCGACAACCGCTGCCGCAGCGAGACGCCGGCGATGGAGGACATCGGGGGTGCGCGGGCATCCCGCTGCTTCAAGCACGGCGAGGCGCCGTCGCTCCCACGGGCCACGCCGGCGGACGTAGCAGTGCGCAGCGGAAGGACCTCGAGCGAACCCGTGATCCGCGTCGAGCACGTCTCGAAGACCTACAGCACCCGAGCCGAGTCGGTGAGGGCGCTGGTGGACGTGAACCTGGAGCTGTACCCGGGCGAGACGCTCGGCGTGGTGGGGGAGTCCGGCTGCGGCAAGACGACCCTGGCCCGGGTCCTGCTGGGGCTCACCGGGCCCGACGAGGGATCGGTCGTCGAGATCCGCGGGCAGCGGGTGGCGCCCACCGCCGCCCGGCGCGGTCGCGACGACCTTCGCCTCTTGCAGATCGTGTTCCAGAACCCTGACTCGGCGCTCAACCGGCGCCACAGCGTCCGCCACATCGTGGGCCGGACGCTTACCAAGCTCGCCGGCCTCGACGGCGAGGAACGGGAGGAGCGCCTGGTCGACATCGTGCGCTCCGTGCGGATGGAGCCCCGGCACCTGCCCATGCGCCCGGCGCAGCTGTCGGGCGGCCTGAAGCAGAGGGTGGCGATCGCCCGGGCGTTCGCCGGCCAGCCGGCGGTGCTGGTCTGCGACGAGCCGACCTCGGCGCTCGACGTCTCCGTCCAGGCGGCGATCCTCAACCTGCTGGTCGATCTGCAGAGCCGGGAGCAGGTGACGTACGTGTTCATCTCCCACGACCTCGGCGTCGTGCGCTACCTCTCCGACCGGATCGCCGTGCTGTACCTGGGGCGGATCATGGAGTACGGCCCGGCGGAGTCGGTGTTCGCCGGGCCGCACCACCCCTACACAGAGGCGCTCCTGTCGGCAGTGCCAACCCTCGACGGGACAGGTCGGGAGCGGATCCGGCTCGAAGGCGACATCCCGAGCCCGGCTGACCCGCCGTCGGGCTGCGTGTTCCACACCCGCTGCCCGCGCCGCCTGGCCGACGGCACCTGCGAGACCGTCGAGCCGCCGCTGCGGGAGGTCGAGCCCGGCAAGGTGATGCGCTGCCACCTCCCGCTCGACGAGCTGGGACGCCTGGAGGAGGAGGCCGCCGCCGCCGCCGACTGACGGGGAGAGGGGAGGACCAGAGCGCGCCACCGCAGCTCCCGCTCCGACCAGCCGCCACCTGGCAGTGGCTTGGTGGCGGTCATTCGATGACCGCGGCCACGACGTTGGACCTCACGCCGTTGACCATGACGTAGAAGTGGTTGGTGGCCCGGATCCCTGGGACCTGGAACATCCAGCCGCCGTTGCCGAAGGCCTCCGGAGCGGCCACGTGCAACGCCTTCTGCACGAAGCCGTGCGCACCGGCATACTCGTCGAAGAGGTGGATCGTCGGTCCGGGGGCGTTGGTCGTGACCCGGATGGTCACCGCCCCTGGCCCCTCCGCCCGCGGCTTGGTCACCCATGCCACGAGCGGTCGAGGCGCCGGCAGCTGGATGGCATAGACGCCGTTGGTGTTGTTGTCGTCGTAATAGACCGTGGTGTGGCCCGCGTTGGGCACCGCAGCCAGACCGAACAACGCTCCCGAAGCCCCGGTATCGAGCACCCGGCTCCAGAGCACGTTGCCCGTGTTGGGGTCGATGACCGCCAGCGTGTTGTTCCCTGCGTTGGCAACGAGCAGGTCGCCGGTGTTGGGGTCGATGACGATGTTCTCCGGTGTGTCGATGACCCCGCCGCTCGCGACGACGACCGGCATTGCCGGACCCGTTGCGGTCGAAGCGCCGGCAATGGCGTAGATCGTGTTGTTGGCATCGTCGGCCACGTACAGGGTTCCGTTCGCGGCGTCGAAGGCCAAGCCTTGAGGCCCGGCCGCGTTGGCTGCGGTGACCGGCACGGCTTTGCTCGTGGCATTGTCGCCGAGACCCGTGGCCAGCTCCACGTACGTCGAGGCGAGTGGTTGGCCGTTTGGGCTCGTGGCCGTGGGGTGAGGGTCGAGACGCCAGACTTCACCGCCTCCCGTGCCCGCCGAGCCGGAACCGGCCGTGCCGTAGTAGAAGGAGACGCCGGCGCTCGTTTGGCTGACCCCTTGACCCCACACGCCGTTGAAGGTCGGCTGCTGGCCCGAGCTCACGGGGCTCGCCGTGGTCGAAGAGTTGAAGTTCGCCTTCACTGTGCCGTTCGGCAGGAGGAGCACGACGTTGGAGGCGGACCCGTCGGCCGACCCGAAGTCGCCAACCCAGACCAGGTCGTTCACCGGGTTGATGGCGATACCTACGGGACCGCTGATCGGCAGGCCGGAGGCGAAGGTGGTGGCGGTGTGGGCGGCCGGGTCGACCTGGTCGAGTCCCATCGCGTGGTGTACGAGCTATCGGGTTTCCGACGGTTCTCGCATCAACCTGAGTTGATCGGTGCCGATCAACTCGCGGTCAGCAGCATATCAAGTTGCGAGGAAGTTGTAAAGGGCGTTGTCGGGGAATA
>DAHVMA010000062.1:0-28183 GCA_027320105.1 Acidimicrobiaceae bacterium | reverse complement strand
CGGCACCCCGGCACCCCGCGGCTCATGCCGGCTCCCACGCTCCCGGACCGAACTGTGAGTGAAAAGTACACAGGGTGTGTCGTCTGCACTCACAGTTCACGGGCGCCAGCCCTTGTGGCCCGTGCGGGTGCAGGTTGCAGGTTGTCGAAGGAGACGGCGTCATCCTCGGCGGCGGCTCGCCGAGTGTGGGGCAGCTCCTGACCGGGAACCGCTGCTCACGAGACGCATCCTCTTCGCATCTGCTGCCCTTCGGGTCGGGGGTTAGGCTCACGGCGTGCTCCACCTCGCACAGGACGAAGAGGCCGACCGGCTCCTTTCCGAGAGCTCTCTTGCACTGTTGATTGGCCTCGTCCTCGACCAGCAGATCCCGCTCGAGCGGGCGTTCTCCTCGCCGCGTGACCTGAAGGACCGGCTGGGAGGCCGGCTGGAAGCGGAGGAGATCGCCGCCATGGACCCCGACGCCCTTGCGGCGGTCTTCGCCCAACGGCCGGCCCTCCACCGCTTCCCGGCTGCCAACGCCAAGCGCGTGCAGGACCTCTGCCGGCTGATCGTCGACAGGTACGGGGGCAGCGCGGCTGCCATCTGGACGACCGCCCCGGACGGTGCCGAGTTGTACCGCCGGATCCGGGACATGCCCGGCTTCGGAGACCAGAAGGCCCGGATATTCATCGGCCTGCTCGGCAAGCAGCTCGGGGTCCGGCCCGAGGGATGGGAGCAAGCGGCCGGCCGGTTCGGACAGCCTGGCACCTACCTCTCCGTGGCCGACATCGTCGACGAGCGGTCCCTTGGGCGGGTGCGGGCCTACAAGCAGCAGATGAAGGCGGCGGCGAAGGCGGGCGGCGGCACCGCCTGATCCCCGGCGCGCCACGCCGCTGCCAGCCCTCCGGCCGGCCCGCGGCCAGCCCTCGCTCTGCCCGCTCAGCCCTGGCGGTCCATCCAGCCGATGAGGATTGCGATCGCACGGGGGTCGTGGCGGAGCCGGTGGCCGGCACCGACGAGGAGGCGCAACTCCACCTGCCCGTCGGCGGCGTCCGCCAGGGCCCGGGCGTCGACCACGGGGACGACCTCGTCGTTGGCCCCGTGAACGAGCAGCACGGGGCGGGGAGGAAGCTTGCCGATGAGCGACAGCGGTCGCACTTCGAGCAGCTCCCTGGCCCAGGCGTCGAGGTCAGCGGGGTAGTCGGGGTCCCGGATGATCCCAAGCCGGCGCGCCTGGGCGACGAAGCGCCGGGCGTCGCCGGCACGTTCGGCGAAGTCCGCCTGGGAGGCAAAGGCGGCCACCCCCCGGACCCTCGGGTCCTCGCCGGCGGCGCAGATCGACAGCGCCCCCCCGGCGGCGAACCCGCACAGCCAGGCGCCGTCGACGCCTGGTGTGAGGAGCAGGGCGTCGATGGCGGCCCCCAGGTCGGTCAACCAACCGCCCAGCGAGAAGTTCCCACCGGAGCGCCCGGTGCCCCGGAAGCTGAACGTGAGGACGACCCAGCCGGCGTCCCTGGCGAGACGCTCGGCCAGCTCCTGGTAGCCGCCCCAGTTACCCTGGCGCTGCGACGGCGTGATAGGGAAGCCGTGGCAGAGCACCAGGCCGTGGCGACCACCCCCAGCGCCGGCGGCGGTCGCCGGCCGGGCGAGGTAGCCATCGAGCTCAACGCCTTCGGAGACGATCGAGATCTGGGGGTCGGCCGCCGGCGTGGATCTCACCGGACCGGGGCGCCCTGGCGTCGTCATCTTCCCATGATGCTCGGCGGAAAGCGCTCAGCACACGCATCCACGCCGCCGGCGGGAACAGTGCGGGGGGCCGCTCCAGCGACCCCCCGCACCAAGAACTGCTGGAAAGCGTCAGGCTTCGTTTGGTGTACCGGGCGGGACCAGGATCCCGGCCGATGCCCGACGGGTGTCTGGCGTGGACTCACCAGGTGGTCCAGTAGCCGACCTAGCGGCCAGCCACCTCCGAGGTCCCAACGGGTTGACTACTCAGCTGGACCACCTCCTTTCTTCGGTGCCGCCATGGTAGCGCCGGCCGGTGCCCGGAGTGGGCATTTGGGGCGTCCCGGCTCGCGGGTCGCCTACGGTCGCCGGCGTGCCCATCTACGCCATCGACGACCACGAGCCGACCATCCACCCCGAGGCCTTCGTCCACCCAGACGCAGTGGTCATCGGCGACGTCGTCATCGGCGCCAGGTCGAGCATCTGGCCGTGCGCCGTGCTGCGAGGCGACCTCGGCCGGATCGTCGTCGGAGCGGAGACGTCCGTGCAGGACGGGGCGGTCGTGCACGCCACCGCCCAACTGGACACCGTGATCGGCAACCGGGTCGTGGTCGGGCACCTCGCCCACCTGGAGGGGTGTCGGGTCGACGACGCCAGCCTCGTCGGGACCGGCTCCGTGGTCCTCCACCGCGCTGTCGTCGGCACCGGAGCGACGGTCGCTGCCGGCGCGGTCGTGACCAACGACGTTGCCGTGCCGCCCGGGGCGCTGGCCGTCGGGGTGCCCGCCACCATCAAGCCGGAGCGGTCACGCCAGGAGTTGATCGACGCCTCCGCGGCGATCTACGTCGACAACGCAGCACGCTTCCGCCGGGGGCTGCGGCGGATCGGCTGACGGCCCCGCGGCGCGACCGGCCCTCGGAGCGACCCGTCGGGTCGCGGTGCCGCTCCCCGAGCACATTGACCGCCTCGGGATGACCAGGCGCCTCGACGACGCCCACCGGGTGGTGACAGCTCGCTGAGCCGGTGAGGGTGACCGCACCGGACAGGGGGCCACTGGTACCGTCCGCCGCCGGAGCGGAGACGGCAGGAGGGATCGGTGCCAGCAGTGCCGCCGAGCGTGCAGATCCAGACCGTGCTGTACGACACCGCGGCCCGAGCCGTGGACCGCTGGGTGCGGGCAGTGGCCCGGGCCACCTGCCTCGGGCGCGCCGGCGGAGCCGTCGGCTCCGTCCGCGTCGCCATCGGCGACAGCTCCGCGGCGCCGGTCCTCGACGCCACCGCAGTCGACGCCCTGTCCGAGGCGGCCGCCGTCGGCGCCCCCGGCGGTGTGGGCGCCGTCGAGTACCACTTCTTCGACGCCAACCGCGGGTCGGCCGGCGGCCACAACGCGCTGATGGGCCTGTCCGCCACGGACCTGGTGCTGATCCTCAACCCGGACACCGTGGCCGCCTCCACGCTCCTCGAGCGTCTCGTCCCCCGGTTGGCCGATCTCTCGGTGGGGATCGCCGAGGCCCGGCAGCTTCCCGTCGAGCACCCGAAGGCGTGGTCCCAGCCCGACGGGGACACCTCGTGGGCCTCCGGAGCCTGCTCCCTGGTACGCCGGTCGGTCCTCGAGGAGGTCGGCGGCTACGACGCCGACACCTTCTTCCTCTACTGCGACGACGTGGACCTCTCCTGGCGCGTTCGCTTGGCGGGCCATCGGGTGGTCTTCGAGCCCTCGGCGCGGGTGTTCCACGACAAGCGACTCGACGCCGGCGGCCGTGTGGTCGTCTCGGCCGCCGAGGAGTACTACGCGGCGGAGGCTGCCCTTCTCCTCACCCACAAGTGGTCCCGGCCCGACCTGACCGACATCTACCGCAGCGGGATCCTCGCCCACGGCAGCCTCCGCGAGCGCCAGGCGGTGGAGGCCTTCGATCTCCGCCGGGCCCTCGGCACCCTGCCGGCCCCCCTGGACCCCGAGCACCGGGTCGGCGAGTTCCACGAGGGCGGCCGCTGGGCCGTGCACCGCTGGTGACGGCCTCCCCGGCATACGGCCCGGCTGTCGAGCTGGTCGAAGACCACGCCCCGGCGGGGCTCGTCGTGGACCTCGGCCGGGGCGCCGGCGAGGTGGCGGGCGCCGTCACCAGGTTGGGGCGCACCTACGTCGCCGTGGACTGCGAGGGCAGCGACTGCGAGGGCAGCGGCTGCGCCGGCGCGGCGCAGCCCGGCTTCGAATATCACCGCATCGAGCCCGACGCCGGCGAGGCGCTGCCGCAGCGCCTGCGGGAGATCCTCGCTGGGCGGCCCCTCGGCGCGCTGCTCGCCCTCGACGTCCTCGCCCACCGCGACGCCGGCGGTGTCCTCGTGCGGCTCCGGGACGTCGTGTCCCAGCACGCCGGCGCCATCCTGGTGGTCAGCGCGACCAACGTGACCAGCGTCGAGGTGGCCGTGAAGCTGCTGCAGGGTCGGTGGGCGCCGGCGGGACGGGAGGCGCCCCCGCACCGCCCTCCGGACCAAACCCCCAACCAAACCCCCAACCGCTGCGCCCACCAGCCCGTCGCCTTGTACTGCGCAACGGCGCTGCGAGCGATCGCCGCCCGGACCGGCTGGGCCGAGGTGGCAGGGTCCGACCTGGCCCTGCCACCGGCGGAGCCGCTCTCCCCCGCCGACGACATCGGGCCGAGCACGCCGCTGTACCGCCTGGTCGCCTCCGTTCGCACCCAGTCCGGCCCGCACGCCCAGGTGGCCCGGTTCGTGAGGGCATGGGCGCCGGCGCCGCCCGTGCCGGCGCCGCCCGTGCCGGCGCCGCCCGTGCCGGCGAGGACGCCGGCGGGGGTGGCGGCCGTCGCGGCGGACGCACCGTTCCTCTCGGTGCTGACCCGCACCCTCGGCGACCGGCCCGAGACGCTCGAGGACACACTTCTCTGCCTCGCCGCGCAGACCTGCACCGACTTCGAGGTCATCCTCCTCGTCCACGATGCCCCCGACGACCACGCTGCCCGGGTCGGTGACCAGGTGGCGGCGCTGCCTGCTGACGTGGCCGCACGCTGTCGCATCCTGGCCGTGAGCGGCGGGGGGCGGTGCCGCCCCCTGAACGTGGGGATCGGCGCGGCGCGGGGCCGGTACGTGGCCTTCGTGGACGACGACGACCTCGTCACGGGAGACTGGGTCGAGGTGTTCCACGAGCTGTCGGTCCGCGGGCCCGGCAGCGTGCTGCGGACAGGCGTCGCCTCCCAGGAGGTGGCGTCCACTCCCTGGCCGGACCGGTTGGGCTTCTCGCCGGTGTCCGGGATCACCAGCCCCTTCCCGGGGGAGTTCGACATGTTGGACCACGTGTTCGAGAACCGCTCCCCCCTCTGCGGCCTGGCCTTCCCCCGCAGCTGCTTCCGCCACCTCGGCATCCGCTTCGACGAATCGCTCCCGGTCCTCGAGGACTGGGACATCCTGTTGCAGGCCGGCGCCTGGTGTGGCGTGACGAGCGGGTCGGCGGTGACCAGCCTGTACCGGCGATGGGTGAAGGGCGGTTCGATGACCCACCACGACGACGAGGAGTGGGCGGCGGCACGCGGCGCCGTGCAGGCAAAGGTCGACCGCCAACCCTTCCTGTTCCCGACGGGCACGGCTTCGAGGGTGCAGGCCCTCTACGACCGTGCCGCCGACGCCGAGCACCTGGCCAACGCTGCGAGCTACGAGCTGGCACGGCGGAACGAGGAGCTGGCGGAGCTGGACCGTTACCGCAAGGACCTGGAGGTGGAGCTCGAGGCGTACCGCCGGGTCCAAGAGGAGCTGCGCCGCTCACTCGCCGAGGCGGAGGGGGCGGCGAGCAGGGCGGCGGGCGAGGCGAGGCGGGCACGGGCCGACGCGGAGCGCGCGGCCGGGGAGGCGCGCAGCGCCGAACGCCGCCGGCTCGAGGAGCTGCACCTCCTCCGCCAGCAGTTCGTGTCGTCGGCGTCGTGGCGGCTGACCCGGCCGCTGCGCGAGCTCGGCGGCCTGGCGAGGAGGGCTGCGGCCAGCAGGGGAGGCACCGGCACGACCGACGGCGGGGACCGCGACACGACCGGCGCCGGCGACGTGGACTGCCGGCAGCGGCGGTGAGGCCCCGGGCGGCGGTGAGGCCCCCGCGGGGCGGCGTCAGATGCCGATGCGCTGGGCGAGCAGCTCCCGGTGGTAGTGGGGTGTGCCAAACAGCAGCTCGGAGCTCTTCGCCCGCTTGAAGTACAGGTGGGCGGGATGCTCCCATGTGAAGCCGATGCCGCCGTGGATCTGGATGTTCTCCGCCGCGGCGTGGAAGTACGCCTCGGAGCAGTAGGACTTCGCGAGGCTTGCAGCCACGGGTAGCTCCTCGTCGTCCTCCGCCGCCGCCCAGCCGGCGTAGTAGGCGGCGGACCTGGCCGACTCCACCTCGAGCAGCATGTCGGCGCACTTGTGCTTGATGGCCTGGAAGCTTCCGATCGGCCGGCCGAACTGGACTCGCGCCTTCGCGTGCTCTACGGCCATCTCGAGCACCCGCTGGGCGCCGCCGACCTGCTCGGCGGCGAGCGCCACGACGGCCCTGTCGAGCATGGCGGAGAGGGCCGGCCACCCTCCGCCGTCGGTGCCGACGAGCCGGGCGGGAGTCGCCGAGAACGTGAGGCGCGCCTGCTTGCGGGTCTGGTCCATCGTGACCAGCGGGGTGGCCTCCAACCCGGGCGCCCCCTTGTCGACGGCGAACACCGAGACGCCGGCGGGCGTGCGGGCAGCGACGAGCACCACGTCGGCGGTGTGGCCGTCGAGAACGTAGAGCTTCTCGCCGGTGAGGGTCCATCCGTCCGCGCCGCGCGTGGCCGGCAGGGTCACGCCGGGCTCGTCCCAGCGGCCGCCCGCCTCGGCGATGGCGACGGCGCCGATCGTCGTGCCGGCGGCGAGGCGGGGCAGGTAGTCGCGCTCGGCGGGCTCGTCGCCGGAGGCGAGGAGAAGGTTGGCAGCGAGGGCGACGGTGGAGAAGTAGGGCGCGCACAATAGGGCGCGGCCCATCTCCTCGAACACGACGATCGCCTCCGCGTAGCCATAGCCCGACCCGCCGTACGCCTCCGGCACGGCCAGCCCGAGCAGCCCGAGCTGCTCGGCCATCTGCTTCCAGACAGCCGGGTCGTAGCCGTGCTCGGTCTCCATGAGGCGGCGGACTTCGCTCTCCGGCGACTTGTCCTCGAGGAAGCGGCGCACCGCCTTGCGCAGCTCCTCCTGCTCCTCGTTGAAGGTGAAGTCCACCCGGCCGTTTCTAGCTGAGCATCGGCCTACGCTGCGAGTCATGAGCACGCTCCACTGGGAGGACAGCCGGGCCGAGATCCACCGGGTCGTGGTGGGCCCGATGGACAACAACGTGTACGTGCTGCGCTGCAGGCAGACGGGGGACGGCGTGCTGATCGACGCCGCCAACGAGCACGAGCTGCTGCTGCAACTGTGCGCCGACCTCGGGGTCCGGCGCGTCCTAGAGACCCACGGGCACTGGGACCACATCCAGGCCGTGCCGGCGGTGCGTGACGCCGGCTACGACGTGGGCGTGACCGCCGCCGACGCCGGCATGCTGCCGAGCTACGACTCTGTGCTCGACGACGACGACGTCATCGAGATCGGCCAGCTCCGGCTGCGGACCATCGCCACGCCGGGGCACACGCCCGGTTCGATGTGCTTCCGCCTCGAGGGTGCCCCCGTGGTGTTCTCGGGCGACACGCTGTTCCCTGGCGGGCCCGGCGCGACCAGGTTCCCCGGCGGTGACTTCCCGACGATCATCCGCTCGATCGAGGACCGCCTCTTGTCACCGCTCGCCGCCGACACGCTCGTGTTGCCCGGCCACGGGGCGGACACGACCATCGGCCAGGAGTCCCCCCACCTCCAGGAGTGGGTCGACCGGGGCTGGTGACGGCCGGCCGGAGCGACCCGAAGGCCGGGGTCGGCCCGAAGGCCGGGTCGGCGCCGGACCGGGAGGCCCGGACGCGACCGTGGTGCGAGCCGGGGGCCGACCCGCACCACGTGTCACTCCGTCCAGCGGCCAGGTGGCCACTCTTGTTCGGTTGCGCCCGCCTCGACTCCTCCTGCACCGCCGGCGCAGGACGAGCATTGGGCCGGCTCGGTATCGAGGGTCTGCCTGCCGGACGGACCAGGGCTGCCCGAGGTCACCCCCCGGGCTGGCTCAGCCCGGCGGAGCTTCCTCCTCTGACGACATCGAAACGCTCACGCTGGCTCCTTTCCCTGAATCTGCTGATCCTGGGTGGCGGGAGACTCGACCCGATCCGGCCGGTCCCGGGCTTCCCCCGCCCGGGCCCCCCACATCCGTGGGAGCGTCCGTGAACCCATTCAACGACGCAGGACCCGAGCTGTCAAGCCCCCAGCAGTCAGGATCCGGTGAGGGGATGGCGGGGAGCGTCGACGAGCTCGAGGTCGTGAGGCAGCCCCTCGACGTCGACCTTGTCGCCGTCGACGGTGACGCTCACCCGGGCGCCGGCAAGGGGGATGCGCCCCACGTGGAGCCGGCCGATCTGCTCGGGGAGGGCTGGGTGCAGCCACACCTTGCCCCGCGGCACCCAGGGGTCGAGGCGGAGCAGCGTGCGCAGCATGAGCAGCGGCGAGGCCGCCGCCCACGCCTGCGGCGAGCACGACGTCGGGTAGCTCACCACGACGGGGAGCTCGAGGCGGTCCAGGCCGCTGAACAGCTCGGGGAGCCGGCCGCGGCGTGCCACGGCTGCGTCGACCATCGCCATGATCACCCGCTGGGCCTCGCGCACGAAGCCGTAGCGCATCAGCCCGGAGGCGATGATGGCGTTGTCGTGCGGCCAGACCGAGCCGGTGTGGAACCCGATCGGGTTGTAGCCGGTCATCGAGCTGGAGAGGGTCCTGACCCCCCACCCGGAGAACATCTCGGGGGACAGGAGCCGGCATGCGACGGCCTCGGCCTTCTCGGCGTCGAGGATGCCGGTCCAAAGGCAGTGGCCCATCGTCGATGCAGTGCCGTCGATGGGCTTCTTGTCCCGGTCGAGGCCCATCGCGATCGTCTGGCGGCCGTCGATCCAGAAGTCCCGGTTGAACGCCGCCTTCAAGTCGGCGGCGCGCTGGCGCAGCCGGGCGCCACGGGCGCCGTCGCCGGCCTCCGCAGCGAAGAACGCCCGCGCCAGGTAGGCGCTGTACACGTAGCCCTGGACCTCGGCGAGGGCGACCGGCCCGTCGGGGAGGCGGCCGTCGGCGAAGCGGACGGCCTCGTCGGAGTCCCGCCACCCCTGGTTGCGCCGACCCCGGTCCGAGGCGCGCTGCGACTCGACGTACCCGTCCCCGTCGCGGTCGCCGAAGTGCTCGATCCACTCGATGGCGGCATCGGCGTGGGGCAGCAGCTCGTCGACGGCTTCCCGGGCGAGGCCCCAGCGGCGCAGCTCTCCGAGGAGCATCACGAACAGCGGGGTGGTGTCCGCCGAGCCGTACGACGGCCGGGCGCCGAGCGCCACCGACGGCCCGTCCCCCGGCCGCAGCTCGTGGAGGATGCGCCCGGGCTCCTCCTCGGTGAGAGGGTCAACCCTCGTTCCCTGGAACCGGGCGAGGGTCTGGAGGGTGCCGAGGGCGAGGTCGGGGTCGACGAGCAGCGCCATCCACGACGTGACGAGCGAGTCCCTGCCGAAGAGGCGCATCGACCACGGCGCGCCGGCGGCCACGACGGTGCGGTCGGGGTGCTCGGGGTCGAAGATGCGCAGGGCGCCGAGGTCCTCGGCGCCGGCGGCGACGACGTCCCGGAGGCCGGCGTGGTCGGTGTCGACGACCGGGACGCTGCGGCGCCAGGCGGCGAGGCGCTCGGCCGGCTTGGCCCGCGACACCGGCTGGCCGCTCGGCCAGCGGGGCTCGACGGCGACGTCGTCGAGCACGCACACGAACTCCTGGCAGCAGGACCACTCGCCCCGGGCCGGGATCACCACCTCGAAGCTGGCCAGGTCCCCGTCGAGCTCGACCGGAGCAGAAAGGGCGACGCGCAGCTCCCGACGGTGGCCGCCGTGGCGCCGGGAGAACACGATGGCGCCGTCGCGGGCGACCGCCTCGCTGGTGACGTCGGGCAGCCCGCGGCCGCTGCGCACGGCGCGGACGTCGGCGAAGTCGGCGCCGTAGCCGATCTCGACGGCGCAGTAGGTGGGCTCCTCAGCCAGGTTGCGGATGACGAGGTCCTCCCGCATCCCCCGACCGACGTAGCGGTGGCGGAGCACGAGGAGGGTGGCGTCGCCTCGGCCGCCGGTGGGGGCGACCTGGGACACGAGGGTGGCCCGGTAGGGGTCGGGGCTCGACACGGCGAGGGCGTCGGGGGCGGCGCCGTTGACGAGCAGCTCCCAGCGAGAGAGGAACCGCAGCTCCCGGAAGAAGAAGCCCTCGGCCCGGCCCGGTGCCACCTCACCGCTCGGCGCCGATACGAGGAACGCGGCCCCTTCCACCATGACGAGTCGGTCCCCGGAACCGGCGGCGATCCACGAGCCCGGCATCGTGGGGCGAGGGTACTCCGCCGAAAGAGGGGGCCTCGCGCGCTAGACCTTCCTTTTCCCCTACGGCCGTAGTGGTAATACGATGGGCCCTTGTGAGCCAACCGCTGTTCAAGGTCGAGAACCTGCACGTGCGCGTGGAAGGGGTGGAGATCCTCCGGGGTGTCGACCTCACCGTCGACTCCGGCGAGGTGCACGCCCTGATGGGCCCCAACGGGTCGGGCAAGTCGACTCTCGCCAACACCCTGCTGGGCAACCCGGCCTACGAGGTGACCGAGGGCAGGGTCCTGTTGAAGGGCGAGGACATCACCGGCTGGCCGACGGAGATCCGGGGCAAGGCCGGCATGTTCCTCGCCTTCCAGTACCCCGAGGAGATCCCGGGGGTGCCGGTGGTGCAGTTCCTGCGCCAGGCCCTGTCGGCCCGCAAGGGCGTCGAGCTGTCGGTCCTGGAGCTGCGGCTGTCGATCATGGAGTGGATGAAGCGGCTGGGCATGGACCCGAGCTTCGGAGACCGTTACTTGAACGAGGGTTTCTCCGGGGGCGAGAAGAAGCGCAACGAGATCCTGCAGATGGCGATCCTCGAACCGGACCTCGCCGTCCTCGACGAGACCGACTCCGGGCTGGACATCGACGCCCTCGGCGTGGTGGCATCCGGGATCAGCGAGGTGCGACGCAGCCGTCCCGAGCTGGGAGTGCTGCTCGTCACGCACTACCGGCGGATCCTGGACCGGATCACTCCCGACGTGGTCCACGTCCTCGTCGACGGCAGGGTCGTGGCATCCGGCGGCCCGCAACTGGCCGAGAAGCTCGAGGTGGAAGGGTACGAGGCATGGCGCTCGATGTGACGGCGGTGAAGAAGGACTTCCCGATATTCGACCGGGAGGTCAACGGCCGGCGCCTGGTGTTCCTCGACTCGGCGGCGTCGTCGCAAAAGCCGCGCGCCGTCCTCGACGCCATGACCGAGTACTACGAGACGACCCACGCCAACGTCCACCGCGGCGTGTACGCCATCGCCGAGGAGGCCACGCGACTCTACGAGGAGGCTCGCCGCAAGGTGGCGTCCTTCGTCGGGATCGGCGAGCCGAGCGAGGTGGTGTTCACGAAGAACGTCACCGAGGCCTTCAACCTGCTGGCCCACTCGTGGGGTCGGGCCAACCTCGCCGCCGGCGACGTGGTCGTGCTCACGCCGATGGAGCACCACGCCAACATCGTCCCGTGGCTGCAGCTCAAGGAGGAGCGGGGCATCGAGCTGCGCTACCTGCCCCTGACCGGCGACGGGCTGGTGGACACGGCCGACCTGGAGCGCCACCTGGCCGGCGCCAAGCTCCTCAGCTTCACCGCCTGCTCCAACGTGCTCGGCACCTTGACCCCGGTCCGGGAGCTGGCCGACGCCGGCCACGCCGCCGGCGCCCTCGTCGCCGTGGACGGCGCCCAGCTCGTGCCCCACGTCCCGACCGACGTGCCCTCCCTCGGGGCGGACTTCGTCGGCTTCACCGGGCACAAGATGCTCGGGCCGACCGGGATCGGTGTGCTGTGGGGCCGCCAGGAGCTGCTCGAAGCCATGCCACCGTTCCTCGGTGGCGGCGAGATGATCCGTGACGTCCGCTTGGACGGCTTCACACCCAACGAGGTGCCCTGGAAGTTCGAGGCGGGCACGCCTCCGATCGCCGAGGCGGTCGGCCTGGCTGTCGCCGTCGATTACCTCAACGCCCTCGGGATGGAGGCCGTGCGCGCCCACGAGAAGAGCCTGACCGCCTACGCGCTGGCGTCCCTCGGCGAGCGCTTCGGCCCCGACCTCACCATCCACGGCCCGCTCGACGCCGAACAGCGCGGGGGGCTCATCTCCTTCGCCTTCAAGGACCTGCACCCCCACGACCTCTCGCAGGTGCTCGACGAGTACGGCGTTTGCGTGCGGGCCGGCCACCACTGCGCCAAGCCGCTCATGCGCCACCTCGGCGTGGCTGCCACCGCCCGGGCGTCGTGGTCCGTGTACAACGACGAGGCGGACATCGACGCCCTCGCCGACGCCCTGACCGCCGCCGACCGCCTCTTCCGCTAGCCCCCCAGGAGCCCACCCGTGCCCGGCCTCGAAGACCTCTACCGCGAGATCATCCTCGACCACTACCGCAACCCCCGCAACCGGGGCGAGCTGCCGGTACCCCCGGCGCACGCCGAGACGGGGTTCAACCCGCTGTGCGGGGACGAGATCACCGTGTACCTGCAGCTCGACGGCGACCGCATCACCGACATCAAGCTGGCCGGCCAGGGATGCTCGATCAGCCAGAGCTCGGCGTCGATGATGTCGACAGCGGTCAAGGGCAAGACCCTCGAGGAGGCCCGCAAGATCATCCACACCTTCAAGGGCATGATGTCGGTGCACGAGCAGCGCCTCGGCGGCGACGACGGCGAGGCGGGCGCCACGCCAGCCGAGCTCGGCGACCTCGCCGCCCTTCAGGGCGTCGTGAAGTTCCCGGTGCGCATCAAGTGCGCCACCCTCTCCTGGAACACCCTCACCCAGGCGCTCGACGCCGTCGGCGCCGGCGCCGGCTGAGCACGGGTGGCCGCGGGCCCGTCGCGGGTCGTGGTCGTCGGCGCCTCTCTCGCCGGTCTGCGTGCCGCCGAGGCGCTCCGCCGTGACGGCTTCGACGGGGCGCTCACGATCGTCGGGGAGGAGCGCCACGCGCCCTACGACCGGCCGCCCCTGTCCAAGCAGCTGCTGACCGGCCGGGTCGACGCCGAGGGGACCGCCCTCGGCGTCGACGGCGACCTCGGCGCCGAGTGGCGGCTCGGGAGCCGGGCCGAGGGCCTCGACCTCGGCCGCTCAACCATCGCCCTCGCCGGCGGCGAGACGCTCCCCTTCGACGGACTGGTCATCGCCACCGGCTCGGCTCCGCGCCGGGTGGCCGTCCTCGGCGAGCGCGACGGCATCCACCTCCTGCGCACCCTCGACGACGCCCTGGCGCTGCGCGCCGCCCTCACCGACGGCTCGCCGCGCGTCGTAGTCGTCGGTGCCGGTGTGATCGGCCTGGAGGTCGCGGCGAGCGCCCGCGCCATCGGGCGCGAGGTGACCGTCGTCGAGGTGGCCCCGACGCCCCTGGTGCGTGTCGTGGGGCCGGCGCTCGGCCCGGTCGTGGCCCGGCTCCACCAGGCGTGGGGCGTCGAACTGCGACTCGGGGTTACCGTCGAGGCGGTCGAGGGGCGGCACCGGGTCGAGGCGGTCCGGCTGGCGGACGGCGACGCCGTGCCCGCCGACCTCGTCGTCGCCGGCGTCGGCGCCTCCCCGGCGACGGCCTGGCTCGAGAGCAGCGGCGTGGACCTCGACGATGGCGTCCGCTGCGACAGCCGCCTGCGCGTCCTCGCCGGTGGCCGCCCGCTGCCCCACGTCGTCGCCGCCGGCGACACGGCCCGCTGGGACCGCCCCGGGGCGGTCCCCACCCGCCTCGAGCAGTGGACCAACGCCGTGGAGTCGGCCACGGCGGCAGCAGCGGCGCTGCTCCGGGGTGACGACGCTCCTGCCTACGAGCCCGTCCCCTACGTGTGGTCCGACCAGCACGACCGCAAGATCCAGGTCGTCGGCTTCCCCCAGCCCGGCGACGAGGTCGCCGTCGTGGACGGCTCGCTGGAGCAACGGCGCTTCGCCGCCGCGTTCGGCCGGGCGGGGCGGCTCACGGGGGCGGTGGGCTTCGGGCGCCCGGCCAAGGTGATGGCCCTGCGCCGGCTGCTGGAGGAGGGCGGCGCCTTCCCTCCGCTGCTCTAGCCGGCGGGGATCTTCCAGCCCATGCCCTCGGCGATCTCCTTGCACGTCGGGCACAGCGGGTAGCGCTTGGGATCACGCCCGGGGATCCAGACCTTGCCGCAGAGGGCCTTCACCGGCGTCCCGTTGACGATGCCCTCGGCCACCGACGGCCCGGCGGAGACGAACTCCTCGTCGCTCACCTTGACCCCCTCGAGCACGATGTGCGACATGCGCTCGTGCTCACCGTCCAGCGTCGGATCGGTGTGGACCGGGCTCGTGGTCACGTCGGTCATCGCCTTCCAGGGTAACCGCCGGGGGTTCTTCCCCGGTTCTCAGACGGGTCCCAGCCCCGGCTCAGACCGCGGGTGCAACATCGCCTCATGCCCACCCCCATGACGCCACCCGTCCACATCGCCGTCGCCACCTCGGGGACCACCAGCGAGGTGGTCGTCGACGGGGAGCTCGACCTCTGCGCCGGTCGGGACCTGCGCGACGCCGCCGCCGCGCTGGCCTCGTGCCGCCCGCCGATCGTCGAGCTCGACCTCGCCGGCGTGAGCTTCGTCGACACCGCCGGGTGGCAGGCGCTGGGGTCGTCGCTCGACCTGCTGGCGGAGTCCGGCAGCGTGGTGTCGGTGGTACACCGGAGCCCGGCGGTCGATCGGCTCGTCGACGCTCTTCGCCGCGGCGACCGCCCGGTAACCTGAGGGCGTCCATCACACAGGAGAAGCGTGCCATGCCCGAGGCCGTCATCGTCGCGACCACCCGCAGCCCGATCGGGCGGGCGTTCAAGGGGTCGCTCGTCGAGATGCGCCCCGACGAGATGGCAGCGCAGATGGTGCGGGCCGTGCTCGCCAAGCTGCCCCAACTGCCTCCGGAGGAGGTCGAGGACCTCCTCGTCGGCAGCGGCCAGCCCGCCGGCGAGGCCGGCTACAACATCGCACGGGTCGTCACCCTCCTGGCCGGACTGCCCGGCTGCCCCGGGGTCACCGTCAACCGCTACTGCTCGTCGTCCCTGCAGACGATCCGCATGGCGGCGCACGCCATCCGGGCCGGCGAGGGCGACGTGTTCGTCGCCGCCGGTGTCGAGGCCGTGAGCCGCTTCGGAAAGGGCATGGCCGACAGGTTGCCCGACACCCAGAACCCCCGGTTCAGCGAAGCCATGGACCGCACCGCTTCGCGGGCGGCAGGCGGCATGAAGCCGTGGGAGCCGCCGGCGGGGCTGCCGGACATCTACATCGCCATGGGCCAGACGGCGGAAAACGTCCGGGAGCTGGAAGGCGTCAGCCGCCGGGAGATGGACGAGCTCTCCGCCCTGTCCCAGAACCGGGCCGTCGCCTCCCAGGACAACGGCTTCTTCGAACGGGAGATAAGCCCGCTCCAGCTGCCGGACGGCACCGTGGTGGCCCGCGACGACGGACCGCGGCCCGGCACGACCGTGGAGAAGCTCGCCACCCTGCAGCCCGCCTTCCGGCCCGACGGCGAGGTGACCGCCGGCAACAGCTGCCCGCTCAACGACGGCGCCGCCGCCGCCGTCGTCATGAGCGACACCAAGGCCCGCCAGCTCGGCATCACCCCTCTCGCCCGGATCGTGTCGTCGGGGGTCAGCGCCCTCGACCCCGAGATCATGGGCCTCGGGCCGGTCGAGGCCTCCCGCCGAGCGCTCTCGCGCGCTGGGATGACCATGGGAGACATCGACCTCGTCGAGATCAACGAAGCCTTCGCCGCCCAGGTCGTGCCCTCGGCCCGCCACCTGGGCGTCGACTGGGGAAAGCTCAACGTTCACGGCGGCGCCATCGCCCTGGGCCACCCCTTCGGGATGACCGGCGCCAGGATCATGGCGACGCTCCTGAACGGCCTGCAGGCCGAGGACAAGACCTTAGGCCTGGAGACGATGTGCGTCGGCGGCGGGCAGGGGATGGCGATGGTGGTCGAGCGCCTGAAGTGACGTTTGGGCCGGCGCGCCGGCGGGAATGCCCCCGACGACGCTTGACGGTCGCGCGCGGTTTGCCTACCCTTCTCCGGCATTGTGGTTTCGTGCACGTGGAAGTTCCGTCGGCACGCGGGTCCGGTGGCGGCACTGGCCAGCATCCTGGTCGTCGCATCCGGACTGGCCGCCCCACCTGCCCGTGCGGCCAGCGTCGCCAGCCTGCAGGCGCAGGCGGCGTCCCTCGAGGCGCGCATCACCGCCCTCGGGCAGCGTGAGGCGGCCCTGGCCGAGCAGTACGACGGCGCCCAGTACCAGCTGACCAGGACCGAGGCACGCGTCGCCGACGCCCGGCTCGCCGTGGCGTCCGCCGAGGCCAGCGCGTCGAGGGCACGGGGCGTTCTGCGCCTGGAGGCCGTCTCCGCCTACATGAGCGGTGGCGGCGGCGCCGGCGCGCTGGCGCCGCTCAAGTCGGCCAACGAGAGCCTGCTGCGCGCCGAGTACGAGCAGACCCTGGCGAGCAACCAGGCCGACGCCATGGACCAGTACCGGGTGGCGTCGCTCGTCGCCGCCAGCGCCGAGCGCCAGCTGCGCGCCGAGGAGCGCGTCCAGCTGGCGACCATGCGCAGGATCAGCGCCGACCGCAGCCAGGTGCAGGCCGCCGCCGTGCAGGTGCAGGGCGCCCTCTCGCAGGACAAGGGCCGGATCTCCCAGTTGATCGCCCAGCAGCAGGCCGCCGCCCAGGCTGCCGCCCAGCGGGCGGCCGAGCTGCGGATCCAGCAGGCGCTTACCGCTGCCACGCCCGCCGCCGGGACCACTGGCACCGCCCCGAGCGGCGCGGCGGGCTCCAGCGGGTTCACGCCGCCTCCCCCCAGCTCGGCGGCGGCCATCGCCGTCGCGGCCGCCCTGTCGCGCGTCGGTGACCCCTACGTGTGGGGCGCCGCCGGGCCCAACGCCTTCGACTGCTCCGGCCTGGTGATGTGGGCCTACGCCCAGGCGGGCATCTACCTCCCGCACTACTCCGGTGCCCAGTACGCCGACACCGTGCACATCCCGATGTCGGACCTGCAGCCCGGCGACCTCGTGTTCTTCTCCAACCCCGGCCAGCACGTCGCCATGTACATCGGCAACGGCCAGATCGTGCAGGCGCCGTACACCGGCGCCGACGTCCAGGTCGTCCCCCTCTACTCCGGCTTCACGCTGGCCAGCCGGGTCGAGTAACGCCGCTCCCCAGCAGACCCGGCGCCTCCCAGCCGGCCACGGCAGCCGGCGCCGTAATGTTCACCATGCGAACGGAGGTCGGCCGCCGGCATCGCCTCATCGTGCTGTTCGGCTGCTGCCTGAGCCTGTTCATCGTCAGCCTCGACGTGACCATCGTCAACGTCGCCCTGCCCTCGGTGCAGCACCACCTGCACGCCTCCCTCTCGGGCCTCCAGTGGGTCGTCGACGCCTACGTGCTGGTGGTGGCCTCGCTGCTCATGTTCTCCGGCTCGACGGGTGACCGGATCGGCCGGCGCAGGATGTTCCAGACCGGTCTGGTGGTCTTCGCCGCCGGCTCGTTCCTCTGCAGCGTCGCCCCGACCCTGACGCTGCTCATCGTGTTCCGGATGGTGCAGGCGGTGGGCGGCTCGATGCTCAACCCCAACTCCCTGTCGGTCATGACGTCGGTATTCACCGACCCACGGGAGCGGGCGCAGGCGATCGGGGTGTGGGGCGGCGTGTTCGGGGTCAGCGCCGCCGCCGGGCCTGTCATAGGCGGGTTGCTCATCGACGCCATCGGCTGGCGCTCCATCTTCTGGGTCAACATCCCGGTGGCGGCGCTGGCGTTCTACCTGATGCAGCGGTACGCGCCCGAGTCGCGCGCCGCCCGGCCGCGCCGGCCGGACCCGGTCGGCCAGGCCATCGTGATCGTGGTGCTCGCCGCCCTTGCCTACGCGATCATCGAGGGCCCAGCGGACGGGTGGGCGTCGGGGACGATCCTCGGACTGTTCGGCGTGAGCGCCGTCGGGCTGGTCGTGTTCCTCCGCTACGAGCGCCGTCGGGCGGAACCGTTGCTGGAGCTCCGCTTCTTCCGCAGCCCACCGTTCACCGGTGCGGCCGTGATCGCCACCGCCATCTTCTTCGTGCTCTCCGGGTTCCTGTTCCTGAACACCCTGTACCTCCAGGAGGTGCGCGGCTACTCGGCACTGCTGGCGGGAGCGGCGACCCTCCCGGCAACGCTCGTGGTCGCCGCTGTCGCTCCGCTCTCGGGCCGCTTCGTCGGCCGGCGGGGCACCCGCCTTCCCCTGTCGGCAGCCGGCCTGCTCATCGTCGCCGGTTGCCTGCTCCTCGCTCTGGAGGCGCCTTCGACGCCCTACCTGCAGCTGGCGGTGGCCTACATCCTGATCGGCGCCGCCATGGGCCTGGCCAACCCGCCGATCACCAACACCGCCGTCGCCGGCATGCCCGCCTCGCAGACCGGTGTCGCCGCCAGCGTCGCTTCGACGAGCCGTCAGGTCGGCAACGTGCTCGGCGTCGCCGTCATCGGCGCCGTCGTGACCGACGGCCTGCACCACCGCCTGGCCGCCGCGCTGGCGCCGCTGCCGCTCCAACCGCCGGTCCGGGACCAACTCCTCCACACCTCGGTCGGCGCCAGCGGGCTGCGCCTGCCGGCAGGCACCCCCGACGTGGCGAAGATCCGGTCGCTGGTCGACTGGTCGTTCACCCTCGCAGGCCACGACGGCTGGTACCTGGCGGCGGCGGCAGGGGTGGTGACCTTCGCCGTCGGGCTGTCGACCACCGGGCCCAATGCCCGTTCCAGGGCCGCAACGGTGATGGCCGCCGACTGACCCGCTGACCCCGCCGGGCTCCGCCGGCGAGCTGGTGTGGGGAGCTCGAGGACTTTCGGCCCCCTCTCAGCCCTCGGCGTAGGCGGCGTACCCCGTGCGCTCCAGCTCGTCGGCGAGCTCCGGGCCGCCGCTCGCCACGATCCTCCCGGCCGCCAGCACGTGGACCCGGTCCGGGTGCAGCTCGGTCAGCAGCCGGCTGTAGTGCGTGATCGCCAGCACCCCCAACCCCGTCTCCTCCGTCGCCGCCTCCACCCTCTTGGACACGGCCCGCAGGGCGTCCACGTCCAGCCCCGAGTCGATCTCGTCCAGGATGGCGAAGCGCGGCCGCAGCACCGCCAGCTGAACCGTCTCGTTGCGCTTGCGCTCGCCCCCCGACAGGTCGACGTTGAGGGGCCGGTCGAGGAAGCGGCGGTCGAGGCCCACCCTGTCCGCCTCCTCACCGAGGCGCGCCGTGACCTCCCTCGGGTCCCGCCCGGCGGCGGCGAACGCCTCCCCCAGCGCATCCTGCAGGCTCACCCCGGGCACCTCGATGGGGTACTGCATCCCGAGGAACAGGCCCTCTCGGGCACGCTCCCAGGTCGGCAACGCCAGCAGGTCCACCCCGTCGAGCAGAACCCGGCCGCCGCTCACCGTGTAGCCGGACCGCCCCATCAACACGTGCGACAGGGTGCTCTTGCCGGCGCCGTTGGGGCCCATGACCGCGTGGACCTCGCCGGAGGCAACCTCGAGGTCGATCCCGTTGAGGATGGGCCGGCCGCCCACCTCGGCGCGGAGGTCCTCGATGCGCAGGCGGTGCGTGACGGCGACCACGCTCACGGGACCTCCACCACCAGCTCGTCGCCCTCCCGGCGCAGGCGGTACACAGGCACGGGCTCGGTCGCCGGCAGCGACCGCGGCTGGCCGTCGACCAGGGAGAAGGCGCTGCCGTGCTTCCAGCACTCGATCCAGCACTCATCGGGGTCGACGTCGCCCTCCGACAGCGACACCTCGGCATGGCTGCAACGGTCGTCGATGGCGAAGTAGCGGTCCTCGATGCGGACCAGGCAGACCCCGTGCGGGCCGGCGTCGATCCGCCTCGCCTGGACCTCCTCGTCGAACACGTCGACGGGCACCCGGACCTCGCTCATGCGCCCACCCCCCCACCGGACACCCCGGCCCGCTGCCAGCGTTCGGCGCGCTCGAGGGCGGCGACGAGCTCCAGCCGCAGGTGGTCAGCGACCCGGGGACGCCGCATGCGCTGCAGCACCTCGTCGAGGAACCCGAGCGTGATGAGCCGGTCGCCAACCTCCGGCGGCACCCCGCGGCTGGCCAGGTAGAAGCGCTGGTCCTCGGCGATCGGCCCCACGGCGGAGGCGTGGCTGCAGCGCACGTTGTTGTCCTCGATCTCGAGGTTGGGCACCGAGTCGGCCCTCGCCCCCTCGTGGAGCACGAGGTTGCGATTGGTCTGGAAGGCGTTGGTGCCGGAGGCCCCCTTCTCCACCCGGATGAGGCCCGAGTACACGGCCCGCGACCGGTTCGCGACGGCACCCTTGAAGAGCAGCTCTGACGTCGTGCGCGGCGCCCGGTGCTCCTGCACCGTGCGGAAGTCCACCATCCGCGACCCGGACCCGAAGTACACGGCCAGCAACCGGGTTGTGCCGCCGGCCCCCTCCAGCGTCGAGGTCGTGCGCACCCGGGCGTAGTCGCCGCCGAGCGCGACCGCCGTCGAGGTGAAGGTGGCGTCCCGCTGGACCCGGCTGCCCTGCTGGCCGACCTGCCACACCCGCCCGCCGAGGTGCTGAAGGTGCAGGTACGACACGACAGCGCCCTGCCCGACCTCGACGGTGCTCACGGGTACGGTCAGGGCGGCGACGTCAGCCGAGACGGACGCCTCGACCAGGTCCACCTCGGCACCGGTCCCGACCCTGAACACCGTGAGGGGGAACGTCGCAACTCCCTCCGTGCCGCACCACTGCACCACCAGCACCGGGCCGGGGCGGGCGCCGGCGGGGACCTCGACGACGAGCGGCGTGGCGAAGGCAGCGTTGAGGAGGCCGAAGGCGTCACCGGGTCGCGGCGCCGCGACGCTGGCGGGGGCGCCGTCGGGCACGGCGCCGGCGCCGGTCGGGGCGGCGGTCGGGGCGGCGGTGGGGGCGGCGGGGGCGCCGGCGAACACCACCCGCACGGCCGGGTCCTGGGCGCGCACGAATGCTCCTGCGCCGTCTGACACCACCACGACCGTCGTGGCACCGGCCGCGGCGATCAGGGCCTCGACGTCGTCGGGGAAGCTCGGCGGCTCGGATGGCGCCGTCGCCGCCGGCACGTACCGGTCGAGATCAAGTTCGCCGACGCGGCTGTAGCGCCACTCCTCCTCGCCGGTCGACGGCAGGGGGACGGCGGCGAACTGTTCGGCGGCGGCGACGCGGCGGGCGCGCAGCGCAGCCGGGCCGGGGAGCTTGGCGGCAGCGTCAGGGGCGAAGGCGTTCAGGAAGGGTTCATCCTCGGAGTCCGGGGGCGGTGTCGCCCCGGGGCGGCGGTGTTACCCGGGGGCGAGTGGTGCCCGGGGTGAGCGGCGGGTGCCCCGGCTGACGGTGGCCGGGTGGCGGCTGCGCCCAGCCGGCCAGCCGGAGCTGCCGGGGACCAGCCGAACCACTGTACCCGGGCGGCGTGCTTCAGGCGGGCGGCGTGCTTCAGGCGGGCGGTGTGTCGGGATCGGCGTCGGGGTCCAGCAGCACCCGATGGTGGTCTTCCCGGTCGTAGCGCACCGCCACGGTGCCACCGACGCGCACGGCCGCCCGGGACGCCGCCGTGGGGAAGGCGTGTCGGATGCTCACCTCGAATGCCTCGCCGCCGTCCGGCTCGACCTGCAACGTGAGGCGGCTGCGCGTCACCGGGCCCACCACCCGCTCGTCCACCACGTTGACGACCCTGGCACGCGCCGGGACACCCGTGCGAAGCAGCTCCGGGACCTTGGGGGCAGGGTCCTCGGGTACCACGACCGACGGGGTCGGCGGCGGCGGGGGAGGCGTGGGCTTGCGCTCCCGGATCCGGCGGGGGGGACCCGCCGTGGGACGCGTGGCGCGTGACGGCCGCACCTTCGCGGGGCCGGCTGCCGGGTGCTGGCTCTGCATAGCCAAGCTCATGCCGGCCACGGCGACGATGAGCACCACGGCGAGAGCGATGGCGGCAGCCATTGGGGAGATGGTACTGCCGCCCGCCAGGCTGTCCGGCCGCCCCCGCTGTGCTCGGCGGCACAGGCGCTGCCCCGCCTCGGCGGCCGGCGGGGCCGGCCGCACCCGGGGACCGCTGCCCCGCCTCCGTTGCCACGTCTCCGTGGCAGCGCCCCGGTGGGGAGCTCAGCGGCGCCACCGGGGGGACCGGCCCTTCAGCCGACCCCACCACGACTCGCTGCGACGGGCCTCCTCGGCGCGCCGCCGGCGCTGCTCGGCCTCGATCTCCGGGCCGACAGCGCCGATGATCTCCTCCGCCGAGCTCAGCAGGTTGACGGCATCGGGGTGGAGCTCGGGGAGGTCACCTGCGTGCACGCCATGGCCGTCACCCACCGGCGCCTGCGCATCCCCCGCCGGCTCACCGTCAGCCGCACGGTGAGTGGTCGCCTTGCCAGCCGGCAGGTCCGGGCGGCGGCTGTACCGAGGGCAGCCGGCCGGGCAGCGCCACGGCGCCTCTGGCGCGAGCCCGAGAGCGCAGAACTGCGCCTCGTCCCCGGATGCGTACGCCCGCCGCTGGAAGTACTTGCAATCCTCCCGCATCGCCACACCACCATCGTGCCACCGGCGGCGGGCCATCGGAACCGGGGATCAGCCGACCGAGCCCTCCATCTGCAGCTCGATCAGCCGGCTCCACTCGACGGCGTACTCCATCGGCAGCGTGCGGGTGATGGGCTCGATGAAGCCGTTGACGATCATGCTCATCGCCTGCTGCTCGGAGAGACCTCGGCTCATCAGGTAGAACAGCTGGTCCTCGCCCACCCGGGAGACGGTGGCTTCGTGACCCACCTGGGCGTCCTGTTCGGCGACTTCGATGTATGGATAGGTGTCGGAGCGGGACAGGTCGTCGAGCAGCAGGGCGTCACAGCGGACGAAGCTCTTGGACCGCCGGGCGCCCTCCTTGAGCTCCACCAGGCCGCGGTAGGACGTACGACCGGCGTCCTTCGAGATCGACTTCGAAATGATCGTAGATGTCGTCTCGGGGGCCGCGTGCACCATCTTGGCGCCGGCATCCTGGTGCTGGCCCGGACCGGCGTAGGCAACGGAGAGCACCTCACCGGATGCCTTGGGCCCGACGAGCCACACGGCCGGGTACTTCATGGTCAGCCGGCTGCCGATGTTGCCGTCGATCCACTCCATGTGGCCCTCGGCCTCCACGCGCGCCCGCTTGGTGACCAGGTTGTAGACGTTGTTGGACCAGTTCTGGATGGTCGTGTACGTCACCCTGGCACCCGGCTTCACCACGATCTCCACGACCGCCGAGTGCAGCGAGTCGGAGGTGTACACCGGGGCCGAGCAGCCCTCGATGTAGTGCACCTGCGACCCCTCGTCGGCGATGATGAGGGTCCGCTCGAACTGCCCCATGTTCTCGGCGTTGATCCGGAAGTACGCCTGGAGCGGCATCTCGACGGTCACGCCCGGCGGGACGTAGATGAAGCTTCCCCCGCTCCATGCCGCGGTGTTGAGGGCGGCGAACTTGTTGTCGTTCGCCGGGATCACCTTGCCGAAATGCTCCTTGACCAGTTGGGGGTACTCCTTGAGGGCGGTGTCCATGTCGCAGAACAGGACGCCCTGGGCCTCGAGGTCCTCCCGGTTCTTGTGGTAGACGACTTCCGACTCGTACTGCGCGGTGACGCCGGCCAGGTACTTCCGCTCCGCCTCGGGTATCCCCAGCTTCTCGTACGTGGCCTTGACCGACTCGGGCAGCTGGTCCCAGGCGTCGACCTGCCTGTCGGTCGGCTTGATGTAGTAGTAGATGTCGTCGAAGTCGATGCCGGACAGGTCGCCACCCCAGGTGGGCATGGGCCGGCGCTGGAAGTGACGCAGCGCCTTCAGGCGGTTGCGAGTCATCCAGTCGGGCTCGCCCTTCATCCAGGACATCTCCTGCACGATGCCCTCGGAGAGGCCCTTCTTGGGCTTGAAGACGTAGAAGTCCTCCACGTCGCTCCACCCGAGCTTGTAGCGACCGAGGTCCAACTCTGCAGTAGTCATGCGGCGTGCGCCTCCCGACATTTCTCCTACGCCGATAGTAACAACCCCGGCCGCCCAGCGGTCAAGGTGAGCCTGGCGGCCGCCCGGCTCGCACCGCTCCGGAGACGGGAGCGGGTTGGTGGTGGCGGGAGCGAGCCTGCAGGTTGCCGGCAGGCCTACCGGATGTTGCGCCGGGTGGGGCGCAGCGGGCGGGCAGCGGCGGCCAGCACACAGAGGAAGAGGACGGCGCCCACCCCGAACACTATCCACCGGGTCAGCGGCGGCTTGACCCAGATGGTCACCACCATGACGACGACAGCGACCATGAGGGCGGCAAGGTAGTCGAGGGGGCCCTTGGACGCTGCAGGCGGCATGGGCCGGATGGTACCGGCCCCGCGCCCGCACCGGCCAACGCGCCGTCCTCGGCGGTGCCGGGCCGGGCCGGGCCTTACGTCGAAGCACGCCAGCTCCACCTCTCGCGCCGACGCCTCACCTTCGTGGGCGGCCACGTTGCCCGCACCCGCACCGGCGAGCGCTTCCCGCCACCTCTCGCGCCGACTCCTCACCTTCGTGGGCGGGTCAGCTCACGTGCTCAGCCCACGATGTCGCGCAACTGCTCGAGCAGGCCCGCCTCGGTCTGGTCGCCGACGGGTACGGGCGTCACCTGGAGGTCGGTGACACCGGCCTCGCGATAGGCGGCGACGCGCTCGGCGACCCAGGCCCTCGGACCGGCGAGCGAGGTGAGAGCAAGGAGCTCCTCGGGCACCAGCGCCAGAGCCTCGTCCCTGCGGCCGGCGAGGTACAGGTCCTGGATCCCCTCGGCTTCCTTCTCGAACCCGTAACGACGCGCCAGATCGTTGTAGAAGTTCCGCCCCTTCGCACCCATGCCCCCGACGTACAAGGCCACCATCGGTCGGGCCAGCTCCCGTACGGCGAGAACCTCGTCGCCGTCGCCGATGGCCAGGAGCCCGCCGGCGCTGATCTGCAGCGGACCCAGGCCGGCGGACCGCTTGGCATGCCCGGCGCGCAGCGAGGCACCCCACACCGCGTCCGCCCGCTCCGGGATGAACAGGATCGGCAGCCAGCCGTCGGCGACCTCGGCGGCGAGCTCGACGTTGCGCTCACCGAGGGCCGCCAACCACACCGGGATCCGCGCTCGCACGGGGTGGGTGATGATCTTGAGCGGTTTGGCGAGGCCCGTGCCCTGCTCCGGCGGCAGTGGAAGCTTGTAGTAGCGGCCCTCGTGCACCACCGGCGCCTCCCGCGCCCAGACCGCGCGGCAGATCTCGACGATCTCCCGCGTCCGCCCGAGCGGCGCGTCGAACGGCACGCCGTGCCACCCCTCGATGACCTGGGGTCCCGAAGCACCGAGCCCCAGCTGGAACCGGCCACCCGACAAGGCGTCGAGGCCGGCGGCGGTCATCGCGATCAGGCTGGGTGTCCGCGTGAAGATCGGGAGGATCCCGGACGCGATCTGGACGCGCTCGGTGCCCGCCGCCAGGAACCCCATGAAGCTCGGGCTGTCGAAGCCGTACGCCTCCGCTACCCACACCAGGTCGAGGCCGGCGTGCTCCAACTCCCCCACGCGCCGCGCCGCCGCCTGGAAGTCACCGTCGTAGCCGAGAAACGTGCTGATCTGCATGGCGCTCGCCGGCATCCCGGCATCCTAGGGCGCCGCGTCGGATCCTTCCTGGGACACCCACGGATCGACGCCCTGCCTCGACGCCCTGCCCCGACGCCCTGCCCCGTCGAAACTCGCCGTCGAACGCCGCCGTCTGTCGAACGCCGCCGTCTGTCGAACGCCGATCGGCAGGTTCACCACCCGGTGTGTCAACGGGCCACGGCGGCCGGAGAACTTTGGAAGCGGGTTGTCGTTGAGCACACATCCGCTTCCAAAGTTCGGCCCGGGACCAGAACCGGATGCCCGCCACGACCACGGTGCGTGATGGCAGGCGCCGGCGGATGGGAGGCTGTCACCCATGGACACGCCGACCGATCCCCACCTCCCTGCAGACCACCGCCCGCCGGCGGGTCGGACCCCGCCGGCGGCGCCCCGCCGCCCGTGCCGCCTCGAGCTGCCCGGACGGGAGCCGAGGGAGGACGACTTGTACTGGCTCGCCGATCGGGAGGACCCGGCGGTGCGCGCCTACCTCGAAGCCGAGAACGCCTACGCCGACGCGATCCTCTCCCCTACGACGGATCTCCAGGAACAGTTGTTCCAGGAGATCAGGGGTCGGGTCGTCGAGACAGACGCGGATGCCCCGGTGCGCGACGGCGAGTGGTGGTACTGGAACCGGACAGTGGAGGGCAAGGACTACGGCATCGCTTGCCGGCGCCACGACCCGCAACGATCGCTGACCGCTGCAACCGTCCTCGCCGAGGCGCGGGCCGGTCGGACGGAGCTGGAGCAGGTCGTCCTCGACCAGAACATCCTGGCGTCGGGCAGTGCGTCGTTCGCACTGGGCGTGTTCGACGTCTCTGCGGACCACTCGCTCCTGGCATACGCCACCGACCTCGACGGTGACGAGAAGTACCTGCTGCGGTTCCGGGAGCTGGCCACCGGGGAGGACCGCCCCGATCGCATCGAGGACGTGAACTACGGGTCGGCATGGTCCGCTGATGGCGGGACACTGTTCTACGTCCGCCCCGACGCGGCCATGCGCCCCTACCAGGTGTGGCGCCACCGGATCGGCACGGACCCCGCTGACGACGTCCTCGTCCACGAGCAGGGCGACGAGCGGTTCTTCGTCTCGGTGGGTCTCACCCGCTCCCGCCGGTTCGTCGTGATCCACGCGTCGTCGAAGATGACGTCCTTAGCGCTGTACGTCCCCGCCGAGCGACCGGAGCACGAACCCACGGAGATACTCCCTGCGGTGGAGGGCGTCGAGTACGACGTCGAGCACGCCGTGTGGCCGGAGCTGGGTGACGTGTGGCTCGTGCGCCACAACCGCCCGGGGGCGGACGGCACACCTCGCACCGACTTCGCCCTCGACCTGCTTGCCGTCGGCGGCCGCCTCGAGGACTCCCGGACGCTCATCGAGCACCGTCCCGGCATCCGCCTGGAGCACACGGACGCCTTCGCCCGCTTCGTGGTCGTCACCGAACGTGCCGGTGGTGTGGACCGCCTCCGGGTGCTCGAACCCGGCGCCGGCCGCGACGAACCGATCTCCCAGCCCGACTCCGTGTACACGCTCACCGCAGCGCCCAACCCGGAGTGGGACGCGACGTCGTACCGGTTCGGCTACATGTCGCTCGTCGCCCCACCTTCGACGATCGAGGTGGACCTCCGCGCCGGCGACCGGGAGGTCATCTGGTCCCAGCCCGTCGTCGGCTACGACGCCTCCGGGCTCCGGACGGAACGGCTGTGGGCCGAGGCGCCCGACGGGACCAGCGTGCCGATCTCCGTCGTCGCTCGCTCCGACGTGCCCCTCGACGGCACCGCGCCGTGCCTGCTCTACGGCTACGGCGCGTACGAGGTCAGCGTGGACCCGTGGTTCTCCGTGCCGCGCCTGTCGATCCTCGAGCGGGGAGTGGTCTTCGCCATCGCCCACGTCCGGGGAGGTGGCGAGCTCGGGCGGCGGTGGTACGAGGAGGGCCGGCTGCTCCACAAGCCCAACACCTTCACCGACTTCATCGCCTGCGCCGAGCACCTGGTGGCAACGGGCTGGGCGGCGCGCGACCGGATCGCCGCCCGGGGCGGCAGCGCCGGCGGGCTGCTGATGGGTGCGGTGACCAACCGGCGGCCGGACCTGTGGAAGGCGGTCGTAGCGGAGGTGCCGTTCGTGGACGTACTGACGACCATGTCAGACCCGAGCCTCCCGCTCACGGTGACGGAGTGGGAGGAGTGGGGCAACCCCCGGGACGACCAAGCCGCGTACGAGGTGATGCGCTCATACTCGCCATACGACAATGTTGCCGCCGCCGACTACCCCGCCATGTTCGTGACCGCTGGGCTCAACGACCCACGTGTCGGTTACTGGGAGCCGGCGAAGTGGGCGGCGAAGATGCGGACGATGCGAACCGACGACCGTCCGCTCCTGCTGCGGACGGAGCTGGACTCGGGGCACCAGGGGCCGTCGGGCCGCTACGTCGCCTGGCGGGACGAAGCGCGGGTCTACGCCTTCCTCCTGGCTGCGCTGGAAGTCGAAGGGAAGTTCGCCGGCGCCGGCGGGTGACCGTGCCGGCGGGAGAGAGCGCCCCGGCAGGAGCACGGCAGCGTCGGACCGTGGGACCTCGGTGCACTCGGGTAGCTCGGGGCGTTCAGGTCCGAGAAGCGGCCACCCGTGCACCGACCGTCCCCAGCTCTCCGACCCCGCCCGCCGCCCCGACCCCGCCCGCCGCCCCGACCCCGC
>DAHVMA010000060.1:0-10069 GCA_027320105.1 Acidimicrobiaceae bacterium | reverse complement strand
TTGCCCTGCAGGTTGGTGAGCTTCTTGTTGAACTTGACCATGACTCCGAAGCTGCCGTGGTGGTTGGAGTCAGGGCTGTTGGCGGTCGAGTCGGGGCTGATGAACCCCCCGCCCGTTACGAAGGAACCCGTGGCCGGCGAGGAGGTGATCGTCCCGTCGGCGTCGGGACCGGTGACGTACTGGTTGGGCACGAGCGTCACCACCACCTGGTATGAGCCGTCCCCGAGCGCGTTGGGCAAGGTGACCTCGGCGGTACCTAGGCCAGTGGTGGCCCAGTTGGCGGCGTCGGCCACCCGAGCGGTCATCGTAGTCCCGTAGTAGTTGCCGTTGTTGTAGAGCGAGAACTGGACGCTGATCGCGTCGGCGCTGTAGTCCACGTAGTTCGCATACGTGCCGTCGGTCTGGTCCACGATCACCGACAGGGTGGGGGCGTTGGTGTCCAGGTCGTACCAGTCACCGGCGTAGGACAGGCTGACCGGTCTGAGAACATCGACCGTCGCTGTGCCGGTGACCGCGTTTTGGCCGGTGTCGGTAGCCGTTACAGTTTGGTCTCCTGTCGTGACCAGAGTTGCCCCGTTCGTGAAGGTGTGCACCCCAGCCTCGCTAGCGGTGAACGCGTAGTCGGCCGGCAGGCTCACCCCGGAGCCGCTGTCCGAGCTGGTGAAATGCACCGTGCCCGTATAGCCGGTGGCAACGTTGCCGTAGGCGTCATAGGCGGTGACGGTCACGCTGAAGGGCGTCCCCACGATGGTGGAGGCGGGAGCGTCCAACGCAAAGCTCGCCGCCGGGCCGGGGGTCACCTCGATGCCACCCTGGGCGCCGGTGAGGGTGCCGTCGGTGGCGTCGGTGGCGCTGATCGACTGGGTGCCCGCCGTCTCCAAGGTGGCGCTGAAGCTGCCCACCCCCAAGCTGAGCGCGGAGCTGCCGGGCAGCACCGCCTGGCCGTCAGTGCTGGCGAATGTGACTTTGCCCGCATAGCCGGTGGCCACGTTGCCGTAGGCGTCATAGGCGGTCACCGTGAAGTCGTGCGAGTCGCCCGCCACCGTCGACGAGGGATAGCCCGACACCACCAGGCTGGCCGCCGGGCCGGGGGTCACCTCGAAGCTGCTGGAGGTCGCCCCGGTGAGCGAGCCGGAGGCGGCGTCGAGGATATAGCCGGTGCCGGCCTTGGTCATGGTGAGCGAGGTGAAGGTGGCCACCCCGTCCACTGCGTTGACGCTGCCGCCTGTCACGGTGGCCGTGGGGGAGGTCAGCGTGACGGTGGCCGTGGAGCCGGTCAGGTTGCCGTAGGCATCCTCGATCAGCACCGTCGGCGCCGTCGACATGGATGTCCCGGCCACGATGTCAGATGGCTCGATCCCGAACACCAGCTTGCCCGGGGCCGTTGCGGTTACCTCGAAGGTGCTCGAAGTGGTCGAAGTGAGCGAGCCGCTCGTCGCGGAGAGCGTGTAACTGGTGCCGGCTTTGTCAATCGAGCAGCTGAAGGTCGCCACGCCAGACGACACCGTGACCGGGTTCGTCGTACAGCTGAGCGCGGTCCCCGACACGCCGGTACCCGAGGTAATCGCCAAGCTCACCTGGTCGGTGTTGTCGGTAGTGACGACATTGCCAGAGGAGTCCTCCACCGAAACCGCGGCGGTGAAGCTCGACCCGGCCGCATTGCTCGAAGGCGGCTCGGTCGTAAAGGCGAGCGTCGAGGGGCCGAGGGTGGTGAAGGTGGCGACGGTGCCGTAGCCGGTCCCGGAGGAGTTGGTGGCGTAGGCGTTGAAACTGTAGCCCGTCGCCGGCAACAGCTTGGAGAGGTCGACGCTGAAGGGAGTGTCGATCGCGCAGCTGGCGACCGGAACCGTGGTCGTACCGGTGGCGCCGAGGGTCGGGTTGGGGTTGGTCGCGCTCGGCGCGAAGACGACGCCGCAAGAGGTGACGGACGTGTCGCCGGCGTCGGTGACGTCGCCGCCGGCGTTTGCCGAGCTGGCCGTGATCGCGGTGGCCGAACTGGTGGTCACCGCGGGTGGGTACCATGGGTACACGAAGCGGACGATCACGATTCCCGAGCCGCCGGCTCCGCCGACATCGAGATCGACACCACCGCCACCGCCGCCACCGGTGTTGGCCGCGCCCGCGCTCCCACCTGAGAGGCTGCCGCCGTTGCCTCCGCCGGCAGTGGCTGTTCCGCCGGTCAAAGTCATGCCGGCCCACCCCGCGCCTCCACCCCCGCCGCCGCCGCCGTAGGCGGTGGTCTGGCCGGCGAACAGCCCGGCGGCCGGGACCGTGCCGGACCCGCCGTTGCCGCCGCCTGAGTTCAGGTTTCCGGCGGCACCCTCGCCGATGGTGGTGGAGGAGCCTCCACCACCCCCGCCGGCGTAGGTCTCGTATTGGCCCGTACAACCGCCGGGAGAGAGGCAGATCTCGTGCCAGCCGGCGCTGCCTCCGGCACTGCCGGAACCGGACGTGCCACCGGCACCGTAGAGGCCCCCCTTGTTCGTGGTTCCACCCACCCCGCTATAGCCCCCACCGCCGCCGGAAGCCGTGACGGTGAAGCCGGCCGTGACGACGAACGAGGACTGCGCCCCGGCTGCCCCATTCGATGTGCCACCGCCGCCCCCACCGCCGCCGACTGTGACCGTCGCGTTGTCTCCGGGGGTCACGGCGCCGGCCGATTCGACGACCTGCCCGCCACCGCCGCCGCCACCCGCGCCCATGCCAGTGGTCACGCCCCCGCCGCCGCCGCCACCGCCGACCGCGACGACGCCGACCGAGGAGACGCCTGCCGGTATCGGCCAGGTGCCCGAGGCGGTGAAGGTCGCCTCACAGATATCGTTGCCCACGTACGCGGCGGGCGAGGGACACTCTCCCGGGGTGTAGGTGTCGACGGCGCCGTAGCTCCACACCCACTCGTTGTCGAAGGACGAATTACCCTGGGAGACGTAGCCATATTCGTTGGTTGCGTAGGCTCTGAAGCTGTAGCTCGTCCCCAGCGACAGCCCGGTCATCTGGACGCTGAAGCTGCCAGGACTGGTTAACCCGCCGGTCTGGTAGTCGCAGCCGCTGTAGGGGACCGTGATGGTGCCGCTGGCGCCGAGGATCGGGTTCGCGTCGGTCGCGGTCGGCGCGTATACGACACCGCACGAGTAGGCGTTGGTCGCCAGGTAGCCGAGGCTGGTGATGTCACCGCCGGCGTTTGCCGAGCTGGCCGTGATAGGGTTGGCCGGACTGGTGCTCACCGTGGGAAGCCAGGCCGGGTTGACGAAGCGGACGATCACCACGCCCGAGCCGCCGGCGCCATTGTCTCCACCGCCACCGCCGCCGGTGTTGAACCCGCCGGCGGTGCCATCTATGACGGGTCCGCCGCCGGTGCCGCCCCCGCCGGCGCCGCCGGTACTCACGCCGGCACAGCCCGAACACGTCGAACCGCCACCGCCGCCACCGCCGTAGGTGGTGGTCTGCCCGGCGAACAGCCCGGCGTTCGCGACCGCCCCGCCGCCGCCGATCCCACCATAATTGTCAGTCCCCCCGGGGAACCCCGAGTAGGAGTCGCCGCCGCCGCCCCCACCAGCGATGGTCTTCGTGTCGTTGTTGTTGTTCCACGCGGCCTGCCCTCCGGATTCGCCGTCGCCCGAGGTGCCGCCGTCACCGGCCGTGTAGGAAACCGCTGTCCCCGTGCCGTCCCAGCCCCCTTCGCCGCCGGCGGCCACGACAGAAGAACCGGACGAGCCGATCGGTCCGATTGAGGAGGATTCCCCTGCGTACCCTTCGGAATTGGCGCTGCCGGAACCGCCGGCGCCGACGGTGATCGTCTCACTGTCTCCCGGGTTCACGGCCTGGCCAGTTGGGTTTTCGACCTGTCCGCCACCGCCGCCCCCGGCCGCGCCGCCACTACGAGCGCCGCCGGCGCCGCCCCCGCCGACGGCGACGACGTCCACCGAGAACACGCCCGGCGGCACCGTCCAGGTCGTCGAGCCGTCGAAGGTCACCTGGCAGATCCCGGTAGCGTTGCCGTAGCTGTCGAGCACGTCGGTGCTGCCCGAGGGACACGGCGGAGCTGTCGACGCCGCTGCTGCCACCTGGGACGCGTCGATGAGCGGCACGCTCAGCAGTACTAGGGCCAGCACCCCGACCATCGTGGTCACCCAGGTGAGCCAGCGGTGCAACCCCCGCATGGTCGACGAGCGATTCATGGCGACCTCCTCTGAAAAGAGTCATCGATGTCGTCGGGCGGCGGCGGGGGCGGCGGTCCGAGGTGGGCTTCGAGTAGCCCGACGAGCTGGATGACCCCGTGGAAAGTTTCCGGCGGCGTGGCTTCGGTGGCGATTTCGCCTTCGAGGACGCCTTCGGGGCTCCAACGCACCTCGGCACCGAACCGCATCGGCCGCTCCTATCGACGAGATCGTTGCTTTTCTCATCATGAGAGGCGGCCGGCAGGATGTCCCTACAAGACCTTTGTAGTTTTTTCAGCTCGAATTTGTAGGGCTAGTCCGCTTGGGTCTGCCCTGCAGGGCGGTTGGGGCGATTTGGCCGGCCAGAGCCCGCCGGGAGGAGACACCGAGCTTGGCGTAGATGTGGGTCAGGTGCCAGGCCACCGCGTTCGGGCTGACGAACAGGCGGGCGGCCACCTCCTTGTTGGACAGGCCGGCCGCCACCAGCCGGGCCACTGCCCCCTCGGCGGGGGTGAGCAGCCGGGTGAGACTGTCGCGACGGCGGCGGGCCAGACCGGCGGAATCGATGGCGGCGACCGCCTGGGCGGCGTATGCGTCGGCGCCCAGGGCGTCGAAGACGTCCAGGGCGGCATACAGGTGGTGGGCGGCTCGGCTTGGCAGGTGGGATTGCAACGCCGCCTGGCCGGCGGCCAGGTGGGCCTTGGCCGCCTCGAGGGGCATGGCGAGACCGCCGGCCAGCTCGACCGCCGCATGGAAGAGGGTTGCGGCCGTCTCCCAGTCTCCCCCGGTTGCCGCCAGCCGGCCGCGTACCCGGGCTGCGGTCATGGCCGCGAAAGGCCGATCCCCCAGGGGTGCTGCCGCCTGCTCGTATCGGTCCAGGGCGGCATCGGCGTCGACGTGCCGGCCGGTGCGGGCCAGGGCGTCGGCGAGGGCCGGCCCGAACCCGTCGACGTTGCAGTACGGCGACCCGCCTACCGCCTCTATGGCGGCGGCGGCGACGGCGAAGGCGTCGGTGTCGCCGCGGGCGTCGGCGATCGCGGCGGCGGCCGCGGCGGGAGCGACCTGCGGGGGGGCCATGCCGGTTCGCGCAGCCCACTCCGCCGCGGCCGCGGCATGAGATTCGGCGGGCTCCCACTCGCCCCTGGCCGCGTGGGGATAGCAGGCCCAGGCATGCAGGACGGCGAGGGCCGAGCCCCGACCGGCTTCGCTGGCGGTAGCCACCGCCAGCTCCCCGTACAGCACGGCCTCCTCCAGGCGGCCCAGCCGGTAGGCGGTGGCACCGAGCGCGCCCAGGGCGAAGCTCGGCCAGGCCAACTCCTCTCCCCGGGCGGCCCGCTCTACGACCGACACCAGGTCACCGTAGGCTCCGGGCAGGTCGTCCGCCCACCACCGCAACACTCCCCGGGTCATCAACAGGACGAGGTCGGCGGGGTTGGCAAGGGCGGGTGTTCCGGCGAGCAGGGCGGCCGGGTCGCCGCCTGGGCCAATCGCCGCCCCCAGCGCCCCGACCATCTTGGCCAAGGCGGTGAGCGCCGGTGCGGAGACCCGGGCGGCCATGTTCGCGCTCCAGCGGATCATCTCGGCATGGTCCACCCGCAACGTGGCGATCATCGCCAACACCGTGGCGACCCGGCCAGCCAGGTCCGCCGGGGCACCCTCCGGGCGCGAGCCGGCTTCCAACCCGAACCAGGCACGCTCCAGCCTGGCGGCCGCGTCGGGGAAACGCCCACCACCCCAGGCCAGAAACCCGACCACGTAGTCGACCCACGGGTCGGGGACCAGGGCGGACAGCTCCTGTTCGGCCCGCTCCGCGATGGCTACGCCGCCAGCGCCTACACGGGCCTCGACCGCCGTCAGCAGACGGCGGGAACGCTGCGGGCCCGCAGGGGTGAGCTCGAACGCCCGCCATAGGCCCAAAGCCGCCTGGTGCAGCCGACCCTGGCCCGCATCGGCATGGGCCGCCCGCTCTAGCTCGTCGGCCAAGCCTCCGTCGGGGCCCTCTGCGGCGGCTACCCGGTGAGCCAGACCCGACCCGCCTGCCAAAAGCCCGCCCGCCCGGGCGTGCAGGCGGCGTCGCTCGACGGGGTCGATGTCGTGGTAGATCGCAGCGCGCACCAGCGGATGGGAGAACGCCACCCGAACACCGTCGGGGCCCGGCTCTCTAACTAGCAGCCCCGCCCGCGCCGCCTCGCCCGCCGCCGCCTCGGGCTCGGCTGTCCCGACCAACTTTGCGAGCAGCGCCAGATCGCAGCCCATGCCCATCACAGCGATCGCCGCCAAGAGCTCACGGGTCGCCGGCGCACACGACCCGAGGCGGCCCACGATCGCCTGGGCCAGCGAGGCCGGGGCGGGCAGGACGTTCCCTGTCTGCTCGAGGATGACCGTCGGTAGCTGATCGAGCAGCATCCGGGCATACAGCGGGTGGCCCCCGGTGTGCTCGAACAGCCGAGCCGCGCCCGCCGGAGATAGCGGCCCGGTGCCCAAAGCGACGGCCAGCGCCATCAACTCGTCTGGCGCCAGGCCCTCCAGGCGGACCGTTGCCGACCCCGGCTCGGCCAGCAACGCCTCCCACCCCGACCCCAAAGCGCTGCGCTCCTCGGGGCGGAAGGCGAGCACCATCAAGACCCGATCCCGCAGCAGCCGGCGGGCCACGAACCTGAACGCCGCCAGCGAGGGACTGTCGGCCAGGTGTCCGTCATCGATCACCACCAGCAGCGGATCGGACCCGGCGGTCAAGACGGAGAGCAACCCCGCCCCCACCAGCAGCGGATCGGAGCCCGGTCCCAGGCTCGCTGCCCAGTCCCGCAACGTCGCGGCCAGCCCAGGCGCTCCAGCACCCGCTGCCAGCCGACCCACTAGGCCGAACGCGAGCGCCCGTTCGTCGTCATCGCCCGCCACCCACAACACCGACGCCGGGTCGACCTCGGCCACTACGGCGCGCAGCAGAGCGGTCTTGCCGATGCCCGCCTCGCCTTCCACCCCCACTAGGCGCGGCGTTCCGGCCAGCGCGTCCGCCCACGCTTCGCGCAGCACCTCAAGGGCGGCTGCCCGGCCCACGAACGCGGACCGACGGGCAACCCCGGCCACCGATGCCGGGCGGGAGCCGTGCGGCTCGGACCTGATCACACCGGCGCGCCCACTGCCCGTCGCCCGTTTATCACCACGGTCGCGCACCACCACCACCCCGGGGCCGTCGACACCGGCTTCTGCCGCGGCGGCAGCCTTCCGCTCCAACGTCTCAGGCGCCACCCCCGATGGGCCCCACGCCACCCCTACCACCACCTCGAGCGGGGCGATGCTCCGCACCGCGTCGCTCACCACCGACGCCAGGCGCTGCCCGACCCGTCGCGCCATCGGCGCCGTACCGACACCGCCGATCGACACAGCCAGGTGTTCACCGTGCTCCCAGAGCCGATCCTCCGCCCTCACCATCTGGCCCAGGCCGGCCGCCGCCGACGCCATTGCCCGACGGTGGACGCTGGCTGCCGGGGAGGCCAGCCCGACCGGCGCCAGGCGCACCACACCGACGGCCACACCCGTCCCCGGCCCCCGACCATCGGTTCCGTTGCTCCCCGGCGCACCCGGTGAAGCTCCCCTCAGGCCATTCCCCTGCCTGTCCACAGCCAAAACCCGGTCAACCCCTTCAGGACGAGCGCTCTAGCCTCGCCTTCGACGGTAACGAGCGCCCATACAACCCAGCCAGGGGCAAAAGTCCCCACCATTACAAACAAACCGGGCCCCGACTGGGCTTCATAGCCCAAGACCTCCCGATAAGCAGGCTGTCGCAAGACAGCGTGCTGACCTGTTTCTGACTTCGCGTCACGGATCCCCATTCGATCAAACGGCATCGTGAGGCCCCCGGTTTTGGTGCTGCTGGTCTCTGTTTCGACGGAAGGCGAGGCGACGTAGCCGCGCCGTTTCGAGGCCGGCCTGCCGGGCCTTACGGATGGTGGGAACCCGACCTTCGTGCTCGTCGGTCGGCGTCACATGCCCGATCCCGGCTTGGACGCGAACCCCATTCCACGGCTCGCGGATGAAGGGGAACTCGGCGCGCGGTACGGCCGGCTCGGCGATCGCCAACAGGTGCGGATACTCGTCCTGTAGATGGCCTTTGAATCTCTAGATCCAGGACTGGTCTGGCGGGGTGCCCGGCCAGCCGAAGTGCTGGGCTATGGAGCACATGGCCATGAATTCGCGCGTCAAGTCCGAGTTCGTCTGCGGCCCGTAGTCCGACACCGCCAACAGGATCGGCCGCGTCCCGTCGTCGACGGTCGGGTCTGCTAGCGCGCCCGCTCTCGCTGCAGCGTGGTCGAAAGCCCTCGGCGACGAGCACGTCTGTGAAGACGATCTCAACTTGGGTGGACGTTTCCTGCGAGGAGATGATGCCGGCGATCCACTTGCGGCGCACGAGGCAGTCGACCACGGTTAGACACGACTTGGCTTGCCGTCTGGCGCGCCTTGTCCCGCGGAAGTTCCGGCGTAAGTACCGCGGTTAGCCGGTGACGACGTCGCGGCCGAGGAAGGCTCGAAGTCTCCAGCGGCGGGTCCCGTCGGCGGCGAGCTTGAGTTCAATGATCGAGCCTCGCAGACCCTGGCAGTAGCTCGCTGTTGTCTCACCAGGTGTCCTATGGGGTCCAATCCGCCGAGATTAGGTCTCTGATCTGGTGCCCCCGGCAGGATTCGAACCTGCGCACATGGTTTAGGAAACCACTGCTCTATCCCCTGAGCTACGGGGGCAACCTCGCTCGCTCGCGATCCGTCGGACGGCCGGATGCCGCAGCGGATATGGAGTCTACCGGCAAAGGCCCGCTGTGGCGGATTGTCCTAGCGGCCGCCCGAGCTGGCCTTTATCGACAAGGGATGCGGCCAGGTCGATCCGTCTAGAAGGGATCCTCGCCCGCATCAGCCGGCTGGTCGCCGAGCATCTTGGCGAGCTCACCCTCGGTCCAGGAGATCTTGCGCTCACAAAGCGCAATCAGATCCTTGGCCTCCTTGACGTCATCCACCAGGGAGTCAAGTGATTTCCCCGACTGAATTCTCTTGATGATGGCTTCGATCCGCTCGAGCGCCTCCTCGAAGGAGACTTCCTTTTCGCTTTTCTCGTTCGTGTTCGCCACCTAATTCTCCGCTTCTTCCATTGATGCCGGTCCCGGCGCGATCGAGCTGATCGTAGCCTGCGCCGACCCGTCCGCAAATCGAGTTTCCACCGTCTCGCCCGAAACCAAATCCCGCACCGAGGCCACCCTCTTGCTGCCACGCATCACCATCGCGTAGCCCCTCGCCAGGACTATGGCCGGGTCGAGTCCGTCCACCTTGCTTTGCGTCAGGTCCAGCCGCGCTCCGTGCCGGGAAAGGGCAGCGTGGGCGGCCACCCCCAAACGTTCCGTGGCCAATACCAACGCCTCTCGCCGCCGCTGCATGTTGTCCCACACGCCTGAGCGCTCCAGGGCCGCGCTGAGTCCTTCTCGCTCGAATCGTGCTCTAGTGGTACGGAGTCGCGCCGCCGACTGCAGTCGGGTGGTGGCTGTGGTTAGGAAGACGTGTTGGTGATCGAGCCGCTCCTTCACCGCGATCTTCAACTCCCAGCCAAGATCACCTGGATGCGACTTGAAGGCGGATAGCCGGTGCGATGCCGCCGTGTAGAGCATCGAGCGGCCGCGTTCGAAGCGCGCCGCACCGACTGTGAGTGTTCGCCTCGCTCCGATGGTGAGTTCGTGGGTGCGATCCGTCAGAAATCTCTCAAAGGCGATGACGAGTGAGTTCAGCTCGGCGGCGGCGTCGTTCGGGTTTGCCAGCGAGCGATTGGCCACCTCGTTTACGAGGACGTCATCGGTGGAATGGCCGATGGCGGCCCATACGGGTATCTTGCAGGTCGCTACGGCCCGCACCGGGCCCTCGAGGGAGAAGTTCGC
>DAHVMA010000059.1:0-4054 GCA_027320105.1 Acidimicrobiaceae bacterium | reverse complement strand
ACCCGGTGGTCGTCGAGGAGCCGGCACAGCTGCCGGTCGCGTTCGGTGAGCCGGCCGAGGACGCCGAGCAGTCGAGCCTCGATGTCACGCCAGCCACGACGACCACCTCCGGGTGACCCGGTGCGGAGCGCAGCGCTGCTCCTTGCCGCCGAGGCGGGATGCGGAGCGCCTGACGGCGCCGGACCACCTGCGGAGGAGGATGCGAGCCGACCAGCTGCCGGGCGAAGCCGACGACCGCCACCAGCCGACCCAGTGCGGACCGGCCCCCGGCCGGCATCATCAGCTGCGCTCATGCCCCCCTACCCCTTGAGTCCGCCGGCGCGGCGGAGCCCTCCCCGGCGCCGTGTGCTGGTGGTTCGGGCGGGTCCGAGGGCTCCAATGAACGACGGAGCCCATGGCGGAGCCCTTCATGGAGCCCATGGTGGAGCCCACTGCGGACATCACCGGCCGTAGTGGGGGCGGCGTCGGAGACGACGCCGGCGTTGCGTCGTGCCGCGGCGATGGCGAGAAGCGTCTCGTTGGCAACGACGCTCGGGCCAGCGATCTTTCTGGCGGTCGTCCTCGTGCCGGCTGGAAGCGTCCGCCCGGTGAGCGCCTTGGTGGTCTCCGTGCGGGGTCGGTGGTGGGTGGCCCGGTTGGCGGCGCGCACCGCGTCTGCCCGGCCCGGCTGTGGCGGAGGGGCGGGGCGGGTGCGCAGCGTGAAGGCGGGGGTCTCCTCGCCGCCGACGACGAGGCGCGCAGCTGCCGTGTAGGCGCCGAGGTGGGAGAGGTCGTGCTCGGAGACCTCCGGGGCGACGTGGCGCGAGAGCGCGTGGGCGTCCTCGGGGGACATCGAGAACCACACCTTGGTGCGGGCGTTCGTCGAGATCGCCTCGCGCAGCTCTCTCGGGAGCTGGCCGAGGTGCTGGTGGGCGAGGACCATGGAGAGCCGATATCCCCGCGCCTCGGCGAGCATCTCGTCGAAGGAGCGCGGGAGGTGAAGGAAGTTCTGGGCCTCGTCGACGACGAGGCTGGCGTCGACCCGGGCTTCCTGGCCGAGCCGGGCGCGATGGGTCGCGGTCTGCCAGACCTTGGCGACGACGAAGGAGCCGAGCAGGCGTGCGGTCTCCTCGCCCAAGATGCCCTTGGGCACGCGCACCAGGCAGACGCCGCCGTCCAATACCTGGCCCATGTCGAAGCTTCCGTCGGGGCGGCCGACCACCTGGCGGACGAAGTCTCGGAGCAAGAAGGCCCGGAGCTTGTTCATGACCGGCCCGACGACCTGGGCCCGGTTGGCCTCGGACATCTGCTCGTAGGCGGCCCAGAACCCGCCGAGGCCGACCACGTCGGCCGAGACGGCCTCGACGCGCGGCCGGCGGAACTCCTCGTCGGAGAGAAGGCGCGGCACGTCGGCAAGGCAGGTGGTGCTCCCGGTCGCCTGCGCGTAGCGCAGCAGCGTGAGGCAGGCCGAGCGCAGCACGTCGTCGGTGCGCGGACCCCAGAAGGCGGAGAAGATGGAGCGGAAGATCCCGACCAGGTTGTCGACGGCGAGGTCGGGGTCCGGGCCAGACAGGACGTTCAAGACCGGGGCGGCGTCGGGGTCTTCGGGGTCGATGAGGACGGTGCGGGCCTCTGCGACCTCAGGGAGGCGGTCCAACAGGTCGGTGACGAGGTCGCCCTTGGGGTCGATCATGACCAATCCCCGGCCGGCCTCGATGTCGGCGATGGCGAGGTTGGCGAGGAGGGTCGACTTGCCCGAGCCGGTCGCCCCCATGACGTGGAGGTGGTAGCGGGCGTCTGAGACGGCGAGGCGGACCGGGCGGCGCCCGCCGGCCTGGGCGTCGCCGAGCACCTTCGGCGCCTGCGTCGTCAGCTGCTCGTCGGCCGAGCCTGTGCCGGGGCCTGTGCTGGCGGTGAGAGCGGCGGCTGGCTGGGCGACGCTGGGCTGGGCGACGGCGGGGGGCGGGGCGACGGCGTTGGCGCCCGCTCGGGTGAGGCCGGGCACCGCCACATCGGTCGGCAGGTGGGCGAGGGCGGCGAGCTCGGCCACCGAGACGAGGTTCCCCTTGCCGAGGCGTCTCGCCGCCAAGACCTGGGCGGCACGGGGGAGGCGGTGGCGTGCGAGGCGGTTGCGGCCCGAGAAGAGCGAGAAGGCGCTCGCCAGCGCGTGCGCCCGGCCCCGCAGGCGGGCCTTGGCCTGGCGGTCGCTGTCGGTGGTGGCCACCGCGTAGCGGATGGCGACCGCCCAGCAGGGCTGGGCCGCCTTTTCCAAGATGTCGGCGACGTCGGTAGCCCTGGTCGGGTCGACCTCGGCCGGACGAGCGGCCGGGCCGGGGGTGAGGAGGTCGAGGACCCGGGCGGCGAGGCTGGTGGGGCGCCCGGCGCGGCGGGCGACGGCGCGGCGCTGCAGGCGGGCGAGGCGCCGGCCGGTCACCGGCCTGGCGAGGACCTGAACACAGGCGGACTCGCCGTCTGCGAGCGCGCCGAGGGCGCCGAGGAGCGGGCGGAGCGGGTCGACCTTGTGGTCGCAGCGCAGCGGGTACTCCTCGCCGACCGCCAGGGCGAGGCTCCCGCCGGTCGAGACCCCCTCCCCGGTGAGCGGCGGTGCGGCGGGGCGGGTCTCGGTGCGCGCACCCGGCCAGGCCGCCTCGACCGCCCGCTCGACCATGCCGGGCGGGATGCCGCCGGGGACCCACACCACGAACCGCAGGCCGCCGCAGGTGGCGACCAGCTCGAAGCCGAGATGCGGCTGGCCGGAGAGCACCCTGCGCCAGGCGGGGCGGAGCAGGGCGACGAGGTTGGTCCAGAGCGTGGCCGCCCCCTCGGGGTCGACGACAGGCGGGGTGAGGATCTCGACCAGACGGGCGCCGCTCGCCATGCGCCGGCGCCCGGCGGCCCGTACGGCCAGGACCACGGCGAGGGCGGCCAGGACCCCAGCTGCGGCGGGCGGGCCGGCCAGGGCGGCGACGTGGGCGGCCTCGTGGGCGAGGTGGTGGGCGAGGCGGGCGGTGGTCGGGCCTGGGTGGGCGAGGTAGCGGGCGAGCGGCCCCGACGGCGGGCGGGGCAGGCTCGGGGCGGGGACGGTGGGTGTGGTGGTGGGCAAGGGTGCTCCTTGGTGGTGGTGTCGGTGGCGGCTGGTGTCGGTGGGCGGGGCCGGGTTCAGAGGTCGGGGATGTCGTCGAGGGTCTGCTCGATGCCAGTGCGGCAGATCACGTCCTCGGCGGGGCTGGCGAGCGCGCTGAACGCGACCCGGTCGACCCCGGCGGCAAGGAGGCCCTGGCCACGTGCTGCGCCGAGGAGGTAGGCGCGCTCGCCGGCCGACAGCCCGAACGCCTCGGCGAGGGTGTCGATGGTCTGGGGGGCTTGGCGGAGCAGGATCTGGGTGGCGGCGTTGGCGACGACGGCCTGGCCGAGCGGGGAGCCGAGCAGGTCGGCGGCGTCCTGGGTGACGACGGTGAGCCCCGCCCAGTGCTTGCGGGCGGACTTGGCCATGCGGAAGAGGAACTCCGCGCCCGAGCGCTCGGCCATGAGCAGCCACGCCTCGTCGACGACGACGAGCCGCCGCTTGCGTTTCGCCGGGTCGGACACCCGTCGCCAGATCGCGTCCAGGGTGAGCAGGGTCCCTGCGGCCTTCAGCTCTTGGGGTAGGTCCCGGAGGCTGAAGACGACGAGGTGGCTGTCGGGTCGGGTGGTGGTCGGCCCGTCGAAGAGCCCCCGGTGCGTGCCGGTGACATAGGGCGCGAGCCGGGCGGCGAGCGCCCGTGCCGCTGGGTCGCCGTCTTGGTCGAGCGCGGCGGCGAGCTCAGCGAGCAGCGGCGCGGGGCGGGCGTGGCTGCGCGGATCGGCAGTGATCCCCGCCGACTCGTAGGCACAGACGATCCCGCGGTCGAGCGCGGCGGCGCTCTGCGGGTCGGGCTTCTCGCCGAGGAGCACGGCGACGAGGGTGTGGACGAACAGCGCCCGGCGCGTGAGGGCGTCGGGGCCGGGCTGGAGGTCGAAGGGGTTGACCTGCACGCCGGGGGCGCCGAGGTGGACGTAGGTGCCGCCGACGGTCTCGGCCAGGCAGCGGTACTCG
>DAHVMA010000049.1:0-1891 GCA_027320105.1 Acidimicrobiaceae bacterium | reverse complement strand
CTGAACCGCCCCGGGTTTGTCGGAGGCTCCCGACCTTGGAAAGGTTGGAGCCATGCAGACCGACAAGTCACCCTTCAGCAAGCGGTACCCGCCCGAGATCCGTGAGCGGGCGGTCAGGCTCGTGCTCGAGACGATGGAGCGCGACGGCGAGCGCCACGGCGTCGTGGGCCGCATCGCCCGCCAGCTCGACATCGGCGTGGAGACCCTCCGCACCTGGGTCCGCCAGGCCGAGATCGATCAAGGAACACGTCCGGGCCTGACGACCGAGGAGCGAGCGCGCCTGAAGGAGCTGGAGCGCGAGAACCGCGAGCTCCGCTGGGCCAACGAGATCCTGCGCTCCGCGGCGGCTTTCTTCGGGGCGGAGCTCGACCGCCGATCCACCAGGTGATGACCTACATCGACGAGCACAGGAGCCGGTTCGGGGTCGAGCCGATCTGCCGCGAGCTGCAGGTCGCCCCGTCCACCTACTACGAGGCGAGGCGGCGGCCGCCCTCGGCCCGGTCGCGCCGCGACGAGGAGCTGAAGGCCGAGATCGCTGGGATCCACAAGGCCAACCGCAGCGTCTACGGGGCGAGGAAGGTCTGGCGTCAGCTGCTGCGGGACAAGGTCGCCGTCGCAAAGTGCACGGTCGAGCGCCTGATGGGCGAGATGGGCCTCCAAGGCGTGCGGCGTGGCAAGAAGCTCCGGACGACGATCCCGGACGAGACCGCCTCCAGGCCCGCCGACCTCGTGCGGCGCAACTTCTCGGTCACCAGGCCGAACCGCCTGTGGGTGGTCGACCTGACCTACGTCGCCACCTGGTCGGGGTTCGTCTACGTCGCCTTCGTGATCGATGCGTTCTCCCGGTTCATCGTGGGCTGGCAGGTCGCCCGCTCCCTCGCGACCGAGCTGGCGCTCGACGCCCTGGAGATGGCCATCTGGCGGCGGCGGGGCGACCTCAGCGGCCTGATCCATCACTCCGATGCCGGGAGCCAATACACCTCGATCCGCTACACCGAGCGGCTGGAGGAATCAGGCATCGCCCCCTCGGTCGGCTCGGTCGGCGACAGCTACGACAACGCCCTTGCCGAGACCGTGATCGGCCTGTACAAGACCGAGGTGATCCGCCGCGACGGCCCGTGGAAAGGGATCGACGACGTCGAGTACGCCGTGCTGGAGTGGGTGGATTGGTTCAACCAACGCAGGCTGCTCGGCCCGATCGGCTACCTCCCGCCGGCCGAGTTCGAGGCCGCGTACTACGCTGCGCTCGAGGGCGCCGGCCAGCGGGAGGGGCAGATCGGGCCGGTCTCTGGTACCACCCCGGGGCCGAACGGGGCTCCTCGTCGATCTGGGGGCCTCATTTCGGAGGCCGATGGCCAATCGGAGGGCCCTGGAGACGGATCGGCGCTCCCGGTCGTCTCAGCAGCCCGATGCGGCGAGGACCGAAGGGAGGTGGGAGGCGACCGTCAGACCGTTGGAATCCAAGCCCTCGAGTCTCCATGAAACCCAGGGCGGTTCGAACAGCACCGGATCGAGGAGCGGTTCGGCGCTCGATCGGTGCCAGGTGCCCCGGAACGACACCTCGCCGAGGTAGGCCCGGTTCCTGAGCACGTCAAGGACCACCTTGGCGTTCCAGGGCTTGCCCGCCCGGGTCCGAAGGCCATCGGCGTTCAGCTCGCCGGCGATGGTGACCGCCCCCAGGCGGTCGGTTGCGTAGCGGGTGAAGATCCGCTCCACGACCGGGAACTCGGCCGGCTCCCGGGCAAGGCGCTGGTCGGCATCGAGCCGGATGCCGTAGGGGCGAGAGCCGCCCGGCCACCCGCCCCTCGCGGCCTTTCGCTCCATCCCTGCCACCACCCGATCGATGATGGTCGCCCGCTCGAACTCGGCGAACACCCCGAGGAGCTGTACC
>DAHVMA010000025.1:0-33647 GCA_027320105.1 Acidimicrobiaceae bacterium | reverse complement strand
CATCGCGCAGCGCCGCGGACCGGCTCACCAGCCGCGATGCCCTGCCGTCCACAATCCCCAGGACCTACAACCACTGCTACCTGTCTTTCCAATCAGAAGAGTTGAAGTAGGAGTGCTGCGGTGAAGCTGCGATGCGAGCGTGACGTCCTCGTCGAGGCCCTCTCCACTGCGGGGCGGGCCACCGCCGGGCGGAGCGGGACCCTACTGGTGCTGTCGGGGGTCCGGCTGGAGACCCGGGCCGACATCCTGATCGCTACGGGCACCGACTTGGACCTGACGATCACCACCCACGCGACCGTCACCGGCCTCGACGACGGGGTCGTGGTGGCCCCTGGCCGGCTCGTGACCGACATCGTCAGGGCTCTTGACCCTGGTGCCGTGACCCTCGAGGCCGAGGAGGACGACCTCCGCATCGCTTCCGGCCGTTCGCAGTTCAGCGTCCGCACCCACCCCGCCGGAGACTTCCCCCACCTGCCGGTGCCGAGCGGGGACAGCGTCACGCTCCCGGTCGAGGGCCTGGCGGAGGCCCTCCGTCAGGTCGTTCGGGCGGCGTCGAGCGAGGACACCCGCCCGATCCTCACCGGGGTGCTGATGGCAGCCGAGGAGGGCGGTCTCCGGCTCGTGTCCACCGACTCCTACCGCCTCGCCGTGCGTGACCTGGCCGGCGTCGGTGTGCTGGGCGCCGATCAGAAGGTGTTGGTGCCGTCGCGGGCGCTCAACGAGCTGGGCCGGCTGCTGGCCGGCGCCGGGGAGGTGTCGCTGCGCCTCGGTTCGCACGACGCCACCTTCAGCACCGGTCCGGTGTCGCTCACCACCCGCCTCATCGAGGGGGAGTTCCCCAACTACCGCCAGCTGATCCCTCCCTCGTACCCCAACCGCCTCACCGTCGGCAGGGAGGCGCTGCTCGAAGCAGCCCGGCGGGTGAAGCTCCTCGCCCGCGACCCGGTCACGCCGGTGCGGATCGCGCTGGCGGCCGAGGGCATCCAGCTGCAGGTCATCACGCCTGATTGGGGCCAGGCGAGCGAGGACGTGGACGCCAAGTACGAGGGGGCAGAGATGACAGTGGCGTTCAATCCGCAGTACCTCATCGACGGGCTGGAGGCGGTCAGCGGCGACGAGGTCGTGCTGTCGACGCTCGACACGTTGAAGCCGGCGACGTTGCGCGCCGCTGAGGGCGACAACTACCTGTACCTGCTGATGCCGGTGCGGGTGTCCTGAGCCCTCGTGGAGCTCGAGCACCTCTGGCTCACCGACTTCCGGAACTACGCCACTGCTGACCTCGAGCCAGCACCACTAGGGCTCACCGTGGTTGTCGGGGCGAACGGCGAGGGCAAGACCAACCTCTTGGAGGCGGTGGGGTTCCTGGCGGCACTGCGTTCCTTCCGAGGAGCGCCTGGTGAGGCCCTGGTGCGTGCTGGCGCCGGCACCGCCGTGGTGCGGGCCGAGGGGCGCCGTGACGGCCGGCTGCTGCTCGTCGAGGCGGAGTTGCACCGCAGCGGGCGCGACCGGGTGCAGGTCAACCGACAGCCCCTCCGGCGGGCAAAGGACCTCCTCGGAGCTTTGCAGGTCACCGTGTTCTCGCCCGACGACCTCGACCTTGTCAAGGGAGGCCCGGTGTCGCGGCGCCGTTACCTCGACGAGCTGCTCGTGGCCCTCCACCCCCGCCACGACGCCACCCAGGCCGAGGTCGAGCGTGTCGTGCGCCAGCGCAACGCGCTGCTCCGCCAGGCCGGCGGGCGGGCGACGCCCGAGGTGGTCTCCACCCTCGACGTGTGGGACGCCAAGCTCGCTGCCGCCGGGGAGGCGCTCGCTGCCGCCCGCCTCGGTCTCACCGCTGCGCTCCAGCCGCTCGTGACGGATGCCTACGCCCAGGTCGCCGCCGCTGCCCGCCTGCGCGGGGGACCCACCACGGTGGGCCTTGCCTACCAGGCCAGCTGGCAGGGGTCGCTGGCGGAGGCGCTCGTTGCCGCCCGCCCGGAGGACCTGCGGAGGGGCATGACGACTGTGGGTCCACACCGCGACGAGCTCGGCTGCTGGATCGGGGACCTGCCGGCCCGCACGCATGGCTCCCAGGGGGAGCAGCGGACGCTCGCCCTCGGCCTGCGTCTCGGGGGCCATCGGCTCGTGACCGCCCGGGTCGGGTCGCCGCCGATCCTCCTGCTCGACGATGTGTTCTCCGAGCTCGACGACGAGCGCAGCGCCGCCCTGCTCGACGTCCTGCCGGCCGGCCAGGCGATCCTCACGACCGCCGGCCTCCCCCCTCCTGCAGCCCGCCCGGCCCGGGTGGTGCGCGTCGAGAGTGGCAAGCTCCTGGCGTGACCTGGCAGCCCTTCCCCCCCCCGGCCTCGTCGATCGATCCCCGTCCCGTCTCGGCGTCCCTCGGCCGCCTGTCGGAGGGCCTCGGGCTCGGCCGTCCCGAGCTGCTCACGTCCGTCTTCGCCCGCTGGGAAGAGCTCGTCGGGCCCGACATCGCCGCCCATGCCACGCCGCGTACGCTTCGTGACGGCGTCCTCACGGTGGCGGTGGACCACCCGGCCTGGGCAGCCAGCCTGCAGCTCCTGGCCGGGGACATCCTCGAGCGCATCGACGCCGTCGGGGGCGACGCGGTGCGTGAGCTCGTAGTGCGGGTCGTCGGGGCCTCCAGGGGCCGGCGCAGCGCCGGCTGACATACCCCAGCTGGTAGAATCCCATCGTTGCGTTTCTGGCTGCTGACCTGGACTTTTGGGGCGGAGGTCGGCGGCTGGATGCGTCTCGCCCCTGCTAGCTGAGAGGTTCGCGCTCATGGCACTGCAAACGACGTTCGAGGCCGAGGACGTCGCCACTTACACGGCCAAGGACATGGCGGTGCTCGAGGGCCTCGATCCCGTCCGCAAGCGCCCCGGCATGTACATCGGGTCGACCAGCCTGTCGGGACTCCACCACCTGGTATGGGAGGTGGTGGACAACTCGGTCGACGAGGCCATGGCCGGCTTCTGCGACCGGATCGACGTGACGCTGCTCGCCGACGGCGGCTGCCGGGTCGTCGACAATGGCCGAGGGATCCCGACCGACATCAACCAGATGTACAAGCTGTCCGGCGTCGAGATCGCGCTGACCAAGCTGCACGGCGGCGGAAAGTTCGGAGGCAAGGGCTACAAGGTCTCCGGCGGCCTGCACGGCGTGGGTGTCTCGGTGGTCAACGCCCTGTCACGCCGTCTGGTCGTCGAGGTCGACCGCAACGACGTCCGCTACCGGATGGAGTTCGCCGACGGCGGGCGACCCCAGACCCGCCTCGAGGAGGTCGGCCCGTCACCCCGGGGCCGGCGGGGCACCGTCGTCAGCTTCTGGCCGGACCCGAGGATCTTCGATGACGTCGAGCTCCGTGCTCAGACGATCCTCGAGCGGCTCCAGGTGTACGCCTTCTTGAACGCAGGCCTCGAGATCCGCTTCACCGACGAGCGCGCTGGCGGTCAGGCGCAGGTCTTCAAGTACGCCGGCGGCATCATCGACTTCGTCCGCTCACTCAACTCATCCAAGGAGCCGCTGTTCAAGCGGGTCGGCTACTACGCCGACGAGGGCGAGGAGGGTGCCGTAGAGATCGCCTTCCAGTGGAACACCGGCTATTACGAGGGCGTCCACGGCTACGCCAACGGCATCTCCACAGTCGAGGGCGGCATGCACATCGAGGGCTTCCGCACCGCCCTCACCTCGGTCGTCAACAAGTACGCCAAGGCCAAGGGCCTCGTGAAGGACAAGGACCCGGGCATCCTCGGTGAGGACATCCGGGAGGGTCTGACGGCCATCGTCGCGGTGAAGCTGCGTGAGCCGCAGTTCGAGGGTCAGACCAAGGCCAAGCTCGGCAACGCGACGATCCGTTCGCTGGTGCAGCGGGTGACCAACGAGAAGCTGGCGGACTGGTTGGAGGAGCACCCCACCGAGGGTCGGGCGATCGTCATGAAGTCCCTGCAGGCGGCCCGAGCGCGTGAGGCGGCCAAGAGCGCTCGCGATGCCACCCGTCGCAAGTCGGCACTCGAAGGCGCTGGCATGCCCGAGAAGCTACGGGACTGTGCGCGTGGCACCGGGCCGGAAGACGCGGAGTTGTTCATAGTCGAGGGCGATTCTGCCGCCGGGACCGCAATGGACGCTCGCAACCCGGTCACGCAGGCGCTGCTACCCATCCGGGGAAAGATCCTGAACGTCGAGCGGGCCCGGGTCGACCGGATGCTCAAGAACACCGAGATCCAAGCGCTCATCACGGCGATCGGTGCAGGTATCGGCGAGGAGTTCGACGCCACCAGGGCTCGCTACCACAAGGTCTGCATCATGGCGGACGCCGACGTGGACGGCAGCCACATCCGCACGCTGTTGCTCACGTTCTTCTTCAGGCAGATGCGCCCGCTCGTCGAGGCGGGCTATGTGTACATCTGCCAGCCGCCGCTGTACTCGACCTTGGTGGGCAAGGAGAAGGTCTACTTGAAGGACGACTCGGCCAAGGCCGCCTTCCTCGGGGAGCACCCGGCCCACAAACCCGAGTTCCAGCGCCTGAAGGGCCTGGGTGAGATGAACTACGACGATCTGGGCTTCACGACGATGGACCCCTCGACGCGGACCCTCCTGCAGGTCTCCGTCGAGGAGGCCGCCAAGGCCGACGAGGTCATGTCGATCCTCATGGGTGACGATGTCGAGGAGCGGAAGCGGTTCATCCAGACCAACGCCAAGGACGTGAGGTTCCTCGACATATGAGCGATCTCCCGCCGGGCGACGAGGACCTCGACCTCGTCGGCATCCAGCCGATCGAGCTCCAGGACGAGATGGAGCGCTCGTTCCTGGACTACGCGATGTCCGTCATCGTCAGCCGGGCACTGCCTGACGCCCGCGATGGCCTGAAGCCGGTGCACCGGCGGATCCTCTACGGCATGTGGGAGCTCAACGCCCGCGCCGACCGGCCTCGCCTCAAGTGTGCGCGTGTGAGCGGCGACGTCATGGGCCGCTACCATCCCCACGGCGACGCGGCGATATACGACGCGATGGTACGGATGGCACAGCCGTTCAGCCTCCGCCACCCGCTCATCGACGGGCAGGGCAACTTCGGGTCCCCCGACGACGGCCCCGCTGCAGCCCGCTACACCGAGTGCCGGCTGTCGCCCCTCGCCCACCGGATGCTCGAAGGGATCGACGAGGAGACCGTCGATTTCGTGGACACGTACTCCGGGGAGTTCCAGGAACCGGTCGTCCTTCCGTCCCGGTTCCCGAACCTCCTCGTCAACGGCAGCCAGGGCATCGCCGTCGGGATGGCGACCAACATCCCGCCACACAACCTGGGGGAGGTCGCCGACGCGGTCACCTTCTTCCTCGATCATCCCGACGCCACCGTCGAGCAGCTCATGCACTTCGTGAGAGGCCCAGATTTCCCGACCGGAGGGCTGATCCTCGGGCGGGCTGGGATCCAGGACGCCTACCGGACGGGACGGGGCTCGATCAAGATGCGGGCGCGCGCAGAGATCGTCGAGTCCAAGCGCGGCACGGCGATCGTGGTCACCGAGCTCCCCTACCAGGTGGGCCGGGCGCAGGTGCTCGGCAAGATCAGGGAACTGGTCGAGAGCCGTGACATCGACGGCATCCGGGATCTGAACGACGGCTCTGCCAAGCAGCAGACCCGGCTCGTCATCGAGCTCAAGCGGGACGCCAACGCCAACGTCGTGCTCAACAACCTCTACAAGATGACCCCGCTGCAGACGAGCTTCGGGGTCAACATGGTCGCCCTCGTGGACGGCGTTCCCCGCACGCTCAACCTGCTGCAGGCGCTGCAGGCCTACGTCGACCACCAGCGCGACGTGATCCGCCGGCGCTCCGAGTTCCGGCTGCGCAAGGCGGCGCAGCGCGCCCACATCGTCGAGGGTCTCATCAAGGCCCTCGACATGATCGACGCCATCATCGCCCTCATCCGGGGCTCGGAGGACCGCGCCGCGGCACGGGGCGGGCTCATGGCGGACCCGTTCGGCTTCACCGAGGTCCAGTCCGAGCACATCCTCGACATGACGTTGGCTCGCCTCACCCGCCTCGGCCGGACCAACCTGGAGGAGGAGCTCGCGCAGCTGCGGGCACAGATCACCGAGCTCGAGGCCATCCTCGCCGACGAAGGTGTGCTCAGGGGTGTCATCAAGACCGAGCTGGGCGCCATCCGCAACGACTTCGCCTCGGACCGGGTTGCGGAGATCACCTTCGATCCCGGCGACATGGGTGCCGAGGACCTCATCGACGACGAGGAGCTCGTCGTCACCATGACACGCGCCGGCTACGTCAAGGCGGTGCCGGCGTCGGCCTTCCGCACCCAGGCTCGCGGCGGCCGGGGCGTCGCCGGCACCCGCCTGCGCGACGAGGACTACGTCACCCGTGTCATCCATACCTCCGCCCACGCCCACCTGCTGTTCTTCTCCAACCTGGGCAAGGTGTACCGCCTGCGCGCCTACGACATCCCCGTCAAGGAGCGCACCGCCCGTGGCACGGCCATCGTCAACCTCCTGCCGTTGGCGCCCGGCGAGCACATCCAGACCCTGATAGACACCCGCGAGTTCCCCGCCGACCGGTTCCTGCTCTTCGCCACCCGCGGCGGCCAGGTCAAGAAGACTACTTTCTCTGAGTACGATAAGTCCCGCCGGGATGGCTTCATCGCTGTGAACCTGCGGGAGGGCGACGAGCTGGTGGGGGTGATCGTCACCGGCGGGTCCGACGACATCTTCATGGTGACGGCCGGCGGGATGGCGATCCGCTTCAGCGAGGAGGACGTCCGCCCGATGGGGAGGGACGCGGGCGGCGTTCGGGGTATGAACCTCCGCCAGGGAGACGAGGTCGTCTCCGTCGACCTCGCCCGGGACGAAACAAGCATCTTGACCGCCACTGACGCCGGTTATGGCAAGCGCACCCAACTCCACCACTTCCACCGGCAGGGAAGGGGGGGTCTCGGGGTGCGCGGCATCAAGCTGACCGCGCAGCGCGGGCGCGTCGTCGCTGCTTTCATGGTGGGACTCGACGACGAGATCCTCGTGATCTCCTCGGCGGGCGTGACCGTCCGGATGCCTGTCCGGGGGGTCTCGAGCCAGGGTCGCGACGCAACCGGTGTCCGGCTCGTCAGCCTCGACTCCGGCCAGGTGGTGGCGTCGGTGGCACCGGTGCTGGCCGTCGAGGAGGCCGAGGGGTGACCGGGTGGGGAGAGACGTGAGCGACCAGACCGGGCCGGTGGTGGGGGAGGAGACCTCCCCCTTCCCCGCCCGGTACGGGCCGGTGGGCGGCGACGGTGAGCGGGAGGCGCTCCCGCCCCGATCCGCCCCCCCGGGGGCGCGCCGCCAGCGGTCGGTGGCCACAGCGGGCGGGGTGCCCTCCCCCCGGGTCGCGCGGGATGCCCCGGGCGCCTCCGGCGAGACGTGGGCGCCGGCGGTGCCCGCGCGACCCGACGGGGTGCCACCCCTCGCCGGCCTGCCAGCGGCCACCGCCGGCGTCCCGATCCGCCGCCTCGTCCGCCGCGTCGACGCCTGGACCGTGTTCAAGGTGTCACTCCTCTTCTACGTCCTGATGCTCGGCATCTTCCTGCTCGCCGGGGTGGTCGCCTGGCAAGTGGCCGTACCCCTGCACTTCATCCGCGACATCGAGCGGGCCGTCCGCACGCTCGCCGACGCCCGCAAGTTCGTCCTGCGCCCCATGCCCGTGCTCGAGTACGCCGCCGCGGCCGGCGGGGCGCTCGCCCTCCTCGGCACGGTGATGAACACCGTCGCCGCCGTGCTCTACAACCTCATCAGCGACGTGATTGGCGGGGTGCAGACCATCGAGGTCGTGAAGGACGAGTGACCGACATCCGGCCTCTGCAGGTCACCTTCGACGCCGGTGACCCACACACGCTCTGACGGTGGTGGGCGGCGAGCGATCCCAGCGGCTCGGGTCCCCGAGGGCAACGAGCTCTGCCTCAGTGGGCGCTGACCACCGGGGAGGTGCCGAGGACGTGGCCTGTGGCGTCGAGCGCCGTCACCTGGAACTGGGTGGCACCCGACGCCGTGAAGCCGATGGCGGTCTCGAAGCCGTGGCGGGCCGTCACCGCCCGCTCGGTCAGCGTCGTCGACGACGTCCCGGCTGACACCTGCCAGGAGGCAACCTGGGTGGCGCCGTTCCAGCTGGCGTAGCCGGTGAAGGAGCCCGCTGCCGAGCCGGGGCGCACGACGAACAGCAGCTCCTGGATCCGGGGGTTGCCGACCCAGTCGTCGGTGAAGGTGCGGTAGGTGAACGCCCCGGCGGGGAACCGCCCGTCCAGGATCATCTCGGCGCCCGCCGCCGGCGCGGCGAAGTGTGAGAAGTAGGGTGCCGACCCCCACCCGACGAAGCGCGATCCGTCGGGGAGCAGCTGGTTGTTGCCGGTGTAGTAAACGACGACCGGCTGGGTGGAGTGGTTCCACTCCTGGTCGAGCGTGACCTGGCGGTTGACGGTGTCGACGCGGAGCACCTTGGCCCACGCCTGCTTCTCCGGGCTGGGCGGGCTGGCGTCGTCGAAGACCGAGAACCCGCTGCCGTCGGGCAACGCCCGCCCGTCGTGCTGGAACTCGTAGCGCGTGCCGGGGCCGACCATGGTGAAAGACGATCCCTTCCCACCGGCCTGCCAGAGGATCTGCCCGGTCGCCCGGCTCACCAGGTACACGGCGCTGGTGTTGCGGGAGGAGATCAGCAGGTCGCGGTCGGGGCCCGGCCACAGGTCGACGGAGTTCATGTGGAAGTAGTCCATGCTGCCCGGTGTGAACGTCTTGGAGATCGGCACCGACGGGTAGCACGGCCAGTCGAGCAGGACCCCGCCCGTGGCGATGTCGCGCTCGTAGGCATGGCAGTTGTAGATGTCCGGCTGGGTGATCTTCTGGTAGCCGGTGTGCAGGGCTGTGTCCTGCGGCGTGATGACGAACTCGTGCAGGTCGCAGGGCACGCCATTGGCCGACGACACGGTCGCGACTGTCGAGTAGGTGTCGTCGGCGATCGCGTAGATGCCGGCGGTCCCGAAGCCCGGGCCGAGCGTCCCCTGGAACCAGGTGAGGACCGGCTTGCCCTGGTAGGTCTGGACGTGGAAGTTGAAGGCCTGGTCGGTCTTGGCCGTGAGCGGCCTGAAGAAGACCAGCCACCCGTTGCGGTCGAAGATCATGAGGCCCTGCTGGGCGCCGGCGGGGTAGTGGGCGCCGGGCACGCCGCCGGCGGGGGTGGCGAAGATGTAGGGCGGCACGCCGGGACCGATGCCGGCGGGTGTCGCCTTGATCCACACCCCGGGCGGCCGCAGGTCGGGCCTGGAGACGTATGTCTGGTACGGGGGAGGGGCGCCGGCGGGCGTGGTGATAGCCGGCGGCGTGGCGCCGAGGACCTGGGGTGCGTCGCCGAGCGCGTTGGCCACCGACAGCGCCGCAGCGCCGGCGCCGGCTCCGAGAGCACCGGTGAGGAACCGGCGCCGGGTAACAGGTTCTGACATCCATCCTCCCATGTCGGGTGCACGGGCTCGACCGCTCCGCCTGAGTGGTGCGCCAGCCGCTTACCGTAGCAACACCTCGGTGGGCGGGGCCCGGCCGTAGGGTGGGCGGCGGGCCGCAGCGCTCGCCGGTGGCCCGAGGAGGAGGACATGCGCCACACACTGGACGTCGCCGTCGGGCCGCCGGTCGTCCACGACGACGAACGGCACCGCTACGAGATGGACCTGGGTGATGGCGTCGCCGTGGCCGAGTACCTACCCGTGCCGGGCGGTGTCGTGTTCACCCACACGGTCGTGCCCGCAGCCCACGAAGGCCGGGGGATGGGGTCCCGCCTGGTCGGGGCGGCGCTCGCCGACGCTCGCTGGCGTGGGTGGACGGTGCAGGCACGGTGCTGGTTCGTCGCCGATTTCCTCCGCCTCCATCGGCAGTACGCGGACGTCCAGGATCCGTGATCTGCGGGCCGCGGTGAGGGGCTGCCGCCGCCGGGCTCCTGCCTACCGCGACGTGGAGCGCAGGAACGCCCCGACCAGCTCGTCGGCCCGCTCGCGGGCGGCGCCCTCCTCGTTGATCGTGGCCGCAAGGAGCTCGTCGGGGTCCAGGCCCGACCCGGCGATCTCGTCACGGCCTCCGTGCTCGATCCACCGCTCTAGCTGTGGCCCGTCGACCTCGGGGTGGAACTGCACCGCCAGGTTGCGCCGCAAGGCGTAGGCTTGGACGGCGACGTCGTTGGTCGCCAGGATCTCCGCACCCGGCGGCAGCACGCAGCGGTCGGCGTGGAACTGGAACCACGGGCCGGGCTTCACGAGCTCCGGGCACACCGGCTCCACCGCCACCCACCCGATCTCCTTGCGAGGCGCCGGCTCCACGGACCCTCCGTGGGCGGCGGCGAGAGCCTGGGCGCCGAAGCACACGCCGAGGACGGGGACACCAGCGTCGTCCAAGGACCGCAGCCAGGCGAGCTCCTCGCCGATCCACGAGCCGATCGTCGCGGTGTCGTAGACCGACCACACCGACCCGAGGACGACAGCGGCGTCGAGGCCGGCCGGGTCCGCGAGCTGGTCCGGTTGGGTGCCGTCGTGGACGCTGACCTCGAAGTTCCGGGCCGCGAAGGCCTCGCCCAGAAGGCCGGGTTCGTCCTCGAGGTGATGGCGCACGAACGTGACTCGCACCCGCCGAAGATACGCCGCCAAGCACCGGTTGCGGCACTCAGAGCTTCAAGGCGGTGGCGCCGTCGAGGCCCGGAGGACCAGGTGTGGTGGCGGGTCGACGACCACGATGTCGTCGGCGGGGGCACCGGCGAGCTGGTCGATGAGCAACCGGACAGCCCGGTACCCGACGTCGTAGAACGCCATCTTCACCGTCGTGAGCGGCGGCCAGGTGTGGGCCGCCATCCACTGGTCGTGGATGGCCACCATCGACAGGTCCCTCGGCACGTCGACGCCGGTTTGGCGCAGGGCGGTGAGAGCTCCGATCGCTCCGTTGACGTTGGTGACGACCAGCGCCGTGGGCGTCGACGGCTCCGACATGATGCTGGTGGCCGCCTCGGCGGCGACGTCGGGCGCGTAGCCCAGCCTCCGCACCCACGTCTCCCGGCGGCGCAGGCCGGCGTCGCGGAGCGCACCGGCGTAGCCCTGCTCGCGCCGGCGGGCGATGTCGCTCGCCTCGACGCCCCCGATCAGACCGATGCGGCGGTGCCCGAGGGTGAGGAGGTGCTCGGTTGCCAGCCTGGCCCCGGCCACGTCGTCGAGGATCACCGAGCCGCGCCGGTGGGGCGTGCGCGAGGCAACCAGCACGATCCGGGCGTCGTTGGCTACGAGGTTCTCGAGCGCCTGGTCGGTCAGGTCGTCGGTGCGCTGGAGGACGAAGCCGTCTACGCGACCCTCGCGGACGAGGCGGCGGATCACGTCGCTGCCTTCCGTGAAGTGGTGGGAGTGACCGACGAGCAGCGTGTAGTCGTGCTCTCCCGACGCGTCGGAGGCGCCGGCGAGCAGGTCGGCGAACAGCGGGGTGGACGGGTTGGGGACGACGAGTGCCAGCGCCTTGGAGCGCGCCAGGCGGAGCGCCCTGCCGGCGTAGTTGGCGCTGTAGTCGAGATCGCGCGCCGCTTGCAGCACCCGCTCGCGCGTCTCGGGGCGGGTCCGGACGGTGGGGTCGCCGTTGAGCACCCGTGATGCCACCGAGACGGATACACCCGCTCGTGTCGCGATCTCGCTCAGTGTCGCCACCGCGCCATCGTAGGGAGGCGGTCGCCACGGTCGCCGGGCCCGGCCGGTCGGGCCTGCGCCGGTAGGGTGAACGCCGTGGCAGGCCCGCCGACGGACGAACATGGCGTCGGCACGCCGGGGCCGGGAATGGCTTGGGGTCAGGTGACCGCCCCTCCCCCTCCCCCTCCGTCCCCGCTGGTAGCACCCGACGAGGAGGGTGGTTGGCGGCGACCGTCACCCCGCCTCCGCGGCCTGCGGCGGGCGCAACTGGTCGCCTGCGCCATCCCGGCCCTCATGGTCGCGCTGGCGCTGCCGGCCACCGGCGGGATGCCGGAGTTGGCGGGGAGCTTGGGCGGCGCGGTCGTCCTGCTCGCCGCAGGGTCGGACGTGCTCATCGGGCGAAGGGTGGCTGCCTGGGGCTTCACCGAGCGGGCCGACGACCTGCTGGTGCGCCGAGGGGTGATGTTCCGGCGTCTCACGGTCATCCCGTACGGGCGCATGCAGTTCGTGGACGTGACGGTGGGTCCCTTCGAGCGCATGTTCGGGCTGGCGACGGTGAAGCTGCACACGGCGGCGGCCGCCACCGACGCGCGGATCCCGGGGCTGGAACAGGCCGATGCCGCCGCTTTGCGCGACCACCTGTCAGCGCTCGGCGAGAGCAACCTGGCTGGGCTGTGACCTCACCGCCGCCGGCGGGATCGCAGTCGCCCCCCACCGGCCCCGCCCCCGCCGGCATCGAACGGGAGCTGTCTCCTCGCCAGGCGGGGTACGGCTTTCCGCCGCCGCCGCCGGACCTGAGCGGCTGGCGCCGGCTGCACCCGCTGTCGGCGGTGGTCCGTGCCGGACCGGGCGCCGTGGCGGTCCTTCTCCTGGTCCTGTTCTCGAGTGGCGGCCCCGGCTCGGGGGGGCGGACGACCGACCTCCTAGACGCCGGCTTGCTCGCCTTGTTCCTGCTCGCCGGCTTCGTGTCCTGGGCGGTCACCCGCTGGCAGCTCACCGAGGGGGTCCTGCAGATCGAGACAGGCCTGATCCGCCGCCGGTCGTTGCGCTTCCCGCTCTCCCAGGTGCAGGCCATCGACGTCGTCCGCCCCGGTCTGGCGCGCCTCCTCGGCCTGGCCGAGTTGCGCATCCGCGTCGCCGGCGCCGGCTCCCGCGGCCGGCTGGCGTACCTGACCGTGGCTCACGCCGAGGCCCTTCGCGCCCGCCTTCTCGCCACAGCCCACAGCGCCCCCGCTCTGGATGGAGAGCCGCCGCCGCCCCCCGAGACGCCCCTCTACAGCATCGACCCCCGCCGGCTGCTGGGCTCGCTGCTCATCAGCGGGCCGTCGATGTTCCTGTTGCTGTGCCTCCTCGCGCTGGCGGTCCTCGCCGCTGTCGCCCCTGGCGCCGCCCGAGGGCTGGCTGCCGGCTCCCTGGCCTACCTGCTTGGCCTGGCGACCACCCTCTGGCGCCGGTTCAACGGCGAGTACCGCCTCAGCGTTGCTGAGGCGGTAGACGGCCTGCACCTGCGCGCCGGTCTGGTGGAGACGTCGGCGGAGACCATCCCCCGGGGCCGCATCCAGGCCCTGAGACTGGTGCAGCCCCTCACGTGGAGGCCACTCGGGTGGTGGCGGGTCGAGGTCGACGTCGCCGGCAAGGCCGCTGCCGGCCGCAACGACCGGGCCGCCAAGCAGGCGGCACGCGCTCTCCTGCCTGTGGGCACGAGGGAGCAGGCGGCGTGGATAGTGGAGCGCGTCTTTCCCGGTGCCACGGCGGCGCTGACGCCGCCCCCACCGCGGGTGGTGTGGAAGGCGCCGCTGCGCTATCGCCACCTGGCTGCCGGCCTGGACTCGTCGTACGCCGTGACCACGAGCGGGCGGCTGCGGCGGGCGACCGACTGGGTCCCGCTCGCCAAGGTGCAGAGCATCCGGTGGGTGCAGGGCCCCGTGCAGCGACGGATGCGGCTTGCGAGCATCCACCTCGACACCGCCGGCCGGGGCGTCTTCGCCGTTCTTCGCGACCGGGAGCGCAGCCAAGCCGACGCGTGGTTGGCGTGGCTGCCCGGGGCCTGCCAGCGGGACCGCGCCACCGACCCGGCGGCGACGCTCCGCCGGGCGATGGGGGCGGGCCGGCGCTGCGCCGGGGGATCATGCGGGCCGGCTGGCGAGCGCCGGCCAGTTTGAGCACGAGCCAAATGGGACGTGTTGGTCGTTAGCGGAATCAGAGAGGGGCCTGTCACGTCGGCGACGGACCTGTTGCTGACCTTGCCGGTCCTTCCGGGCGCTACCGGTGCCCGGCGACGGCGTGGGGCTGGTACGCCGCCTCCAGGCGCGCCACCTCTGCGGCCTCGAGGCGTACGTCGACGGCCCCGACTGCGTCGTCGAGGTGCGACAGCTTGGTGGCACCGACGATCGGTGCGGCGATCCCGGGCTTGCCCAGCATCCAGGCAAGCGCCACCTGGGCCATCGGCACGCCGCGCTCGGAGGCGACGGCAGCGACGGCCTCGACGATGGGGCGGTCCGCCTCCCCGTAGAGGGTCTTGCCAAACTCGTCGGTCTCGCTCCGCTCGCTCCTCGCCTCCCAGGGCCGGGCGAGCCGGCCCCGGGCGAGGGGGCTCCAGGGGACGAGCCCGACTCCCTGGTCGGCGCAGAGGGGGATCATCTCCCTCTCCTCCTCCCGGTACAGGAGGTTGTAGTGGTCCTGCATGGTGACGAACTTGGTCCACCCGTGGCGGGAAGCGACGTGCTGCGCCTTGGCGAACTGCCAGGCATACATGGAGGACGCTCCGATGTAGCGGACCTTGCCGGCGCGCACGACGTCGTGCAGCGCCTCCATCGTCTCCTCGATGGGTGTGCGGTCGTCCCAGCGGTGGATCTGGTAGAGGTCGACGTAGTCGACTCCGAGGCGTCGGAGGCTGGCGTCGACCTCGGTCAGTATCGCCTTGCGGGACAAGCCGGAGCCGTTGGGCCCCGGGCGCATCCGTCCGTGGACCTTCGTGGCGAGCACGACCTCCTCGCGCGTTGCGAAGTCGGCGAGGGCCCGGCCGGTGATCTCCTCGCTGGAACCGTCGGAGTACACGTTGGCGGTGTCGAAGAAGTTGATGCCCGCTTCGATCGCCTTGCGGAAGAAGGGCCGGGCGTCGTCCTCCCGCAGGCTCCACGGGTGGTTCCCCCGCTCGGGCTCGCCGTAGCTCATGCATCCCAGGCAGATGCGGGACACCTGCGCGCCGGTAGTTCCGAGGTTGACGTACTCCATGCGCCCCGTCTACCACGCCGGCCGGCGACGTGCCGGTGCTCTTATCCTCGCCGGGCGGCGGCGCCCCCCGCCGAAGCGGCATCATCGGGGGCATGACCACAGCCCTCGTCCGCCGGCCGAGCCCGAGGCTCGACCAGGGGATCGTCACCCACATAGAGCGGCGCTCCGTCGACCTCGGGCTGGCGCTGGCGCAGTGGGACGGCTACATCGCCGCCCTCGCCGGGGCCGGTTGGCGCATGGTGGAGGTGGCCCCGGCGGAGGACTGTCCCGACAGCGTGTTCGTGGAGGACACGATGGTCGCCTACGGCGGCGTCGCCGTCATTGCCCGCTCTGGCGCCGGCACCCGCCTACCCGAGACAGCCGGCGTCGAGGCCAGCGTCGCCGGTCTCGGGTACACCGTGACCCGCATCGAGCCGCCCGGGACGCTCGAAGGTGGCGACGTGCTGAAGGTGGGTGACACGGTGTACGTGGGCAGCGGCGGGCGGACCAACGGCGAGGGGATCCGCCAGTTGCGCCGCATCCTCGGGCCGCTAGGCGCCAGCGTGGTGGCTGTCCCGGTCCGCTCCGTCCTGCACCTGAAGTCAGCGGTCACCGCCCTCCCCGACGGGACGGTGATCGGGTACACACCGATCGTCGACGAACCGGGCCTGTTCCCCCGCTTCCTCTCCATGCCGGAGGAGGCCGGTGCCCATGTCGTCGACTTGGGGGAGGGGCGGGTCCTGATGGCGGCAGGCGCGGCGCGCAGCGCCGAGCTCGTCGCCGACCTCGGCTACGAGCCGGTCGTCGTGGACATCTCCGAGTACGAGAAGCTGGAGGGCTGCGTCACCTGCCTGTCCGTCCGGCTGCGAGCCGTCGACCGCTAGCATCGCCCGCCACATGCTGCCGGCCGGCGCCGTCCGTACAGGGGTCCCAGGCCATCGCGCCGGGAGGCGACCGGAGCTCCGTTCGTTGGTCGTGTGGGTTCCGGTCGTCGTGGTGCTCCTCGTCGGCCTGACCGCCATGTACACCGCCGCGACCCGTGGCGTCGGCTCCGACTCGGACACCGCTTCGCTCGTCCTCGAGGGCCAGTCGGTGCTGCAGGGCCACGTGGCGCTCCACGGCTGGGCCCTGTCGCTCGACTCGTTTTGGACCTCGGAGGTGCCGTTCTACGCCATCGCCGACCTGCTGGCCGGCGTCCGACCGCTGCTGTTGTACCTCGTGCCCGCATTCCTCTACGCGTCGGTGGTGGTCGTGTGCGCAGCGCTGGCGGCCGCCGCCGCGAGCAACCGGAGCGGGGCCGTTGCTGGCGTCGTCGCCGTCACCGCCCTCCTGGCCTTCCCCACCTGGGCGATGTCGCTCGTCGTCCTTCGCGGCGGCCACCACCTGGGTGCCGTGCTGTACTCCCTCGTCGCCTTCTGGTGCCTGCGGCGCGGCCGGTGGGGCTGGTCGGCGGCTCTCGCCGGCGTCCTGCTCGCCGCCGGCATGCTCGGCGACCTGATGACGGTGGCGTACGGGACGGCCCCGCTGCTCGTCGCCGGCGTCGCCGCCATGCTGCGCGGCGGGTCGGTGCGCGACGGGCGGGTGCAGGTCGGCGTCGCCCTCGGCGCCGCCGCCGGAGCGCTCGTCGTGCGGGAGGCGGCCAAGGCGGTCGGCACGTTCGGCATCGCCGCCGCCAACCCTCTTGCCGGCGGGCAGCAGATCGTCCACAACCTCCGCCACCTATACAGCCTCGGAGGGGAGCTGGTGGGGTGGAAGCACACCGTGTTCGGGACGGCCGGCGCGCCGCCGGCGCTGTACGACCTGCGCATGGTCGGCGCCGCCTTCGTCGTCGCCTGCTCAGCGCTGGCGTTGCTGAGGCTGCTCGCCGGCGTGGTCGCCGGCGGTCCGGTGGACACGGCCCGCTCTGTGGGCAGGCAGGGTGCGGGCCGGCAGGGTGCGGGCGGGGGGAGCCGGCGGGGCGCCGAGGCCCCGTGGTGGCAGTCGGAGCCGGGCGGCTGGAGGATCGACGACGCCCTCGTGGTCGCCTGCTTCGGGGCGGCGGCGACGTATGTGATCCTCGCGTTCGCCAACATCCCCAACCTCGACCGGTACCTGGCGCCGACGGCGCTGTTCATGAGCCTGCTCACCTCCCGGGTCATCGCCCGGGCCTGGTCCCGGCTGGCGGCCACGGGTTGGGGTGTGCTGCCGGCGGTCGGGGTGGTGGCGGTGGGGATCACGGTGGCGTACGGGGCGGCGTTCGGCTACCAGCTGACGACGACTCAGTACCCGCAGCCCGCCCCCGCCCTGGCGTCGTGGCTGCGGGCCCACCACCTGACCGAGGGCGTCGGGGCCTACTGGGCGGCGAGCCTGACGACGGTGGAGGCAGACGGCCACGTACGGGTCCGCCCCGTGATCCCCGACTCCCATGGCCACCTCGTGCGCTACATGCGGGAGTCGGCGCAAGAGTGGTACGCCGGCCGCTCCTTCGACTTCCTAGTGTTCCAACCCGGCCCCCTGGCCCTCGGCGTGACCCCCGGCGAGGCGGCTGCCACCTGGGGCCCGCCGGCCCACCAGTACGCCGTGGACGGCTACCTGGTGCTGGTTTGGGCGCGGCCGTTCGCGGTGCCGGCTACCCGGGGGGTCGGCGCCGGGCCGTAGGGACCTTCTCGCGTCCGCCTGACCGCCGGCGCTGGTGGATGGGCGGGCCGGCGCCGGCGCCGGCGTTGGTGTCGACCGGCGCTCGCCGAGATCACCGATGTCGCCGAGGTGCGGCGCCACCACCGGGGCGGAGGCGCGCCGCCCGGCAAGGGCGACCTGCCTCAGCCTCCGGAGGAGCTGCTCGCGCCCGACGAGCTGCCGCAGGCGGCAAGGATGCCGTTGGCGGCCGAGGTGAGGGCGGTCACGTTGACCTTGCCCTTGCCGGCGGCCTCCAGATCCACGACGAAGTGGTGCACGGCGGTCTGGACCGCAGGGCTGGTGCTCTTCGCCTCGGTCTCCAGCTTGCTGACGTAGCCGGCGATGGCGTGGGCGAAGGTGCTGGGATGCGCCGCGGCGTTGGGGAGGCTCGTCTCGATGCTGGTCAGCGTCGAGGAGAGCTGGGAGCACCCCGACGTCGCGGCGGTGCCCGAGGCCGCGGCCCCCGTTGTCGCCGAGCTGGCCGGCACGCTCGTCGTCGTCGTCGGGTGCTTCGCCGACCCCGACGTCGAGGACGACGACTTGCCACCGCAGGCGGCCACTCCGATGGCCATGGCGACGACGCCTGCAACAGTCACCACTCTTCGCACCGTAGGAGTCCTTTCTCTCGGTGAAGGGGTCAATACCGACATACTACCCGCCACAACGCCACATCAAGGGGCCCTTATATCCGGTCTGTCCCTGGGTGGCCTCAAGGCCTAGCTAGCCAGGCCCCACCCAGACCCGGGCACCGAGTCGACCACCGCGCTGCGGGCGCCCCGGCGTCGCCGCCACCCCGGCGCCACCACCACCTGTAGCGGTGGTCGCCGGTCCTGGGCTGCAAACCTTGGAAGCTTGTCGGTGTCCAGCGACAACGCGCTTCCAAAGTTCCGTCGGGCAGGTCAACCGCCGAGCACGCTGAGTGAGGAAGGGCGCGAAGGCACCACGAACTAGTTCGACGGACTAGCTAGCGCTAGCTAGCTAGGCGTCGTGTAGGCGGGCGAGCAGCCCCCGGGCGATCACCATGCGCTGGATCTCGTTGGTCCCCTCCCCGATGATGAGGAGCGGAGCGTCGCGGAAGTAGCGCTCGACGGGAAAGTCGGTCGTGTAGCCGTACCCGCCGTGGATGCGCATGGCGTCGGTCGCCACCTCCAAGGCGGTCTCCGAGGCGAACAGCTTGGCCATGCCGGCTTCGACGTCCGACCGTTCTCCTCGATCGAACCGCTCGGCCGCCGAGCGCACGAGCAGCCGGGACGCCTCGACCTTGGTTGCCATGTCGGCCAGCTTGAACGCGATGGCCTGGTGCTTGACGATCGGCACGCCAAAGGCCTCCCGCTGCCGGGCGTACGCCATGGCGGCGTCGAGGGCGGCGCGAGCGACGCCCACGGCCCGGGCTGCGACGTTGATCCGTCCGAGCTCGAGGGAGCCGAGCAGGAACTGCAGCCCGCGGCCGAGCCCCTCTGGTCCTCCGAGCACGGCGCCTGCAGGCACGCGGTGGTCCTCGTAGCTCATCTCAACCGTCTCGATCCCCTTGTAGCCGAGCTTGGGGATGTGCCGCGAGACACCTATGCCGCCCCAGCGCGGGCCGGGCTCCTTCTCCACGAGGAAGCAGGTGATCCCTTGGGGGGCGCGGGCGGCCAGCGCGACCAGGCCGGCCCGCTCGCCATTGGTGATCCACATCTTGGTGCCGTTGAGGATGTAGTCGTCGCCGTCGGGTTGGGCCCGGCAGCGCAAGGAGCCAGCGTCGCTGCCGGCGTCGGGCTCGCTCAGGCTGAACGCTGCCCGCGGGTCGCCGGCGGCCATCCGGGGCAGCCAGGTCTCGCGCTGGGCGGGGGTGCCGTGGCGGGCGATGAGGTCGGCGACGATCATGTGGGTGTTGACGACGCCGGCGAGCGACATCCAGCCGTAGGCGAGCTCCTCCATGAGGCGGGCGTAGGTCACGGTGCCCAGCCCGTAGCCGCCGTACCCGGGTGGGATGAGCGCCCCGAAGAGACCGAACGCCTTCATCTGCGCCACCCACGCCTCGGGGTACTCGTCCGCGTGCTCCAGCTCCGAGGCGCGGGGGATGACCTCCCGGCTGACCCAGCCTCGCACCGTCTGCACCAACTCCTCGCTCGTGGCGTCATCGACCGTCGCCATGCGGCCGCCTCCCTTTCCGGTGGGCTGTCTGATCGGGACATCGTCTCCAGAAGGGACATTGTCTCCTGAAGGGACATTGTCTCCAGAAGACAGTTCCCGCCTGCGAATTCACCCCGCGACACCGAGTGACGGACCCCTCTTCTGTGTGTACGGTGACACCCGAGCGGTGGGGGATCCGCCGCCGACCGGAGGGGGAACGTGATGGCCGATGTCGGCGTGCCGGGCCCGGCCACGACGATGCCGCCTCGGGTTGCCTCGGTGCTCGCCGAGGTCGCTTCTCAGCTGGAGGACGAGGCCGACCAGATAGCGATCACCATGGTGGAGGCCTACAAGGCAGAGATACCGCAGTACGCGGCGATAGCCGACGACGACCTGCTGCGTGACGTCCACACGGTGTCGTCGGTCATGGTCCGCTGCTGGCTGGCGGTGATGCGCACCGGCTTGCCGCTCGAACCAGGGCTGCTCGGCCCCCTCGAGGAGGGCGCTCGCCGGCGCGCCGCCCAGGGCTTCGACCTGCAGGCGCTACTGCGGGCGTACCGCATAGGGATCCGGGTCATGTGGAGCGAGATCACGGGGGCGACGGCCTGGCGGGGCCGACCCCTGCAGGGGGTGCTTGCCCAGGTAGGCACCTGGGTGCTCGACTTCGCCGACCGGATCTGCACGAGCGTTGCTGCCGCCTACCTGGAGGAGGCCGCACGAGCCGCCCGTGAGCGCGAGCACCGGCGCTCGTCGCTGCTGAGCCTGATCCTCGCCGGTCCCAGTTCGGAGTCGCTGGACGCCTTGGAGGAGCTCAGCGGCCCGCACTGCGTCGTGCTCGCCCGCACGGACGGCGACCCGTCCCTGGCCCAGCTCGAGGCGCTCGGCACGCGCCTCGAGTCCCAGGCCGGCGCTCTCCTCTGGACGGTCCGGCACCGCAGCGTCGTCGCCGCCGTCGCCCTTCCCGCCGACACGGCGCGGGGCCGCCTCCGCGGCCAGCTCTCCCGCGTCGTGCTGCAGGGAGGGTTCGCCGGGTTTGGCGTCGGTGGCCGGGCGGCCAGCGCCTGCGAGACGCGCCAGAGCTACGCCGAGGCGGTAGAGGCGCTGCGCATCGGCTCGCTCCTCGACGGCGGTGCCGGCGCCACCGTCCACGACCACCAAGAGCTGGCGCTGATCGCCGCCGTCGCTGCCGACCCGGCCCGGGCCCGCCGGTTGGTGGCCGACACCCTCGACGTGCTCGAGCCGGTCGGCAACCGGGAGTGGGTGCTGCCGACTCTCGAGGCCTACCTCGTCCACCAGGGCAGGCTGAAGCAGGTCGCCTCCGCCCTCAACATCCACCAGAGCACCGTCAAGTACCGCCTCAACGAGCTGCGCCCCCTCGTCCACGAGGCGCTCCACGACGGCGAGGCCTCCGGCCGGCTACTGCTCGCCATCCGCGTCGACCGGCTGCTGCATGCCGAGGCCGCCTCCGCCGGACGGGCACCGCCGGCGTGGGCACGCAGCCCCGCCGGGCGCCAGGCGTCCTGACGGCGACGACCCCACCCCACCCGCCCCACCCCACCCGCCCCGCAGGAGCCTCGTGAACCTCACCGACCTCTCACCAGCCGGAGGATCCTCACCGGACCCCACGGTGGTCGCCCTCGACGGGGGTTGGGGTGCCTGCTGAGGGGCGGGGCGCCGGCGCCCACCTCGAGGTGAGCGAGCTCACCGTCACCTACGGGCCGGTCCTCGCCCTCGAAGGCGTCTCCCTGTCGGTCGGACCGGGCTCCGCCGTCGGCCTCCTCGGGCCCAACGGGGCCGGCAAGTCCACGTTCCTGCGGGCGGTCTCCGGGCTGCTCAGATTCCACGGCGGTCGCATCGCCCACGGCGACATCCGCTACGACGGCGAGCCCGTCACCCGCCGGGACGCCGCCGGGCGGGTCAGCGGCGGCATCGCCCAGGTGCTCGAGGGGCGCCACGTCTTCGCCGACCTGTCCGTCGAGGACAACCTCCGCGCCGGTCAGCTCCACCGCCGCCGCGGCGCCGGCGCGGCACGGGCCAGGGTCCTCGACCTGTTCCCCCTGCTCGGCCAGCGGCTCGGCCAGAAGGCCGGGCTCCTGTCGGGTGGCGAGCAGCAGATGCTCGCCATCGGCAGAGCGCTGATGAGCGAGCCGCGCCTGCTCCTGCTCGACGAGCCGTCGCTCGGCCTGGCACCTCTCGTGATCCGCGACATCGCCGATGCGCTGCGCTCCATCACTGCCGGGGGGACCACCCTGGTGCTCGTCGAGCAGTCGAGCGCCATGGCGACCCGGGTCACCACCAGGGCGCACATCATCGACTCCGGCCGCCTGCGGGCCGAGGGCCCGACCGCCGACCTGCTCGCCGACCAGTCCGTACGGGCCGCCTACCTGGGGGTGCAGGCGTGACCCGGGGGGTGCAGGCGTGACCCTGGGGGCAGCCGTGACGGCCGGCGTTGCCGGCGCGCCCGGCGTGTGCGCCACTGCCCTCGAGGCCAGCGGTCTCACCCTGCGGTTCGGGGCGGTGCAGGCGCTCGACGGGGTCAGCTTCGAGGTGGCCGAGGGCGAGCTGTTCGCCATCATCGGCCCCAACGGCGCCGGCAAGAGCTCGCTGTTCAACCTGCTGTCGCGCACCTACCGGCCATCGAGCGGCCGGATCAGCTACTTCGGCCGGGACCTGCTGGCCCTGCGCGCCCACCAGCTCGCCGGCGCCGGCATCGTCCGCACCTTCCAGAACGTCGGCCTGTTCAAGCCGCTCACCGTCCTCGACAACGTGATGATCGGCCGGACGACCCACACCCGCCGCGGGGTCCTCAGCTCCGGGCTCCGTCTCCCGGTGTCCCGGCGTGAGGAGAGCGACACCCGGGAGCGGGCGATGGGAGCACTGCGGGCCGTCGGAGCCGCCGAGCTCGCCGGCCGCCCGGCTGGCCTGCTGCCCTACGGGCTCCAGAAGCGGGTCGAGATAGCCCGGGCCCTCGTGATGGAACCTCGCATGCTGCTGCTCGACGAGCCGGTCGCTGGCATGAGCCAGGCCGAGCGCAACGACCTCGCCGACCTGGTGCGGTCGCTCAACGCCGGAATGGGCCTCACCGTGGTGCTCGTCGAACACGACATGGGCGTGGTCATGCGCCTCGCCCAACGCGTGCTGGTCCTCGACTTCGGACGTGTCGTCGCCGTCGGCGCCCCGCAGGACGTCCAGCACGACGAGGGGGTCATCCGGGCGTACCTGGGCGAGCCGATGCGGGAGGAGCGGCGTTGACGACCTTCGTCCAGCTGCTCTTCGCCGGAGTCGCCCTCGGGGCGGTCTACGCCCTTGTCGCCATCGGCTTCACCGTCATCTTCAAGGCGAGCCGGGTCATCAACTTCGCCCAGGGCCAGATGCTCGCCGCCGGGGCGTTCTTCACCTCGTGGTTGGCGCTCGGTGCCAACCTCCCCTTCTGGGTGGCGCTCCCGCTCGGCCTCCTGTTCACGGCGTCGATCGGCCTGGCGTTCCAGTTGGGCGTGATCCGCTTCGCGATCGGCCGGCCCGACTTCACCGTCGTCATGCTCACCCTCGGGCTTGCCGCCGTGCTCGAGGCGGCGATCCCGACCGTCTGGGGGTCCTACCCGCGCAGCAACGGCGACCCCTGGGGGTCGAGCGCCGTGCACGCCGGCCAGATCGCCTTTCCCTGGGTCCAGGTCTGGGCGATCGTCACCGCCATCCTGGCGCTGGTCGCTTTCTTTGCCTTCAACCGCTACTCCCGCTGGGGGGTTGCGATGCGGGCGGCGGCCTCGGACCAGGAGGCGGCCGTAGCCGCCGGCATCCCACTGACCCGGGTGTACGCCCTCGCCTGGGTGCTGGCCGGCGTGGTGGCCTGCGTCGCCGGCGTGTTCCTCGCCGGCTACCCGAACCAGCTCGACCCGACCATCGGCGACAGCGCGCTCCTCGCCTTCCCCGCCATCATTCTCGGCGGGATCGACTCCACCAGCGGGGCGGTCGTCGGCGGCTTCGCGATCGGGATCATCCAGGAGCTGGTCGCCGGCTACCAGCCACAGGACGCGGCCTGGCTCGGCCACGACTTCTACATCGCTGCCCCCTACATCGTGATGATCGCCGTGCTGCTGGTGCGGCCCTACGGCCTGTTTGGCTCCCGGCCAGCGGAACGCCTGTGAGCGCGCGAGCCGTTCCCACCGTGGCCGTCGCCGCCCTCGGCATCGTGGTGCCCTTCTGGATCAGCGCCTACTGGCTGACCCAGCTGGTCTTCGTGCTGATCGTCGCCATCGGGGCGCTCGGCCTCGACGTGCTCACCGGCCGAACGGGCCAGATCTCCCTCGGCCACGCCTTCTTCCTTGCTGTGGGCACCTACACCGCCGGGGTGCTCGGCGGCAGGTACGGCCTCACGGCGGCGATCTGGATCCCGGCCGCCGGCATCGTCGCCGGCCTTGTCGGCGCCGCCGTCGGGCCGACCGCCCTGCGGCTGCGGGGCTTGTACCTCGCCATCGTGACCATCGGGCTCGTCTTCATCGGCGACTGGCTGTTCCAGAACGTGAGCTACCTGTCGGGAGGCCCGGGGGGCGAGCCCCTGCCCAACCCGATATTCGGGCCGCTCAACTTCGCTACCGGGTTCGACATCGGAAACGTGAGCATCGACCGCAACGGCTGCTACTACTACCTCTGCCTGCTGCTGCTCGCCGGCGCCATGGCCTTCGTGTACAACCTCGGCCGGTCGAGGCCGGGCCGGGCGATGGCCGCCGTGCGCGACGGCGAGGTCGTAGCCGCCGTGCTCGGAGTCGACGTGGCGCGCACCAAGGTCGTGTCGTTCGTAGTCGCTTCATTCCTGGCGGGTGTCGCCGGCGCGCTGTACGGGTCGTACCTGTCGTTCGTCGTGCCCACCCAGTGGGACCTGGCGGTCTCCGTCGAGTACGTCGTCGTGATCGTCGTCGGCGGCCTCGGAACGGTGTGGGGACCTCTGCTCGGGGCCCTGTTCGTCGTCGGCCTGCCGGCGCTGCTCACCCAGCTCGGAGGGTCGCTCCCGTTCCTAGCGACCGGGACCAACCTCAACGGTGTGATCAGCCCTGCCAATGCCGCCGAGGCTGCATACGGCGTCGTGCTCATCGTGTTCCTCATCCTCGAGCCGCGAGGCGTCATCGGCATTTCCCAGCGCATCGGCGCGCTGGCACGACGATCCCGGCGCCGGGGCGAAGCCGTCGCGGCGTGAAGTGAGTGGGGGCGTGGACTTTCGTCGGATCACCACAAACAGCAAACAAAGGAAGGCAACCATGCAAGGAAAGCGGCTGCGGCTCGCAGCGGCAGCGGGGGCGGTTTCCCTTGTCGCCGTCGCCGGATGCGGCACCGGGGGGTCCTCCTCCCATTCAACAGGCAACACCGGTTCGACCAAACCCAGGGCGTCGAGCGGCACCACGGCCCCGAAGGTGCAGGCCGGGCCCGGCGTCGACGTGGCCACCAAGACCATCACCCTCGGCGTCCTGACGCCCCTGTCCGGGCCGGCGGCCCTCATCGGCAAGCCGCTCACCGCCGGCCAGCAGACCTATTTCGACGCCCTGAACGCCTCCGGTGGCATCGACGGCTGGAAGATTAAGCTGGACATCCAGGACAGCAAGTACGACCCGCAAACCCAGGTCGCCGACTACAACCAGATAGTAGGCAACGTGGCATTCATCGCCCAGTCGCTCGGCAGCCCGACAACGGCGGCGATCGAATCGCAGGCGACTTCGGCAGGGATCCTGCTCGGCACGGCTGCCCAGGACTCGGCCTTCGTCAACCAGAAGGTGAACGCCGTCATCGGCACCCCTTATGCCGTCGATGTCGCCAATGCCATGTACTACGTTTCCAAGCACCTCCCCGGCGCCAAGCTCGGCATCGTCTACCAGAACGACGCCTACGGCCAGGACGGCATCAAGGGGTTCACCGCCGGCGTGGCGGCCTATCACCTGGACAAGGTGGCCAGCGCCTCCTACAACGTCACCGACACGAGCTTCACGTCGCAGGTGCTCGCTATGAAGGACGCCGGGGCCACAGCGGTGATGGTGACCGCCATCCCGCCCGCCGCCGGCGCCATCATCGGCACCGCGGCCGCCATCGGCTACCACCCCCAGTGGATCCTGCAGGGGCCGGCCTGGTCCGAGTACCTGATGACCTCCAACGGGGTGGCCAGCGGCAAGCCCACCCCGATCGAGCAGGCCATGGTCGGCGTCTGGGTGCTCGGCTACGAGGCGGCGTGGGGCGACACTGCCACCCCCGGGATGGCCACGTTCCTGGCCGACACCAAGACATACGCCCCGCAGCAGATCCCCGACGGCTACTACATGTACGGCTACTGCATGGCCCTCATGGAGGCCGACGTCCTGAAGAAGGCCATCACCGCCGGCGACCTGACACGAGCGGGGATCCTCGACGCCAAGCTCCACCTGGGCCCGGTCAACTTCGGAGGGCTCATCCCCAACGCCGACTACACGCCGGCGCTCGGGCCGGCGGACCGGGTCACCGACATCTCGGCGGTCGACCTCACCTCCCCGGGCTTCCTGAAGGTCATCCAGCCGTACTTCGAGTCGGGCGCGGCGCGGGCCATGACCTTCGCCGCGGCCGGCTGACCCGCCGGCCCCGGGGCCCTTCACCCCCGGCGGGTGCTTCCCGCCGGGGCTGGGGGCGGACCGGTGAGGTGGTGTGCGGCCGGCGGTGGCGCTGCGGGGGGCCGGGGTGGCGGGGGGGGTCCGGTGAAGCCGGCCGGTGCGGCGGGGCCGCGGCACCGGTGACTGGCCCTTGTCTAAGCGGTCGGGCGTGTCCAGCGGACGGACGAGAAATGGTGCGTATCACTCGAAGGGGTCCATAGCACGAGCTTGCCAGCCGGGAACCGCGCGCGCGGAACAGAAGTGCGCGCACGGCGGTACGTGGGATCCGTCGTGAGTGCGCGCGGTCGCCCTGACTGCGCGCGGTTCGCGGGCCAGCGCGGCGTGGAGGTGTGGACCCTCGAGGTCGTCGAGCGACGGCGGCTCCACTGCGACCACGGTAACGGCAAAGCCGAGCCGGATGGTCGAGCGGTCGCTCTTTCCTCCCCTACAAGAAGTAGAGCCGGCCGAGCGTGACACGGTCGAGCGGCTCCGACCACACCGGGTCGCCGTCGAAGCTGACCGCCCCGCTGGACGCGTCGACGTCGACCGTCCCCGTGCGCCGGTTGCGGACCATGTCCGCCGCGCCGATACCGCGGGTGGCGGACACGGCCACCCGCCGGCGCCGGGTCGGGAGGCGGTCGGCGCCCTCCTCCAGGGCGGCCCGGGCGACGAAGGCGACGGACACCTCGGAGGGCGCCGCGCCGTGGCCGCCGAACTGCGGTCCGAGCACGAGTGGCTGCGCCGTGTCGACGGCGGCGTTGGGGTCGCCGGTCACCCCCCATGCCGGGAAGCCGGCCTTCAGGACCAGCGTCGGCTTCGCAGCGAACCACGCCGGCTCCCACAACACGATGTCGGCCAGCTTGCCCACCTCGAGCGAGCCGACCTCGCCAGCGAGGCCGTGGGCGACGGCGGGGTTGATGGTCAGCTTGGCGAGGTAGGCGAGGATCCGCTCGTTGTCGTCGGTGCCGCCGCCGCGTTGCACCTTCATCTTGGCGGCCAGCGCGAACGTGCGGCGCACCGTCTCGCCGGCCCGGCCCATGCCCTGGGCGTCGGAGGAGGTGATGGGGATCACCCCGATGTCGTGCAGCACGTCCTCGGCCCCCATCGTCGAGGCCCGGACCCGGTCGCGGGCGAGGGCGGCGTCGGCGGCCAGCTCAGGTCGCAACTGGTGGACGGCGCAGATCATGTCGAAGTGCTCGGCCACGGCGTCGCGGCCGAACGGCAGCGTCGGGTTCGTCGACGACGTGATGATGTTGGGGCGCCCGGCGAGGCGCAGCACGTCGGGGCTGTGGCCGCCGCCGCAGCCCTCGATGTGGAAGGCGTGGACCGTCCGGCCGGCGATGACAGCCAGCGTGTCGTCAACGCTGCCCGACTCGTTGAGCCCGTCGGTGTGGAGGGCGACCTGCACGTCGTGCTCGTCGGCCACGGTGAGGGCGGTGTCGAGGCAGCGGGGATGGGCGCCGAGGTCCTCGTGGACCTTGAAGCCGCTGGCGCCGCCCTGGGCCAGCGCCTCGAGCAGCGGGTCGGGCCGCGACGAGCCCCCCCGCGCCAGGATGCCGATGTTGACAGGCCAGGCATCGAAGGCGGCGATGCCCTGCCGCAGGATCCGTGGGGCGTTGATGCCCACCCCCCACACCGGGCCGAGCTCCTGGCCGATCACCGTGGTGACCCCCGACGCCAGGCAGGCTTCCATCACCCGGGGCGACACCATGTGGACGTGGGTGTCGACGGCGCCGGCCGTGGCGATGAGCCCCTCGCCGCTGACGATCGTCGTGCCGGTGCCGACGACGACGTCGACGCCGTCGACGGTGTCGGGGTTGCCCGCCCGCCCGATCGCCGTGATCCGACCGGCGGTGATGCCGATGCTCGCCTTGCGCACCCCGAGCACGGCGTCGACGACGACGGCGTTGGACACCACGACGTCGCAGGTGTGGCTGACGGCGGCGGCCCGCAGGTGCATGCCGTCGCGCGCCGTGCGCCCGAATCCGACGAGGAACTCGTTGCCCGGCGCCTGGGCGTCGTGCTCGACCCGCAGGACGAGCCCGGTGTCTCCGAGCAGCAGGCGGTCTCCGGCGGTTGGGCCGTGCAGCGACCGGTAGGCCCCGTCGCCGGGGCCGGCGGGGCCATTGGGATCGGCGCCGTGGCTGGCGCTGTGGTGGGGGCCCCGGATCGTCACGGTGCCCCGTCGGCGGCGTCGAGGTAGCCGCAGGCGCGTGCCCGTCGGAGGGCGTGTTCGGCTGCACCGGGGGCGTCGAGGGGCCCGTCGACCAGGCCGGCGAAGCCCACGACGATCCGGGCGCCGCCGATGGGCGTCAGCGTCACCGGGACCGGCTCACCTGGCGGGAACCGCACCGACGTGCCGGCGGGGATCCGCAGGCGCATCCCGTAGGCGGCGGCGCGGGGGAAGCGCAGCCGGGGGTTCACCTCGAAGAAGTGGTAGTGGCTGGTGACGCTGATGGGCACGGCCGACTCGTTGACGACCGTGATGGCCCGGTCCGCCTCCGTCGCCGGCAGCGCCGGCGTGGGGGGTGCCTCCACGAGGCCGCCGGGTCCGGGTTGGCTGCCGGGTCCGGGTTGGCCGCCGGCGTCGTCGCCCAGCCGGAACGGGTCGCGCACGACAGCGAGGCGCGTGCCGTCGTCGAACACCGCCTCGACGTGGACGTCGGTGACGACGTCAGTCACCCCGGCCAGCACGTCGCCGGCCGAGAGGATCCCCCGGCCGGCCTCGATCGCCTCGGCTAGGCGCGCCCCGTCGCGCGCCGCCTCGCACACGGTGTCGGCGACGAGAGCGGTCGCCTCCGGCACGTTGAGCAGGAGGCCGCGGCGCCGGCGGGCCCGGGCGAGCTCGGCGGCGCTGAACAGCAGCAGCCGGTCCCGCTCGGATGGGGTCAGCCGCATGACGAGGCCAGCATGGGTGGACACTACCGTCGCCGGCGATGACGTGACCGGGGCAGGCGAGGGCCGGACGTCCGAGGATCGGGTCAGGCGTGCTCGGCGTCGACGGCGTCGGCGAGAGCGGCCATCGAGGTGAACGTCCAGTCCGGGGTGACCGCGGCGGGGGGCTGTGGGGTGGCGCCCCAGCCCGGCCTGTCGTGGCGCCGGTTGATCCACGCCGTGGGCAGGCCGGCGGCCTTGGCGGGGGCGTGGTCGTGGAACAGGCTCTGCGCGACGTGCAGGAGCCTGTCCTCTCCCACCCCGAGCCGCCTCGCCTCGGCGCCGAGCGCCTCGAAGTTGCGGGCGGCCGGCTTGTACGAGCCGATGTCCTCGGCGGTGAGGACGCCGGCGAAGGTCACGCCCAGCCGCTTGTTGGAGCCGGCGAACGAGGTCCGGTCGACGTTGGACAGGATGATGAGCTCGTAGCGGCGGGCCAACCGCTGGAGGGCCTCGGCCGAGTCGGGGAACGCCGGCCAGTCTGGAACCGACACCGAGAAGGCCTCGGCGTCCGCCTCGCTCACCTCCACGCCCAACTGGGCGCCCAGCGCCCCCATCGCCCGGGCCAGGATCCGCGGGTAGCGCTCGGTGGGGTGCTCGGCCTCTGCTCGCGCCTCGTGCGCTGAGTAGGCGGTCAGCAGCTCCTCGTCGGTCATGGCCAGGCCGCTGGCGTCCGCCCACGGTCGCAGGGCCGCCGAGATGCCGCCCTCCCAGTCGATCAGGGTGCCATAGCAGTCGAAGCTCATGGCCTCGAAGTCGGTCAGCTCCACGAGTCGCGCTCCTTTGTGGCCTTGCAGATGGAATGGAGGAAGGACGCCTACCTGATGGCCCAGATCGTCGACACCCACAGCGAGCACGCCGACATCCTGGAACTGGCGGCCCAGGTAGCGCACGGGATCACCGCAGAAGAACGAGACGATCCGCACGCCCTCTTCCAGGCAGGTGTCGAGTCGCGCGTCCTGCTCCCACTCCAGCACCAGGTTCACCCCGAAGGGTCGGTCGGTGAGGTCCCGGATCTCGCCGATCAGTCGCCGGATCTCAGCGGGCGTGCGCCACGTCGCCGACAGCATGCCGAGGGTGCCGGCTCCGCTGACGGCGGCGACCAGTCCGGGACTGCTCGCATTCCCGATCGGGACCTGGACGATCGGCATCTCGATGCCGACCAGCTGGCACAAGCGTGTCATCGCGGTCTGCCCCCTTCGTGACGCCGGAGGCGGCGCAGCGGGTCGGCCCCGTGGGCCTGCGGTGTCCGGCACCCCGCCCGGCGCCCTTCAGTAGGACGAGGCTTCGAAGAACCACCGGGCGATGTCGAGTTGGGGGAGAGCTCGGCCGCCCATCCAGAGGCTCATGATCTTGGAGTCCCGCCAGTGCTTCTCCACGTCGCCTTCGCGCGAGTAACCAAACGCGCCCATGAGGTCGATGGCCTTGTTGACCACCGAGGTGAGCTGGTCGGACACGTAGAGCTTCGTGACCCGGGTGCGGGCGAGCATCTCGGGGGTGTGCCGCGGCCCGTAGATGTCAGGGCGGTCCAGCATGCGGGCCTTGAGGTAGGTCTCCGACCGGCTGGTCTCGACGGCGATGACGATGTCGGCGAGGACCCCGGCGGTGATGCTGTGCTCCTTGAGCTGGCGGCCGCCAACGACTCGCGTGTCGCACCACTCCCGCAACAGCTCGTAGACGTTGCGCATCACCCCGAGGCACTGGGCGGCGGTGCCCACGTTGCCTGAGGCGATGAACGCCCGCGCCGCAAGGGCGTCCTCGCCCGGGCCGTGCGCCCGGAGCTCGGCCGGGACCCGGACATGGTCGAACCAGACGTCGCTGTTCCAGTCGCCGGCCATGCCCGCCTTGCGGTAGGGCTTGCCCTGGGTGACGCCCGGAGTGTCAGCCGGGACGTAGACGATTGCGAACGCGGCATCGCCGCCGTCGGGATCGGTGGTGCAGAACACGGCGAAGACGTCGGCCAGGCCCCCGGAGTTGGTGGGCCACAGCTTGTGGCCGTTGATCACCCACTCGTCGCCGTCCCGGCGAGCCGTGGTGGCGACGTAGCGGCCGTGGGTGCCGTCTATGTTCTCGACGTCGGAGCCGCTCCGCTCGTCGGTGATGGCGGCCGAGCCGACGTACCAGCGGTCGGTGCCGAGGAAGCGCGGGGTGAACAGCTCCATGAGGAATCGGTTCTCCCGCGGCGGCATTATCGGCGACATCGCCCACACCGAGCAACTCGCTGCGGTCGCCAACCCGGCGTCGGCGCGTGCGATCTCCTCGAGGCAGAGGGCCGACATGACAGCGTTCATCCCCCCGCCGCCGTACTCGCTGGGCCAGGCGGCCCACTGGTAGCCGACGTCGACGGCGAGCGACGTCAGCAGGCGGTGGCACAGGTCGTGGCGGTCCCAGTCCTCGTCGATCTCACGCCGGACGGGGATCACCTCCTTGTCGGCCCATGTCCGGATGGCGCCCACGAGCTCGGCTGCCTCGTCGGGCACCCACTCGAGCGGGAGCGAGAAGGAGTCGCCCATGGCGCCGGACCTCCGGGCTAACCCGCGACGGGGGCGGTGATCGTCGGCGGGCGCAGCACCTCGTGGGACGTGTTCCCGACCACGAGCGGCCCGACGCCGGTTTCCGAACGTGCCGGGGGTCCGGCCGGCCTCGAGTGCCTCGAGCGGTCGACCGGAAGCAGGTTCGTTCCCGGCATGACGCCCCCTTTCCTCGTGTGTCCACACCCTACCGTTGACAGCCGTCGCGCTGAGGAGCTCGATCGTACCAGGCAGCGGACCGCTGGCCGCGGCGCTCACGGACGCCGTCGGCGGTAGCGACCACGCCGAGCGCAAAGCAGCGCTGCTGGCCGCCTATCGCCTCGCCGCCCAAGGCCACAACCGCTTCGACCCCGTACATCACGTCGACCCCGAGCCCCGGCCCCTTCCACATCCGAGCATGGAAGGTTCTCGGGCCGACCGGCTCGCCGAGGCATGCCTCACCGTGATTACCGACCCGTCGCTGCGCCGGCTCCCACTGGTCGGCACCGTCGACCAGGCAGCCGACAGCACCGACATCCTCTCCCATCCCACCCGAGCCCGCGCACTACATCGCCTCTACGACACCGACACTGAACAGCCAAGCCCTCGCAGCGCCCCAGAGGTGCCGTTTCGCGCTATCCGTCTGGCCTTGGCGGTCGGCACCGGTCTCAGCGCGATCCTGTACCTGCTGACCGCGGCAGTGGTCATGGGACTGGTTCCCCACCACACCCTGGTCGGGACCGGCTCGCCGTTCGTGAACGCGTTCGACTCGATGTTCCCGGGCACCCCCTGGGCCGGCAAGTTCATCGCTGCGGTGGCCGTGGTCTCGGGCATCGGTGCCCTGAACGGCTGGACGCTCCTTGTAACCGAGACCTCGAGGGCCATCGCGCAGGACGATCTCTTCCCGCGCCCGTTCGCCTGGGAGGACCGCGGGCACACAGCGTGGTTCGGCATCGTCGTCGGTACCATCCTGCCGTCGCTGCTCATGCTCTGGGCCTACGAGACCAAGACTGGGCTCACCGTCTTCACCTACCTGGTGGACCTCACGGTCGTGACTGTCGCCATCCCGTACTTCATGTCGGCCATCGCGCAGCTGACGTTCCTCGCCTCCAGGCGGCGGCGGGTGCAGGGCTGGCTGCTCGCCCGCGACCTGCTAGTGGCCGGCATCTCCGTCCTGTTCTCGATGTGGGTCACCTTCGCCTCGGGGTACCAGACCGTGTACCAGGCGCTGGTGGTGATCATGGTCGGTCTGATCCTGTATGCACCGCTGAATGCACGTCGCCAGCGTCTGGGAGAGACTGCGAGCCCGGTCGACAACCCGCTGGCGGGCGCCGGAGCCGGTCCGAACGGCAACGGTGCCACCGTGGTCCAGGGCGTTCCAGCGGCCGGCGCCACGGTTGCCGTGGCCGGCGGCAGCGACAACGCCGACGTGACGCGTTGAGCGTCGAAGCAGGCAACCGCCGGTCCATCCCACTCGTCTCCACCCCTGAAAGGTGCAGTCCGCCATGACTTTCCACGTCGACTCCGAGGTGGGCCAGCTCCGCCAGGTCATCGTCCACCGGCCCGGGCTCGAGCTGTCCCGCCTCTCCCCGCGCAACATCGAGGAGTTGCTCTTCGATGATGTGATGTGGGCCAAGAAGGCCAAGGAGGAGCACGACGCCTTCGTGGAGTCGCTACGCGAGCGGGGGGTACGGGTTCACTACTACGGTGACCTGCTCGCCGAGACCGTGGAGCTACCCCAGGCGCGAAGCTTCGTCCTCGACCGTGTCTGCACCACCGACCAGCTGGGTCCGGTGCTGGTCGGGGCGGTGCGCTGATGGGTGTACCACTACTCATGGGACCGACCCCCGGGGATCGCTAGCGGTGCTTGTCCTGTGAGGACTGATGTGAGACGGCGACCCTGGGGGGAGGCTCCCGGGCCCTGACGCCCGCAACGGTGTCGTCCCACGAGGA
>DAHVMA010000023.1:0-2817 GCA_027320105.1 Acidimicrobiaceae bacterium | reverse complement strand
GGCGCGGCGACGACGAGGAGGATGACGAGAGCGAGGCGCACGACGTAGGTGGCGAGCAGCACGATGGCTAGCACGGCGACGACCCCGCCCAGCAGCACGACGAAGATCCCGCCGCCGGCCAAGGAGCCGAGGACGAGCTGGCGGAGCACGACGGTGGCCTGGGAAGGGTCGACGCCCTGGCCGAGGACGGCTTGGGAGAGCGAGTCGGCGGTGGAGATGACGAGGCCGGCGACGCTCAGGCTGGCGTTGACGGCGACCGCCGCGAAGACGATGCGGGGCAGGACGTCTTTGATGGCGGTGCGGGTCTGGACGGTCTCATGCCCCATGACGATCGCCCCGCCGACGAGCACGAACAGGACCAGGAAGGCATCCGCGATGCCCTCGGTCATCTGCCACAGCTGGCCGACCCGGGACTGGGCGGTGACGTTCGGGGTGGCGAGCAGGGTGTGGCCGAGCAGGTCCAGGATCGGGTTGAGCGCGGAGGTGACGACGTCGCGGAACCAGCTGTCGATGGCCGCCTCGATGTGGCCCGTGATGTCGAACAGGCCCGGCGAGGACTGGGTGCCGCCGCTCACGCTCCCGCCGCTTCCCGGCGCCGGGGTGCTCGGCGCGGTGGCGTTGCTCGGGCCGACCTGGATGCCCGGCGGCCCCTCACCCGACCCGGACCCGTTCGCGGCTGGCGTCGTCGTGGGCGTGGTCGCGGCGGGCAGGTGTGCGGCGGTGAGCTCGACTGGCGTCATGGGCGTCCGGCGCGTCTCGGCGTGGGCGGGATGGGCACCACCGGCCAGTGCCAGCGCGATCACCAGCCCGCCCGCGGTGAGGAGCAGTCGTCGCTGGCGTGGTCGCCACCGGAGCAACCGCGACGCGAGTCGTCGGGTCATGAGCCGCCGACCACCGAGGCCAGGATGGACACGATGAGGGGGGCGAGGGCGGCGAGGGCGTAGCCGATCGCCGCGGACTTGAGGGCGGTATTGGCCTTCTCGACCTGGACCGGGTCGCCCCCGGCGGTGAGGTAGCGCAGCCCGCCGATGGTGAGGAACAAGGTGGCGACCCCGGCCAGGATCCCGACCAGCCAGGCCGTCAGGTTGCTGATCACCCCGCCGATGGTCGGGCCGCCCGCGGCGTAGGCGGGGGCGGCGACGGCCAGCATCAGGCCGACGGTGAGCACCATGACGGCGGGCAGCCGGCGGGCCACGTAGGCCCCGGACCGCCACCAGCGCCCCCGGACAGCGACCGGGTCCAAGCGGGCCCGGCGGGCCCGGTGGAGCGCCCGGGCGGGGCCGGCGGTGTCCCCAGATCCGGCGCTGTTGTGGGCGGTGTCGTTGCCGGCGGTGTCGTTGTGGCGGTGGCGGTGGTTCGTGGTGGCCTCCTCGGTTCGGTCCCGGGCGCAGCGCCCTGGGGGTTGTGCAGGGGTCGCCCCGGCCGGGTGCGGTTGGGCCGGGTTGGGCACTCTCACCTCCTCGGTCCAGGTGTCGAGCGACGCTTGCCCGGTCGCCGGTCCATCGACCGTCCCTGCCGGGGGCGACCCCTGCTAGAAGAACAAGGGGTTTCGGCCCGCTTTTCAACAAAATCGAACGACGAGTACCGGTCCGATCCGAGGAACTTGGCCAGCTTCGATTCGGCCCGAGACCGGCGGAGCTGGCAGGCCTTGTAGGTGATGCCGAGCGCATCGGCGGCGTCGGCCAGGTCGACGTCGCCGATGCGGGTGGCCCCGATCAGCTCGGCGTCGGCCGCCCCGATCACCCCGGCGGCTACCGCCTTGGCGAGCACCAGGTCGGGGTGGCCCCACGGCCGGGGCGGGGCGGCGGAGACGGGATCGGTGCCCACCCGGGCCTGCTCGGACAGCTCGGCTCGCAGCAGCCGCTGGGCGCCGGTGCGGGCCAGCCAGCACAACCGTGACGCCAGGCGGGCCCGGCCGGGCTGGCAGGCGGCGACCGCGGCCACGAACGCGGCGAGGGTCTCGGCCTCGATGTCGGCAGCCTTGCCCGGATAGGCCTGGACGAGCAGCCAGACGGCGCGGCGCAGGCCGGGCAGGAGCACCCCGGCGAGGCCGACGGTCCACGCGCCACCGTGAGCTTGGGAGCGGGCGACCAGCCCGCCGACGATGGCGTCGCGCACCGAGAACGGCGTCGAAGGGTGCAGCAGGCGGGCCTTCAGCTCACCGAGCGGGACCATCCGGTTCGCCATCCCGGCGATGGGGGTGGTGTCGAGGGCGAGGGGCCGGGGGCCGGTGACGAGGAGATCGAAGGTCTTCTCCAGGGTGTCGAACGGCGAGTCGGTGAGAGCGCGGCGCGGGGCCATGGGCAGCTCCTTCCAGGCGGGATGGAGCTGCCATCAGGCCATGGGGGCTACCCCGCTTTGACCCCGGATCGGCCCTACCTCCGCTGGACCGGCACCGACCCCGCGTCCGGGGCAGTCGCCGCGTCGATCGCGTCGCACGGCGCATCGTCGCTGCTCATCGCCGCGGGGTTCCACCGACCCCCACGGTGGGGTACTCGGCCGGCCTCCGCCGCGGCGGGCTGTCGAAAGAAATTCTCGGGCGAGCGTTTCCAACGGTGCGGGGTTCGCAGCCCCGCCCGCCTACCCCGCTCCGGGGTAGGCCGGGCCCCCGAAGCGGGGCAGCCCGTACCCCGCGGGGTTCGAGGCCGCGGGTTACGGGCTGGGCCGATCCGGTCAGCTGGCGATCCGGTACCGGCGGGGCCGCTCGCCGACCAGCTCCACCTCGCCGCGCGCCGCCATCGACGCCAGCGAGTTGGACACCGCCCCCTGGGACCGGCCGAGGGCCTTGCCCACCGCGGCCGGCCCGAACGCCTCGCC
>DAHVMA010000100.1:0-27753 GCA_027320105.1 Acidimicrobiaceae bacterium | reverse complement strand
TGAGGGCGAATTTCAAAGCGCCCTGGGCAGAGACCGCCGAGATCATGTTGACCCGATAGCGGGCTCCGGTGGTCTTCATGATCGGGGTCTGACCAACGACCCCCCACGTCGTGGCGGAGTGGAGTGGCGAGGATGTACTCGCTGAGGAACAACCCGGGCTCTCGGGCGTCGTTGAGGAAGCCGACCATGTTGGCAGCCAGGATGCCTCGCACGGGCGGTGGTGACGGGTTGGCTCACCGCCTTCTCAGGGCGCGCCGCACGACCTCCACCGCATCTTCGTGGGAGAAGCCCGCTCCTGCGGAACGCTCAACGCCATAGGCCTGCAACTCGGCGAGCCGACCGGCGCGGTCGACCACCTCCATCTGGTGCATCGCTTCGCGCAAGAAAGCCGACCGGTTCCCGTGCCCGAACCGCTGGGTGAGCCGCTCCAAGCGAGGTCCGTCTTCCTACCTTCCACGGTAGCCACCTTCCACAACTATTCCGATGTCGCGGTTACGGTAGGCCGATGTCCGCGTGAAGTCCGAGGTGCCGGTGGTCGCTCCCGCCGCCGGTGGCCGTCACGCTCGGGGAGAGCGTACCGGGCGGCAGGCGGCTCAGCGACGAATCGGACCGGATCGGCCCGGGGATGGCTCCCGGGTGGTGCCCCGGCTCGCCCGGCCGGCACACCCCGACCCGTCCCAGCCGCGCCCGCCAGCCAAGCGCCGGGCGCGGTTCATCCCCCGAACCTGTTGAGCATGGCTGTCATCGCCTGATCGAGGGTTGTTCCTCTGTAGACCTGCTTGCCGTTGTGGGTGACGACGCCGGTCGTGAAGTTGTACTCGTAGAACGGAATCGCGCCCTTGTCGAAGTCCGACCGGATCTCGGCGCGGGCGATGTCGGATTGAAACCCGCCTCCCTCGGCGTTCTCCCCGGTGACCCCGTACAGACCCGGGCCATAGTCGGTCGAGAAGTCCCTACCCTTGCGGACCAGCCACGTTTCCTTGGCAATCGAGTCGAGCAGCTCGTTCTTCTGTGTCTCGCTCGAGCCAGGCCAACCGCCGAGCAGGTTGCCCCACTTCTGGGTCCTGATCGGCACGACACGGCCTTTCTTCCCGGTGATCGCGTCCTTGAGTGCCTTGATGATCTGCTGGCGCCCAGCCGGATCGTTGATCATCTTGTCCAAGATCTTGCTGCCGATCTCGGAGTTGTCACTGCTGAGCATGGCCGCCTGGTTCTTCTGGGCCTCCGCCTTATTGTACTGGCCGAACCCTGACTGCACAAAACCTCCGGAGCTCGGAGCGGAGAACGCCGAGATCATCGCCATGCACGCCGTCGTCTACAAGGCCCGGCCCGACGCGGGCGGCATCATCCACACCCACTCCCCGTCCGCCACCGCCTTCGCGCTGGCCAACAAGGAACTGCCCTGCCGGGCCGAGCCGCTGCTGCGCTTCGGCCAAGCCGAGCCCGTCCCCATGGTCCCTGGGGTCCCCGGGGCTCCGACGTGTCAGTGCGCGGCATCGCCGCCGCCCTCGACGCCCACCCCGGTACCGCCGCCGTGCTGCTCGCCAACCACGGCCTGCTCGCCTTCAGCACCGACCCCATGGCAGCAGCCCGGCTCGTCGTCGCCATCGAAGAAGCCGCCGAGGCCGAGCTCGCCGCCCAAGCCATCGGCGGGGCGGTCGACTTCCCCGAAGGAGCCCTCGACGCGGTCCGAGCGTCGATGAACCGGGTACGGCCATGAGGGCGGCGGACCCAACAGCTGGTGCACTTCGCCCAACTCGTCCGCCCAGGCGTGGCACGAGACCCAACGCAGCGGTCGACCCATCCTCGACCTGCGCACCCGGACCACGTCCACCTGGAGGGCCCCAGCGGCCTCCGCGCTTCGCTCCAGCGTCAGAAACTGAGCACGGTGAAGCCCTGGCGGGCGAAGTCCTCGACCTCCCCGCCGGCGGCCACCAACCCGATCGGGCGGGCGCTGATCTCGTCTGCGAGCCCGTAGTGCTCGACGTTCGCCGAGCACGCCGCCGGCCGGACCGCGGCCGCGGAGAGCTCGGCGAGCTGCTCGTCGACCGCTCCGCTCGCAGCCAGCCTGACGCCAGGCCCGAAGAACAAGACCCGCACCTCCGCCCCGCGGTTCTGCTTCATCCGTGACGCCATCACCAGACCGGGCAGGGCCCGCTCCCGGTCGTCGCTCAGGATCAAGAACGCCACCTTCGCCGCTTCGCTCGTTGTCACAGTCGCTCCTCGCTCAGCCGGCACCCTCTCGCTCACCGGACACCGCCTCGGCGTGCAAGCCAGGTCTCCGGCCGGACCACTCGAGCAAGCACCCCGCCACCGTCACCCGGCTCGCGATGCACGGCACGAGCCTCACACTACCGGTCGTCCGAGACAGACCGGCCGTGCCGCCCAGCGCGCCAGGCTCGAGGTTGGGGGCGGGCCTCGACGATCCACGCCGCGGCGGCCATCTCCAGGCCGGCGAGCGGATCGCTGGCATCGACCCGGTAGGAGGCGAGCCCAGCTACCGCCGTGGCGAGCACCTCGCGCCGGCGAGCAGGGTCCGCTTCGAGGTAGAGCGAGCGGGCAGGACCCATCACGAGACGCTGGTGGACCCACTCCTCGACAGGCTGGTCGGCGCTCTGCTGCAGGCGCAGCTCGTGTGAGACGACGCTGAGATCACCGAACCCGGCGGCGTCGGCGATCCCCACCAGGCGCGACCGCTCGGCAAGGGAGAACGGCCCGGGGGCATCGTGGGGCGGCGGCTGCAACCCGAAGATCTCCGCCGCGGCACGGTTCACGACCGCCATCCAAGGATTCGCCGACGGTGCCTGCCAGCACACGAACACCATCCGGCCCGTAGGCCGAAGGGCGCGCCGCAGGTTGGCGAACCCGGCGACGGGGTCCGCGAAGAACATCACCCCGAAGCGGCTGAAGACCAGATCGAAAGCCCCGGCCCCGAAGTCGGTGACCTGGGCGTCGGCGCGGCGGAACCGGGCCTGGGCGGCACCCGGGGTGGCAACGCGCTCCGCAGCGCGCGCCAGCATCGGTGCGCTCAAGTCCACGCCGAGCACGCTGCCGGACGCTCCGACCGCCTCCATGAGCGCCACCGTCGTCGCCCCGCAACCGCACCCCACGTCGAGCACCGCCTCCCCCGGCCCCGGCGCGGCACGCTCCAGCGCCGCCTCCCCGAACGGACTGGTGTGGCGCTCCGTCTCCTCCTCAGCTGCCACCCACAACGGACCGGCGACGTCGTTCCAGAACTGCTCCTGCTCCACGTTCACCACCGCGGCCGTGGCATCGCACATCACACAGCTCCTTCGAGGATCGCCAAGGCGTCGACCGCCGAGCCACGGTAGCCGCGCCACCCGGGTCGCAGAGCACCTACGCCCCCTCCATTCCCCCGCGTGTGCTGAAAGCCCGGCTGGCTGTCACGATGGGGACGACCCTGCGGCGCGCCACATCACGGTGATGGTCGGCGCGCCGGCGGGGAGGGGGGCGACGCCGGTCGGCTCGAAGCCGAAGTGCTCGTAGAGGCCCACGCTGCTGGGCTTGCTCGACTCGAGGTAGGCGCCGGCGTGGTCCACGTCGCAGCGGGCCAGCCCGTAGCGCAGCAGGGCGGAGCCGATCCCGTGACCTTGCCAGGAGGGCTCGACACCAACGTAGGCGAGGTACCAGTGCGGTCGGCGGGGATGGGCGCTGCCGAGGGCTCGAGCGAGCGCGCCGGCCGGGCCGAGGCGCCGGCCAAGAGCCCGGATGTTGCCAGGAAGGGTTGCGAGCTGGTGGCCGAGCGAAGGCGGCCAGGTCCCGGGTGGGTACCAGATCGCCGCGCCGACGGGCCGGCCTTGCACGGTGGCCACTTCGACGTCCGCCAGCGGCCGGCCGCCGAAGGCGTCGGCTTTCAGCGCAGCTGAGAAGAACGTCCCGAGGCGCCGCTCACGAGTCGCGGCAGCGGGCAGCACCCACGAGAACGGGGGATCGTCGAGAAAGGCGCGGGCCATGACGGTGCTCGCTGCGGGGAGGTCGTGCCGTCGTGCCGGGCGTACCTCGACCGGTCCATCGGCTTCACCCCCCTCGGTGGTTGATGCCACGAGGGTCAAGCGTATTGGCCACCGGGTGGCACAGACCACCTGCTCCTGACCGGCGGGGCAAGAAGGAGTATGATGAAAGTGTGCAGCGCGCCCGTGTCACCGTGACGGTGCGGCCTGAGGTGCTGGCGGCCGCCGAGGAGGAGGTTGCCGCTGGCCGAGCCTCCTCTGTGAGCGCCTGGGTGGACAAGGCGATGGAGGAGAAGGCTCGGCGCGAGGAGCTGGCCGTCCTGCTCGCCGAGATGCAAGCCGAGAACGGGCCTGCGACCCCCGAGGAGGACGCATGGGCCCGGCGAGTCCTGGGGCTGTAGTCCTCGACGCCGGCGCGCTGGTGGCTTTCGAGCGCAACGACCGGAGGGTGCGCAGGCTGGTCGAGCTGGCAGCTGAGCATGGACGGCGGCTCCACGTACCGGCCGGAGTGATCGGCCAGGTCTGGCGCGACGGAGCCCGCCAGGCGCGCCTCGCCCGACTGGTCGGGTCCGGTCTGCTCGACGTGCGAGCTTTGGATCAGGACGAGGCGAGAGCGGCTGGGATCGCGTGCGGCCTCAGCGGTACCGCTGACGTCGTCGACGCCAGCGTGGCGATCCTCGCTCGACGCCACGGGGCCATCGTGGTCACCAGCGACCCGGCAGACCTTCACCGGCTGGACCCCGGGCTGACGCTGGTCGTCTGTTGACTGCCGGCCGCGCCATTCCCTCGGTCAGTCACACCGTTGTCGTGGACCAGATCTCGGCCAGCCAGGACAGGGCCGAAGGTCCCGAGCCGGGGATCCCGGCACCTTCAGCCACAAGGGAGGGCCTCGGGTCCCGGTCGTCGGGCGCCGGCCGTGGCATCGTGAACCCATGGACCTGGCCGGCGGGAGCGGCGGTACGAGGGCAGCGGGTGGGACGGGCGCGAGCAGGATCGGTGCACCGGGGCAGCCGCCGTGGCCCTGACCGTGGTCGGCGCCGCCGGTGCGGTGGCCCTGGCGACGCTGCTCGGGGTGAGCGACGCCCCCAACGGCTCGGCTGCCTTGCTCGCGGCCCGGACCGGGTCGCTGGCGGCGGTAGCGGTGTGGTGCGTGGGCTGGCACCTGATCGGCGGGTTGGTGGCCGGGGTGGCCGTTGCCCGCACGGTGGTGGGCATGGTCCATGTCGGCCGCACGTCCACCACGGCGGTGCTGGCTGCCGCCTGCTGGACGTCGGTGGTGTTCACCGGGGTGACCACCCGCCGGGGGCTGCCGACCAGCGCCAGTGTCGGGCTGGTCGGCGGGCTGGCAGGGGCCGGGATGGCCGCCGGGGGTGCCAGAGCCGTCGACTGGGGTGGCGTGCACGGCGACCGGGTCGCCGGGGTGGTCGGGGTCCTCGTCGGTGTCGTGGTAGCGCCGGTGCTGGCAGCAGCCGTCTCCTGGGTGGTGGCCCTGGGGGCTCGCCGGCTCGCCTTCGTGCTGCCCCGACGGGCCGGGCGCGAAGTCCACGGCGGGCTGTGGCTGTCGTCAGCGCTCGTGTCGGTAGCCGACGGCACCAACGATGGGCAGAAGGCGATGGGGGTCCTGGCGGTGGTGGTGGCCGGCTCGGGCACGCTCGGCCCGTCGGGCTACACCAGGTGGGAGCAGGTCACCTGCGCCGCCGTGCTGGCCGTGGCCACCGCCGTCGGCGGCCGGCGGATCGTCGCCCGCGTCTCACGCGGCCTGTCCAAAGGTGGCGCCGTCGACGACCTGGCCGCCCAGTGCACCTCGGCGACGGTCATCCTCGTCGGCGCCGCAGTCGGCCTGCCCCTGTCGACATCGACGGTGGTCACGTCGGCCATGGTCGGCAGCGGGCTGGCGGCCCGGCGGCGTCACGTCCGTTGGCGCGGCGTGGTGACGATCCTCGGCACCTGGTTGGCCACCGTCCCTGTGTGCGCGGTGTTGGCCGCCGCTGCCTTCGAGCTACTGCGCCTGGTGCCGTGACCGGCGGCCCGCGGCGGCGCCGGGGTAACCCGGGGAGGCGCCGATGAACTGGTGGCGATCACCGGCAGGGGGGTTCCACCGCTTGTTCCGGCAGCTGGCGCCCGACGTCGTCGGCCTGCTGGTCGCCCAGGGCGACGTGTCCGTGGCAGCCATGGCGGCGTTCGCCGACTGGTCCTCGAACGGCCCCACCACCGCCGCCACCGTCGTCGACCTGGAGCACCGGGCCGACGCCGCCCGCTCTGCCGTGCTGACCGCCCTGCGCGGGGCGCTGGCCACGCCGATCGACCAGGAGGACCTCTACATCCTGTCCGAACGCTGCGACCGGGTCGTGAACGCAGTGCGCGACATCGTCCTCGACGCCGAGGCGCTCGCCTGGCGCCCCGACGAGCACGCGGCAGCGATGGCCGCCGACCTGCACCGGGCGGTCACGGCACTGGTGGACGGGTTCGGGCGCCTTCGCAGGGACCCTGGCGCAGCCGTCAGCGCAGCCGACCGGACCCGGGCCCACACCCGGGCGGTGTTCCACCGCTACCGCGAGGCCCTGCCGGCGGTGGTGGACGGGAGCGAGCTGCGGCCGACCCTGGCGGCGCTGGAGCTGCTCCGGGCCTACCTCGGGACCGCCACCCTCGTCGAGGCCGCGGCCGACCGGCTGTGGTACGTGGTGCTGGCCGAGTCCTGAGCCAGCGTCACGCAGTCGACGCCGTCCCCGCGCCACCGCTGGGCCACGACCGGGAGCGTCTCTGCCCAGGCGAGAAGCGCGGCGCTCAACCGGCACCAGCGGTGAACCCAGCCGGCAGGCTCACGCTGATCGTCGAAGCCGGTCCGGAGATGGGGACCGACTCGGCCCACGTTCCCTCGTCTCCGGTGGAAGAGTTGTCCACCGCCAGGTGGAGATCGCTGACGGGATAGCCGGCCGGGACGCTCAGCGCGTACACGTAGACGGCGCTCCGGCCAGGACCGAGCATGGTGGGGTTCACGGTCGGAGCCCGAAAGATCGGCCCGACGCCCGCGTTGAACAACTCGACGCAGAGGTCGCCGTCGTCGTCCTGACCGAAGGTCGTGGCACTCGGCGACGACGGGCTCGAAGGGCACTCGAGGCCGGTCGGACCAGGCGAGGTGACGCCCACGACGCTCGGGTTCGCGGCCACCATGAGCGGCAGGCCGTTGGCCAGCGCTGCCACGCCCTCACCGTCGGAAGGCTCCGGCCCCTTGCCGGTGTTCGTGAGCTGGAGCTCTACTCCCGCGAACGGGCCGGCACCCTGCAGGCTCGGTGGGCCGGGGATGGCACCAGCGGCCTGAGCCGAAGCCTCCACCTGCTCGGTGAAGCTCGTCATCGTGGACGCCGATCCCTCCACCGATCCGAGCACCCGGATCCGGAAGCTGTAGGTGCCGACGGTCTCGATGATCGTGGCGCCGCCCGTTCCACTCCCCCGCCTCGAGGAGGAGGAAGAGGAAGAGGGAGGCTGGCTCGTCGAGGCAACGCCGCTCGTGGTGGCGCCAGGCCCAGCCGCCGTAGATGGCACGGCGCTCGCCTTGCTAGCCCCACTGCTGCAAGCCGCAACGAGCAACGCCGAGCAGGCCAGGAGCACGGGCGCGAGCTCCCTGCGGCCACCTCTGCCCGAGCCTGGCATTCCGAGCCACCCTGGCACTCTCTCGAAGCAGCGCATCCATCCTCCTTGATTGGTGCCCACCAGCGCAACGGTCTGAGCCTCATCGTCCAACCCCCTCCACGAGCCTCACCTCTCACCTCCGAAGTCCCCCACGACTTTCCTGAGCGAGGATCTTGACTCTATCTACTGGGTTGTGGCTACTGGGTTGTGGCTACTTGGTTGTGGCTCTTCGCCTCGTCCTCAACGCAGCGACAACCCCTGCGAGAGCGACGCCGAGCCCAACAAGAACCCAGCGCCGCCAGGCCACCGTCGGCCTCGAGGCTCTCAGGTAGAAGAAAGCCACGGCCAGGAGCGGAGAACCAGAACGGCTGGTGCCGGCAATGGTGACGATGTGGTGGCCGGGATCAAGCCCCATCGAGGGCATGATCCGCAATCCGACATGACCACTGGAGGCCGAGACGACCCGAGCGAGAACTGTCGGCACCGAGTGGATGCTAACGGTACAGACAGACTTTGGCCTGAATCCCGATGTCTCAACTGTGATCGACTTGCCTGTTAGGCTGACGCCAGAGCTGCAATCGGTCATGTCATATCCGGCTGGATGTAGCGTACTGTAGTTGCACCCAGGAGTAGACCGTAGATTTTGTTCAAGCTGCTCTAGAGGCGTCATCCAGAAGACCTCTGCTTCGTTACTCCCTCGGTCGGAGGCGGTCAGGCCAATCTGCTGGGACGCAGATGCGGTATCCGGAGCAGTAAAAGAGATGGGGATCTCTCCTTGGGCATTCGTGTCGAACACCTGAGTGGCCGATGTAATAGCCACTCCAGCACCCCCCGGCTCGACTGCCGCGAATAGGCCCGGAGAAGACGAGCTAAAATATACGGGTGAGTTGGGCAAGGGGTCGCGAAACGAGTTATCTACCTTCAGGGTGAACGTGACAGTCGTTCCAGGTCGAGCTGACAGTTCCGCGCTGCCGTTCCAACTGGCACCCTGAATGGGAGCTCCAGTAAAGCGAAAGTTTTGGGTAACCTCCCCGCAAGAGAACGATAGTCCCGCGAGTTCTACGTCTCCGCTCCCAGCTGAAATAGCGATACTGGGCAAGGAGCTGTTGGTGAGGTAGTCGGAGAACGCTCCAGCGAGGAAAGTGACACAGGTTGCTCCAAGTGTCGCCGCATCGGTGGTGAGTAGCACAGGACAGATGACGCCATCGCCAGGTCCGGTTGCAGCCCCAGCCGCGCACCCGCCTACAGCAATGATCGCCGCACCGGCGCAGCTGGCCACCCCGGCCAAGGTGTTCATGTCTTGGAGGACTTGGCAGCCTATCTGTTCCGCTGTCGTGAAATACGCTGGGACGACCCGGGCCTTCTGGAAGGAGGAGGTGCAGGCCGTGCTCGCAGCGGCGATGATGTCGGCACTGAAAGGCCCCAAGCAGCTGGCGTTGGGGCCGGTAATGAGCGGCTGCACCTTCCCTATGAACTGGCTGCTGCCCTGGGCCGAGGATGTGGGCGTAAATCCCAGCGAGATGACTCCGCGGAAGCATGTTCCCTGACTCACCACAGTACCATCGAGGCCCTGGAGGCTCCCCTGGGGCGCGGTGTTGGTGAGAGAAGCAGGGCAGGATGGATGACGAAGTGGCGTAAGCGCCACCAATGCAAGAGGGGAGGGATCGCCGGCAACACCTCCCGTTACGACAACGAGATCTCCGAGTGGATTGCTGTTGGCAGAGGGGCAGGGGGAGGTCCGAGAAGACAGAATGGGACCGCTGAGGCACACAACCACAGACGCTTCGCCATCGGTGTTCGTGACCAGAGGCACGGAGAGCGGCGCTTCGAGAAGCCGGTGGATAGTCAGGATCACGACCCGCCCGGAGACGGGCGTCGGGGTCTGGCCCTCGGTGAGGACTGCGGCAGCCACGCAGTACGACGAGACAGGGCCACCATCCACGTGGAAGGGAAAGGCAACGATGTCCAAGCTCTCTGGGCTCGACAGTGTCTGCGCGCCGCCGGTCCCGGAGCCGGTGGGTGTCGCTGTGGTTGGCGAACCTCCCTCCGAGCACGCAGGGGTCGTGACAGGTTGCGAAGAGGAGGGCTGGCTTGACATGGCGAGGCGGAGGATCAGGGGGTGCACGGGCGGACCGGCCGTGCCGGGGACGAATGTCCCGTCGTAGCTCCCAACGGCGAAGCATGTTGCAACTGTGCAGGCCACGGAGGCGACGTGAACCCCGGTGGAGTCCGGCTGGGTGACGGGCACTTCCGACCACGTCCGTCCGTTCCAGTGCTCTGCGACGACACGGTAGGTCGGCACTGCGGTTGCGTAGATCTGGCCTGGGCTGACGGACCACTCGCTGCCGAGGAGCCAGCAGTCGCTCGCCGAGACGCAGGCCACGGATGGGTTCGCAAAACCTGCACTCGATGTGGCGGGCGGCGCTGGGAGTGTCTCTGGCGACCAGGTGCTGCCGTTCCAGTGATCGGTCAGGAATGTCTCGCCGAAGCTGCTTTCCAGGCTGGCGGCGCCGGCCGGGTTGTCGCCGACCGCCCAGCACGAGGAGTCGCTAGCGCAGGTGACCGACGTCAGCTGGTCCTGCGGGGCGACGTAGTCAAACGGCGGGCTCGAGGTGGGTGTCTGCCGCCAGCCGCTCCCGGGGAGGTACTCGGCCGCGAAGGTGTCCGAGCCCGGCCGTTGAAGCCCTGGTGTCGCGGTGTAGGGCACCGGAATGGCTCCCACCATCCAGCACGCGCCGCTGTTGGGGCCGCAGGTCAGTCCCTCGATCCGGACGGCGGGTCGGAGGTGGCGAGCGTCGGTAGCGAGAAACCAGGCCAGGCGGCCATGCTGGCTTCCGTAGCGGAGCAGGGACTGAACGCTGCCACCCAGGTACAGGTATCCCTCGCTCGGCGGCCCGTTGGATCCCGCCGCCCAGCACTCGGATGCCGATGCACACGCGAGCGTCACCACGGGACCGATCGCCTCCATCAGTGCCGAGTCCGGCTCCTCGGTCCAGCGCCGCCCGTTCCAGTGCAGCAGCATCCCGCTGCCGTTCGTTCCCGGTCCTGCGCCCTGCCAGCCCCCGGCCCAGCAGTCGTTGGCGGCCGGGCAGGCGATCGTGTCGAGGGCGTCCTCGGGTCCGGTTGGGGACGCCGGGCTCGGGGTGGTCACCCGGGTCCAGCTCTTGCCGTCCCAGTGGATCGCGACGGTGGCTGATGGCCCTTCTCCCGAGGTGGCTGTCGGTCCGGTGGACACGCTCCCCACCGCCCAGCAGTCGGTGTCGGTGACGCACGTCACAGCGTTGAGCTGCGCGCCGGTCTGGGGAGTGTTGCCGGTGGAGATCGCCTTCCATGGCGAGACTCGAATTCCGCCGGCCGGTGTCCCTGCGGGAGGTGCCGCACCGGGAGTGACATCGATCGTGATCGCCGTGACGGCGACGAGGACGTCCTGTGGACCGCTCTGCATGTTCCAGCGGTCCACAGCGCAGCCGTACCGTTGGGCCTGGGCGATCTTGGAGGGAGTGAGCTCCGCGATGTTGTTGCCGTCGCCCCACTGTGGGGGGAGCCCGGAGGCCCAGTTGGTTGCGGACGCGACGTTGTAGCCGTGCTCCTCCAGAGCGAAAGCAAACAGGACATGGTAGGTGCCAGGCCGCGTCGGTGCTGTGAGATTGACCGAAGCTGTATAGGCCCCGGCACCAACCGGGATGGAGTGCTGCACGGTCCAGTAGCTGCTAGCCGGGTCGCCCCACGACGGAGTGCCAATCAGTGGGGCCACGTCAACGGACTGGCCGGTGTTCTCGGCCTCCAGGTCGACTTGTCCCGAGAGCATCATGCCGGGCGTGGCCGTCACGGAGAGTTGGCCAGGTGTCACTCCAGAGAAGGATCCGCTGCCTCCGGTAACGCTGAGGCGCCCTGGACGCACCGCCTGTGACACCCCTGCGACGCCACCTCCGATGCACTGGGCCACAGAAGTAACGACTGGACTAGTACCGCCCGTCGACTGCGCGCCCGCAGCAGCCGGGTCGGCGACAAACGCTGCCTGGCTTGTGACGAGCAGCAATAGCCCGGCGAGCAAGACCCCAGTTCTGCACCGACGCGACCTTTGTCCCCCCGTGCTCATGACAGTGGTGGCCCGGTACGCTGGTGGGAGCGGGACTGGTCACGCGCCACGTTGACGAGGAGACTCAGCGCGGTGGGCCCCGTCACCGGCCATCGCCACGGCGTCGAGGTTCGGTGCCGGCCCACCTTCGGGATCTTGGATCCTGACATCGGAATGCTGATGCATCCGAGGCGACATGACCTCGAGCTGGCATCCGCCTCATCTCGGCACGACATTGGACCACACTCAACCAACAGTCCGGTTTGGTGCCAGGTTTGCCGGGGCTGGCCGTGGCCCCGCCGAGATCGTCGCACTCGACGGGCTCAGCTTGTCCGCAGAGGACTGGGACCTTGCCGAACGGCTCGAACCGCAGCCCGCCAGCGTCGAGGCCACCACCTACAGAAAGCCCTGATGGCAAGGCACATGCCGCTGATTCGGACATACACAAGCGCGTCTTAGTCGCCTGCGGGTGCCCTGTCAAGGGCAAACGTGGAACTGGCTCGCGCGCGACCGACGGCTCCAACTGCAGGGCCTGCTTGGCGCAGTTCAGGGCTTTGAGCAACCGCTTGCACGCTCCGCCTTCTCCGCTCACTGCCGACGCTGCCGAGGCAACGTATACGTGCTAGCGCTCCGTATGTCCCCGCTGTCTAGCATGCTATCGGTAGGCTGAGCACGGGGAGGGCCGTGGTGTACAAGGTGAAGCGGCGGCCGCCTGGGCAGGTTCCTGCCGACGCCCACCAGCACTCGGTCCGGATGCCCGACGGTGTCCACCTGGCGACCGACGTCTACCTGCCCCTCAAAGGTCGTCGGTGGCCGACGTTGCTGTGCCGGCTGCCGTACGACAAGTGCGGTGACGACTGCTTCATCCCGGCCGGCGCCCGCTGGTTCGTCGGGGAAAGGTGCGATCCGAAGGCGAGCTCGACCCCTTTTCCGCCGAGGTTGCGGACGGATACCACACCATCGAATGGCTGGTCACCCAGGGCTGGTGCAACGGTGCGATCGGCCTGTTCGGCGACTCGCACTATGGCTTCACCCAGTGGGCGGCTGCCAGCTCAGGACATCCGGCCCTGGGAGCCATCGCCCCGAGAGCCACGAGCGCCGACATGACCTACGCTCTCGATCGAGCCGGCGTGTTCCAGCTGGAGTCCACCGCAGCCTGGTGTCTTCATGCCTTCGTCGACGAGGCCTTGTACGACTACGAGGACCAACTGGACTGGAGCGTCCGCCCGCTCTCGGAGGTCGTGCCCGCCGTGCTCGGAGGGGCGCGACCCGTTGGGCTCGACGCGCATGCGACCGGGCACGTACCCCGAGCTGCGAGCGTGCCGGTCACGGGGCGGGTACCGGCGCTGCACCTCGGCGGGTTCTTCGACTTCCTCCTGCCGGGCCAGCTGGCGAGCTGGCGCCAAGCAACGACGGTCGCGACGACCGTCGCTTTGGACCTCGCCGGGCCGGTGGAGCTGTCGGCGACCATCTCCTCGAGCTGCGGCTCGACCCACCTCGTCGCGACGCTCTGCGACGTGCACCCAGACGGGACCACGAGTCGGATCCTCGATGGAGCCATCCTCGTCAGAGGACCCTGGCCAGCGCCGGTGCGGCTACACCTGGGCGACACCGGCTACCGGCTCCAGCCAGGCCATCGGCTGCGACTCACGCTCGCCGGCTCCGGGTTCCCCCGTTACGTGCTGCATCCCGGGACCGACGAGCACCCCTGGACGGCGGTGGTCACCCGTCCAACCGACAACCAGATCCAACTCGGAGGCTCCGGCGCCGCGACCCTGACGGCCCACCACCTCCCGGAAGCAGCGATACCCGCATGAGAGGCTTCAAACCCCGCCCAGAACAAGCACGGCCGGAGCGCACGCCCGTCGGCACGAGGGCGTACAACGAACTACGACGGCGCATCCTCTGCGGCGAGCTCGATCGAGGATCGGTGCTCAATGAGGTCGAGACAGCCAACCTCCTCGGGATGTCGCGCACGCCCGTGCGTGAGGCCATGCGCGACCTGCTCAACGAAGGGCTCTGCGAGGAGGGCCAACGGCGCCAGATGCTCGTCGCCGCCCCATCCGCCGACGTCAGCCGGGAGGTCGCCCTGCTCCAGGGAGGAAGCTCAGAAGGCGGCAGACCACCACGACGCGATCATCGATGCCATCGAGGCGGCGGACCCAGACCGAGCCGAGCTGGCAATGGGACGGCACCTCGAGGTCTCGGGCGTCGCCAGCTCACCGGCGTGATCGCGTCCCAGCGGAAGTCCGTCGACCCGTTCTACGTGGTGTTGAAGCGTGTGGCCCAGGATCCCGAGTCGCGGGACTGGGAGCCGAAAGCCCTCCATCTCCGGCTGCCAGTCCCACGACGGCTGCAAACGCCGCCTCTCGAGATCGCCGGCCCAACAACTGCTGGGCGTCGCAAACGACGACGGGCTCGGCGCGCCGCGAGAGCCGGCATCCCCTTCGAGCTCAGCCGACGACGCGGGCGATGACGGTGTTGGACCTCACGCCGTTGACGACGGCGTAGAAGTGGTTGGTGGCGCGGACGTTGCCGATCTGGAAGGTCCACACCCCGTTGCCGTTGGCGATCGGCTCGGCGACGTGCACGGCCTTTTGCAGGAACTGGGAGGCGCCGTAGTACTCGTCGAAGAGGTGGATCACGGCGCCAGCCTGGTTGGTGGTCACCCGCACCATCACCTCGCCCGGCCCCTGCGCCCCGACCGGAGTGACGTACACCCTGGTGACCGGCGGCGTGACAGGCGTCACGACGGCGGCGACGCTCGACGACTGCACCCCGTTGACCACCACGTAGAAGTGGTTGGTCTTGTCGATGTGCACCGTGAAGCTGTAGTAGCCGGCGGCATCGGAGGTGGTGGCGGCCTTCTCCAGGTAGACCGTGCGGCCGTACCACTCGTCGTAGAGGGTCACGTTGGCGCTGGCGGCAGTCGTGCCGGAGATCGTGACGTTACCCGGGCCGCTGCGGCTCGTGGCCGTGGCCGTCACGTGCGTAGCCGTCGTGGTGACCTGGGCGGCCTGCGACAGGGGTCCGGGGCCGGCGGCGTTCACCGCCTGCAGCGCGACGTAGTAGTCCTGCCCGGTCGTCAGGCCGATGGTGGCGCCGTCGATCACCGTCGACGTGCCCGTCACGGGCTGGCCGCCGTTGGCCGATCCACCGCTGGTGAGGCCCGCCGGGCTCGTGCTCACGTACACGTTGTAGCCCTGGACGGGGGCGCCACCGTCGCCGGCGGGGGCGTTCCAGTTGACGGTGATGTTGGTGCCGATGGCGCTCGCCACCACGCCGGTCGGCGCCTGGGGGGCGACGGGACCGGGCACCGACGCCGGGCTGCTCGCCGGCGAGGCCGGCGAGGTGCCCACGGCGTTGGTCGCCGCCACGGCGAAGCTGTAGTGGTCGCCGGTGGTGAGCCCCGTCACCGTGCAGGAGGTGGCTCCCGTCGTGGTGCAGGTCTGCCCGCCGCCGGCGGCCGTCGTGATGTCGGTGGCGGTGACGGTGTAGCCGGTGACCGGCGACCCGTTGCCGGCCGGGGCCGCCCACGACACGTCGACCGAGGTGGGGCCGGCCACGGTGACGGTGGGGGCCGCCGGTGTGGCCGGGGCGCCGGCCGGCGTCGCGGTGACCGACGGGTTGCTCGCCGAGGTCTGCCCGGCCGAGTCGACCGCCTCGACGCCAAACGTGTACGGCACTCCGTCGATGAGGCCGGCCACGACGAACGCCGTGCCCGGTAGGCCGCTGCCGTTGCGGACGGGGGTGCCGCCCACCAGCACGGTGTAGGTGACGCCGCCCGTGCCGGCGAAGCTCGGCGGGCTCCACTCGAGGGTCACCTGGCCGTCGCCGGGGCTGGCGGTGAGCCCGGCCGGCGCCCCGGGGACGGGATTGCCGGCCGTGCCGGTCGCAGCGGCGGAGCCGGGACCGGTCGAGCCCGACGAGCTCACCGCCTGGACGCTGAAGGTGTAGGACTGGCCCTGGGTGAGGCCGGATGCGGTGTAGGTGGTGACGCCCGCCGCCGTCGTGGCGAGCAGCGCGGTGCCTTCGTACACGTTGTACTTGACCGTGGAGGCGGCACCTCCGTCACCGGTGGACTGCGGCGCCGACCAGTCGAGCACCAGCTCCGTGTTGTTCCCGGAGGGGGCGGTCAGCTGCAGGCTGGTGGGGGCCGACGGGGCGACGACGCCCGGGCTCACGGCGTTGGAGGGGGAGGAGGCGGGACCGGAGCCGCCGGAGCCGCCGCTGTTGGTCGCCGTCACCGTGAAGGTGTAGGAGTGCCCGTTGGTCAGGCCGGTCACGGCGTAGCTGTCGGACGCGCCCGGCGTCGGGGCGAGGGCCGAACCAGCAGGGCCCGCCGCGACCTGCTGGGACGTGCTCGTCCCGGCCGTAGCGTCGTAGGTGGTGATCGTGAAGCTGGTGATGGGGCTCCCGGCGTCGGACGGCACCGTCCAGCCGACCGTCGCCTGCTGGTAGCCGGCCACCGCCGCCACACTGGTCGGCGTGCCAGGCACCACCGACTGGGTGATCTCCCCGGACACCTCCGACGACGCCGGCGAGGGCCCCTGGGCGTTGACGGCCTTCACGGTGAAGTAGTAGGTCCTGCCGGCCGGCAGCGGCGTCACGGCCAACGACGTGGTGGTGATCAGCGACGACCCGTTGACCGGAGTCGAGCTCTCCCCGCCCGGCGCCGTGCCCTCGTAGACGTCGTAGCCCTCGATGGCCGACCCGCCGTTGCTGGCGGGCGGCGTCCAGCCGAGCGTGATCGTCGAGGCGTTGGTGGCGTTGGCGGTCACGCCCGTCGGGGCGGTCGGCGCCGACAGGCCGGGGCTGACCGGGTTGGACGCCGACGACATCGGCCCGGTACCCTGGCCGTTGGTCGCCTGCAGCTTGAAGCTGTAGGCGGTGCCGTTGGAGAGCCCGTTGACGACCAGGCTGTCGGATGACCCGGGGGTGGCGTCGAGCGACGAGCCGGCGGCGCCGGCGTTGACCGTCGTCGAGCTGAGGGAGCTGCCGCCGACGTACGGGGTGACCGTGAAGCTGGTGATCGGCGAGCCCCCGTTGGACGGCACGGTCCACTCGACGGTGGCGGCCTGATAGGAGGACGTGGCGCTCACAGCCGTCGGGGCGCCCGGCGCCCCGATCTGGGGTGTCGCGCTGGCCTCGTCGGAGACCACGGACTGGCCGCTCGAGTTGACCGCCGTGACCTCGAAGTAGTACTTGGTGCCGTTGGCGAGGGCATGGCCGGAGGAGTCGGCGGCGGTGACGGTGTAGCTGGTGGCGGTGACGAGCGCCCCGCCGTTCTCCGGGGTGGGCCCCTCCCCGCCGGGCGAGGTCCCCACGTAGACGTTGTAGCCGAGGATCGCCGAGTCGCCGGCGCTGCCCGGCGCCTTCCAGCGGAGGGTGACAGCGCCGGGGCCGGAGGCGGCCGTGAGGTTGGTGGGCGCGCCGGGCGAGCCGGTTGGGCTCGCGGCCGTCCCGATCACCTCGGGGTGCAGCGCCTGGGCGCCGGCGGCCGTGAAGCCGCCCAGGGCCGGCGCCCCGAGGGCCGTCATCGCCGTGGCGACGACTGCGATGCCAACCTGCTTCAGGGTCCGCTTGATGTTGCTCATGCTCGAGATGTTCCTCTCGTCGTCCTCTGGCGCGACGGCGCCTGCTGCCGGCTCGGGACCGGGGGACACCATAGCAGCATTCTGCTGGTACGTAAGGGATCGCGGCCTTTCAGACCGTACAGTGGGTTATGCGGCTCCTGCCGTGGCGTGGACGCGCCGGTGGGCGGCCCCTGGGGGCCGCCCACCTGGAGCTGTTCAGATTTCAGGCCGGCGCTGAGCCGGTCTTTGGACTACTTGACGAAGACCGTGACCACGTTGGACTTCGCGCCGTTGACGACGGCGTAGAAGTGGTTGGTGGCGCGGACGCCGCTGATGTGGAAGATGACCACACCGGCGTTGCGGGCCGAGTTGGGCACCGCCGTCGAGATGGCCTTCTGCACGAAGGTGCGTGCTCCGGCGTACTCGTCGAAGAGGTGCACGACCCCACCCGGCTGGTTGGTGGTCACCCGGATGGTGATGGTCCCCGGGGCCTGGTGGCCAGGAGGCGTCACGTACACCTTGGTGACCGTCGGGCCCCCGCTGAAGCGGAGCACGTACGAGCCGCGGGCGATCTCGTTGCCGCTGGCATCGGTGACGATGATCGTGGCGTTGATCGTCGAGTTGCCCGAGCAGGTGATGCTGTCACCGGCGGTGCCGTTGGCGTTGGTGGTCGGAGCGAAGAAACCTTCCTGGCAGATGAGGGCGTTGTAGCCGGACCCACCGAAGAAGAACTCGACGCGGTCTCCCGCGATCGGGTTCTTGAACTGGTCGACGACCTTGGCCGACAGGGTGATGACCTGGCCGATGCCGACCGTCGCCTTGGGCGTGACCTTGAAGGTGACGATGGGCTGCGCCAGCTGGTTGTACCAGTTGATGGTGAAGTTGCTCGCCGTGATGGCCGCCGTGCCCGTCGTGTTGGGCACGAGGACCGTCGAGTTGGGCGTCTGGGGTTGCCAGACGTCGGTCGGCAGGCTGCCGCTGACGTTGACCACCTGGGCCCCGTCGAGGACGGCGCCCTGGTCGGGGTTGGTGGCGGTGGCGGTGTAGTAGTTGTAGGTCGGCGCCCGGAGGACGAACGGCTGGGTGAAGCCGTTGTCGACCAGCACCGTGCTCTGCTGCACCTCCACGTTGGTGTTAGTCGGCGTCGTATCCGGGACGGGGCCGGAAGAACCGTTGCAGGTCGTGAGGCTCGTCGAGTTAGCGCAGTAGTACAGCCCGCCACCGTTGTCGGTGCTGGTGATGTTGACACCGGTGGCAGTCTGGTTGCCGAGCGGGTTGCCGAACTGGTCCTGGAGCGTCACGTGGAACTGCTCGGTGTTGACGTCGGGCACGTTGGTCGAGCCAGTGGTGCTGAACGACTTGGCCGGGATGGCCGACACCAGGGGCGACGAGTAGTTGTACGGCGCCGAGTAGGTCTGGACCAGCTGGGCGGAGGCGCAGCCGGCGACGGGCCCATGGCCCGGGGCGTAGATCGGCGAGAAGACGCCGGCATCGGCACCGCTGGCGAGGGCCGCCGGGGTGAACGGCGCCGACTGGAAGTCGGTCACGCCGATCGTCGGGCAGGTCGTGGCCGACGCCGAGGCGCCGGGGACCGTCTCGCTCAGGGCGGCGGTTGCCGACCCGACCGTGACGGTGACGGAGCCGAAGTCGATGCCGTACTTCGCCAGGTTGGCGTCCTTCTGGACCGTGAGGTAGAAGGTCACCTGCCCGACGTTGTTGGTCGTCGTCTTCATGGTCGAGCCGCTCGTGGTGAGCCACCCGACCTGGCTGCCGGAGACGGCCGTGCCCGTCCCACCGTTGCCGGCGAGGGAGCAGTCGTTGTAGACGGCAGAGGTGCATTTCGTGAACACGAAGCCGCCCGGCGCGGTGATGGTCACCGGCGTGTTGGCGAGGAACGTGGGGTTGAGCGTGGCGCTCTGGGTCTGGGTGCCGTAGTCGAGCGGGTACGTGCCGGCCGTCGTCGGCCAGCTGCCCGTGGGCGTCAGGCAGTTGTTGTCGGCGCTCGGGGCGGTGCAGTCAGCCCAGACGCTGCCGGTGATGGCGAAGACGTCACCGGGCTGGGCGGCGGCCGCCGGAGCGGACGGGGCCAGCAGCTGCTCGGTCATGTTGTCGAAGCGGGAGCCCGCGGTCGACGCCACGATGTTGTCGATGAGGTAGGCATCCGTGGTCGCCGGGTACTGGCCGTAGCCAGCGAACGGTATGGCCTCGACCTGCGCCTCCGTGCCCGCCGTGGTCCCGTCGAAGGAGAACGTGGCCTGGCCCGACGCGTTGGTCTGCGATGTCACGAAACCGGGGACCGTCGACTGGCCCGTCAGGTTGAACTCCGACGACGTGCCCACCAGGGCTGCGGGGGGGTTCGGCACGGCGATGGTGACGTTGGGCGTCGGCTTGCCGCCCTGCAGGTAGGTGACCGTCAGCGTCTGGAGCGCCGAGGTGACGCCCTGGGTGACGCAGCCGGTGTCCGAAACGCTGGACAGCGTCGCGTTCGAGACGTCGTCGTTCTGTCCGTCTGCGTTGGCGGGGCAGCCGACCTGCCAGAGCAGGCTGGCGTAGCTGGCCGAGCCGGTGGCGACCAGCGACCCGTTGACCTGGGTTGCGGTGATCGTCGGGGCCTCGGAGACCGGATCGACGAACTCGAAGTTGCAGACCGTGCCGGTGGTGATCGTGCAGGTCGCCGTCTTGGCGAGCGATCCGGAGCCGTACGGGCCGGGGGCGCCGTTGAGGTTGCCCTGGGTGAACAGCACGTTGCCGCTGCTCGAGCTGAGGTTGAACGTCACGGGGGTGGTCACGCCGTTGGCGATGTTGACCGTGGCGTACGTGAAGCCGGCCTGACCGTTGGCGCCCGAGCCGTTGTCCACGTCGGCCAGGACGGCCGGCGGGGTGACGAAGCCGTTGGTGTTGTTGTACGAGCCGGCGTTGGTGACGTTGGTGCTGGCGCCGCTGCTACCCGACGTGTAGGTGAGGTACGCCACCGGCGGGTTGGCCGCCGACGCCGTCGACACCAGCCCGATGACCGGGAGGAAGAGGGCGGTCGTGGCAGCGAGGAGAGGGATCCCGATTCGCCGCAGTGGTCTCTTCGATTCACTCATTCAGTGAGCTTCCTTTCGCGTGGTCCGTGGACCGTTGACTTCTCTGCCTGATCGAGGGCCCGGACCGGGATGCGATCTCCCGCCCAGCCCCGAGGTTTCCGGGACGAAGGTCACAACCCAGCCCCTCCTACGACGACTTGCCGGTCGCCGCCACCTCCTCCGTCGTGCTCGCAGGGACGGACGCCGGCGCAGGCCCCGATGGGGTGGCCGGCGGGCTGGGCGGGGCGGCGCCGGCCACCGGTGCCGCCTGGGGCACGACGGTGGCGACGACGGCCTCGCCCGCGAGGACGCCAGGGGCGCCGCCGGCCGAGCCGGCGCCGGTGGTCGCCGGCGCGCCGGGTGCGGGCGCGGACGGAAGGATGGCGACTACGACCTGCTCGGACTGGAGCGACGAGAGCGTCGGCCCGCCGTAGGTGAGCTCGACGGCCAGCGACTGGAGCACTGGCGCCGTGCCCTGGCCGGTCGTCGGCACCGCCGACCGGCTGAAGAGGGCGACGTCGAGCGAGCCGCCGGCCTGCGGGGTGATCGTGGTCGCCGATCCCTGGACCTGGTAGTCGACGATCACCCCGTTGACCACGAGGGTCGGGGTGACCGTCAGCGAGGACGCGGCGGTCGGGCTGTCGACCATCTGCTGGTCGAGGACGAGGGTTCCCGCTGCGGTCTGCGCCTGGAAGAGAGAGCCCGCAACCGCGGTCCCGTCGGCGGAGGTCGTCGGGGGTGCCACGCTCAGCGTCGGCGTGCCGGTGACCTCCACGGTCGTCGCCAGGCTGGCGCAGGGATCGCAGCCGGCGGCCCTGCCCGCCGGCGTGCCGGCGTTGGGGCCGGCGCCGCCGGGCCCCGGGCCGTGCCTGGCCGGGAGGCGCGGGCGGCGGTGGTGGGCGGGTGGCCGGGGGGAGCGCACCGTGGAGGATCCCTCGGAAGCGGGCGCAACCGGCTCCACGGGCGCAGCGGCGGTGGCGACGGGAGCGGCCGGCGGCCGGCGCGACCAGGTGGGGGCGATCGAGTGGCGGTGCTGGGAGCGGGGAAGCGCAGCCGGCGGCACGGTGAAGGGGCGGGAGGCACCCTTCGGCACCGCACCCGCCGGCGCCGCACCCGCCGGCACCGCACCCGCCGCCGGTGAGCGCCGGACCTCCGAGGGGGCACGGAGCCTGGGGGAGCGGGAAACGGTCGGGCGGGCCATGACCTGGAGCCTCATGGCCACCGGGCCGACCACGACCACCGCCACGAGCAGCAGGGCGACGGCTCCTCCACGCGCCTTGATCGCCGTGCGCCCGAAGCCCTCCAGCCCCGTGAGCACCCGGCGGAAGGCCCGGCGGGCCCGGTACACCACATACTTGACCTGCTCCGGCGGGATGTCGAGCTCCTCGGCGACCACCGACGCCGGCTTCTCCTCGATCTCCCACTTCACCAACGCGGCCCGATGGAGCGGGCTGAGCAGGGCGAGCGCCTCCCGGACGAAGGCGGCGTCCTCGGCGGCGACGACAGGGTCGACGTCCTCGTGCTCACCGGCCATGTCCTCTTCGAGGTCGACGACGGCCGGGCGTCGCTGGCTGGCGCGGTAGCGGTCGATGCAGAGGTTGGTCAGGGCCCGCCGGCAGAACCGGAGCGCCTGGAGCTCGTCCTCGATCTCGGGGAGAGCGAGGAACAGGCGGAGGAAGCCCTCCTGGAGGACCTCGTCGACGTCGCGGCCGTCGCGGAGGAAGCGGCGGACGTGAAGCTCCAGAGAGGATCGGTGACGGATGTAGAGGCTCGCGAAGTCGTGCCCGTCCCCGCGCAGCGGCCTCGCCTCGAGGTCGGAGTCGACGCCGATGGCGATGGCGTCGTCGACGGCATCGACGAAGAGCGGGTCCGCCTCCAGGGGAGGGAGTACCACGGTGCCCTCGCCCGGCCTTCCGGCGTCGAGGTGAACGCTCACTTGGCTTCCCGCACCCTGCGTTGGAACACGCGGTCTCCTGACTGGGAACCAAGCTTTCGGTCCCTACCACCTGTACTGACGATCCAGGTCCCTCGCGGTCGCGCAAGTTCTCCTTCGCTACCGGCCTTCCGAGCGGGTGATGCTACCGGAGGGCGCCGCCGGGATGACGGATCGGCGGGGAAATGCTCCACGACGAGATCGGCCTCCGGGATGAACCGCTCATAAAGGACTTCTTCTCTGCAAAGCTGGACGGAAATGTCTAACCCTCGAGTACAGCATCAGAGCGACCGTCGGCGCCGGCTTCAAGCTCCTCGACCGTCATCAGGACCGCCCGAGCCTTGGAGCCCTCGGATGGCCCGACCACCCCCCGCTGCTCGAGCAGGTCCATGAGGCGACCGGCTCGGGCGAAGCCGACACGCAGCTTGCGCTGCAGCATCGACGTCGAGCCGAGCTGCGAGCGCACGACCAGCTCCTTGGCCTGGCCGACGAGGTCGTCGTCATCCCCGTCGCCGGCGGAGGGCCCCGTCCGCCAACCCGGCTCGTCGCCGCCCTCGACACCATCCACGTACCGGGGTTGGGACTGGCGACGCCAATGGGCGACGACCTTGCGGATGTCGCCCTCGGCGACCCATGCGCCCTGGATCCGGCGGGCGACGCTGGACGACGCCCCGAGCAGCAACATGTCGCCCTTGCCGATGAGGCGCTCGGCACCCGGCTGGTCGAGGATGACCCGGCTGTCGGCCAGGGAGGACACAGCAAACGCGAGCCGGGACGGGATGTTGGCCTTGATGACCCCGGTGATCACGTCCACGGAGGGCCGCTGCGTCGCTATGACCAGGTGGATGCCGACGGCGCGCGCCATTTGGGCAATCCGGACGACGGACTCCTCCACGTCGCGGGCAGCGACCATCATCAGGTCGTTGAGCTCGTCGATCACCACGAGGACGAACGGGAGCCGCTCGTAGCTCCTCGGCTCCGCCCCCAGCTCCGCCGGCCCCGACAGGTCGCCCCGGTCGTAGGCGGCGTTGTAGCCGGTGATGTCGCGCACGCCCACCTCGGCGAGGAGGTCGTAGCGGCGCTCCATCTCGTGGACGGCCCACGCCAGCGCGTTGGCGGCCTTCTTGGGGTTGGTGACGACGCCGGTCAGCAGGTGGGGCAGGCCGTTGTACTGCCCGAGCTCCACGCGCTTGGGGTCGACGAGGATCAGGCGCACCTGGTCGGGCGTCGAGCGCACCAGGACCGAGGTGAGGAGGGAGTTGATGCACGACGACTTGCCGGCGCCGGTCGCCCCGGCGATGAGGAGGTGCGGCATCGTCGCCAGGTTCACCAGGACCGGCCGGCCGGCGATGTCACGGCCGACCCCCACCTCCAAGGGGTGGGTGGCCTCGTGGGCCTCGACGGAGGCGAGGATGTCCCCCAGCGCGACGTGCTGGCGCTGCTGGTTGGGCACCTCGACACCGATGGCCGAGCGCCCGGGGATCGGGGCGAGGATGCGGACGTCGGCCGCCGCCATGGCGTAGGCAATGTCCTTCTGCAGGTTGGTCACCTTGGCGACCTTGACGCCCGGGCCGAGCTCGAGCTCGAAGCGCGTGACGGTCGTCCCGACGGTCATGCCGACCAGGCGCGTCTCGACCCCGTGGGCGGCGAGGGCATCCTCCAGCACCTGCCCCTGGGTCTCGACCATGCGCCGGTCGACCTCCAGGGCCCTGGCCCGCTCGAGCAGCGTCACCGGCGGCAACTTCCAGGTGCCCGGCTCGGCGGCGGGACCGAGCCCGATGCGCAGCTGCTCGGGCTGCACGTCCTCGGGCCCGGGCGGGAGGGTGACCTTGGGGCGTGGCCGCCTGGGGACCTCCGCCCCTTCCCCGATCGGACCGCCGCGCCCGCCGCCGGCGGCATCGTCGGGCGCCATGACAGGGCGCCGCCGGCGCCCTCGAGGTCCCGGCGCCGCCTCGTGCGGATCTGCGTCCTGTGTGGCGCGCCGGTGCGCCTGGCGCCCGAGCGAGCGGGACGCCGCTGCGAGCCAGCCGCCAACGCGCCGCAGCGGCGTGCCCGTGACGAGGAGCACGGACAGCCCGCCGACGGCGAGGAGCACGACGGCGGCTCCGGGGCCGGACAGGGCGGCCCGCAGCGGCGCTCCGCCGGCGAGGCCCACCAGCCCACCGGCGGGACGCACCGTGGCCAGAAGCGGACGCACGCCGAGGTGACGGGGTGTGCGGGCCACGTCGAAGATGCCGCACAGGGCGAGGAGGAAGAGAACCGAACCGATCACGACGCGGACGACAGCGAGGTGGCGGCGCTTCGCCGTCTCGGGATCGCCCCGCCGGCTGCGGAGCACCCCCACCCCCACGGCAACGATTGCCGGCGGCAGGAGCACCCGGGCAAGGCCGAGGGCATCCGCTCCAGCCGATCGCAGGGCCCCCCCGACCGGCCCCGCCAGGTCGCTGTAGATGCCCAGACCCGCCAGCACTCCGGCGACGACCAGCAACCCGCCCCACGCTTCCACCGGAACCCTGGCGATCAGCTCTACGACGCGCGACTCGAGGACCGGCTGGGGCGCGGCCCGGGAGGAGCGAGATCGCCGGCGACGGCCGGCCCGGCCGGCCGTCTGTCGGGAGCTCGGAGCGCGACGACGGGTTTGCGTAGCCACAGCGGCCACGACACTAACACCAGCCACATCAGCCACAGCGGCGTCCCCCGGGGACGGAGACAAGCCTAGCGTCGGGGGCAGCGCAATCCGCCGGAGGCTCCCGGCCGTAGATGGGGGGACGGTCGCCAGCGAGGGAGGACGGCATGCAACTTTCGGGACCGAGGATGTGGGCGGCGGTGGTGGGTGTCGCCGCCATGGGAGTCGTCGCCGCCGGGTGCGGCAGCGGGTCCAGCACCAGCACCGCCGGCGCGGCCACGACCTCGTCGTCGAAGGCGGTGACGGTGAAGACGGCGAAGGCCGGCAAGCTCGGGACCGTGCTCGTATCGGCCTCGGGCAAGACGCTCTACATGTTCACCAAGGACGCCCAGCACGGCTCGCACTGCAGCGGCTCGTGCGCAGCCGTCTGGCCGCCGCTGACCATCAGCGGCAAGCCCGTGGCCGGCGCCGGGGTGAAGGCGTCGCTGCTCGGCACCACCAAGGACTCCGACGGCAAGACGCAGGTCACCTACAACCACTGGCCGCTGTACTACTTCGCCGCCGACCACAAGGCTGGCCAGACAGCCGGCGAGGGCGTCCACGCCTTTGGCGGGTGGTGGTACGGGGTCGCCGCCTCCGGCAGCTCCGTCAAGCCGGCCGCCGCGCCGAGCAGCCCGGGCTCTACCTCCAGCGGGGGCGGCGGAGGCTGGTGAACCCAGCCACCCCAGACTGCCCCGTGCGCCGCATCGCCCCCCCCGTCGCCGACCTCCCCGACGAGACGCTGCTCGCCGGGCTGTGCGCCGGCGACGGGAAGCTGACGGCGGCGTTCGTGCAGCGGTTCCAGGCGAAGGTCTACGGCGTGGCCATGGCAGTCACCGCTGACCCCGGCGTGGCGGAGGACATCGCCCAGCAGGCGTTGGAGCGGGCGTGGCAGCACGGCCGCACCTACGACCCGCGCCGGGGGACCGTCGCCGCCTGGCTCGCCGCGATCGCCCGCAACCTGGCGATCGACGCCAACCGCATCCGCCGCCCCGTCCTCCTCGACGCCGCCGACCTCGTCGCCCGCGTCGTCGCCGGCGACAGCCCCGAGGCGCGCGCCGTGGCCGGTGAGACAGCGAGCGAGCTGATCGCCGCCCTCCGCGAGCTGCCGCCCGAGCAGGCCCGAGCCGTGGTGCTCGCCGGCATCGGCGGGCTGACCGCGTCGGAGGTGGCCCAAAACGAGGGCATCCCCCTCGGGACGGCCAAGACCCGGATCCGCACCGCGCTGCACCGCCTGCGCGCCGCGCTCGTCGACGCCGGAGCCGACCATGGCTGACACCTCCTGCGGCGACACCCGCGAACTGCTGCCCGACGTCGCCCTCGGCATCGCCGACGCCGGCGAGTGGACCGCAGCGCTCGCACACGCCGAGAGCTGCGCCCCCTGCCGCGAGGAGCTGCGCCGGCTGAGCGACACCGCCGACGGCCTCGCAGCCCTCGCCCCGCCCGTCGAGCCTCCCCCCGGGTTTGGCGAGAGGGCCGTCGCCGCGCTCGGCGGGCGGCAGCCCGTGCCGGCACGGACCCGGCGACACGCGTGGCGGTGGGCGGCGGCCGCCGGCGTGGCCGCCGCGGTGGCCGCCGGAGCCGTCGCATGGGCGACGACCGGCGGGACGGCGCCACCGCAGCGGGCCGTGCTCACCGGCCAGCTCATCTCCGGCGGCCACACCATCGGCGACGTGGTCCTCGTCGAGACGGCACGGCCGCACATCATCACCGTCCACGTCCAGTACGGGGCGGCCGACGGCGCCATCCGCTGCGTCGTCGTCGACGCCGGCGGCCGGGTGCTGCCCGTCGGCACCTTCACCCTCAACGGGGGCTGGGGAAGCTGGACCACCGCCGTCCCCGCCGGCGGCCGGCCGCACGAGGCGGTGCTCACAAACCGTTGGGGGACGGTGCTCGCGAAGGCGGTGCTGGCCCCCGCCCACTGACAGCGCAGCGGCATTGACGAGCGGGAGGGCCACCTAACCTGCGGCCGTGACCCTCCCCCGCTCCCCCGCTGGAGCCGGCGTGCGCGTCGCAGCGCGGCGACTTTCGGCTCCGGTGCTCGCAATCCACGGCGGCGCAGGACGCCACCACGGGCCCGGCACCGACGCCGAAGCCGGGCTGCGGGCCGCTCTCGACGCCGGCTGGGCCGTGCTCGAGGCGGGCGGGCCGGCGTTCGACGCCGCCATCGCCGCCGTGGCCTCCATGGAGGACAGCGGAGTCTTCAACGCCGGGCGGGGCGCCGTGCCCACCACCGCCGGAACCGTCGAGACCGACGCCGCCGTGATGGGCATCCTCCCCGACGGGCGGGAGGTCTCCGGTGCGGCGTGCGCCGTCACGTGGCCCGCCAACCCCGTCCACCTCGCCCGGGAGATCGCCGTGGCCGGCGAAGCACTGCTGCTCGCCGGCGCGGGGGGCGACGAGCTCGCGTCGGGGTGCGGACTTGTCCGGCGGGAGCCGGCGGCGGGGATGGGTGGTGGCGGCGGGGGCGATGGCGGGGGCGGTGGCGGGAGCGGCGTGGGTGGCGTGGGTGGCGGGGGCGTGGGCGTGTCGCAGATGGGCACCGTCGGCGCCGTCGCCCTCGACCGTGGCGGGGCCCTGGCGGCCGCCACCTCCACCGGCGGGCGAGCCGGCCAACGCCCCGGGCGCGTCGGGGACACGCCCATCATCGGGGCGGGCACCTGGGCGGACCAGGGGCGGGTGGCGGTGTCGGCGACCGGGGAGGGGGAGGCCTTCGTGCGAGCCGGCTTCGCCCACCGGGTCGACTGGGCGGTCGGGGCCGGCGTGGGGCGGGTGGGGCTGGGGCGGCGGGAGGGGCTGGGGCGGCGGGAGGGGCTGGATCGGCGGGAGGGG
>DAHVMA010000095.1:0-39316 GCA_027320105.1 Acidimicrobiaceae bacterium | reverse complement strand
GTCGGGGGCGATCGGCTTCGCCATGGAGCGCATGTGGCTCATGGACCTGATCAACCTCGGGTTCCTCATCAGCGCCATGCTCTTTTGGTGGCCGATGGTCGGCGTGGATCCGATCCCCGGCGGGCGCATGAGCTCGGGGCTCAAGATCATCAACCTGCTGATGGGCGTGCCCTTGATGTCGTTCCTCGGCATGGCGTTGATGGAGAAGCGGACGAGCGTCGCGGCCATGTACTCGCTGAGCAGCACCCATCTCGGCGGCGCCGAGCTGTGGATCGCCGGCGACGCCGCCACCCTCCTCGCCGTCATACCCGTCTACGTCGAGTGGGTGCGCTCCGACGCCCGCCTCGCAAAGCGCATCGACGCCCGCCTCGATGCCGGGCAACCGGCGCCGGCGCCGGCGCCGGCAGGCGCCGGCATGGCGGCAACCCTGCGCTCGCTGCGGCGGGGCTGAGGCGGGGGGTGCCACGGCTGCGGCGGGGGGTGCCACGGCTGCGGCGGGGAGCGCCACCAGGGACGTCGGGCGTGCGCCGATCCACCTCGGAACTGGGTGCATTGGATGCACCCCGGTGCGTTCGTTGCCGGAAACCCCACCGCTGTGCACCCACCTACGTCGGGCACGCCACGCCGCCCCACGGCCACGCCGCCCCACGGCCACGCCACGCCGGCGCCCGTCCCCGGTCAGTCCCCCGGACCGTCCGCCCGCAGCTCGCCGGTGGCCTCCCGGTGGCGAAGGACCTTCTTGTCGAACTTACCAACCGAGGTCTTCGGGACGGCCTCGAGGAACGCCCAGCGTTCCGGCACCCACCACTTCGCCACCCGGTCGGCGAGGAACGCCCGCAGGTCGTCCGCCCCGACGGTGCATCCCTCCCGCCGGACGACCACGGCGAGCGGCCGCTCGCCCCACTTGTCGTCGGGGACGCCGATCACCGCCGCCTCTAGGACATCGGGATGGTCCATGATCTCGTTCTCGAGCTCGACCGACGAGATCCACTCGCCACCGGACTTGATGACATCCTTCAGCCGGTCGCTGATCTGCAGGTAGCCACGTTGGTCGACGCTGCCGATGTCGCCCGTGCGGAGCCAGCCGTCATGGAACTTCTCGGGTGCGGGGTCGAGGTGGTAGCTGCCGGTGATCCAGGGCCCGCGCACCTCTATCTCGCCGGTGGTGGTGCCGTCCCACGGTGCCACCTCGCCCTCGGGGGTCACGATGCGCAGCTCCACTCCGGGCACGACGCGCCCGGTCTTCAGCCGCCACGCCGGGTCCCGTGGGTCGGCGTCACGTGGCGGGAAGCTGACAGCGCAGATGGGGCTGGTCTCGGTCATGCCCCAACCCTGGAGGACGAGGATGCCGAGGCGGTCGAAGCCGGCCACGATCTTGGGCGGCAGCGCCGAACCTCCCGAGACGAGCCCCCGCAGCGACGACAGATCCGTCCCGGGGTTGGCCTGGAGGTAGGTCAGCACCTCGTTCCAGATGGTCGGCACACCGGCGGAGACGGTCACGCGGGTGGCGGCCATCAGCTGGGCCAGCGGGCCTCCCTGCAAGAAGCGGGAGGGCATGACCATGTCGGCGCCGTTCATCCACGCCACGAACGGCCATCCCCACGCGTTGACGTGGAACATCGGCACGATCACGAGGGCCCGGTCGCGGTCGCCGAGGGGGAGGTCGGGGGCAGCGTTGTTGTAGGCGAAGGCGTGGAGGACGGTCGAGCGGTGGCTGTAGACCACGCCCTTGGGATCGCCGGTGGTGCCGCTCGTGTAGCACATGGCGGCCGGCGCCCGTTCGTCGAGGTCGGGCCAGTCGACACCGCCGGCCCCGACACCGCCGGCCTCTGCGGCGAGCAGGTCCTCGTAGCCGTGCACGGGGGCGCCGAGGGCGGCGCGCACGGCGTCGTCGGCGGGGGCGCCGTCGTCGACGAGCACGTAGTGCTCGACGGTCGAGAGGTCGCCGGCGACGCGGGCGAGCAGCGGAAGCACGGTCGAGTTGACGAGGATGACCTTGTCGCCGGCCTCGTTGACGATGTGCGCCAGCTGGTCGGGGAACAACCGCAGGTTGAGGGTGTGGAGCACGGCGCCGAGGCCGGGGACGGCGAAGTAGGCCTCGACGTGCTCCTGGTTGTTCCACATGAAGGTGCCGACGGCGTCGCCCTCGCCGACACCGAGGCGGCGGAGGGCCGCTGCGAGCCGCTCGACCCGTTCCGCCACCTCCCCGAACGTCGCCTCGCTGCACCCCGCCCCGTCGAAGGTCACCACCTTGGAGCCCCGGTGCACCCGGGCGCCGTGGCGGAAGATCATCGGGATGGTGAGCTGGGTGTCCTGCATGGTGCTGCGCACAGGTGCCATCCTGCCATTCCCGGCCGAAAGCGCGCCCTGCTCCGCCTCCACCCGCCGCATGCCCTCTCCCCTCGCGATCCGTACCCGCCCCGCCGCCGCGCCGGGGGCGGCCAACCAGCCGGACCGCCGCCGCGCCGTGGCACCGGGCCTGCTCGCCGCCGGGCTCGCCGCCGTCGCATGGGCCGTGGGGTTGCACGGCACGGACACCTCGGCGCAGGTGTACCGGGCGTCGCTGGCCGCCCGCGGCGGCCTGGTGGTGTGGGCTCCCGGCTGGTACGGCGGCATGTACCCGCTCGCCTACAGCGTGCTGACCCCGCTCGTCGCCGCCGCGCTCGGGGTCGCGGCGACCGGGACGCTCGCCGCCGGGCTCGCCGCCGGCACGTTCGCTTCGCTCGTCCGACCCCGGTTGCCGGCGGCCGCCTGGTGGTTCGCCGCCTCCACGCTGATCGCCGTGGGCGTCGGGCAGCTGCCGTACCTCTGCGGCGAGGCGGCCGGACTGCTCTCGTTGTGGCTGGCGCTGCAGACCCCGCCGGCGGCAAGCAGGGTGGCGGCGGCTGCGGTGGCGGGGGTGGTGACAGCGCTGCTGTCGCCGCTGGCGGCGGCGTTCCTGGTGCTCGCCGCCGGCGTCGTCGCGCTGCGGCGGCCGCCGGTGGGCCGGGCGGGGCTCGTCGCCTCCGCCGCCGGCGCCGCCCTCCCCATCGGCGTGATCGGCCTGGCGTTCCCGGGGGACGGGCCGTTCCCGTTCGCGTGGGGGGGGCTCGTCGTCGTCGAGGCCCTGTGCGTGCTGGTGGCCGTGTGCTGCCCCGGGCGCCTCCGCTGGGGGGCGGTCGCGTACGGGGCGGCGACGCTGGCGAGCTTCCTCGTCGCCAACCCCCTCGGGGGCAACGCGCCCCGGCTGGCCGAGTCGGCGGGGATCCCGCTTGTCGCCGGCGCCGCCTGGGCGACCCCGGGGCGCCGGCGGGCGGTCGCCATGGCCGCGCTCGTGCCGTTCGCCGCGTGGCAGTGGGCGCCGGCGACGGCGCTGGTGACCCGCTGGACGCAGCCGCCGTCGGACACCGCCGGCTTCTACCGGCCCCTCGCCGCCGCCGTCGCCGCCCGCTCGGGCGGCGCCGTGGTGCGCGTCGAGGTGGTGCCGACCCGGGACCACTGGGAGTCGGCGTTCGTGCCCTCGGCGCGCCTGGTGCTGGCCCGGGGCTGGGAGCGCCAGCTCGACATCGCCCGCAACCCGGTCTTCTACCGGCGGGGCGCGCTCACACCTGGCTCCTACCTGGCGTGGCTGCGGGCGACCGGGACGTCCTTCGTGGCCCTCCCCCGGGCGCCGCTCGACTCCGCCGGGCGCGCCGAGGCGCGCCTCTTGCACCGGCGGGTCCCCGGCCTCGTGGCGGTGTGGGCGTCGCCTGCGTGGAGGTTGTGGCGCGTCGCCGCCTCCCCCGGCCTGGCGAGCGGGGGGGCGCGCGTCGCCGCCCTCGGCGCCGACCGGGTCGTCGTGGCGGTCCTGCATCCCGGAGCGGCGTTGCTGCGGGTGCGCTGGACCCCGTACTGGGTGCTGCGGGGTGCCGGCGGCCACGCCCGGCTCTCACCTGCGGCGGGCGGCTGGACGCTGCTGCGCTCCACCCGGGCCGGGACCGTGGTGCTCGGCATAGCCTTCCCCGGATGACCCGCTCCGAACCCCCTCCGGTCGTCGGCGCCGGCAGGCTCACCCTCCGCCGGCCGCGCCCCCACGACGGCGCCGCCCTCTACGAGGCGGTCGTGGCGTCGGCGGACCACCTGCGGCCGTGGATGCCGTGGGCCGGCGGCTACACCATGGAGATGGCGGAGGCGTTCGTCGCCGGCCGCCTCGGGGACCCCGAGGCAGACGCCAACTACCTGGTGTGGGACGGCGACGGTGACCTCGTCGGCGGCTCCGGGCTGCACCGGCGCCTCGGCCCGGCCGCCATCGAGGTCGGCTACTGGGTCCACGTGGCCCACACCCGCCGCGGCTACGCCAGCCTGGCGGCCGCCGCCCTCACCAGCGTGGCTTTCTCCCTCGCCGGCGTCGACGCCGTCGAGATCCACCACGACGAGGCCAACACCGCCAGCGCCGCCGTAGCACAACGCCTCGGCTTCGTGCACGTGGCCACGCGCCCCGACGAGCCGCTCGCCCCCGGCGAGGTCGGCGTCGGATGGCAGTGGCGGATGGCAAGGCAGGCGTGGCCAGCCAACGCCGGCGCCCGGCTTCTCGCGTAGCGTTGCGCCATGGCGAACACGCTCTCCTATTCCCACGGCACGGGTGAGGTGCCGCTCCTCGGCCAGACCATCGGTGACAACCTGGCGGCCACCGCCGCCCGCATCCCCGGGCACGAGGCGCTCGTCGAGGTGGCAACCGGCCGGCGCTGGTCGTACGCCGAGCTCGTGGAGTGGGCTCAGCAGGTGGCCGGCGGGCTCATAGCCCGCGGCATCCGGCCGGGGGACCGGGTCGGCATCTGGAGCCCCAACTGCGCCGAGTGGGTGGCCTTCCAGTACGGCTCTGCCCTGGCCGGCGCCATCCTCGTCAACGTCAACCCGGCCTACCGCACCTCCGAGCTCGAGTACGTGCTGCGCCAGTCCGGCGTCGCCCTGCTCGTGAGCGCGACCGCGCAGCGGACGAGCGACTACCGGGCGATGGTCGAGCAGGTCCGGCCGTCGGTGCCGGAGCTCCGCGACGTCGCGTACATCGGGGACCCGACATGGGACGCGCTGGTGGCCGGCGGTGCCGGCGCCGGCGACGTCGCCGCCGTCGCGTCCACCCTGGCCTTCGACGATCCGATCAACATCCAGTACACCTCGGGCACGACCGGGTTCCCCAAGGGTGCGACGCTGTCACACCACAACATCCTCAACAACGGGTACTCGGTGACCGACCTGCTCGGCTACAGCGAGGAGGACCGGGTGTGCCTGCCGGTGCCCTTCTACCACTGCTTCGGCATGGTGATGGGCAACCTGGGCTGCACGTCGCACGGGGCGACGATCGTGATCCCAGCTCCCCTGTTCGACCCGGCGGCGACGCTGCGGGCGGTCGAGGAGGAGCGATGCACCTCCCTGTACGGCGTGCCGACGATGTTCATCGCCGAGCTCGGCCTCCCCGACTTCGGCTCCTACGACCTGGCGTCGTTGCGGACGGGGATCATGGCCGGCTCCCCCTGCCCGGTGGAGGTGATGAAGCGGGTCGTCGCCGAGATGCACATGACCGAGGTGGCCATCTCCTATGGGATGACGGAGACGTCGCCGGTGTCGACCCAGACCCGCCGCGACGACGACCTGGCGCACCGCACCGCCACCGTCGGCCGGGCCATGCCCCATGTGGAGATCAAGGTCGTGGACCCGGCCAGCGGCCGGGTGGTCCAGCGCGGTGAGCCGGGCGAGCTGTGCACCCGTGGCTACTCGGTGATGCTCGGCTACTGGAACGAGCCGGACAAGACCGCCGAGGCCGTCGACGCGGCGAGGTGGATGCACACCGGCGACCTGGCCGTCATGCACGACGATGGCTACGTGAACATCGTCGGGCGCATCAAGGACCTCGTGATCCGGGGCGGCGAGAACATCTACCCACGGGAGATCGAGGAGTTCCTCTACGGCCATCCCGACATCGAGGACGTCCAGGTCATCGGGGTGCCCGACGCCCGCTACGGCGAGGAGATCATGGCGTGGGTCCGCATGCGCCCCGAGCGCGAGCCGCTCGACGCCGATGCCCTGCGTGCCTACTGCACGGGACGGATCGCCCACAACAAGATCCCCCGCTACGTGAAGGTCGTCGACGCCTTCCCGATGACCGTCACGGGCAAGATCCGCAAGGTCGAGATGCGCGAGGTCAGCGTCGCCGAGCTCGGCCTGGCCGGCGTCGCCGCCACCCGCACCGCCTGAACCCCGATCCCACCCCAGCGCCGGCACCGCCTCACCGCAGTGGCGGTACGGCCTCGGGCGGCGGTGGGCCGACGTAGCGGGCGCTGGGGCGGATGATGCGGCGGCTGCCGGCCTGTTCGGCGATGTGGGCGCACCAGCCGATGACCCGGCTCACGGCGAAGGTGGGGGTGAACAGCTCGCGGGGCAGGCCGGCGGTGGCCATCACCACGCCGGCGTAGTACTCCACATTGGCGTGCAGGGGGTGCTCGGGGCGCAGCTCGGCCAGCGTCTCGGTGATCGCCCGCTCCACCTCAACGGCGAAGGCGGCCAGGTCGCCGCCGAGGCCGAGGGCTACGTCGCGCAGCATCGCCGAACGGGGGTCCTCCGTCCGGTAGACCGGATGCCCGAAGCCCATGATCCGCTCGCCCCGCTCGACGGCAGAGCGCACCCACGCCCCGGCCCGGGCCGGGTCGCCGATCGCCTCCAGCGCCTCGAGCGCCCGGCCGGGCGCCCCGCCGTGCAGCGGCCCGGAGAGGGCGCCGAGGGCGGCCACCACCGCGGCGCCGGCGTCGGCACCGGTCGACGCCACGACGCGGGCGGTGAACGTCGAGGCGTTGAACCCGTGGTCCACCGTGAGCACCATGTACTTCTCGACGGCCCGGGCGGCGGCGCCGGAGTTGTCCATCCCGAGCATGCGCAGGTAGTCGGCCACGTGCCCGAGAGAGGGGTCGGCCGGCAGCGGGGGCAGGCCACGCTCGGCGCGCCACAGCCCGGCGACGATCGCCGGCGCCGCGGCAGCGAGGCGCAGGAGGTCACGCCGGCGCACGGCCGGGTCCCCACCCCACAGCGGGCGCATGCCGTCGGCGGTGGCGAGCAGCGAGACGGCGCTGCGCACCGCGTCAAGGCCGGCCCCGCCGGTAGCGGCGATCGCGGGTAGCGCGTCGGCGACGGCGGCGGGCAGCTCCCGCAACGGGCCGACCTCGGCGGCGAAGGCTTCCCGCTCCGCCCCGCTGGCGGGCAGGTGCCCGTCGAGCAGCAGCCGCCAGACATCCTCGAGGGTCCTGCGGCTCGCCAGCTCCGTTGCCGAGTACTGGCGGTAGTGGTAGTAGCCCTGGGCACCCCGGACGTCGCCGAGGGCCGTGTCCGTCACGGCGACGCCCTTCAGCCCGGGGGGCACCGCGATGAGCTGGTCAGCAGTGGTCGTCATGGCCCGATCTTGATCCCGCTTCGAGTTTTCATCAAGATTGATCCATGATCAACATGAGGACGGCCCGATGATCGGCCTGACGACGGCGGAGGCGGCGGCGCGCCTGGGTGTGAAGCCGGCGACCCTCTACGCCTACGTGAGCCGCGGGCTGCTCACCCGGACCCGGACGCGTGAGGGCAGCCGGTTCGATCCCGCCGAGGTGGAGCGCCTCGCCCTCGGGGGGCGGCGGGGGCGGGGGGCGGCGCCCCTGGCCTTCGTGACCGCGCTCACCCTCATCGAAGACGGTGCCTACCGCTACCGCGGCGTCGACGCCGTCGATCTCTCGCGCTCCCGCCCCTTCGAGGACGCCGCCACCTGGCTGTGGCTCGGAGAGTGGCCCCACAACGGGGAACCGTGGGCGGCCCCGGCCGGGATGGCCCGCCTGGCGGCGGCTGCCGGCGCGAGCCTCGGGCCGCACACCACCCCGGCGGAGCGCTGGCGCGTCGCAGTGGCGGCCGCCGCCACCGCCGACCCGCTTCGCCACGACCGCAACCCACCGGCGGTCGCCGCCGCCGGACGGGGACTGCTCGCCACCCTCGTCGAGACCCTGCCTGTGGCCGCCGTCCGGCCGCCGGCCGGCACCGTCGCGGACTCGCTCGCCGCCCGCCTTTGGGCGAGGCTGAGCCCGCTGCCCGCCACCGCCGCCCACGTGGCCGTGCTCGACGCCGCCCTGGTCCTCCTCGCCGACCACGAGGTGGCCCCCTCCACGCTCGCGGCCCGCACGGCTGCGTCCTTCGGCGCCGACCCCTACAACGCCGTGCTGGCGGGCATGGCGGCGGCGAGCGGACCGCTGCACGCCGCCAGCTCCCTCGAGGTGCGACCGGTGCTGGCGCGGGCCAACACCTACGGGCCAGCGGTCGCCCTGGGTGAGGTGCTGCGGCGGGGTGGCGCCGTCCACGGCTTCGGCCACCCGCTCTACCCCGGCGGCGACCCCCGGGCGACGGAGCTGCTCGCCCGCCTCCGCCACCTGGGCAGCCTGCCCCGCGGCGTGGAAGGCCTCCTCGCCCTCGCCGCCGAGCGCGCCATGCCCTCGCCCAACGTGGACCTGGCGCTCGCCGCCCTGGCCGAGACGGCGCTCATGGTCCCAGGGGCGAGCGAGGCGGTCTTCGTGCTCGCCCGGACCGCCGGGTGGATCGCCCACGCCCTCGAGGAGTACGCCGGCCGGACGGCGTTCCGGCTGCGGGCAAGCTACGTCGGCGCCCGCTAGGCGCTGGGGAGCAGCGGGCCTACGCTCGGGTCGTGCCCGAGATCAAGCCCGAGATCGACCCCGAGGCGGTCGGGCTCAGCGCCGCCCGCCTCGCCCGCATCGACTCCCACTTCGCCCGCTACGTGGACGACGGCCGCCTCGCCGGCTGGCTGGCGGTCGTCACCCGCCGGGGCGCCGTCGCCCACGTCGCCAGCGCCGGCGCCCGGGACCTGGCGTCGGGCGCCCCGGTCGAGGCCGACACGCTGTGGCGGCTCTACTCGATGACCAAGCCGGTCACCTCCGTGGCGGCGATGATGCTCCACGAGGAGGGCGCCTTCGACCTCAACGACCCGGTGGCGCGGTGGATCCCCTCCCTCGCCTCTCCCCAGGTGTACGTGGGCGGCCCGGCCGCCAAGCCGGTGACCCGGCCGGCCACCGAGCCGATCCGCGTCTGGCACCTGCTCACCCACACGGCGGGCTTCACTTACGGCTTCCACCACCTCCACCCCGTCGACGCCATGTACCGCCAGGCCGGGTACGAGTGGGGCTCGCCGGCCGGCACCGACCTGGCGACGGCGGTGGACCGCTGGGCCGGCATGCCGCTCCTGTTCGACCCGGGCACGGAGTGGGCCTACTCCGTGGCAACCGACGTCCTCGGCCGGCTCGTCGAGTTGGTGTCGGGCCAGCCCCTCGACGAGTACTTCCGCACGCGCATCCTCGAGCCGCTGGGCATGACCGACACCGCCTTCTGGGTCGACGACGCCAGCGCCGGCCGGCTCGCCGCCCTCTACAACGCCGACCCGTCCACCAAGAAGGCGGTGCCCGCCGCCGGCGGCTCGGTGCGCGCACAGCCGACCCTGCTATCCGGCGGCGGCGGCCTGGTCGGCACCGCCGGGGACTACCACCGGTTCACCCAGATGCTCCTGCGCGGCGGTGAGCTCGACGGGACCAGGCTCCTCGGCCGGCGCACCGTCGCGTTCATGACGCGCAACCACCTGCCCGGCGGGCGGGACCTGCACGAGCTCGGCCGGCCGCTGCACGCCGAGAGCCCCTTCCACGGCGTCGGCTTCGGCCTCGGCTTCTCCGTCACGCTGGACCCGGTCGCTGGCAGGGTGATCGGCTCGGCCGGCGAGTACGCCTGGGGCGGGGCGGCGAGCACGGCGTTCTGGGTCGACCCGGCCGAGGAGCTGACGGCGATGTTCTTCACGCAGCTCATGCCGTCGAGCACCCATCCCATCCGCCCCCAGCTGCGGGCGCTCGTCTACCAGTCCATCGTCGACGGGTAGGGTGCGCCCCGATGGCCCGCCTCCCCACCGCCCCTGTCGCCGCCGGCTCGCTCGTCACCGGCTGGCTCGTCGCCCGCACCACCAAGAAGCGCCCCCTCGGCGGAGCGCTCGCCGCTGTGGCGGCGGCGTGGTGCTTCCGCCGGTGGTGGCGCCAGGCCGGCCTCGGACCGGCCGCAGCGCTGCTCGGCGTCTACGCAGCTGCTCTGGGTGGATCCCATCCCCTCGCCAAGCGGATCGGCGCCTGGCCCTCCGTCCTGTCGGTGGCCGGCGTGGCAGGGGCGGCGTCGTGGCTCGTCGCCGACCGGCGCAGGTCGGTTGAGCCGCCCGCCGGCCGCTTCCGGCCGGAGCGTTCCGGGTAGGGGCCGGAGGGCACCGCCGGCTGGGCCACCTCGCCCGCCCGCTCTTTCGGCGTCTCCGAGAACCTCCGTGAAAGGAGAGCCAACCGTGGTCGATCGCCGCCTCGTGGCCCCTCCGACCGTCATCGTCCTCTTCGGGGCGACCGGTGACCTCAGCCACCGGCTCGTGCTGCCCGCCCTGTTCCGCCTGGCCCAGCAGGGCCTGCTCCCCGAGGACTGGCGGCTCGTCGGCAACGGCCGGGGCGACGTCTCCCACGAGGACTTCCAGGAGACGGTCCGCACCAGCCTCGAGCAGTTCGGGCCCAAGCCCGCCGACGGCCCCTGGGACGAGTTCCGCTCCCGGCTGCGCTTCGCCGGCAGCGGCTTCGACGCCTCCGACCCCGGCAGCCTGCTCGACGTCGTCGGGCGGGCGGAGGACGAGCTGGGCGGCGACGCAGCGTACGTCCACTACCTCGCCGTCCCCCCCGCCGCCTTTGCCCCGCTCACCGAGGGCCTCGGCGAGCACGAGCTCAACAAGGGCGCCCGGATCGTGTACGAGAAGCCGTTCGGGACGTCGATGGCCAGCTTCCAGGAGCTCGACCGCGCCGCCCACAGCGTGTTCGAGGAGTCGCAGATCTACCGGATCGACCACTTCCTCGGCAAGGAGGCGGCGCAGAACATCCAAGTGCTGCGCTTCGCCAACGGCCTGTTCGCCCGGGCGTGGGACCGCCAGCACATCGACAGCGTCCAGATCGACGTGCCCGAGACCCTCGACGTCTCCAACCGCGCCGAGTTCTACGAGCACACCGGGGCCATCCTCGACATGCTCGTCACCCACCTGTTCCAGCTCGCCGGCGAGGTCGCCATGGAGCCGTGCGACGACCTCAACGCCGAGTCCGTGGCCACCGCCCGGGAGGAGGTGATCGGCTGCTTCCGCAAGCTCACCTGGGACGACGTGGTGGTCGGGCAGTACGACGGCTACCGCTCGGTGCCGGGCGTGGCCCCCGACTCCCGGACCGAGACGTTCGTGGCCGCCCGCCTGTGGGTGGACAACGACCGCTGGGCGGGGGTGCCGTTCCTGCTGCGCACCGGCAAGGCCATGGCCGCCAGCCGCCAGGTGGTGACCGTGCGGTTCCGTGCGCCGGAGAAGGGGCTGCCCCTCGGGGAGGAGGCGGCGTTGGGGAACTGCCTGGCGTTCGACCTCGCCGGCGACGGGGCCATCGACCTCACCCTCGTCGCCAAGCGCCCCGGCGTCACCCTCCAGCTCGGCTCGGCCACGACGACCCTTCCGCTCGGCCAGGCCTTCCACACCCCCACCCTGCCGGCGTACTCCCGGCTCATCCACGACGTGCTGGTCGGCGACCGGTCGTTGTTCACCCGCCCCGACGGGCTGGCGCATGTGTGGGAGGTCGCCGGCGAGCTGTTGGTCGACAAGCCCGAGCCCGCCGTCTACCCGGTGGGATCATGGGGGCCGGCGGAGGCGGCGAAGCTCGCCGGGCCGGGAGGGTGGCTGGTCGGGTAGGGGGCGGGGCCGGCGAGGGGGTCCCTTGCCGGCGGTCCCTCGCCGGCGGGAGCCTGCTGGCAGGCGGCTGGATGGGCGCGGACCCCGACCGGTGGTCCCCCCCCGGGGGGGCTGGGTGCGGGCAGTAGCCTTCCAAGCGCGCTACGTGGTCGAATGGAGGCACCACCCGAGAACTGTGAGTGCTTTCGACACACAGTGTGTCTTTTCCACTCACAGTTGGGTGTCCTAGGGTTCTAGGAGTCGAAGCCCAGCCCGATGCGGTCGAGCAGCCGCAGCCAGGCGTTGCGCCGGCCGCCGTTGCGGTCGGCGGCTGCGAGTGAGCGCCGGGTCGCCTCGATGACGGCCCAGCCCAACGGTTCGGGTGGGAAGGGGACCGGCTTGGTGCGGACCATGCTCAGCTCGGTCCGCTCGGTGCGGGCACCGGCGAGGAGATCGAGCACGACCTGGGCGCCGAAACGCGTCGAGCCCACGCCGTTGCCCGTGAAGCCGGCGGCGTAGGCGACCCGGCCGCCCAGCGCCCGGCCGTAGAAGGCGCAGAACCGGCTGCAGGTGTCGATGGCGCCGCCCCAGCGGTGTGTGAAACGGATGCCGGCGAGCTGCGGGAACGTGTCGGAGAAGTGTTCGGCGAGCCGGCCGAACGTCGCCGGCCGCTGGTCGTACTCCGGCCGCACAGCGCGTCCGAAGTGGTAGACGGCGTCGTAGCCGCCCCACAGGATGCGGTCGTCCGCAGTGAGCCGGTAGTAGTGGAACTGGTTGCCGGCGTCGGCTACTCCCTGCCGGTGCTCCCATCCGACGTCGTTGCGCTGCTCGGCGTTCAGCGGCTCGGTGACGAGGACGTGGTCGTAGACGGGGATGATGAGTGGCCGCACCCGGCGCACGAGGGAGGGGAAGGCGTTGGTGCCGAGGGCCACCCGGTCGGCGAGCACCCTCCCGCCGGCGGTCGCCAGCGCCACCCCGCTGCGGCCGGCCCGCTCGAGGCCATCGACCGGCGTGCCCTCGAAGATGCGCACGCCGGCGTCGAGGCAGGCCTGGCGGAGTCCCCATGCGAGGCGGGCCGGGTTGACCAGTGCTCCGCCCCGGCGATCCCAGACGCCCGCCAGGTAGGTGGGTGAGTGCACCTCGGCCCGGACGGAGTCGGCGTCGAGCCAACCCTCGGGGGCCGCTCCGTCGCCCCGCAGCACCTCGACCTGCCAGGGCGCAGTGGCGACCGCGAGGACGCCGTTGCGCTCCCAGCCGCAGTCGATGCCGCGAGCGGTGACGAACGCCTCGATGGCGTCCAGGTTCTCGGAGCCGAGGCGCTCGAGTTGCTCGTAGTCGTCCGGCCAGCGGCGGCGGCCGTTGGCCTCACCGTGGGTGAGGGTCGACTCGCAGAAGCCGCCGTTGCGGCCGGTGGCCGCCCATGCGACCCGTTCGGCCTCGAGGAGCACGACGTCGACGCCGGGATCACGATGCTTGGCGAGCAGGGCGGTCCACAGGCCGCTGAAGCCGCCCCCGACGACGGCGAGCTCCGTCCGCAGCGGCGCGGTCAGAGGGGCGAGGGCGGCTGGAGCGGACGGGTCGTCGAGCCAGAAGCTGACCGGCACGGCGCGGGCCCACGCCGCTCGTCCGCCGTCGCCGCCTCGCCGGCGCACGGTGTCCAGCAGGTTGCGGGCGGAGCTCATCGGCCCATCATGCCGTGCACAACGGGGGCGCACGCAGCCGTAGTGTCATCCTCGCGTCCCCCGGCCGGGGGCCAGACCGCGCAGGAGGCTGCAGGGTGACCGCGACGCCGGGACAGCAAGCGATCCCGGCTGCTCACCGCTCGGCGGCCGCGTTGGGCCGGGCGCGACGCAAGGTCGGCCACCACTTGGAGTCGACGTTCGGCGGGAAGGAGCGGACGCGGGTCATCGTCGTCCTCGCCTGCGTGCTCGCTCTGAGCAGTGCGGATATCGCGACCGTCGGCGCCGCCGCCACCCCGCTGCGCCACGCGCTGCACATCTCCAACACCGACATCGGCCTGCTGGTGACAGGTAGCTCGCTCGTGGCCGCCGTGGCGAGCCTGCCGTTCGGCGTGCTGGCCGACCGGATCCGGCGGACGCGGACACTCGGTGTGACCGTCGGCCTCTGGGGCGTCGCCATGTTGTGGTCCGCCACCGCCGCGAACTTCGACAAGTTGCTGTGGTCCCGGCTGTTCCTGGGCGTGGTCAACGCCTCCGCCGGCCCGATCGTCGCGTCGATGGTCGGCGACTACTTCCCTTCCGCCGAGCGGGGCCGCATCTACAGCTACATCCTCACCGGCGAGCTCCTCGGCGCCGGCGTGGGGTTCGCCGTCACCGGGGACGTCGCCGCGCTCAGCTGGCGGGCGGCCTTCGTGATCCTGGCGCTGCCGACGTTCCTGCTGGCGCGCTTCGTGTTCTCGCTGCCCGAACCGGCCCGGGGCGGTCTGGCTCCGCTGCCCCGGGACACGGCAACGCCCGGCAACGACCGCACCGAGGTGCTGCCGCGATCGTGGGGGCAGCCCGCTCCGGTGCGCACCGTCGGCTTCGACGCTGGCGGCTACGAGGCGTGGGTGACGAGGCAGGCCCGGGAAGCGCCAGGAGCGGGGGGCGCGGCACCCGGGTTCTCGCCCCTGCCCCCCCTCCCGCCGCCCGCCACCGGCGCCCCGCCCGCCACCGGCGCCCCGCCCGCCCAGGCCCGCCCCGGAGAGGAGGACGCCCCCAAGGAGACCGACGCCCAGCGCGTCGCCCGCCAGCGCGGCATCGAGGCGGATCCGGACAAGGTCCTCCGGGTCGACGCCGGCCGCATGGGCGTATGGGCGGCAACCCGGTACCTGCTTGCCATCCGGTCCAACCGGATCCTGATCGTCGCCAGCGCCTGCCTGTACTTCTACCTGGCGGGGTTGGAGACCTTCGGATCGGAGTTCGCCTCCCAGCAGTACGGGGTGCCCTCGGCGGTCGCCAACCTGCTCATCCTCCTCGTCGGTGTCGGGGCGGTGGCGGGTGTGCTCGTCGGCGGGACCCTGAGCGATGGCTTGCTTCGCCGGCGATTCCTGAACGCGCGGGTCGTTGTCGCCGGCGCCGGCGCGGTGATGACGACGCTGCTGTTCCTGCCGGCGACGCTGACCCGCAGCACGGTGACGGCGATCCCCTACCTGACGCTGGCGGCGTTCGGCCTGACCGTGCAGGAGGCGCCCATCGACGCCGCCCGCCTCGACATCGTGCCGCCCCGGCTGTGGGGCAGGGCGGAGGGTCTCCGCACGCTGCTGCGGACGTCGGCGCAGTCGCTGGCACCGGTGCTGTTCGGGGCGTTCTCGGGGCTGCTGGGCGGAGGGCGTGCCGGCCTGCAGTGGACGTTCATGTTGATGCTGCTGCCGCTGATGGCGAACGGTGTCATCCTGCTGTACGCCACCAGGACCTACCCACGGGACGTGGCGACGGCGGCCGTGGCGAGGAGCTGATCAGATGTCGGCCTGGGCCGCCTCGGGCTCGGGTTGCTGGCCGCGCACGGGGAGGCGGAGAAAGACCTCCGGGGGCTCGACCCACGTGAGAGCCGGGGCTCCGGCCTCCGCCGCGGTGATGGCGCGCCACACCCGCTCAGGTGTGCAGGGCATGTCGATGTGGCGCACGCCCAGATGGGAGACGGCGTCAACGACAGCGTTGTGGACCGCCGGCGTCGAGCCGATCGTGCCGGACTCGCCGATCCCCTTGGCCCCGAGCGGGTTGAGAGGGGTGGGGGTCTCGGTGTTGGTCGCCTCCAGGCTCGGGACCTCGGCAGCGCTCGGAATGGCGTAGTCGGCGAGGTTGGCAGTGAGCGGGTTGCCGTCGGGGTCGTAGACGAACTGCTCCCAGAGTGCCTGGGACATGCCTTGGGCGATGCCGCCGTGCTGCTGGCCGGCGACGATGAGCGGGTTCAGGATGCGCCCGCAGTCATCGACGGCGACGTGGCGCAATGGGCGTACGTATCCGGTCTCGCGGTCCACCTCCACGACGGCGACGTGTGCCCCGAAGGGGAAGGTCGGCCCGGCCTGGCCCTCGTCCACCGCCGCCGCCAGGGCTGCGCCCTCCTCGGCAGCCCTCGCTGCCAACTCGCGCCACCCGAGGGCAGGGGCGGGGACCCCGGCTACGCCGAGGCGGCCATCGTCGGTGACGACGATGTCGGCGACGTCCGCCTCGAGGGCTTCGGCGGCGAGCTCACGGGCCCGCTGCAAGACGCCGTCGGCGGCGGCCGCCACGGCTGTGCCTCCCAGCTGGAGGGAGCGGGATCCTCCGGTCCCTCCGCCCCGGGGGACCAGGGCGGTGTCGGACTGGACGAACCGCATCCGCTCGAGGGGGATGCCGAGGCGGTCGGCGACGATCATGGCGAAGGAGGTGGCGTGGCCCTGCCCGTGACCGGACGTCCCGACCCGGATGGTGGCGCCGCCGTCGGCTTCGACCTCCACGGCGCCGTACTCGGTGCCCCCGCTCCCGGTGATCTCGACGTAGACGCCCACGCCGATGCCGAGCAGCCACCGCTCCCCCGCCGCGCGCCGGCGGGCCTGCTCGGCCCGCAGCTGGTCGTAGCCAGCGAGGCACACCGCCCGGTCGAGGGTGTGGGCGTAGTCGCCGCAGTCGTAGGTGGTGCCGGTGGGCGTGGTGAACGGGAACTGGTCGGCCCGCACGAGGTTGCGCCGCCGCAGCTCCACTGGGTCGATGCCCAACTCTGCGGCGGCGACGTCCATCACCCGCTCGAGGTACTCGGCTGCCTCGGGCCGGCCGGCACCCCGGAACGCGCCCATCGGCGTGGTGTTGGTGAGCGCCACGGCGACGTCGAAACGCACCTTGGGGATCCGGTAGACGCCGCTGGCCATCGTCCGGGTCGGGCCGAGGCTCAGGGCGCCGCCGAAGCCGGCATACGCCCCGGCGTCCGACACCACCCGGCACGACAACCCCGTGATCCGCCCGTCGCCGTCGAAACCCATCTCGACGTAGTCGATCTGGCCCCGCCCGTGCGGGGTGGCGACGAGGTTCTCCGACCGGGTCTCCGCCCACGCGACCGGTCGCCCGAGCCGGCGGGCGGCGGCGACGACGACGGCGTGCTCGGCGCCGAGGCCGACCTTCGCCCCGAACGCCCCACCCACGTGCGGCGCGATCACCCGGACCCGGCCCGGCTCGAGGCTCAACGTCTTGCACAGCTGGGCGTGGAAACCGTGGGGCATCTGGGTGGAGACCCAGATGGTCAGGTCGTCGCCGTCGGGGACGGCGGTGATGGCGTTGGGCTCCATCGGGACGACGGCGATGCGCTGGTTGCCGACGCGCACCCGGATCACCCGGGCGGCTCCGGCGAGGGGGTCGTCACCGCCGGGATCGCGGGCGCCGGCCGCCAGGTTGCCGGGTATCTCCTCGAACTGGCGGGGCGCACCCTCCCCCAGCGCTGCTTCCGGGTCGGCGACCGCCGGCAGGGGGTCGTAGTCGACGACGACCGCTTCGGCGGCGTCCACGGCGTGAGCTGCCGTGTCGGCGACCACGGCAGCGACGGCGTCACCGACGAAACGCACCTTGCCGCGCGCCAGCGGGGGACGGCCGGCATCGGGGTTGAGGACCATGAAGCCGTGCACGTCCGGCAGCGGGAGGTCCGAGGCGGTGAAGGCGGCGACCACACCGGGAAGCGAAGCCGCCTCCGACGTGCCGACGGAGAGGAGCCGGGCGTGGGCGAAGGGGGAACGGACGAACACCAGGTGGAGCAGTCCCGGCACCGCCACGTCGGCGACGTAGGTGCCGCCCGTAATGAGCAGCAGTGGATCCTCGACGCGAGGGACGCGGTTGCCGAGCAGCGATCCTGGCATGCCGCAACGTACCGCCGCCCACCCGCCGAGGCGCTTCGTGAGACGCTCCCCGAGATCCTGGAGGTGACCCGCCGGCTCCTCGACCGGGTGCGCAACGGAGAGCTTGCCCGGCCGCCGGCCGAGCCGGTCGGCGCCGCCCGCGTGGGCTGGCTGTGACCTGCTGGCACCCAGCCGGGAGCAGCGGGGCGCCGGCGGGCGGCTGGAGCGGTTGGCGTGCCGCCCCGGTAGCGTCGCGCCGGTGACACGCGCGCTGGTGCTCGGTGGTGGCGGTCCCGTCGGCGTCGGCTGGGAGTCCGGCCTGCTGGTCGGGCTGGCCGACGCTGGAGTCGCCCTCGGGGACGCTGACCTCGTGTCAGGCACGTCGGCCGGGTCGATCGTCGGTGCCGCGCTGCGGCTGGGCTGGAACCTGGAGGACTCCATCCAACTCGTCGAGCGGCCTCCGGCCGGACCGATCCCGGCAACCGGCATGGAGCTGGTGCTCGCCGAGCTCACCGCAGCCGCCGCCGGCAACGCCGCGCCGGCGGACCTGATGGCAGCGCTCGGCCGGGTGGCCACCGGCGCTCCGACGATGGACGAGGAGCAGTACCTGGAGACCTTCTCCATCCTGCGTGACCAGGCCTGGCCGGCCGGGTACCAGTGCACCGCCGTCGACGTCGACGGCGGTGCGTTCGCTGTGTGGGACGCCGGCGCCGGGGTCCCCCTGGAACGGGCGGTGGCGTCGAGTTGCGCCTTGCCTGGCGTGTTCCCGCCGGTCACCGCAGCGGGGCGCCGCTGGATGGACGGCGGCATGAAGACGGCGCTCAACGCCGACCTGGCCGCCGGGTGCGACGTGGCGGTGGCGGTGAGCTGCTTCTCGCTCGAGCTGCCGCCCGGCTTCTCGGACCCGGTCGCCGACATGCTGGCCGCCGGCGTGCAGGCCGAGTTGGAGACCGTCCGCAGCAGCGGCACCCGCCTCGCGACCGTCGCACCAGGCACCGAGTTCCTCGAGCTCTCCGGGTGGGGCCTCGAGCTCATGGACTTCTCCCTCGCACGGCAGGCCTTCGACGTCGGCCGCCGGCAGGCGGCCGACGAGCTCGATCGCCTCGCGCCGCTGTGGGCCGGGGAGGGCTGAGGGGCCAACGACGCCGGCCATGGGATCGGGCGCCCGGCCGCCTCCGCCCCCACCCCGGCTCGGTGCGGGACCGGTCCGAGCTGCCGGCGACCCGCCACGGTCGCAGGTGCGACAATCCCCGGATGCCCGAGGCCACCCCGAGCGGCGACGCCGGTCCGGCGGCGGTGCTGCGCCTCGCGGGGGCGGCGTTCGTCGTGCTCGCAGCCGAACCGTCCTACGTGCTCGTCGACACCGCCGTGGTGGGCCACCTCGGTGCGGTGCCGCTGGCAGGGCTCGGCATCGGGGGGACGCTCCTGTCGCTCGTCGCCCTCGTCGGAGCCTTCCTCGACTACGGCACGACGGCCCGCTCGGCCCGGTGGTTCGGGGCGGGCGACCGGGACCAGGCCGTCGACGAAGGTGTCGCCGCCACCGTCCTGGCGCTCGTGGCCGGCGTCCTCGGAGCGGCCGCCGGTGAGGCGCTGGCGGGTCCGCTGCTGCACCTGCTCGCCGGCGCCAACCACGCCGTGCACGTCGCAGCGCTGCGGTGGTTCCGCGTCGCTGTCCTCGGCCTTCCCGGCATCCTCGTCGTCCTGGCAGGCAACGGGTGGATGCGAGGCGTGCAAGACACGCGCCGCCCCGTGCGGATCGTGGTGGGCGCCAACGTGGCGTCGGCGGCCGCCTCCCCGCTGCTCGTCTACGCCGCCGGCCTCGGTCTCACCGGGTCCGCCATCGCCAACGTGCTAGCCCAGGTGGTGGGAGGTGCGCTGTTCGTGCGGGCGGTGCGGGCGGAGGGCCGCCCGCTGCTGCCCGGCTGGGCGCGGGTGCGAGGCCAGCTGGTGGTCGGCCGGGACCTGGTGCTCCGGGAGATCGGCTTCCAGGCGGCGTTCCTCACCGCAGCCGGGGTGGCGGCGCGCATGGGCACGGCCGAGGTGGCCGCCCACCAGATCGGGCTGCAGTTGTGGATGCTCATCGCCTTGCTGCTCGACTCGTTCGCCATCGCCGCCCAGTCACTGGTCGGCGCCGCCCTCGGCGGCGGGGACGCCCGGGCGGCACGCCAGACAGCGGCGCGCGTGGCGCGCTACGGGCTGGCTGCCGGCATTGCGGCCGGCGCTGTCCTCGCCGCCGGCTGGGACCTGATCCCGGCGGCGTTCACCTCCTCGGCCGCGGTCCGCCACCAGGCGCACCTGCTGTGGCCGTTCCTCGCCGGCATGCAGCCGGCCGCCGGGGTCCTCTTCGCCCTCGACGGCGTGCTCATCGGCGCCGGCGACGTCGGCTTCATGCGGACGATCACGCTGGTGGGAGCGTTGGGGGTCTTCGTGCCGACGTGCCTGGCGGCGCTGCACTGGCATTGGGGCATCGCCGGCGTGTGGGCCGGGCTCACCGGGTTCGTGCTCGCCCGGCTGGTGGGCATGGCGCTGCGGGCGGCGGGGGCTCGTTGGGTCGTCGTCGGCGGCACGCGCTGAGCGCTCGCGCCTCACCCACCCCGGTAACTGCGGCCCTTCCACTGCACCCCGCCCGTCCAGTGGCGCCGGGCCGAGTCGACGGCGACAGCGCCGGCGGCGAGGAGCGGCACCCTGCCGGCGGCGGCACCGGCGAGCCGGCCGGCGGCTGCCATCAGCAGCGCCAGGGCAGGTCGCGCTTCACAGCGGGACCCTACGACGACCAGCCAATACGACGACCAGCCAGTAGACTGATGGCTGTCGCACCGGAGGGAGGAAAGGAGGGGCGGTGACGGAGCAGGCAGTACATGTTCCGCACGACAGCGGGGCGGTGACGGGCGAGGCCGGGCCGGGGACGCAGCGGCCGGAGTTCTCCATAGTCCCGCTGCGCGGGCTGGTCGTGGTCGGGGCGGTGCTCGCCGGGCTGGTCGTGACGGTGGCGACCGACTCGCGCTGGGCCATCGATTTCTTCCACGTGGTGGGGGGTGCCACCTGGACGGTCCTCGACCTGTTCCTCGGCTTCGTGCTCGGACCGATCCTCGGACGGCTGTCGATCCCGGCGCGCGTCGAGCTCACGACCCGGCTGATGCCCAAGATGCTGCTGATCATGCCGACGGCGGTCGTCTGCACCCTCGTGGGTGGCTGGCAGCTGGCCCGCAGCACCGGCGCCATCCTCACGACCTACCCGGACCACGGATGGGTGGTGGCGTCGATGATCGTCGTGGCCGTCATGGCGGTGGTCGCCCTCGGCGTCCTCGAGCCGGCCAACCTGGCGGTCCTGTTCGAGCTGAAGAAGCCCGTTCCCGACGGGCAGGTCATCGCCGGCCTGATGAAGCGGTTCATCTACTCCGCCGGCGTGACCGGCGCCATGCAGGTCGCGACGCTGGTGATCATGACGAGGCTGGCAACGGCATGACCGAGATCCCCGCCCGCCGCCTGCCGCCGTTCGCCCAGCTGGCGGTCCTGTCGGTCGCCCTCATGCTGGTCGGCGGCATCGACCTGGCGGCCCGCATCCCCGGCCACCCCTCTCTCGCCTTCCCGATCACGATGGTCGCCGCCGGCGGCGCCGTCACCGTCGTGGACCTCGTCCTGCTGGCGCGGGTGCGGGACTTCGCCTGGGGGAAGTTCTTCGCCGTGCTGCGCTGGGCGCTGCTCGCCTACGCCGTGATCACCGGGCTGCTCGTGTTCACCTTTGCCTACGACGGCACCCCGGCGGGGACGATGGCCGTGCTCGCCCTGACGCTCCTCGTCTTCGCCGTCGACGTTCCCGCCATCCTCGCCTTCACGGTCGCCAGGTTCGCGTAGCCGGGTCCTGCGACCCGGCCGGGTAGGGTCGTGGCCGGGACAGCACCCGACGAGGAGGACGTCATGGCGATCGCGACCATCAACCCAGCCACGGGCGAGACGGTGAAGACGTTCGACGAGGCGAGCGACGAGGAGATCGAGGCCGCCCTCGCCCTCGCCGCCGCCACGTTCGCCACGTACCGCCTCACCAGCTTCACCCAGAGGGCCGCCTGGCTGCGACGCGCCGCCGACCTGCTCGAGGCGGAGGCGGACACCACGGCGGCCATGATGACGACCGAGATGGGCAAGACGTTGAAGAGCGCCAAGCAGGAGGCGTTGAAATGCGCCAAGGCCTGCCGCTTCTTCGCCGAGCACGCCGAAGGCCTCCTCGCCGACGAGCCGGCCGACCCGGCGGCCGTCGGCGCGACACGCGCCTACGCCCGCTACCAACCCCTCGGGGCCGTCCTGGCGATCATGCCGTGGAACTACCCGCTCTGGCAGGCGATGCGCTTCGCCGCCCCCGCCCTCATGGCCGGCAACGTCGGCCTCCTAAAGCACGCCTCCAACGTGCCCCAGACGGCCCTTTACCTCCAGGACGTCCTCGAGCGGGCCGGGTTCCCCCACGGCGCCTTCCAGACGCTCCTCGTCGGCTCGGCCAAGGTCGAGGCGATCCTGCGTGACCGCCGGGTCGTCGCCGCCACCCTGACGGGGTCGGGCCCTGCCGGGTCGGCCGTGGCGTCCGTCGCAGGCGAGGAGATCAAGAGGACCGTGCTCGAGCTCGGCGGCAGCGACCCGTTCGTCGTGATGCCGTCGGCGGACCTCGACCGCGCCGCGAAGGTCGCCGCCGTGGCCCGCACCCTCAACAACGGCCAGTCCTGCATCGCCGCCAAGCGGTTCATCGTCCACCAGGCGGTGGCCGCCGACTTCGAGCGGCTTTTCGTCCGGGAGATGGAGTCATTGACGGTCGGTGACCCGATGGACGACGCCACCGACATCGGACCGCTGGCCTCCCCCGGCCAGCGTGACGACGTCGTCGAGCTGGTCACCGACGCCGTGGTCAAAGGTGCCAGGGTCCTCTGCGGTGGCGAGGTCCCGGCCGGACCGGGCAACTACTACCCGCCGACGGTGCTGACCGGCATCACGGCCGAGATGCGGGTCCACACCGAGGAGGTGTTCGGCCCGGTGGCGACGCTGTACCGCGTCGCCGGCATCGACGAGGCCATCGCCCTGGCCAACCTGACGGACTTCGGCCTCGGTGCCAACGCCTGGACCGAGGACGAGGAGGAGCGGGACCGCTTCGTCCGCGACCTGGAAGCCGGCATGGTGTTCATCAACGGCAACGTCACCTCGTTCCCGGAGCTGCCCTTCGGCGGGGTGAAGACCTCCGGGTTCGGCCGGGAGCTGGCTGCCCACGGGATCCGTGAGTTCTGCAACGTGAAGACCGTGTGGGTCGGGCCGTAGCCGGGTTCCTCGAGCCGGCCGGAACCTTCCTCCCGGCCGGGGCGTCTTAGACGTGTCGCCTCCGTGGCTACCCGCGGCCCGGAGACCGGAGCAATGGGAGCAGCAGATGAAGAGATGGATCTGGCCGGCGGCCGCGGCGGCGGCCCTCGGCCTCGCCGGCTGTGGCGGCTCGGGTGCAGCGACCCCCAGGACGGGCAGCACCACGACGACCCCGCCGCCGGCGTCGACGTCGACGGGGACCTCCGGGCCGTCGGGGACGTCGGCGAGCTCGGGGGCGTCGGGCACCGCCAACCCGGCGACGACGGCGACGACGACGACGACGGCGGCGACCGGGACGGTTGCTGAGTGCACGACGGCCCAGCTAGCACCGAGCATCGCCAACCCCAACGGTGCGGCGGGCAGCGTCTACTACGACCTCGTGCTGACCAACAACGGCGGCACCGCCTGCTTCGTGCAGGGCTATCCCGGCGTGTCGTTCGTGACCAGCCAGAGCGGGTCGCAGGTCGGCGCTGCCGCCGGGCGCCAGCTCGACCCCAACGTGCCTGGCACGCCGCCGGTAGACCTGGCGCCGGGCGAGTCGGCGTCGAGCGTGCTGCGCGTCGCCGAGGCCGGCAACTACCCGCAGGGCACGTGCAGGCCGGCTCAGGTTCCGGGCCTGCGGGTCTACCCGCCCGACCAGCGGACGTCGTTGTACGTCCCGCTGGCTCTCCCGGCGTGCGCCAACGCCTCGGTCGACCTGCTCACCATCGAGCCGCTGCACTGAACGGGCCCGCTGCCAGAGGAGGCGTCGGCGGGGCTGGAACGCCGTCGCGCTCGCGGGAAGGAGCGGGCATCCTGGGCCGGTGATCAGTTCCCTGCAGCCGCTCCGGCACCGCAACTTCGCCCTCGTCTGGTCGGCGGCGCTGGTGTCCAACGTCGGCTCGTGGATGCAGACCGTCGCCGTCGGGGTGCTCGTCACCGCCCGCACCGGTCACCCGGCGTGGACGGCGCTGGTGGCGGCGGCCGGGTTCCTCCCGGCGGGTCTGCTCTCGCCGCTCGGTGGGGTGCTCGCCGACCGGCTGGACCGCCGGCGCCTGTTCCTCGCCACCACCGTCGGCGAGACGGCCTTCGCCGGCGGGCTCGCCGCCCTCGCCGCCGTCGGAGGGCGGAGCGCCGGTGAGGCGACGCTGCTCGTGGCCGGCGGCGGCTGCATGTCGGCGCTGGGCTTCCCCGCCTACCAGGCGATCATGCCCGACCTGGTGCCACGCCCCGAGCTGGGTGCCGCCATCTCCCTGTCGTCGGCGCAGTTCAACCTCGGCCGGGTGGTCGGCCCGGCGCTGGCCGGCGTGGCGATCGCCGCCGGTGGCTACGACTGGGCGTTTGGGGTGAACGCCGCCTCGTTCGGGGCGGTGATCGTCGCCCTCTTGCTGCTCCGGCTGCCGGCCCGCACCGCCCATCCCCCGGGAGCCTCGGTGCGCGCCCGCCTCGCCGCCGGGGCGCGGGCCACCGCCGCCGACCCCTCCTGCCGGTGGGCCGTCGGGCTCATCGCCGGTGTCGCGCTGACCGCGTCACCGTTCATCGCGCTCGTTCCCGCCGTCGCCCTGGAGGCACTGCACGGTGGCGCCCCCGCCACCTCGGTCCTCATCACCGCCCAGGGCGTCGGGGCGGTGGCCGGCGCCCTGGCCCTCACCCCCCTCGCCCGCCGCTGGGGCCGCCGGCGCGTGCTGCTCGCCGACCTCGCCGGCGTGTGCGCCGCCCTCGTGGTCTACGGCTGCGCCCCCGACCTGCCCGTCGCCACCGGCGCCATGGTGCTCGTCGGCGCCAGCTACATCGGTGTCCTGGCCGGCTGCAACACGATCATCCAGCTGCATGCCCCCCCGGAGCTGCGGGGCCGCATCCTCGGGATCTACATGATGGCCCTCGGCGTGCTGTACCCCGCCGGCGCACTCGTCCAGGGAGCCATCGCCGACGGCGTCGGCGTCCGGGCCGTCACGGTGGGCGGGGCGGTCCTCCTCGCCGCTGGCGTGGCCGGAGTCGTCGCCCGCCGGCTCCCGGCGGCCGTCGACGGGCCGCCAGCCGCCGCCACTCGAGCGGCCACGACGTTGTAGCCGTCGAGCTGCAGGCGCCAGCCACAGCCGCTAGGGCCGGGCCACACCCGATCGGTGCCCGCCGGGAACCCGAGGCCCTGCCTGACGCTGCGAGCGTGGCTGGACGCGCCCGCGTTTGGCAGCGTAGAGGCGGCTGTCGGCAACCCGGAGGAGATCGTCGACGCTGCTCCCGTCGACCGGGAACGTCGCCATCCCCGCTGACCAGGGGGGGAGGGGCACGGATCTTCCCCCGATCACGAGGTGGTCGACCGGGCTCCTCTCCACCAGGCGCTCGATCAGCGCTGCCGCCTGCGACGCGGTCTCAGCCTCGCTCGTCACTACCATGAACTCGTCACCCCCGTACCGAGCGAGCAGGTCCCCCGTCCGGAGGCGCTCTCGCAGGAGCCTGACAGCCTCGCCCAGCACGGCGTCACCTGCCTGGTGGCCGTAAGTGTCGTTGATCTGCTTGAACTCGTCCAGATCGAGCAGGATCACCGCGAAGCCCTTCTGGCTGCGCTCGGCCCGCGCGCACGACATGGCAAGCTGCTCCAAGCCGTAGCGCCGGCTGCCGGCGTTGGTGAGCGAGTCCGTCATGGCTGCCTGCTCGAGGTCGGCGTGGAGCTTGGCGACGAGCAGGAGCTCCGCCACCGGGGCAGCTACGGCCTCGAGGTAGGCGCGCTCCTGCTCGCCGAAGGTCTGCCCCAGGCGCCGGTGCAGGACGAGGACGCCGACCATCCTGTCGCCGGCCGCCAGGGGGAGGTAGATCCCCGCTCCCGACCTGGTGCCCGGCACGCCTGCATAGAGGGGGTGGGCCACGATGTCGTCCACCACGAGCGACTCCCGGCTCTCGAAGACCGCCCAGAGCACTCCCACCCCTCGCCGGAGCACGCTGCCCACCGGCAGGAGCGTGAGATCGCCCTTCTCGGCGATCAGCACCAGTGATTCCCCGCTGCCATCGAGCACGCCGAGCATGCCCCCCGACACCGGCAGGTCTTCGCAGAGCAGCGACAAGATGTGCTCGCTCAGCCGCGGCAGGTCGGCGACGGCGTCGATCTCGCTGGCCATCCGGGTGAAAAGGCGCCAGCGGGCAGCCTGGACGCTGCTGTGCAGCTCGGCAAGGGTCGGCTGGTCCCTCGCCGGCGCTCCGGTACGCACCTCGCGGCGCGTCCCCAGCTCCTTCGCCACGACCGCCGGCACGAGCGCGGCGAGCTCCGGGTCGAACTGCGACCCCGCGGAGCGGGCGATCTCCGCCAGCGCGCCGTCGATGCCCCGCCGCGGCCGGTAGGGCCGGTCGCTGGCCATCGCGTCGAGCGCGTCCGCGATGGCGAGGATCCGGGCACCGAGGGGGATGGCTTCACCTGCCAGGCCGTCGGGGTAGCCCTTGCCGTCGAAGCGCTCGTGATGGTGGCGGACGAGGGGAGCCAGCCGGCCGAGCGGCCCCGCCTGCGCAACGATCTCTGCTCCGATCGCCGAATGGCTCATCATCAGCGAGCGTTCCTCGTCGTCGAGGGGTCCGGGCTTGCCAAGTATGTGCTCCGGCACCGCGATCTTGCCGATGTCGTGCAGGAGCCCTGCGGTTGCGACGAGCTCGAGATCTTCTCCTGCGAGCCCGGCCCCCTCGGCAATGCCCCGGGCGTACCTGCGCACCCTCTCCGAGTGACCGCTGAGCGCGTGCTCCCGGGCGTCGCTGATCTTGACGAGCATCTCGAGCAGGCCGTCATGCATCTCGCGCTGGCTCTCCGCGAGCCGGCGCTTCGCTACCGCTGTTGCGACGTGGGCCGCAAGCATCTCACCGAGGTGCTCGTCCGCCAGCTCGAAGTGCCCGGAGGACTTCTTGTTGATCATGTAGAAGGCGCCGTTCCAGCCACCCATGGAGGGGAACGGCACCTCGAGGAGGCTCTTGATCGGAGGGTGACCGTCGGGGAGCGCCTGCCTTGCCGCCAGGGATATGACATCGTCGATGCGGACCGGGTCGGACGCCTCGCTCACCCGCTCGAGCAGCCCCGATCTCGTGGGCGGCTTGCCGAGCCGGGCTGCTTGGGCAGGATCGAGGCCCGCGGTGGAGAGATAGACGCTCTCACCCTCACTGTCCCAGACGGAGATCGCGCCGTAGGTCGCGCCGGTGAGCCTGGTTGCGAGGGCCACGCTCTGGTCGAGCACGCCTGTGACGGATCCCTCGCCGGAGAGCTCGGCCATACCCCGGTGCAGGTCGACAAGCCCTCTTGCGAGGTCGGTTTGGGCCTTCGCGACCGCAGCGTGGCTCCGGCCGACCACGAATGCTACGCCGTAGAGCACCGCGACGAGAGCGAAGGCGTCCCTCGGCGCGTCGTTGCCGAGCGCGAGCGGGCCGGCGGTGGCGAGGCGCAACAGCATCGCCGCGGTTGCCAGCACGATGGCCGCCCGGGTGCCTCGTGCCACGGCCATCACTGCGATCGGTAAGACGTACATGAACGCGAACACGCTCTGCGCTCCGCCGGAGAAGTAAGCCGCTGCGGTGACGAAGCCGAGGTCGAGAGCGAAGAGGAGGAGGCAGAACGCGGGGCACCTGATCGTGCTCATCCTGAGGAGCGAGTAGAGAAGCAGGTAGGAGGCCACCGCTGTCCCGAACGGCAGGGCTTCGACCCGTGAGACCGGCAGGAAGAGGGAGGCAAGGAAGACGAGGCCCACGATCAGGCGCCAGGGCCACAGCCGCTGCTCGATCTCGCGGAGAGGGATGGTCGATTGCATCGTGAACGCAGCGCCGATCCTGGCGAGCAGGCCGGCGAGCAGGCCGTTGCGAGGGCCGGTTTCTCGAGCGGGATCCGCGGAGCCCCCGCCGCGCTGCAGCGTGTCGTTCGAACCTTGTTCCACGGAACTGCCAAGTGTGCTGGAACGCATGCCGACTGCCGATTTCCCGGTTCCTGTTGTGAGCTGCACGGAAGAGCTGAAGCCCGCCTCGCCCTCGCCTTGCCGCGCGCTGGGTCCGGCGTCCCCATCTCCACTATCGGCACGGGTCACGCCGGGCTTGAACGCGCTGGCTGGGACGGGCCTGAGCGGCTGCCCGAAGCGGCCGCCTGCGTCCGTGACGCTCGCCTCCAGATGGGCACCCACGCGGGCGCCTCCTCGATGATGGCGGACCGCCTAGCCTTGGTCGCCAGAGCCCAGGACCGCCCTCGGTACGGCCGACCCGGAATGGTGGACCCCACCATGGAACGACGAACCTTCGAGGTGGACGAGAGCTTCACGCTCCCCGCGCTGCGCTCCAAGCGCTGCGGACGGCTGGGGGCAGGGCCGGTCCGCCGGGTCCGGGTGCTGGTCACCTACTACGACACCGACGACCTCCGGCTCCTCACCGCTGGAGTGGTGCTCCGCCGTCGGAGTGGGGCGGGCGGCGACTGGCTCCTCCGCCTCCCCACCGCCAGCACCGAGCACCGCGAGCCCGCAACAGCGGGCGAGCACCCTCCGCCAGCCCTGCGCCAGATGGTGACCGGCTGGATCGGAGGGCGCCCGCTGCGGGCCCGGTTGATCGTCGACACCGACCGTAGTGCCATTCCCCTCGTCGACGCGGACGGAAGACCTCTCATCGAGGTCGCCGACGACCGCAGCGTCGCCGAACGCCTGGGCGACGGCCACGTGCTGCGCTGGCGGTCCCTGCAGCTCGAGGCGCTGGTCGCCGACGAGGCGCTCACCGATGCCGTCGCCACGCGGCTGGAGGCCGCCGGCGCCCGCCCGGCACGCGAGGCGCTCCCGCTCGACCTCGCGCTGGCCGACACCGGCGCCGGTCAACCAGCAGGTCGGTCGGATCCTCTGCGGGCACGGCTTGGCTCCCTCACCGCCGACTTCGGGGAGCAGTACCTACTCGTGCGCGACGAAGCGCCCGAGGCGATCCACGACTTCCGGGTCGCCGTTCGGCGCCTCCGCAGCCTGCTCCAGACGTTCCGCTCCTTGCTCGAGCCGGAGCCGACGGCAGCCTTGCGGATCGAGCTGCAGTGGCTGGGTGAGGCCCTCGGCCGCGTCCGTGACGCTGAGGTGCTAGAAGCGCGCTACGACGCCCTCCTCGACGCCGTCCCCATCGACGAGCAGCTCGGAGCGGTGCGGGCAGACCTCGCCGGCGGCATTCGCCAGACGCGCCTCGCAGCGAGCACGGAGCTCGTCGATGCCCTCGACAGTGAGCGCTGCCGTGTCCTCGTCGACGCGCTCCACGACTTCGCCGCCGCTCCCCCGTACCTCCCCGCGACGGCCGGCGCCGACCGCAAGGCAGCCGACCGCAAGGCAGTCCGTCTCTGCGTCGGCCACGAGCTGCGGCGGGTCCGGCAGCTGGTCGACGAGGCCAGCCAGGCGGGCCCACAGGAGCGTGACCTGTTGCTCCACGAGGTGCGCAAGAAGGCCAAGCGGGTGCGTTACGCCGCGGAGACGCTCCGCCCGGTGGCGGGCAAGGACGCCCGCCGGCTGGAGAAGAGCTTCCAGGCCGTCCAAGAGGTCCTCGGGGACCGCAACGACGCCGTCGTCTCCCGCAGGATCCTCCTCGCCGAGGGCACGCGCCGCGGGGTGAACCCAGGCCACAACGGGTACACCTACGGCCTCCTCGCCGAGCGCGAGCGCCAGTCGATCCTCGACGCCGACGCCACCTTCCCGGATGTCTGGGAGCGGGCTCGCAAGGCGGCGGCGCGCTGGGGTTGACCCCCGCCCCGGTTGCCGTCATCCCCGTGGCGGCGGCTCCGCCGGCGGGCGGCGCCCGGGCTCGAGTGGCGCGGTCGCCGGTCCCCCCCCTACGGGACCCGGCAGGCGCAACACCTGCCATCCCACCCGTCCGGCCTCCACGGCGTCGCGGACGCGACGCTCCCTCGACGACAGCGCCGAGCCCCCCGTCTTCACCTCGACGAAGACGACCCTCTCCACCTCCCCACGGTCGAGGCCGTCGAACACGACGAAGTCGACCGGGCTGCCGAGGAACCGCGCGTCTCGCGCGTCGAACTGCTCGGCGAAGGCAGGGAACAGGGGGCTGAGGTGCTCGCTCACCTTGCCGCTCACCACGGCGTGGCTGCGGGCGAGGGAGTCACGGCGCGCCGCAAGGAGATCGTCGGCTGTGTGGCGGTACTGCGCCCGGTGGGCCCGCAACTCGAGGCGGGCCCGCACCGCCACCGCCCACGCGAGCACCGCCAGTGCCGCCGCCAGCACCAGGATCACGAAGTCGAGGGGACGCACCGGGCGAGATGCTACGGACGCGGCGTGACGACGACGGGGACGCCTCCGGCGCCCTACCCCGAGGGCTTCGCTTCCCCTACGGTGACCGGTGCCGGAAGCTCGGGGGATTCGAGGCCGATTTGGCCTCTCAATGCACCGACCTCCAACGAATGCACCTGGCCACCGGGTGGGGCACCTTCGACGTAGCGAAGGCCGGCCAGATCATCAGGTAGCTCCAGGGGAAAGACCCCGCGCCGGGACCCTCACGCCCGGCGACGGGGCCTCCCCGGCAACTGGTCTCCCCGAGCGGTCGGCGGCGCTCGTCGCTTACCGAAAATTGGGAGCCCCCGCCGAGGGGCGGGTCAAGGGACGCAGGAGGCCGGCCGAGAAAGCGAGCGTGCCTCTCGACGACGACGCTCCCCCCGACGCCGTCCACGGCGAGCAGCCCGACCGCCCGCCCGAACGGCGATGGACCGCCACGGTGCAGCTGGCCGTGCTGCTGCGCGCCGCCGCCGTGCCGACGCTGCACCGGCGGCTCCCCTGCTCGGCGGTCCCGTCCCGCCGGCGGAGCCCCGGCAGCCACATGGCGGTCACCTCCGGCGGGGTGTGGGTGATCGAGCCGGCGGCGTGGCACTGGCGGCCCGACCGGTCCGGCGCGGCCGTGGTCGAGGGGTTGGACGGCGCCGTGGCGCGGCTGGTGCGCCACACCGGCGAGGTCGAGGAGGCACTCGCCCCCCTCGGGCTCGCCCCGGGGGAGATCCGCCCGCTGCTCGTCTCCGAGGAGGGGGGCGGCACCGTTGTCGAGCTCGGACGGGTGTGGCTGGTCGGGGCGGACCGGCTCGGCGAGGTGCTCCACGCACGCGGCGCCCGCCTCGAGGCGGCGGTGCAGGCGGCGGTGCTCGAGCACCTCGCCGAGGTGTTCTGCACCCCCGTCGCCGAGCCCCGCCCGCCGGGGGCGCCGCCGGCGACCGTCGCCGACGCCCCCTCCGGTGCCTGGGCGCCCCGGCCGCTCGACCTGACCGGCGTGGCCGCCGGCGGCCCTGTCGAGCCGTGGATGACCGGGTTGCACGCCGACCAGATGCGCGCCGTCCGCCGCTGCTACCGCGGCCCCGCCCTCATCCGGGGGGCGCCCGGCACGGGCAAGACGGTCGTCGCCCTCCACCGGGCCGCCTACCTGGCCGAGCGCCACCCCGGCCGGGTGCTCGTGACGACCCCGGTGCGGGCGCTCGTCGGCGTGCTGGCCTCCCAGTACCGGCGGCTGTCCCCCACCACCACGGGGCGGGTCGAGTTCGCCACCTTCCACGGGTTCGCTCTCCGCGTCCTCGCCGACAGCGGCATCGCCTGCAACGTGGACCCCTTCGGGCTGGACGCCGCCTTCCGGCGGGCGTGGGACCGCCTCGGAGGTTCGGGCCTCGGGGCGTGGGCCCCTCCCGGGTACTGGCGGGATGAGATCGGCACGGTCATAAAGGGGCGCGGCATCGAGCGGTTCGACCAGTACCGGCGCGCAGCGCGCCCCGGCCGGACCGTGCCGCTGAGCGGCACCCGGCGGCGGGGCGTGTGGGAGCTGCACCTCGCCTACACCGAGGAGCTCACCCGCCGGGACCTGCAGGACTGGTACGACGTGGTCCGCCTGGCCCGTGACTGCGTGCGGGAGCGGCCGCCGGCGCCGCCGTACCGGGCCGTGATCGCCGACGAGATCGGCGAGTTGCCGCTCACCGGCTTGCAGCTGCTGCACGCCCTCGTCGGCGACCGCAGCGACGGGCTCATGCTCGTAGGCGACTGCGCCGCCACCTCCGAGCTCGGGGCGGTGCGGCTCGACGAGGCCGGGGTGGACGTGGGCGGTCGCTCCACGGTGATGCGCAACGTCTACCGCGACAACGGGCGCCTGCTCGAGGCCGCCGTCGCCGTGGTGCCGGCGCCGGACGAGGAGCCCGAGGTCCCCTTGGTCGTGGCCGGCGACGTCCCCGGACACGACGGCAAGCCCGTCCGCCACGACCTCGCCCCCGACAGGGAGACCCACGACCGGCGCCTGCTGCTCCGCCTCCGCGAGGACCTGGCGGAGGGGGTCGGCGACCTCGCCGTGCTGTGCCACACAGACCGGGCGGCGGAGCACTACCGCCGCCTCCTGCGCAGCGAGGGGCTCCCCGTCGCCAGCCTGGGGCGCGGGCCCGTCCCGGGCGACGCCCTCGAGGTGGGGACGGTGTCGGCGGCGCGCGGCCGGGTCTTCGCTGCGGTGTACCTGCCGGCCGGGGAACCGCTGCGAGCCGTGCACAACCCCGAGCAGGTCCGCTACGAGCGCCAGCTGCGGTTCGCGGCGATGACCGCCGCCCGCGACCGGCTCTGGGTGGGGACGCTCGACCCGCCGCTTGACTGACCCCGGCGCGCTCGGCTCGCCGCCCTCTACGCCCTGCGGGCACTCCCGGCCGGGTACCGGTCGCTGCCGTTGCCGTTCATCGCCGGCGACGAGCCAAGCAGACCGATCAGGGCGCGGGACCAGGCGCGGCGGACGAAGTCGGGGTCACGGCCCTGGACGCGGCGGAGGTAGTCCCACGCCTCGAAGGACAGGAGCACCTCGACGAGGGCGGCAAGCTGCTCGGCGTCCTCGGGGCGGCCCCGGTCCAACTCGGCGCCGAAGCAGGTCCGCAGCTGCCTGCGCACGTCACCCCGGAGCGTGGCGAGGTCCTCGGCGATGGTCGGCACCTGCGGCTCGCGCAGGCGGGCGGAGCGGGCCGCCCCGGCGGCCCGCTCGCATGCCGCGAGCCGAGCGTCGACCAGGCGGGCGACCCGATCCTCGAGGGGCCCGTCGTGGTCGAGAGGAGCGAGCAGCGGGCGGCTGCGGTCGACGGTGGCGAGCAGCACCGCCCGGCGCATGCCGTCGAGGCCATCGAAGTACCGGAAGACCGAGCGCTGGGAAACACCCGAGCGCTGGGTGATCTGGTCGACGGAGGGCTCTAGGACTCCCTCCTGCATCAGGCTCACCGCCGCCTCGATGACCGCCTCACGGTTCCGTCGCCGGCGTGCCGCTCTTCCGTCGCCATCCGCCATCTGGCTCATGCTACCGGGGCGCCGGCTCGCTTCGAGGGCACCGCCGCCCCCGCAGTGGGTCGGCGGTGTGGTAGGAGTCGGTGACATGTGCCGGCTGCTCGGTTTCGTGGCCCACCCGGAGGCGACCCTGGTCGAGGTGCTCGGTGGCGACTACGACGCCTTCGTCGGCTTGGCGCGCGACCGCCACGGGGACGGCTGGGGCATGGCCTGGCCAAGCGACGGCGGCGTCGCGACGGAGAAGGAGCCGCTCGGCGCCCACGACAGCACGGCGTTCGCCCGCGCCGCCGCCACCCGCCGGACCGGCGCCCTCCTCGTCCACCTGCGGTGGGCGACGATGGACCTTGCGGTGTCGGCCGCCAACACCCACCCGTGGGGTGACGGCCACCTGGCGTTCGCCCACAACGGCTCGATCTACAAGATGCCCCCGCTCGAGGTCCTCACCGGCGGGCCGCCGCCGTCGGCGCCGGCCGGCGACACCGACAGCGAGCGGTACTGGCTGGCGGTGCGGGCCGCCTCGCAACGCTGCGGGGATCCTGTGCGCGGGCTCGCTGAGGCCGTCGCCACCGTCGCCCGCGCCTGCACCTACAGCAGCCTCAACTGCCTGCTGCTCACCCCGGAGGTGCTCGTCGCCGTGTCGTGGTTCGATCCCTCTCGCATCGCCGAGGGCCTCGGGGACGACTACTACGACCTGGCGTTCCGCCGCTCGGAGCGGACGACGGTGGTGGCCTCCTCCGGCTGGCCGCGGCCGGGCTGGACCCCCATCCCCAACGGCAGCCTGCTCGTGGCGCCCCGCGACGGCGGCGAGCCGCGGGTGGAGGACCTCCGCCCGGTGGCCGGTACGCCGGCGGGCGCGGCAAGGGGGTAGCACCACCCTCCCCCAGCCCGCGCCGGCCTGCCCCGGGAACAACCCCCCCGAGCCGGGCGTTGACGACCTCACTGATGACTACGGCCAGCACGAGAGCGGCAGGGTCCCGGACGGCGCCGGCGACCGGCCGGGAGCACCAGGACGCATCGGGCCTCTCCCGGTGGCGCCTGCCGCTGATCCTCACGGCGTCGTTCATGATGGTCCTCGACTTCAGCATCGTGAACGTGGCGCTGCCGTCGATCCAGCGCGACCTTCGACTGCCGGCCTCCCTCGACGACTGGGTCGTGACCGCCTACGCCATCACCTTCGGGGGGCTGCTCGTGCTCGGCGGGCGCGCCGCCGACCTGCTCGGCCGGCGGAGGATGTTCGTCGTCGGTCTCGGGCTGTTCACCCTCGCGTCGCTCTCCGGCGGCCTGGCATGGAGCGCCCCGGTGCTCCTCGTGTCCCGGGCGGTGCAGGGCGCCGGCGGCGCCCTGACGCTGCCGGCGGCGCTCTCGCTGATCACCACCACCGTCCCCGAGGGCCCCGAGCGAACCCGGGCGCTCGGCCTCTACGGCGCCACCGCCTCGGTCGGTTTCGTGGCCGGCCAGGTCCTCGGCGGCATCCTCGTGCAGGCCATCACGTGGCGATCGGTGTTCCTCGTCAACGTGCCGGTCGGGGTGGCGACCGTCGTGGCCGTGCCGCTGGTGCTGGGGCGGGGCGAGCGGGCTCGGGACGGGCGCGGCCGCGCCTCAGGGCACCTCCGCCGCCTCGACCTGCGGGGAGCGACGCTGGTGACGGCGGCCATGGCGCTGCTCGTGTTCGCCGTCTCGGAGGGCGTCGTTCTCGGCTGGACGTCCCCATGGGTGCTCGCAGCCGCCGGCGGCGCCATCGTCTCGTTCGGAGGTTTCCTCGCCGCCGAGGCGCACCACCCGCAGCCGCTGGTGCGCCTGGACGTCTTCCGCCACCCCGGCCTCCGCAACGGGAGCATGATCGCCCTGCTGCTCGGCCTGTGGAACGGCGGGGAGATGCTCGTGCTCTCCCTCTACCTCCAGCAGGCACTGCACCAGCCCCCGCTGCTGGCCGGCCTCGTGATAGCGCCGCAGGGGATCGTCGGGTTCGTGGCCGCGGTCTTCGGGCCGGCGATCGCCAGGCGCCTCGGCGGCAGCCGCCGCCTCCTCGTGCTCACGGGTGCCGCCGCCGCGATCGGCTTCCTCGTGCTGACCCAGCTCCCCGCACGCCACTACGACGCCGTGCTGTGGGCGGTGACGCTGGTCGGCTTCGGCACGGCCGGCACCGCCTTCGGCTCCATCGTGATCGCCAGCGCCGGCATGCCGGACCGGGACCAGGGCCTCGTCGGGGGGATGATCAACACCGCTCGCCAGATGGGCGCCGCCGTCGGCGCTTCCCTGCTGCCTACGGTCGCCGCGGCCGTAGGGGGCACGGCCGAGACCACGGTCTCGGTGAGCGGCGACCGGGCGGCGATGGCCACAGGGGCGCTCGCCGCCGCGCTGGCGACCCTCATCGCCTGGAGGCGCCGTCCGGCCCGGGTCGCCGCCGCGTGACACCCCGACACTAGCAACGTTGGGCGACCTGACCGTAGGGGAGGGTGGGCTCGCCCGCTGCTCGTGGGGCGCCACCCCGCCCGAGAACCGGAGCTACCACGACGCCGAATGGGGCCGCCCGGTCGGCGACGACAGGCGCGTCTTCGAGAAGCTGTGCCTCGAAGGCTTCCAGGCCGGCCTGTCGTGGCTGACGATCCTCCGCAAGCGGGAGGCCTTCCGCGACGCCTTCGCCGGCTTCGAACCCGCGGTGGTCGCCGCCTATGGCACATCCGACGTCGAGCGCCTGCTCGGCGACCAGCGGATCGTCCGCCACCGGGGGAAGATAGAGGCCACCATTGCCAACGCCCGGGCGACCGTCGCCATGCACGACGACGGCCTCTCCCTTGCTGGCCTCCTCTGGAGGCACCAGCCGGCGAACCCACCGGCGCCGTCGCAGCGGGGCGAGATCCCGCCGACGATCCCGGAGGCCCGGGCGCTGTCCGCCGAGCTGCGCCGGCGCGGCTTCCGCTTCGTCGGGCCGACGACCGTCTACGCCGCCATGCAGTCGCTCGGTGTCGTCAACGACCACCTGGTTGGCTGCGCCTGGCGGGAGCCGGCGGCCGGCGAGCGGGCGGCGTTCCGCGTCCCTTCCGTCGAGCTGGCCTGAGGGGACGGGGCTCCGCCGGAGGGGACCCATCTCGGCGAGAGGCACGCCGGCCGACGGCGACCTTTCGGCGTGTCATCACCGGCACCCTGACCGTTCCTCCGAGCCCTCCACCGCCCGTCCCGCTCCCGCCGCCAGCCGGCTCGCCGACCACCTGGAGTCGTCGGGCACCGACGGAGACGAACCGGTGATGCAGAGCTCGGCAGCTGCCCGCCCGATGGCCGGGGACAGCTGGATCCCCACTCCCCCCGCACCGAGGGCGCAGACGACGTCAGGAGCGGCGGGGTGGCGGCCGACGACGGGGAAACCGTCCGGAGTCGTCGGGTACAGACCGCTCCAACCCCCGCCGACACCGGCGTCGTCGAGGCGCGGGAGCACCTCGGCGAGGCGGGACGCCAGCCGCTCCACGAACCCGACGTCCGGCACCCCGAGCGGGATGTCGGGGTCAGCGCCGAGGTGCACCGCCTCGTCGGAGTGCAGCCCGGCCACGAGCCGCCCCGGGCCGTCCTGGCGGAAGTAGACACCCTCCCGGCCGCTGCGGGGCACGTAGTCCATGACGAACGGCATCACGTAGCCGAGCGGCCGGCGGAGCACCACGCTGACGACCTCGTGCAACTGCGGAGCGAGCGCCACGGGCGCCCCGAGCAGGTCGCCGACCCGACCGGCCCACGGCCCGGCGGCGTTGACCACCACGTCGGCCGGGAGCCGCCCGGCCGGCGTGACCAGCGTCGGCCCGGGCTCGGCGGCGACGACGGGGCAGCCGGAGCGGATCGTGGCCCCGGCGCGGCGCACGAGCGCCGCCAGCAGCGAGCAGTAGTCGCTGCCGTCGACGTAGCCGTCGGAGGGACCCCACAAGCCGCCGACGCAGGCACCGGTCGCCAGGTCGGGCACGAGCGCCGCCACCTCCGACGCGTCGACGACCCGACCGTCGCATCCTTGCGCCGCCTGCAACGCAACGCTCACCTCGTAGGCGTGCAGGTCCCCCCCGTCGTGCGCGAGGCGCAGGTAGCCCTCCCGGGCGAAGCGCAGGCCGTGGTCACGCTCCAGCGCGTCGACCAGCCGGCGGCCGTAGGCGCGCATGGCAACCTCGTGGGCGTCGAGGTACTGGGTCTCGACCATGCCCACCGACCGGCTCGACGACCCGGCGGCCACGTGCGCCGCCTCCAACACGGTCACCTCACCGGCACCGGCTCGCACCAGGTGCCACGCCACCGACAGCCCGACCGCCCCCGCACCGATGACCGCCACACGCGGCCCGGACGAGCCGGCAGCGCCGGCCAGGCGGCTCACGCCAGGGTCTCGACGATCACAGCGCCAACGGTGTCGAGCTGTTCGTCGGTCATCGCTGTGGACAGCGCCACGAGCCCGTTGACCGAGACCAGGACACCCCGCCGGTACAGCTCCCACCAGGCCTTGGCCGGGTCGTCGGGGAAGATGCGCAGCAACGATCCCCGGCCCGAGACCTCCACGCCGGCGGCGGCGAGGCGCCGGCGCAGCGCATCGCCGCGGCCGTTGAGCGTCTCGATCTCCTCCGGCCCGTACGCGGCGAGGGCGGCCGCCCCCGCGGCCATCGTCACGGGGTTGGCGGAGAAGGTGCCGCCCCAGTGGATGGCGGACGGCCGTTCGGGGTCGAAGCTGGCCATCACCTCGGGCCGGCCGCCGACGCCGCCGACAGGGAAGCCGCCGCCGATGATCTTGGCCACCGTCGTCAGATCGGCCGCGAGGCCGTACGAAGCCTGCAGGCCTCCCAGCCCCAGGCGGTAGGTGATGATCTCGTCGACGATCACCAACGCCCCGGCGGCGGCGGCCTCCTCCCGCACCGCGGCGACGAACGAGGGCGCCAGCGGCCGCAACCCCGCCCGGTTGGGCATGAGGTCGACGAGGGCGGCGGCGATGTTGCCGCCGCCGGTGCGGAAGGCGGATCGCAGCGCCGCCTCGTCGTCTTGGGCAACGGATACGGTCGCCTCCCGAGCCGGCCGCGGCACCCCCGGCTCCTCGGGGGCCACGACCTGGTCGTAGGTGCCGTGGTAGGCGCCGGTGAGGCGGACCACGACCTCCCGCCCGGTGAAGGCCCGCGCCGCCCGTATCGCCATCATCACCGCCTCGCTGCCCGAGTTGGCGAACCGCCACCGCAGGTCGCGGTCGAAGCGTCCGGAGAGCACTTCGGCGAGAGCGATCTCGCTCTCGGTGGGCAGGCCGAACGCCGACCCGTGCCGGGCGGCGCCCACCGCCGCCTCGGTCACCGACGGGTGGGCATGGCCGTGGATGAGCGAGGTGTAGTTGTTGTTGCAGTCGATGACCCGGTGCCCGTCGGCGTCGACGACCACCGCCCCGTCCCCCTTCACGGCATAGGGCGGGGCGGGAGGCACGTACAGCGTCGCCCGCGAGTTGCCACGGGGCAGCACCTGCGTAGCGCGCTTCGCCAGGCGCTCGTTCTCTGCGGTCATGGTCAACCTCCCCCGATCGCGCCGGTGGCGGCGCCCGACGCCAAAGCAGTGAGCGGAGCGCCCGTCACCGCCCGGACGGCGAGGTCGCCGTAGATCGACGCCACGGCCCCCACCGGCAGGCGCCCGCCCTCCCGGTACCACACGCACACGCCGGTGGCCATGGTGGCGAGCGCGTACGTGGCGACGTCGACGTCGTCGACCTGCCATCCGAGGCGGTCCCGACCCTCGACCACTACGCCGCGCAGCAGCCTCTGGTAGTCGTCACGCACCGCCACCACCTCCGCCCGGCGGGCGACGCCGAGGGCGTGGAGCTGCTCGTCGGCGACGCGGGCCTGCAGGCGGTGCTCCGCGTGGTAGCGGACGTGCCACTCGACGAGCCGGCGCAGCTGGCGCTCCGGGCCCATCGCGCTCGCCACCGCCGTCCGGGCACCGTCGAGCAGCTCGTCCATCGTCCCGAGGGCGATGCGGTGGAGGATCGCCTCCTTGCTGGCGAAGTGGTGGTACACGCTGGCGCCCCGGACGCCGGCGGCGGCGGCGATCTCACGGGTGGTCGTGGCGTGGTAGCCCTTGGTCGCGAACCGCTCCGCCGCCGCGACGAGGATGCGCTCCGCGGTGGGAGCGTCCTGGCCTTTCCTCGCCACGGGGGAAGGTCTACCCCATCCGCCCCGGCGACCACCAGCCCTAACCGACGCTCGGCCCCCCAAT
>DAHVMA010000039.1:0-33552 GCA_027320105.1 Acidimicrobiaceae bacterium | reverse complement strand
GACGCGCCCACGGGCGGGGCCGACCGGTCGAGACGGCCCTGCGGCGGGCCCCGACGCCACGTCAAGGTGGTGTCACAGCCCCCTGGCACCATGACGAGAGGTTGAAATGTGAAGAGGCCCCACGTGAAACGTGAAGACCTCTTGGTCGGTGGGCGTAGAGGGAATCGAACCCCCGACCTCATGCGCGTCATGCATGCGCTCTAACCGACTGAGCTATACGCCCCGGCGGCGCTCGACGCTATCACGATCGCCCCAGCCCCCTCAGCCGCCCAGCGGCCCAGCTGCAGGGCGGACGCGGAGCTCGGCGAAACTGTGAGCGATAACGACACACCCTGTGTAGTTCTCACTCACAGAACCCAGGCACAGGGGGGTGGCGGCAGGCACCGGCGACAGCGGACAGGGTGGTGCGGGCGCTGCGGTGCCCTACGCACCACAGCACCCCGGGTCGGCCACCCGGAGAGCGGCGCGGCCTTGGCGACGAGGCTCCTGGCTCACACACGAACGACTCCCCACGCGGGCCAGCCCCACGCCTGGCCACGCCCAGCCCCGCCTGGCCCACGACCGCCACCGCCTCCCCCGGCACGACCACCGTGTCGCCCTCACGGCGAGCTCCCTGCGGGGCGGAGCAGAGCAGGACGGCGCCGGCGCCGGCGACCGGCAGCGCCTGGGCGGCGGCAGCGAGGTTGGCGGCGACGGCGGTGCCGCCACGCCACAAGACGAGCCATCGGCCGCCCTCCGAGAAGTCCACGCGGGTGTGGGCCGGGTTGGGGTCTCGGAGCTCGGGCGGGCGCGCCGCAGGGCGATGAGCGCCCGGTGCCACGCCAGGACGCCGGCGTGGACCGGGTCGCCGAGCTCCGACCAGTCGAGGCGTGACCGCTCGAAAGTGGCCGGGTCCTGGGGATCGGGAACGGACTCCGGCTTCCATCCCAACGCCCCGAGCTCCCGCCGCCGCCCGTCCCTCACCGCCCTTCCGAGGGCTGGGTCCCGGTGGTCGGTGAAGTACTGCCAGGGGGTGGACGCGGCCCACTCCTCGCCCTGGAACAACATCGGCACCCACGGAGCCAGGAGCACGAGGGCGGCTCCGACCCTCAGCAGGCCGGGAGGGAGGAGGGCGGCGGTGCGCTCGCCGAGCGCCCGGTTGCCGATCTGGTCGTGGTTCTGCAGGTATCCGATGAAGAGCGAGCGTGGCAGCGCCCCGACCGCAGGGCCGTGGGCCCGCCCGCGGAACGGCGAGTAGTGCCGGCCGAGCACGTACACGCCCTCGAGGGCACGTGCGAGCTGCGCCACGGACCCAAAATCGGCGTAGTAGCCGTCCCTCTCCCCGGTGAGCAGGGCGTGCAGCGCGTGGTGGAAGTCGTCGGACCAGGTGGCGTCGAGGCCATAGCCGCCCGCCTCGGCTGACTGCACCAGGCGGGGGTCGTTGAGGTCGCTCTCGGCGATGATCCACCGCTGGCGACCGGTGGCGGTGGCCACCTCGCCGGCGAGGGCGGCGAGCTCCTCGAGGATGTGGACGGCGCCCTCGTCGTGGATGGCGTGGACGGCGTCGAGGCGCAACCCGTCGACGTGGTAGTCGACGAACCACTGCCTGAGGTTGTCGAGCACGAAGCGGCGCACCTCGTCGCTGCCGGCGCCGTCGTAGTTGACCGCCGCACCCCATGGGGTGCGGTACTTCTCCGTGAAGTAGGGCCCGTACTCGCCGAGGTAGTTCCCCGCCGGCCCGAGATGGTTGTAGACGACGTCGAGGACGACGGCGAGCCCCCGGCCGTGGCACGCGTCCACGAACCGCTGGAGGCCGTCCGGCCCGCCGTAGGCGTGATGGGGCGCGTACGGTAGGACGCCGTCGTAGCCCCAGCCCCTCGCCCCTCCCCACTCGGCAACGGGGAGCAGCTCCACGGCGTCGACGCCGAGGATGGCGAGGTGGTCGAGGTGGTCGATCGCGCCGTCGAAGGTGCCGGCAGAGGAGAAGGTCCCGACATGCAGCTCGTAGAGCACCGCCGACGGCAGGTGGCCGCCCTTCCAGCCGGCGTCGGTCCAGGCGAAGCGGCAGTGGTCCACCACGGCCGAGGGGCCGTCGATCCCCTCCGGTTGCGAGGGGGATCTCGGGTCGGGTCGGGGCGGCCCTCCGTCGAGGGAGAAGCGGTAGCGGGTCCCGTGGCCCCCGTCGACAACGGCCGACCACCAGCCGCCGGCGATCCGCTCGAGATCGGCGCTGGCACCGTCGAGCACAGCCTCGACGCGCTCCCGGCCCGGAGCCCATACCCGCAGCTCGATCATGGCGTCTTCCGCTCCTGGTCTTCGGTGCCGTCGTCGGCGGGACGGGGGTTGTCCGGGTGCAAGTCGGGCAATCCCGGGGCCACGAGGGTCAGCAGCTTCCGTGAGAGGGACACGGCGCCGGTGGTGCCGGCAACGGGCCAGTCGGAGGGGACAGGCTCGCCGGCCGGATCCCGCCTGACGGCAGGGCCGTGAGCGGCATCGGGGGTCACCCCGAGACGGTACCCGCCGGAGCCGATCCCGCCCCGGTGTCCGCTCGGCGTAGGATCCCAGGGCGATGGGTGCTTTCCTCGCCTACATCCCGAGCCCCCCCATCAACGGGGTGAGCATCGGCCCGATCCGCTTGCACTTCTACGGGCTCATGATCGCGTTGGGCGTGATCGTCGCCGTGTGGATGGCGCAGCGCCAGTGGACCCGCATCGGCGGCCGCAGCGGGGTGTTCTCGTCGCTCGCCGTGTGGGCGGTCCCTGCCGGCCTCGTAGGTGCCCGGGTCTACAGCCTCTGCACGAGCTGGAACGTCGACACCCAGGGGCACTGGTGGAAGGCCTTCGCCGTCTGGGACGGTGGCCTCGGCATCTGGGGTGGGGTCCTCCTGGGGGTGGCCGGCGGCCTGTACGCCGCCCACCGCCTACGCCTGCCGTGGGCGCCGCTCATGGACTGCGTAGCCCCCGCCCTCCCCCTCGCCCAGGCGATCGGCCGGATCGGGAACTACTTCAACCAGGAGCTCTACGGCTGGAAGACCAACCTGCCGTGGGGTGTGAAGATAGACCACGCCCTGATCGGCACCACCACCGGCTCGCACTACGCCCCGCCCGGCGTGTACCAGCCGACGTTCCTCTACGAGATGATCGGCGATGTCCTCGTCGCCGCCCTCGTGCTGTGGGCGATGCGCCGGTTCAGGATCAGGCGCGGCTACGCCTTCGCCATCTACTCCGGTGGGTACACATTCGTGCGGTTCTGGACGGAGTACATGCGGATCGACCCCGCCCACGTCTACCTCGGGCTGCGGCTCAACGACTGGACCTGCATAGTCGTGTTCACCTGCTCGGTGCTCGCCTTGCTCATCCGGGGTCGGGCGCCCGCCGGCGAGGACGTGGCCGGCGCCCCCCTCGACGTGCACCCGAGCCGCTACGGCTCCGGAACAGGCGCCGCCGCACCTGCGCACGCTGGCAGCAGCGCCGGTTCGCCATCGGGGTCGGCGACCGCCGCTCCCGACCTGGCCGGCTGAGATCGCCGGCGGGGGCCGGCGATCAGACGGCGGGCTTGTCGGCGACGAACGGCCCGATCACCAGCGAGTCCATCGCCGAACGCTCGAAGTCGGCGACCGCCTCGCCCGGACGGTGCACCATCGGCTCGCCCCGGAGGTTGAAGCTGGTGTTGAGGACGACGGGGACCCCGGTCCGGCCGGCGAAGCGTTCGATCAGGCGGTGGTAGAGCGGGTTGGTGTCGCGGGTGACCGACTGCACCCGGCCGGTGCCGTCCACGTGCGCCACGGCTGGGATGACCGAGCGCTTGTCCTCGCGGATGGGGAGCACCAGCAGCATGAACGGGCTCGGCCAGTACCGCTCGAAGTACTCGGCGCCCCGTTCGTGCAGCACGCTCGGGGCGAAGGGCCGGAACCACTCCCGCCTCTTCACCCGCTCGTTGACGATGTCACGCATCTCCGCCCGTCGCGGGTCGGCAAGGATCGAGCGGGCCCCGAGCGCCCGGGGCCCCGCTTCGGCCCTGCCCTGGAACCAGCCGACCACCTTCCCGTCGGCGAGGCGGGCGGCGGCGGCGTCGGCCGGATCGCCGACCCGCTCGTAGCCGACCCCGGCTCGCCGCAGCGCCGTCTCGCAGTCGTCGTCGTTCCACGCCTCGCCGTGGAACGCGTGCGCCATCTCCCAGGAGCGGGGCTGGCCGAGGTGCTCGTGCCAGACCCAGAGAGCGGCACCGAGGGCGTTGCCGGCATCGCCGGCGGCCGGCTGGATGAAGACGTCGTCGAAGCCGGCCTCCTGCAGGATCCGGGTGTTCATCACCGAGTTCAGGACCAACCCGCCGGACAGGCACAGCCGGCGACACCCCGACGCCCGGCGCAGATGGCGCGCCACGTGCACGCCCGCTTCCTCGACGACGTCCTGGAGCGCCCATGCGAGGTCCTTGTCCCGCTCGGTGATCTCCGACTCCGGCACCCTCGCCGGCCCGTAGCGCTCCACGAACGCCGCCGACATCGGCGGGCCCTCAAGCTGGTAGCCGAACCAGGCGAAGTTGACGGAGAACGTCCCGTCCGGGCGGAGCCGCACCAGGTCCCGGAGCTCGTCGGCGTACTTGGCGGTGCCGTACGGTGCCAGCCCCATCACCTTGCCCTCGTCGTTGGCGAAGAAGCCGAGGTACCGGGTCAGGGCGGTGTACACCTCGCCGAGCGAGTCGGGGTTGCGGATCTCGCGCTCCACCTGGATGTGGTTGGCGCGGCCCACGTTGGTGCTGGTGGACAGGAAGTCGCCCCCCCGGTCGAGGGTGAGGACCGCCGCCTCCTCGAACGGGCTGGCGAAGAACGTCGACGCGGCGTGGGCGAGATGGTGTCCCACGTAGTGGAGCGGGCCGGTGTAGCCCCAGGTGCGCCGGAGCTGGCGTTGCTTCACCGCCAGCCGGGCGTCGACGACGGCCTGCACCGCCAGCCGCTTGGGCGCCCGACGGCGCACGGCGTCGGCGGCACCCCGGCGGAAGTCCAGACCCGGTCGGTAGGCGAAGGCGACCGCCTCCACCTGGGAGATGTCGATCCCGGCGAGCCGCAGCACCGACCCGATCGCCTGGTGGGGGAAGCGCTTGGTGTGCACCTCCCGGTTGAAGCGCTCCTCCTCGGCGAAGGCCACCAGGCGGCCATCGACGAGGAGGGCCGCCGACGCGTCATGGCTGAAGCAGTTGATCCCGAGGATGGCGCGCACCGGGTGATCCTACAGAGCCACCCTCGCCGCCCCAGGGCGTCGCCGGCACCGCCGCTCGATCAGCGGGGCTTCTTCGACGGGCGCGGTCCGGGCGCGATGGAGCGCGGCGGCGCCCCGGGGCGGTAGCCGCCGGCACCCTTGCCGCTGCGGCGCTGCTGGTTGGCGGCGGCGCGCCGCAGGTCGCGGTTGAACTCGTCGCCTGACTGCTGGGCCACGATGGCCTCCTCCAGGCGCTGCGCCCGCTCCTCCTTGGGGATCTGCGCCAGGAAGCGCTGCATCTCCATCATCCCAGGAGGCAAGCGCCGGCCCTTCTTCTTGGACTTGTCGAGGTAGCGGATGACCCGCTTCACGTACCGCCGGCGGAGGAAACCGATCCTCATGACCCGCTGCCCCATGCGCTGGCGCAGGCCTTCCTTGCCGGCGTCGCCGTCCTCCCTCCGGGGCGCCTCGATCCGCCCCCGTGCCGCTGTGCCCTTGGCCGGCGGGCGCGGTGGGTTCTGCTCCGGCTGCGGCTTCTGCTTGCGCGACGCGCTGCCCGCTCTGACCATGCCCCCAGTATCCCATGCCCGAGCCGGTGGCTGCCGTGGGGCCTGCCGGGTAGAGTCGGCCGACGCCAGAGCGGCGGCGTGGCCGAGTGGTCTAGGCAAGGGACTGCAAATCCCTGTACCCCGGTTCGATCCCGGGCGCCGCCTCCAGTCCCCAGGAAGGATTCCCCGGTGGGCGAGCCCATCTATCACCTGGCCCTCGAGGCCGACTGGAGCGACCCCTCCGAGTCGTACCGCGGGTCGACGATCGGCAGGAGCGTGGACGAGGTCGGCTTCGTGCACGCCTCGACGGCCACGCAGGTGAGCAGAGTTGCGGACCTGTGGTACCGGGGGCGGGAAGACGTCGTGCTCCTGGAGATCGACCCTGACCGCCTCGACGTACCCCTGCGCTACGAGGCGGCCGACGATGGCGAGCGCTTCCCCCACATCTACGGCCCGCTCCCGAAGGCCGCAGTCCTACGCGCCACGCCGCTGCGTCGCGGCGGTGACGGCGCCCTCCAGCTCGGTCACCTGGGCTGACCGGCGGCGTCGCGGCTGCGGCCGGTCGTTCTTCGCGAACTCATAAGTTCCTCCCAGGTCCCTCCCAGATCAGGCGGGCAGGCTGAGAGCCGTGCCGGGCTCGCCCTCCCGGCACCACTCCTCGGCGCATCCGCTCGCGCCGGGGGGATTCCACTGCCCGGCCCGCCCTCGCCCTCCTGCCACCTGGCCGGGGGCGGGCCGCTGGCGGAGGATTGGGTAGCGTCGGCGCCCTGAGCCCGACCCTTCGCACGAGCATGGTGGTAGCGGCCGTGCTCACCGCCGGGGCGGGCGCGACGCAGGCGGGCGGCGCTTCCGCTGTGGTCCGCTTCTTCGTAGCCGGGCTGGCGCTCGCCGCGCTGGCCGCCGTGATCGGGGAGTCGATCGAGGCCGTCGGCGAGCGGGTCGGGCCGGGGCCGACCGGCATACTGCAGTCGACGCTCGGCAACCTCCCGGAGCTCCTGGTCGGGATCTTCGCGCTGCGCCAAGGGCTCTACGACGTCGTCCGGGCGACCCTGATCGGGTCGATCCTCGGCAATGCCCTGCTCGTGCTGGGCCTCGCGTTCGTAGCGGGCGGGATTCGCCACGGCGCCCAGCGCTTCGATCCGGATGAGCCCCGGCACTACGCGGCGCTCCTCCTCGTGGCCGTGGCCGCCCTACTGGTGCCCACGCTCGCCGCCCACCTCGAGCCGCTCGCCTCCGGCCACATGGGCGTCCTCTCGGACGTGTGCGCCGGTGTGCTGCTCGTCATCTACGCCTCGTCGGTCGTCTGGCTGTTGCGACGGGAACCGGGGGACCTGGCGCTCGAGGCGCCGCCACGCGCCGGCGTGCCGCTCCCGCTCGCCGCGGGCGCCCTGTTGCTCGCCAGCGGCAGTGCCGCTGTCGTCTCGGACTGGTTCGTCGGCGCGCTCACGCCCGCGATCCGGGTCCTCGGGATCCGCCCGACGTTCACCGGGCTCGTGATCGTCGCCATCGCCTCCAACGCCGTCGAGAACGCCGTCGGGGTCCGCTTCGCCCTCCGGGGCAAGCCGGCCTACGCCGTGTCGACGACACTGGCGAGCCCACTGCAGATCGCCCTGCTCCTCACACCCGCGCTCGTGCTCGTCAGCAACGTCGTCGGCCCACGGCAGCTGACCCTTGTGTTCCCCACCCTGCTGCTGGTGGCCCTGGCCCTCGCGACGGCGGCCGTGACCGTCGTGACCTACGACGGGGAGTACACCTGGATCGAGGGGGTGGCGCTGGTGGGGCTGTACGCCATGATCGCGACAGCGCTCTGGTGGAGTTGAAGCGCCCGGCTGCCAACCGCCAGCGACGCGGTGAGTAGCTTTCCCCCCCATGCCATACCGCATCTCGCCGGGCGAGGCCTTTCCCCTCGGGGCCGTCTGGGACGGGTTGGGGACCAACTTCTGCATCTACTCGCAGGTCGCCGAAGCCGTCGAGCTGTGCCTCTTCGACGAGCGGGGAGACGAGGACCGCTACCGCCTCCCGGAGATCGACGCCTACTGCTGGCACGGCTACCTGGAGGGTGTCGGGCCCGGCACCCGGTACGGATACCGGGTCCACGGGCCGTACCGCCCCGACGACGGGCTGCGTTGCAACCCCGCCAAGCTGCTGCTCGACCCCTACGCCAAGGCGGTCGACGGCGAGGTGCGCTGGGGCCAGCCGGTGTTCCCCTACGCCCTCGGCGGCGACGACCTGGTTGCCGACGAGAGCGACTCGGCGCCGGCCATGCCCAAGGGCATCGTCGTCGACCCGGCGTTCGACTGGGGCGAGGACCGGCCGCCGCGCACCCGCTGGGCCGACACCGTCATCTACGAGACGCACGTGAAGGGCCTGACCTGGCGCCACCCCGAGGTTCCAGCCGAGCAGCGGGGCACCTACGCCGGCGTGGCCCATCCGGCCCTCATCGAGCACTTCCAGCGCCTCGGGGTAACGGCGGTGGAGCTCATGCCCGTCCACCAGTTCGTGCACGATGATCGACTCGTCTCCCTCGGCCTGCGGAACTACTGGGGGTACAACTCGATCGGCTACCTCGCCCCTCACAACGGCTACGCCTCCCGCCCCGGGCACCGGGTGGTCAACGAGTTCAAGGCGATGGTCCGCGCCCTGCACGCCGCGGGGATCGAGGTGATCCTCGACGTCGTCTACAACCACACGGCGGAGGGCAACCACCTCGGCCCGACCCTGTCGATGCGCGGGATCGACAACCCGAGCTACTACCGCCTCGTCGACGGCTGCCCCCGCCTGTACCACGACACCACGGGGACCGGCAACAGCCTCAACATGCGCAACCCGCACGTCCTGCAGCTGCTCATGGACTCGCTGCGCTACTGGGTGCAGGAGATGCACGTCGACGGGTTCCGCTTCGACCTGGCGGCCACCCTGGCCCGCCAGTTCCACGAGGTGGACCGGCTGTCGGCGTTCTTCGACCTCATCCAGCAGGACCCTGTCATCAACCAGGTGAAGCTCATCGCCGAACCGTGGGACGTGGGAGACGGCGGCTACCAGGTCGGTAACTTCCCGCCGCTTTGGTCCGAGTGGAACGGCAAGTACCGCGACTCCGTCCGCGACTACTGGCGCCAGGCCGGTGCCCCGATCGGGGAGCTGGCGGAGCGGCTCACAGGCAGCTCCGACCTCTACGAGGCGACGGGCCGGCGGCCATTCGCCAGCATCAACTTCGTCACCTGCCACGACGGCTTCACCCTGCGCGACCTCGTGTCCTACAGCGACAAGCACAACGTGGCCAACGGCGAGGATGGCCGCGACGGCACCGACGACAACCGGTCCTGGAACTGCGGCGCGGAGGGTGCCACCGACGACCCCGACGTCCTCGGCCTCCGCCGGCGGCAGGTGCGCAACTTCCTCGCCACGCTGTTCGTCTCCCAGGGTGTCCCCATGCTCCTCGGCGGCGACGAGCTCGGGCGCACCCAGCAGGGGAACAACAACGCCTACTGCCAGGACAACGACATCTCGTGGTACGACTGGGCCGCGGTAGACGACGACCTGCTCGCCTGGACCGGGGCGGTCGTGGCCCTGCGAAGGGCCCACCCCGTCTTCCGGCGCCGGCGGTTCTTCCAGGGCCGTCCGGTGCGGGGCTCGGGCCGACGGGGGCAGCTGCCCGACATCGGGTGGTTCCGCCCCGACGGCGGGGAGATGACCGACACGGACTGGCGTGTCGGCTACGCCAAGAGCCTGGGCGTCTTCTTGAACGGCCAGGCGATCCCCGACCCCGACGACCTCGGCCAGCCCGTCGCCGACGACTCGTTCCACCTGCTGTTCAACGCCTGGGAGCAGCCGCTCGGGTTCACACTGCCAGCGCCACGATGGGGACGGGCGTGGACGGTGGTCCTCGACACTGCCGCCGACCGCCCGCTCCCCGCCCCCGGGCCTACCTACCGGGCCCGCCAGGTGCTGAAGCTCGCCGGCCACCATGTCCTACTCCTGCAGCGACGCGCCGAGTTCTGACGTTGCCGGCGGCCCAAACACGCAATCCGCGAAGCAGAGGTCCGGACCACGGCACCATTTCGACCACACTGCGCGTTCTTCTTGCCCGCCACGGCGCCCTTCCGCTACGCTGAGTGACCACACCGGAGCTGCTCTGCCAGAGCACTCGTGGAGGCAGGACGCCCTATGGAGGCACTTCATGGACGAGGAGGAAGTCTCCCCGGCCTACGCCCGGGAGGTCGGTAGCCGGCTGCGGGACATCCGCCGCCAGCAGGGCCTCTCGCTCCAGGCCGTCGAGGACGCGTCGGAGCGCGAGTTCAAGGCGTCCGTGCTCGGCGCCTACGAGCGCGGCGAGCGGGTGATATCGGTCCTGCGCCTCCAGCGCCTCGCCGGCCTCTACGCCGTCCCCGTGGACCAGCTGCTGCCCCGCGGGTCGGACTCCGGGCTGGCGGCGGTCGGCCTGCGTGGCGGTGCCGCCGGAGCCGGCGACACCGGTCCGGTGCGCATCGACCTTGGCCACCTCGACGGCTTGGAGGCGCCCGAGCGCGACGTGGTGCGGCGCTACATCGGCATGATCCAGATCCAGCGCGGCGACTTCAACGGGCGCGTCATCACCATACGGGACGAGGACGTGAGGGCCCTGGCTCGGGTCTTCGAGCGCGACGAGGCGGACATGCGCCGCCGCCTCCACGAGCTCGGCATCCGCGTCTAGAGCCGCTCCCCGGTAAAGCTTCGGTCAGGACCGGCGGCCTCACGGACGCCCACCGCTACCGTGGGATGGGTGCTCGCCCTGATCAACACGACCTCTCTGGTCGCGTCGTCCGGCTACCTGGCGATCTTCCTCCTCTCGGTGATGCAGTCCTGCTGCGTGCCGACGTCCTCGGAGCTGACCTTGGGCTTCGCCGGCTACCTGGCGTTCACGGGCAAGCTGAGCCTCCCCGGCGTGATCCTGGTTGGCGCCTCCGGCGAGATCGTGGGCGCCTACGCCGCGTGGCTCATCGGTCGTTACGCCGGCCGCGCGTTCGTCGACCGGTGGGGTCGCTACATCCTCCTCACCCACCACGACCTGGACCGGGCGGAGAACTGGTACCAGCGTCATCCCCGCTGGGGGGTGTTCGGGAGCCGGCTCCTGCCCGTGATCCGCAACTTCGTGGCCGTGCCGGCGGGCGTCGCCGAGGTGCCCGCCGTGCGGTTCGGCATCCTGACTGCCCTTGGCTCCTTGGTCTGGGACGGCGCCATGGCCCTCATCGGCTACGGGCTCGGAAGCCAGTGGCACGCTGTTATGCACGGCGTCAGCGACGCCGGCTACTTGATCGGGGCACTCGCCGCCCTCGCCATCGTCGCCGTCATCGCCCACCGCTGGCGCTCCTACAGGCGTTTCAGCGCTGCCGAGCGTGCCGGCAGGCCTGCCCGCCTCGCCGGGAGCGCGGCGCCATCCCCGCAGCGTCCTCGGGGCCCCGTTGCCGATGTCCTGCCCGGCCGGTTGCCACCGGCCGGCTCGGCGGTGCGGGTGGTGCACCCCGGGGCGCCGGACGAGCCGCCCCGATAACGCGCCTTCAGCCGCCGTCAGCGGCTTTCAGGGCCTCCGCCACCGGGCGGGCGACCGTCCATCTCTGCGGCGCCAGGTGGTGCTCCGCCGCCCACGTCGCCGTGAGCTCATCGGCTCCGGCGTGGCGCAGGAGGCGCTCGCCGATCCGGTCGTGGGTGAGGTAGGCGGCAGCCCGCCGCCGCCATGATCTCATTGGGGCCCCGCTCCCGGCGGAGACCACCCGCTCACGGCCGACCACCATTGCCGCCAGCGTGACCGCCACCCGGGCGAGGGTGCCGAGGCCGGCTTCGACCTTGCCCACGTCGTGCAGCAGGGCGGCGGCCGCCACGGGGCGGGTCGCGGGGACACCGTCGCCGGATAGGCGGGCGATCGTGTCCCGGGCGACGCCGACGGCGTGGCGGCGGTCAGGCCCGGACATGCGCTGCCACAGCGGCAGCTCGCCGGGGAGCAGCAGGGAACGAGCCCAGGCCTCGTCGGCGGGCACGGGGCCCGCCGGCGACAGCGCGCCGAGGAAACGAAGCGCCAGGTGCCGCATCGAGCCGAGCTCTCCGGTACGCACTCCCCCGGATCGTAGCGACGTCTCCACGGGGGGAGACCTGCAGGTCGGCGATGCGCACATCGTGATCGCGCATGCTGGCCGCGATGCGCTCCAGGCCGAGCGGCTCGAGGCGCAGGAAGGTCTCCGAGCACATGAGGGTATGGGGATGGACGGGCAGGACGCCCATTGACCGCTGGCCACCCCGTAAACCGCGCTTCCACCGTGTCCGGCATCCCGCGGCGACGCCTGCGCCGTACACTCGCGGGACCACCGGCGACCGGTCAGCCACCGGCCCGGGGGTCCCACCCCGACACCGGGAGGCAGCCCATGGCGAGCAGTCCACGCCGAGCGCCGTCGCCGCCGGGTTCCCGCCTGCGCCTGTCGCTGTCCGAGCTGGTCGGCCTCACCGGCGTGCCGGCGAGCACGGTTCACCACTACCTGCGCCTCGGGCTCCTCCCGGCAGCCGACCGCCGCTCCTCCAACCGCTTCGCGTACGACGAGCGCCACGTCACCGCCCTCCGGTACATCCGGGCCTGCCGCGGCCGGGGGCAGCGTTTCGGGGCCATCGCCGGGGAGCTCCCCCGGCTGCTGGCGGGCAGGGCCGCCCGCCGCCCGCCGCCCGCCGACGCCGACGGCGACGTCCGCGACCGGCTCCTCGACGCCGCTACCGAGGCGTTCCGCAGCCGGAGCTACGGCGAGGTGACCGTCGGGCAGATCGCCAAGGCCGCGGACGTCGGCAAGGGCAGCGTTTACTTGCACTTCGCTTCCAAGGAGGAGATCTTCACGACGACGATCGAGCGCCTGCTCGACCGGGCGGCAGCCGACCTCGCCGAGACGATCGACCACCTCGGCGGCCCAGATGGGGTGGCCAGCGCCCCGGAGAAGACAGCGGCGGAGCTCGCTCGCCTCGTCGCGGTGACGATGCCCTTGCTGCTCGAGCTCGGCGCCCGTGCCGCCAAGGGCCACGAGCCGAGCCAGGAGCTCGCTCGCCGGGTGCTGGCGACGATGGCCGAGGCGGCCGGGCGGCCCTTCACCCCCGGCTCGGCCGGCGGCGCCGACCGCCCGACCGGCGCCGGCGTGGACCGAGGGGCTGGCGCCGGCGGGGATCCTTTTGACCCGCTGCCCGCCGGCATCGCGGTCATCAAGGACGCGTTCGCCACGGTCCTCAGGTGGGCGACGGGCCCGGACTGGCCCGAGGGCGTGTGGCCCGGCGACGACATCGACGAACCCGATGACGAGGAGTGGCCCACCCTCTAGCCGGTGCCGGCGAGCGGTCAGCGCCGGCGAGCGGCCAGCGCCGGCGAGCGGTCAGCGCCGGCGACCATCTCCATTGGCCGGTCCCCGGTGCCGACCGCCGCTGCTTCGGTACCGCAGTCAGCGGGCGAAGGTAGCCAGCCACGCCTCCTCCGTCGCCGGCTTGTAGACGACGTTCAGCTCCCGGACGGCGGCCATGGTCGCCGCGGCGGAGCTCGAGTACCGGTGGCCCGGGAGGACCGCCGTGGTGTCGGGCAGGGACGCCAGCGTTCGGAGGCTGGCGTACATGGCGCGTGAGTCGGAGTCGTCGAGGTCCATGCGGCCGCAACCCTCCAGGAACAGGGTGTCCCCGGAGATCAGCAGGTCGTCGACGAGGAAGCACTGGCTGCCCCGCGTGTGCCCCGGGGTGTGCAGGAGACGCACCTCCCGCGCCCCGACGGCAACCGTGTCTCCCCCTTCGTGGGAGACGATGTCGCCGGCGGACAGCTCCGTCGCCGCGAGGATCCGCCCCACCTCCGCCCGGTGGGCGTGCACGGGAACCGGCAGCCGGCAGAGCAGCTCGGCGACGCCTTGGACATGCTGGCCGGCGACCTCGCCACCGACATGGTCGAAGTGATGGTGGGTGACGAGCACCCCGACCACGCGCATCCCGTCCCCCTCCACGATCCCGAGGAGGTCGTCGACAGCGTACGCCGGGTCGACGAGGAGCGCCTCACCGGACTCCCGATCGCCGACGGCGTAGGCGTAGTTGACCATCTGGGTCGCCAGGGGGTCGCCGATGGCGAAGTCACGGCCGGATAGGAGCTGCCGGAAGTACAGCGACATGGCCTGACGCTAGCCAGCTGGAAGACTCGGGAGCTTCGACACGCTCTACGGTCCTGAACACACCGAGGTACGGCGGATGCACCGAGGTACGGCGGATGCACCGAGGTACGGCGGATGCACCGAGGTACGGCGGATGCACCGAGGTACGGCGGACGCACCGAGGTACGGCGGATGCACCCCCACCCGACCGCCACCCCCACCCGACCGCCACCCCCACCCGACCGCCACCCCTCGGCGCGCGCCGGGCGCCCTCCGGGGCAGACTGTCGGTGTGACGACGCAGCCGGCCGACGGCACCGGGGTCCTGTGACGGCGCCCCCGCACACCGCCGGCGGCGGGCCGGGCCCGGCGATGTCCCTCTCGGAGCTCGTCGCCCGCACCGGCGTCCCGGCCAGCACCGTGCACCACTACCTGCGCAGCGGGCTCGTCCCGCCGCCGGCGCGCACGGCGACCAACCGGTTCCGCTACGACGACCGCCACGTCACCGCCGTCCGTGCCGTCCGGATGCTCCGGGACAAGCGCGGCCTCGGACTGGACGAGATCGCCGCCGTCCTGCCCGATGTCCTCGCCGAGCCTGGGCTTGACGCCGTGTTGGGCGAGGCGGACCCCGACGGGGAGCCCGATGTGGCACTGCGGATCCTCGCCGCAGCCATCGAAGCGTTCAGCGAGCGCGACTTCGCCGAGGTGACCATGGGGGAGGTGGCCGCCGCCGCCGGCGTTGCGAAGGGAAGCGTGTACCGGTACTTCTCCTCCAAGGAGGACCTCTTCGCCGCCGCCGTGGATCGGCTGCTGGCCGAGACCGCGGCAGCCTTCGCCGCCGTCGTCGCCGACCTGGGGGGTCCTGCCCGGGTGACCGAGAGCCCCGAGCGCGCCGCCGCCGATCTCGCCCTGCCGGTGGCGCTCGCCCTGCCCCTGCTGATGGAGGTCGGCGCCCGCGCCGCCAAGGGATATCCCGGTGGCCGGCGCATCGCCCGCCGCGTGCTGCGGACCCTGGCGTGCGCCGCCGGCCAACCCGTGCCGGGGGACCCGCCCGGCGATCCCTTCCGCGACGGCCTGGCGGTCATCAACGCCGCGTTCGCGGTCGTCCTGGGGTGGGCGCTCGACCCCAGCTCCGAGCCAGCGTTGCCGACCCGCTCCCCCGTCCGCGCCGCCCAGGGTGATTGACACCGCCGGGCCGGGCGCGTACAACAGATGACTGTACGGTCAGGTGTTGGATGCGGGAGGTCGGAGGTGGTCGTCACGGTGCCCGGCACCGCCTTCTCGTCGCCGCCGGGCCCACCGGCGAGGACCAGTGGGGACGCGCCCGCGAGGACCAGCGGGGACGCGCCCGCAGGGATCCCCCTGGAGGCCGACGTGATGGCGCGGGCCGGCGGCGAGAACTTCCCTGTCGCCCTCCGGGTGCTGTCCCGTCGCAGGCGGGACCGGCTCCTGGCCATCTACGGCTACGCCCGGCTCGTCGACCAGCTCGGCGACGCCTACGCCGGCGACCGCCTTGCCGCTCTCGACTGGCTGGAAGCCCAGCTCGACGCCGCTCTCGGCCAGGCTCCGAGCACCACCGTTCACCCCGTCGTCGCGCGGATCGCCGACCTCGTCCGCTCGTGGGGTGCCGGGGAGCGCCAGCTGCGCGACCTGATCGCCGCCAACCGGATGGACCAGACCGTCCACCGCTACGCCACCTTCGAGGACCTCGTGGGCTACTGCCGCCTGTCCGCCGACCCGGTCGGGCGCCTCGTGCTGCTCGCCTTCGACGCCTCCGACGAGCGGCGGGTGGCGTGGTCCGACCAGATCTGCACCGCCCTGCAGCTGGCCGAACACTGGCAGGACCTCGCCGAGGACCTTCGCGCCGGTCGCTGCTATCTGCCCGCCGACGACCTCGAGCGCTTCGGTGTCGGCGACGACCACCTGGCCGCCGCCCGGGCCGGCGGCCAGGCCGGAACGGCTCTGCGGGGACTGGTGGCCTTCGAGGTGGCCCGTGCCCGCAGGATCCTCGCCGAGGGTGCGCCGCTCGTCGCTGACCTGCGCGGCGGGGCGAGGTTGGCGGTCGCCGGGTTTGCCGGCGGCGGCCAGGCTGCCCTCGACGCCGTCGCCGACTGCGGCTTCGACCCCTTCGCCGGGACACCCCGACCGTCGCGAGCCCGCACCCTCCGACACGCCACAGCGCTGCTGGCAGTGAGGCCCGGGAGGAGATCGTGAACCTCGACGAGGCCTACGATCGCTGCGAGGAGATCACCCGGCGGGAAGCCCGCAACTTCTCCTACGGCATCCGCCTCCTCCCCGTCCCCAAGCGCCGGGCCATGTCCGCCCTGTACGCCATGGCCAGGCGCATCGACGACGTGGGCGACGGCGACGACCCGCCCGCCCTCAAGCGCAAGGCGCTCGACGCTCTCCACAAGGACCTGTACGCCATCGAGCGGGATCCCAACGCCGGTGCGGGGGATGCGGTCCTCGTGGCTCTTGCCGACGCCTCCCGCCGCTGGGCGCTGCCGATGAGCGCCCTCCACGAGCTGGTGGACGGCTGCGGCATGGACGTGGACGGCGCACGCTACGACACCTTCGAGGACCTGCTCGGGTACTGCCGGGCGGTGGCTGGCACCGTCGGCCGTCTCTCCCTGGCGATCTACGGGTCCACCGACGGGGACCGTGCGGTCCCCTTGGCAGACACGTTGGGTGTCGCCCTTCAGCTGACCAACGTCCTGCGCGACATAGTCGAGGACCGGGACACCATGGGGCGGGTCTACCTCCCCGCCGAGGACCTGGCCCGCTTCGGCTGCGCCCCGGACGTCACCGGGCCCCCCGACGCCGTCCTCGGGCTCGTGTCGTTCGAGGCGGCCCGCGCCGCCGAGTGGTACGACCGGGGCCTCCACCTGCTGCCCCTGCTCGACCGGCGGAGCCGGGCCTGCACGGCCGCCATGGCGGGCATCTACCGCCGCCTGCTGGGGCGCATCCAGCGGGATCCCGCTGCGGTGCTGAGCGGCCGGCTGTCGCTGCCGACCCGGGAGAAGGCCGCCGTGGCGGCGCGGGCCCTGACCAGGGGTACGGCGTGACGGCGGCAGAGCGCCCGGCGCCACCCCGCCGTGCCGACGCCGTCGTGGTCGGGGGAGGCCTGGCGGGAGTCACCGCCGCCTTGGATCTCGCCGACGCCGGTGCCAGCGTCGTGCTCGTCGAGCGCCGGCGACGCCTCGGCGGGTTGACTTGGTCGTTCGAGCACGCCGGCCGGTGGATCGACAACGGCCAGCACGTCTTCCTCCGGTGCTGCGAGGCCTATCTCGGGTTCCTGGAGCGGATCGGATCGGCCGGCGACGTCGAGCTGCAGGGGCGCCTCGAGGTGACCGCCGTCCGCCCCGCCGGTGCGCCCGGGGGGCGCCCCCGGGTCGGCACCCTCCGCCGCAGTGACCTGCCGGCGCCGTTGCAGCTCGGCCCGGCACTGCTGCGCTACCCCCACCTCGGCGTCGCAGACCGCATCGGCGCCGGCCGCGCTGCCCTCGCCCTGCGCCGGGTCGACCTCTCTGACCCCGCCTTGGACACCGAGACCTTCGCGGCGTGGCTGGCCCGCCACGGCCAGGGCCCCGCCGCCGTCGCCGCCCTCTGGGACCTCATCACCGTGGCGACCGTCAACCTCCCGGCGCGGGAGGCGTCCCTGGCCGTGGCCGCCATGGTCCTAAAGACGGGGTTGCTGACCGACCCGGCCGCCGCCGACATCGGGTGGGCCCGCGTGCCGCTCGGCCAGCTCCACGGCGCCCGCGCCGCCGACGCCCTCGGTCGAGCCGGTGTCGAGGTGGCGCTCGGCCGTCGGGCCGGGCGCGTCCAGCTGCTCGAGCCGCCGCTCGCCGGACGGGGCAGGTTCTTGGTGCCGACGCGACCGGACGGGGCAGGCGGGGCCGGCGACGCCGTCGAGGCGGACGCGGTCGTCATCGCCGTTCCCCACGGTGCCGCCGGCGACGTCCTGCCTGCGGGGGCGATCAGGGCTCAGGAGTCCCTCGGGCAGCTCGGCACCTCCGCCATCGTCAACGTGCACGTGGTCTTCGACCGCCGCGTCACGGATCGACCACTGCTCGCCGGCGTCGGCAGCGCGGTGCAGTGGGTGTTCGACCGCACCGTCTCGAGCGGCCTCGCCCCGCCGGCAGGCACCGGCCCGCAGTACCTGGCCGTGTCCCTGTCTGCCGCCGACCGCCTCCTCCGCCGCCACCCCGACGCCATCGCCGGCGAGGTCCTCGCCGAGCTCCCCCGCCTGCTGCCCGCAGCCGGCGGCGCCACCGTCCTCGACACGCTGGTGACCAAGGAGCGCACCGCCACGTTCCGGGCGGTGCCGGGGACCGCACACCTCCGGCCCACCGCAGAGACCGCCTTCGGCGGGCTCGCCGTGGCCGGGGCGTGGACCGCCACCGGGTGGCCCGCCACGATGGAGGGCGCCGTCCGCAGCGGCCACGCCGCCTCCGCCGTCGCCCTCCACCGGCTCACCGATCGAAGCTTCAGCGAGGAGGTCGCATGACCCCGACGACGGGCGTGCCCGAGGTGCTCGCCCGATCCCGCGACACCGTGGCCCCGGCCATGCGCGCGGCCATCGAGCGGCTTGCCCCGGACATCCGGCGGCTGGCCACCTACCACTTCGGTTGGACCGACCGGGACGGGCGCCCCTCCGGTGCGCCCGGCGGCAAGGGCATCCGCCCGGCGCTGGCGCTGCTGTCGACCGAGGCGGTGTGGGCCGAGGCCGGCGTAGGCGTGCCGGGTGCCGTCGCCGTCGAGCTGGTCCACAACTTCTCGCTGATACACGACGACATCATCGACCAGGACCTGGAGCGTCACCACCGGCCGACGGTCTGGTCCGTGTTCGGCATCGGGCCGGCGATCATCGCCGGCGATGCTCTCGAGACGCTGGCCCACCAGGTGCTCCTCGCCGCCGCCCCCGTGGCCGGCGCCGCCGCCTCCGCCACCCTCGCGGAGGCGACGGCGGCGATGATCTCCGGCCAGGCCGACGACATCGCCTTCGAGAAGCGCCGGGACGTCGGCGTCGACGAGTGCACCGCCATGTCGGCCGCCAAGACCGGTGCGCTGCTCGGCTGCGCCTCCTCGATCGGTGCCGTCCTGGCCGGGGCACCGGCGGCGACGGTCGGAGCGCTCCGGGACTTCGGACGCCACCTGGGCCTGTCGTTCCAGGCGGTCGACGACCTGCTCGGCATCTGGGGCGACCCCGCCCGGACGGGCAAGCCGGCAGGCAACGACCTGCGCCAGCGCAAGAAGTCCATGCCGGTTGTCTCCGCCCTGGCGGCCGGCGGGGACGAGGCGGAGGAGCTGCGGGAGCTGCTGCTCGGTCCCGCCGGCGGCGACCAGCCCCTCCCTCCCCTCGAGCCGGAGGTCGTCGGGCGGGCCGCCTACCTCGTCGACGCCTGCGGCGGGAGGGAGTGGACGACGGTGCAGGCCAAGGCCCATCTCGACGCCGCCCTCGGCGCGCTCGAGCGGGTGCGGATCTCCGCCGTGCCCCACCGCCAGCTGGCGGACCTGGCCGTCTACGTCGTCGAGAGGGAGTCGTGAGCGCCCTCCCCAGCGAGGAGCCGTCGTGGGAACCGCTGCTCGCAGCGGCCGGTGAAGCGCGCGATCGAGGCTGCGATCACCTCCTCGCCCGGCAGCACCCCGACGGCTGGTGGAAGGGCGAGCTCGAGACCAACGTGACGATGGACGCCGAGGACCTCCTCCTGCGCCATTTCCTCGGCATCCTCCGCCCCGGCCTGGCGGCGCGCGCCGCCCGGTGGATCCGCAGCCAGCAGCGCCAGGACGGCACGTGGGGGACGTTCCACGGCGCCCCGCCCGACCTGTCGGCGACCGTGGAGGCCTACGTCGCCCTCCGGCTGGCCGGCGACGGACCCGACGAAACCCACATGCAGGCGGCGGCCGCTTGGGTCCGGCTTCACGGCGGCCCGGCGGCCGCACGGGTGTTCACCCGGATCTGGCTGGCCATGGTCGGGGCGTGGTCGTGGGACGAGCTGCCCGTCATGCCGCCCGAGCTGATCTTCCTCCCGCCCAACGCGCCGCTCAGCATCTACCGGTTCGGGTGTTGGGCCCGCCAGACCATCGTCGCTTTGGGCGTCGTCATGGCCCACCGGCCATCGCGCCCGCTGCCGTTCGGCCTCGACGAGCTCCTGGGGCCGCCCGGCAACTCACCGGCCGACCGGGCTGCCCTCCTGGCAGAGGCCCCCCAGCGCAAGCCCCGCCGGCGGGACCCGCTCGCCGGGCCCGCGTTCCGCTCCCTGGACCGGGCGCTGCACGCCTGGGAGCGGCTCCCCGGTTGGTTCCTCCCACGCACCCTCCTGCGCCGGGCGGCCCTCAGCACCGCCGAGCGCTGGATAGTGCGCCGCCAGGAGGCCGACGGCTGCTGGGGCGGGATCCAACCACCGATCGTGTACTCGGTCATCGCCCTGCACCTGCAGGGCTACGCCCTGGACCACCCCGTCCTCGCCGCTGCCCTCGACGGCATCGACGGCTTCGTGCTCGAGGACGAGGCCGGCCGGCGCATCGAGGCCTGCCAGTCACCGGTGTGGGACACGGCGCTGTCGGTCATCGCCCTCGTGGACGCCGGCGTCGACCCGGCCCACCCGGCGATCCGGCGAGCCCGGGACTGGCTGCTGCGGGAGGAGATCCGGGTCCGGGGCGACTGGGCGATCCGGCGCCCGCACCTGGCCCCCGGGGGGTGGGCCTTCGAGTTCGCCAACGATCTGTACCCCGACATCGACGACACCGCTCTGGTGGTCCTGGCGCTCCGACGGGCGGGCATCGCTCCCGGCGACGCCGGCGACGACGCCTGCCGGCGGGGTGTGGTCTGGACGGCTGGCATGCGCAGCCGGGGCGGCGGGTGGGGCGCCTTCGACGTCGACAACGACAGCGAGTTGGTGAAGGCCATCCCCTTCTGCGACTTCGGCGAGGTGACCGACCCGCCGTCCGCCGACGTGACCGGCCACGTGCTCGAGATGCTCGCCGCCGAGCCGGGCGCCGGCGACGACGTGATCGCCGGGGCGCTGCGCTGGCTGACCGACGAGCAGGAGGACGACGGTTCCTGGTTCGGCCGGTGGGGTGTCAACTACGTCTACGGCGTGGGTGCCGTCGTGCCCGCCCTCGTCACCGCCGGCATCCCGCCGGCGGACCACCGGATCCGCCGGGCGGTCGACTGGCTCGTCGAGCACCGCAACGACGACGGTGGGTGGGGCGAGGACCTCCGGTCCTACATCGATCCGGCCTGGAGGGGGCGGGGCGCCTCCACGGCGTCGCAGACCGCCTGGGCGCTGCTCGCCCTCCTCGCCGCCGGGGAGGTGGGCGACGGCCCGGCAGGGGACGCAACCCGGGACGGCATACGCTGGCTCACCCGCCACCAGACCGAGGATGGCACCTGGGACGAGCCGTGGTTCACGGGTACGGGCTTCCCGTGGGACTTCAGCATCAACTACCACCTCTACCGGCACGTGTTCCCACTCACAGCGCTGGGCCGGTACGTGGCGGCCATCGGGGCCAGGGAATGAGCGGCTCTCTCCTGGCGCTGGCGCCGATGCGCCTGGAGGCCCGCGCCGTCGGGCGGGGTGCCCCCGGCGCCCTGGTGGCCCGGACCGGGACCGGCGCCGGCCGGGCCGCGGCCGGCGCCGCCACGCACCGGGCGGTGGCGCTCACCGGGAGCGTGCGTGCCGTGGCGGTGACCGGCGTGGCCGGGGGGCTCTCCGCCTCGCTCGGCTGCGGCGACGTCGTCGTCGCCGACCGGGTCCTGCGCCCGGACGCCTCGCTCGTGGCGGAGATCCCCGCCGCTCCGCTGGTGGCGCGGGCGCTGCGGCGCGACGGGCTCACCGTCGCCGTCGGCGCTGTGGTCAGCACCGCCCGGCTGGTGCACGACGACCGCCAGCGCCAGGCGCTGGCGGAAGCGACCGGCGCCCTGGCGGTGGACCTCGAATCGGTCGCCCTGCTCGCCGACGACTGGGGCCGCCCGACGGCGGTGGTCCGGGTCGTGGCCGACGCCCCCGGGCGCCGCCTCGTCTCGCCGGGCACGGCGTCCGACCTCGCCCGGGCGCTGCGCGTGCTCCAGCGGACGGCGCCCGCCGTCGAGCGCTGGGCCGCCGCCGTCAGGCCTCGCACGGTGCTGCTGGCCGGGCCCCGCTCCTTCTGCGCCGGCGTCGAGCGGGCGATCGAAACCGTCCGGCGGGGGCTCGCCCGCTACGGGGCGCCGCTGTACGTCCGCCGCCAGATCGTGCACAACGAGCACGTCGTCGCGGAGCTGGAAGCCATCGGCGCCGTCTTCGTCCGCGAGCTGGGGGAGGTGCCCGACGGCGCCACGGTGGTGTTCTCCGCGCACGGCGTCGCTCCCGCCGTGCGGGAGGAGGCCCGCCGGCGGGGGCTCACCGCGGTGGACGCCACCTGTCCCCTCGTCGGCAAGGTGCACACCGAGGTCCGCCGGTTCCGGGACCGCGGCTACCAGCTCGTGCTCATCGGCCACCCGGGTCACGACGAGACGGAGGGCACGCTCGGCGAGGCGGACGGCATCCGGCTGGTCGAGACGGCCGCCGACGTCGAACGGCTCGACCTCGACCCGCAGCGACCGGTGGCGTACATCACCCAGACGACACTCGCCCCGGACGAGACAGCCGAGACTGTCGCCGCCCTCAGAGCGCGCTATCCGCAACTCGTCGGTCCGCCGGCGTCGGACATCTGCTACGCCACCCACAACCGCCAAGAGGCGGTGCGGGCGATCGCGGGGGCGTGCGACGTCGTGGTGGTGGTCGGGTCGGCTACCAGCTCCAACAGCCGTAGGCTGGTCGAGGTGGCGGAGCGCGCCGGCGCCCCCGCCCACCTCGTCGACGACGAGGACGATCTCGACCTGGACTGGCTGGCGACCGCCGCCACAGTGGGCGTGACGGCCGGCGCGTCCGCCCCCGAGGCCATCGTCACCCGGGTGCTGCGTGCCCTCGGTGGCGCCGGCCCCCTCGACATCCGCACCGAGGCCGTCCGCAACGAGACCGTCGCCTTCTCCCTCCCCCAGGAGGTCCGCTGATGGGAGTACCGCTACGCCAGAGCATCAAGGTCGGCACCTACATGGCCAGGCAGAAGCTGGCCGGGCGCGACAAGTTCCCGCTGATCGTGGAGGTGGAGCCGCTGTTCGCGTGCAACCTTGCGTGCAACGGGTGCGGCAAGATCCAGCACCCCACCGAGATCCTTCGCCAGCGCCTCAGCGTGGAGCAGGTGGTGGCGGCCGTCGAGGAGTGCCGGGCGCCGATGGTGTCCATCGCCGGTGGGGAACCGCTGTTGCACCCCCACATCGCCGAGATGGTCCAGGCCCTGCTCGACCGTGGCCGCTACGTGTACCTCTGCACCAACGCCTTGCTGGCCGAGCGGAAGATGGACCGCTTCAGCCCCCATCCCCGGTTCAGCTGGGTGGTGCACGTCGACGGCCTGCGCGACCGCCACGACGAGTCGGTCAGCCGGGCGGGCACCTTCGACAAGGCCGTCGCTGCCATCAAAGCGGCCAAGGAGAAGGGCTTCCGGGTGACGACTAACACAACCTTCTTCAACACCGACTCCCCGACGACGGTGCGGGAGATCCTCGACTTCCTGAACGAAGACCTCGGTGTCGACCAGATGATGATCTCCCCCGGGTACGCCTACGAGAAGGCCCCGGACCAGGTGAACTTCCTCTCCACCAGGTCCAGCACGCAGCTGTTCGAGCAGGCGTTCGCCGACGGCAGGCGCAAGCGGTGGCGCCTCAACCACAGCCCCTTGTTCCTCGACTTCCTGGAGGGCAAGGTCGACTACGAGTGCACACCGTGGGGGATCCCCTCCTACTCGGTGTTCGGCTGGCAGCGGCCGTGCTACCTGATGGCCGACGGGTACGCCGAGACGTACAAGGAGCTGATCGAGACGACGGACTGGGACCGGTACGGGCGGGGCCGCGACCCCCGCTGCGCCAACTGCATGGCGCACTGCGGCTACGAGCCGACGGCGGTGCTGGCGACCACCAAGTCGCTGAGGCAGTCGATCCGCGCCGCCCTCGCCGGCTAGAGCGCCCGTTCCCGGCCCGCAGCGACCGATGTCAGCGCACGGCCCCGCAGGTGGGTAGAGAGCTCACCGTGGCACCCGCCGCCGCCCCATCGACCGCCGCCGCCCCATCGACCGCCGCCGCCCCACCGACCGCCGCAGCCCCACCGACCGCCGCGGCCGCCCGCCCCCGCTCGGCTCGCCCGGCGGTCGGCGCGTGCTCCACCGACCTGCCGCCGCCCGAGCCGGCTGCACCGACGGGCACCCTCGCCGGGGCACGGGTGCTGGTCACCGGGGCATCGAGTGGGATCGGCGCGGCGACCGTCCGGCTCCTGGCGGCGGAGGGGGCGTACGTCGTGGCCGGCGGGCGTGACCGTGCTGCCCTCGCTTGCCTGGCCGCCGAGACCGGTGCACGGCCCGCACCGGGAGACCTGCTCCAGCCTGCCACCGCCCGCCACACGGTGGAGGCAGCCCTCGCCGAACTGGGTGGCCTCGACGTGGTGGTGAGCAACGCCGGCGTCGGCTGGGCGGGTCGCTTCGAGGACATGGCATCCGGGGAAATCGACCGCCTGCTCGACGTCAACCTGCGGTCGGCGGCGCACCTGGTGCATGCCGCGCTCCCCCACCTCGCCCGCCCGGGTGGTCGCCTCGTGCTGGTGGGTTCGATAGCGGGGGTCCTCGGCGTGCCCGGGGAGGCGTGGTACTCGGCGACCAAGGCCGGCTTGCACGGCTTCGCCGAGGCCCTCCGAGCCGAGGTGGCGCCCTCCGGCATGGGCGTCACCCTGGTCACGCCAGGGGTCGTCGCGACCCGCTTCTTCGACCGCCGCAACCGCGGGTACGACCGCGCCCGCCCCCGCCCCCTGCCCCCCGAACGCCTCGCCACCGCCATCCTCACCTGCCTCCTCGACGGCCGTGACGAGGTGATGGTGCCAGGATGGCTGTCCCTGCCCGCCCGCCTCCACGGCGGGCTCCCGGGCCTGTACCGCACCCTGGCCCGGCGGTTGACCTCCACGCCGGCCGCCCTTCACTCTGCGTAGCATGCGCGGCGTGCCCCGCGTCCTCGCCATCGTCCTCGCCGGGGGGGAGGGGAAGCGGCTCATGCCCCTCACCCTCGACCGCGCCAAGCCGGCGGTGCCCTTCGGCGGGCAGTACCGCCTGATCGACTTCGCCCTCTCCAACTTGGCGAACGGCGGGATCCTGCGGATCGTCGTCCTCACGCAGTACAAGAGCCACAGCCTGGACCTCCACCTCACCCGGACGTGGCGGATGTCCACGCTCCTCGGCAACTACGTGACGCCGGTGCCGGCCCAGATGCGCCGCGGCCGGCAGTGGTTCTCCGGGTCGGCCGACGCCGTCTTCCAGAACCTGAACATCATCGGCGACGAGAAGCCCGAGTACGTGTGCGTCTTCGGTGCCGACCACATCTACCGGATGGACCCCCGCCAGGTGCTCGACCAGCACGTCGCCACCGGCGCCGGCCTCACGGTGGCAGCCATACGCGTGCCGCGGTGGGAGGCGCACCACTTCGGCGTGGTCACCGTCGGGGAGGGCACGAGGATCGCCCGCTTCGACGAGAAGCCCTCCGACCCGCCGGGCCTACCCGACGCTGCCGACCAGGTGTTCGCGTCGATGGGCAACTACGTCTTCACGACGGAGGCGCTCCTCGACGCGCTGCACACCGACGCCGCCAACGACCTGTCGCGCCACGACTTCGGGGGTGACATCGTCCCCGCCCTCGCCGCCGCCGGCGACGCCCACGTGTACGACTTCTCGCGCAACGACGTGCCCGGTGCAACCGAGCGGGACCGGGGCTACTGGCGCGACGTCGGGACGCTCGACAGCTACTACGAGGCGAGCATGGACCTCGTGTCGGTCCACCCGGTGTTCAACCTCTACAACCAGCAGTGGCCGATCTACACAGCAGGGGTGCAGCTGCCGCCGGCGAAGTTCGTCTTCGAGGACCACGACCGGCGGGGGCAGGCGTTCGACTCCCTGGTGAGCGCCGGCGTGATCATCGCCGGGGGGACCGTCCGGCGCTCGGTGCTGTCGCCGGGGGTGCGCGTCGAGTCGGGGGCCCTCGTGGAGGACGCGGTGCTGATGGACGGGGTGACGGTCCACCCGGGAGGGGTGGTGCGCCGGGCGATCGTGGACAAGAACGTGGAGGTCGCCGCCGGCTGCGGCCTGGGCGTCGACGCCGACTTCGACCGGGGGCGCTTCGCCGTCTCCGAGCGCGGGGTGGTCGTGGTCGGCAAGGGGGACAAGGTCACCGGGGCGTGAGCGGCTCCGGAGAAAGTCCACGCCGCCGCCGCGTCACGATCCTCACCAGGGAGTACCCCCCCGACGTCTACGGCGGCGCCGGGGTCCATGTCGCAGAGCTGTCCATGGCACTCACGGCCCACGTCGACGTCGGCGTCGCCTGCTTCGGCCCACCGCGCGACGACCCGCTCGTCGTGGCGACCGCAGAGCCGTGGGAGGCCATCGCCGCCACCCCCGAGGGCTCGGCCCTGCGGGCGCTGTCCGCCGACCTCGTGCTCGCCGCAGCCGCCGGCGGGAGCGACGTCGTGCACAGCCACACGTGGTACGCCAACATCGCCGGGGTCCTCGCCAAGCGACTGTGGGACGTGCCCCACGTCGCGACCTGCCACAGCCTCGAGCCGCTGCGGCCGTGGAAGGCCGAGCAGCTCGGCGGCGGCTACGGGGTGTCCTGCTGGGCCGAACGGGCGGGCCTGCTCGACGCCGACGCCGTGATCGCCGTGTCGGCGGGGATGCGCGACGACGTCCTGACCGTCTACCCGGAGGTGGACCCGGACCGGATCCACGTCGTGCACAACGGCATCGACCCCACCCGGTGGGCCCCTGACGGGCACGCCGGCGCGCTGGAGCGCCTGGGGATCGAGGCGGACCGGCCTTACGTGATGTGGATCGGGCGGGTGACACGGCAGAAGGGGATAGCCCACCTCCTCGAGGCAGCCCACGCGGTCGACCCTGGTGCCGGCTTCGTGCTCTGCGCCGGAGCGGCCGACACGCCCGAGCTCGCCGCCGAGATCGCAGCCGCCGTCGAGCGCCTCCGGCGGGAGCGCTCTGGGGTGCACTGGATCGACGGCATGCTGGCGCAGCCCGACGTCGCCCAGCTGATGAGCCACGCCGCCGTGTTCGTCTGCCCCTCTACGTACGAGCCCTTCGGGTTGATCAACCTCGAGGCGATGGCCTGCGAGACGCCGGTGGTCGCCACCTCCGTGGGCGGGATCCCCGAGATCGTCGTCGACGGCGAGACCGGGATCCTCGTCCCCTTCGAGGCCGCCGGCGACGGCTCCGGCACCCCGCTGGACCCCGGCGGTCTCGCCGCCGGGCTGGCGGCGGCGATCGAGGAGGTGCTCGCCGACCCGGCGCGCGCCAGCGCCATGGGACGGGCGGGACGGGCTCGCGTCCTCCGGCACTTCACCTGGGCGGGCGTGGCGGCCCGGACCGCCGCGATCTACGACCTGGTGGCCGGCTGAGCCACCCGCACCGGTCCCGCCAGCGCTACGTCGTCGACGTAGCGCTGGCCCCGGAACCAGCTGGCGGTCGCCGCCACCAGGCAGGCCGCCGCCGCGAAGGCGAACGCCTCGACCAGACCGGAGTGGAACGGCGCCGCGATCAGCCGGGAGAAGAACGAGTGGCCGGTGAGCACGGAACGGTTGTGGGCCGACAGCCCCCTGAGCACGCTGCCGCCGACGAGCGAGCGCACGGGGTTGTAGCCGAGGAAGGCGGCGAAGAGCACCGACACCGGCGGCAGGTGCCCGACTCGGGCCGCTGCGCCGGCCGGCACCCCGTGGGCGGCAAGGCCCCTCGTCAGCTGGCCGGACAGCGCCGACGACAGCCCGAGGATCATGAGCGTGAAGAAGATGCCGATCGACAGGACCTGCGCCGAGGACTGGAACGTCGCGTTCATCCCGCCCCCGGCTCCGCGCTGGTCGGCCGGCAGGCTGTTCATCACCCCCGCCCGGTTGGGGGACGCGAACGCTCCCATGGCGAGGCCGTTGAGCGCCAGCAGGAGGGCGAACTGCCAGTAGCTGAAGTCGACGGGGAGGAGGAGCATGAGGAGGAACGTCAGGCTGGCCACGGCCATGCCGCCGGTCGCGAACGGCCGGGACCCGTACCGGTCGGACAGGACACCCGACACCGGCCCGGCCAGCAGGAACCCAAAGGTGAGCGGCAGCATGTAGATCCCGGCCCACAACGGTGTCTGCGTGAAGCTGTAGCCGTGCTCGGGGAGCCAGATCCCCTGCAGCCAGATGATCAGCATGAACATGAGGCCACCCCGCCCGATCGCGGACAGGAACGTCGACAGCGTCCCGAAAGTGAAGGCGCGTATCCGGAACAGCTTCAGGCGGAACATCGGGTTGGCGACGCGGGTCTCGATGACCAGGAACGCCGCCAGCAGGGCGGCGCCCGCCACCAGCTCGGCGAGCACCGGCCCGCTCGACCAGCCCATCTCCCGCCCGCCGGCGGGCTCGATGCCGTAGGTGATGCCGACCATGACAAGGATTAGGCCGGCGGCGAAGGTGACGTTGCCGGCCCAGTCGATCGGGGCCCGCTGTCGGACGCCGCGATCCTCGAGCCGGGTGTAGGCCCATACGGTGCCGAACAGCCCGAAGGGGACCGAGACGAGGAACACCAAGCGCCAGTCGATCGGAGCCAGGATCCCGCCGAGGATGAGCCCGATGAAAGACCCGCTGATGCCGGCGACGTTGTTGATGCCGAGGGCCAGGCCCCGCTGGTTGGTCGGGAAGGCGTCGGTGAGGATGGCAGCGGAGTTGGCGACGAGGAACGCCGCCCCGACCCCCTGGGCGATGCGCCCGACGATGAGCCACATGGCACCGGCCCGCCCGACGAGCGGGTCGACGGTGAGCACGAACGACGACGCCGTATAGACCACGAACCCGAGGTTGTACATCTTGACGCGGCCGAACATGTCCCCGAGCCGGCCCAGGCTCACCACGAGCACGCTCGAGACGATGAGGAAGCCGAGGATCATCCACAGCAGGTAGAAGCTGTTGCCCGGCGTCAGAGGGTCGAGCTTGACCCCGTCGAAGATGTCCGGCATGGCGATGAGCATGATCGAGGAGTCGATGGTCGCCAGGAGGACACCCATCGTCGTGTTGGTCAGCGCCACCCACTTGTAACCCTCGCCGCGCGGGTCCGCCCCTCCCGCGCCGGCCCGCTCCACCACTCGCATCCACGCTCCCGGCCAGAGATACTTCGTTTTCCTAAGCATACCGGCGAGACCCGCTCCGAGGCAGGCGTCGTTTACGCTGGTGAGCGGCGCGGCGCCCCGCGCCCACCCCCGACGAAAGGAACGGCCCTGCCCAACAACAAGGAAGACGCGATCGTGCTCGAGGGCACGGTGAGCGAGGCGTTGAAGAACGCCACGTTCAAGGTGTCGCTGGCCAACGGCCACGAGGTGCTCGCCCACAACTCCGGGAAGATGCGCATGAACCGCATCCGGGTGCTCCCTGGCGACAAGGTCCAGGTCGAGATCAGCCCGTACGACCTGACGCGGGGTCGCATCACCTACCGCTACAAGTAGCGCGTCACGGCCCCCCGGCGGCAACGGCCGCCGCTTTGGCGCGCCGCGGCGACGTCAACCGTCGTCGCCGCCGGCCTGGAGCATGCCGTTGGCGGCGGCGAGAGCGGTCGCAGCCCGGACCGCCTCCTCGTAGACCGCCGTCAGGTGCCTCTCGGCCACGGCGGCGTCCACGGCCAGTGGCGGGACGCCGAGAGAGCGCACCAGCGCGCCCGGCTCCGGGGTGGGCCGGACCACCGCCGCGGCCGCCGCCACCGGCGCGTCCTCCCCCTCTGGGACGGTGGAGGTGATGCCCCAGAACTTCGCCTCGGCGGCCTTGCGGCCCCCCAACGTGCGCCGTCGCTTGCTCATGCTGCCGCCTCCTCCCGGTCGGTGTCGTCGCCCCCGCCGGGTTCGTCCTCGATGACCTGGTCGGCGTCGAGACCGAGGGCGATGCGCAGCTGCTCAGCGTCGAGGTCGCCGAGGCTGCTGCGCGCCGGGAGCACCAGCCCGGCGACCCGGCGCTTGCCGGCGACGATCTCCTCGACCCGTTCGTCGACGGTGCCCGGGCAGACGAGCCGGTGGGCGACGACGGTGTTGCGCTGGCCGAGCCGCCACGCCCGGTCCCGGGCCTGGTCCTCCACTGCCGGGTTCCACCACCGGTCGTAGAGGATCACGTGGTTGGCGGCCGTCAGGTTCAGGCCGGAGCCTCCCGCCTTGATCGACAGCACGAGGGCCCCGGGCCCCTTGCCCCGCTGGAACTCCTCGACCATCAAGTCCCGCGCCCCCCGGGCCAGACCACCGTGGTAGCAGCGGATCGGGCGCCCGGTGCGGGCCGTGAGGTACCTGGACATGCGCTCGCCCCACTGGGCGAAGTGGGTGAAGATGAGCGCCCGCTCGCCGGCGGCGAACACGTCGCCGAGGATGTCCTCCAGCCGGGACAGCTTCCCGCTGCGCCCCGTGAGGGGCCGGTCCGCGTCCTCGTCCAGGTAGGCGGCGGGGTGGTCGCAGATCTGCTTGAGGGCCGTGATGGCAGCCAGGACCTGCCCCTTGCGGCGGTTGACGTCGCTGTCGAGCCCGCCGTCGAGCAGCCGGTTGATCACTGCCTGGTACAGCCCGACCTGCTCGGGTGTCATCCCGCAGTGGTCGATCTTGTCGACCTTGTCGGGCAGCTCGGCGGCGATCTCCGGCTCGCTCTTGGTCCGGCGGAAGACGAGCAGCCCGTTGAGCGCCTGCAGCGCGCCCTCCTGGCCCTGCGCCGGCCCGCCGCCGTCGGCCACGCGGGACAGCTGCTCGACGAAGGACGGGCGGGTACCGACCAGGCCCGGGTTGACGAAGTCGAGGATGGCCCACAGGTCGCCGAGCCCGTTCTCGATCGGCGTGCCGGTGAGGGCGAGCCGGGACCAGCTCTTCAGGCGCCGGAGGACCTGGGCGGTCTCGTTCTGGGGGTTCTTGATCGCCTGCGCCTCGTCGACGACGACCCGGCGCCACTCGACGCCGGCCAGGGTGTCCATGTCACGCACCGCTGTGGCGTAGGTGGACAGCACCACGTCACTCCGACCGGCGAGGGCCACCAGGTCCGACCCGGAGACCCGGCGCGGCCCGTGGTGCAGCGCGACGCGCAGGGAGGGCGTGAAGCGGCGGGCTTCGGTCGCCCAGTTGGAGAGGACCGCCGGCGGGCAGACGACGAGCGCGGGGCCGTGACCGGCGTCGAGGCGGAGGTGCGCCAGGACCGTCGGCGTCTTGCCGAGCCCCATGTCCATCGCCAGGCAGCCGCCGAGCCCGGCGCGGTCGAGGAAGGCGAGCCAGCCGAGCGCGTCGGCCTGGTAGTGGCGCAGCTCCCCCACGAAGCCCTCCGGGTTGGCGATGGGCGCCGGCGGTGACGTGCGGGCGCCACGCAACAGCTCCACGGCCCAGCCGTTGCCGTCGACGCGGAGCGCCCCGCCGAGCGACGAGCCCTCGAGGCCGACGGCGTGGCGGAGGAGGGCGGCGCCGGACAGCTCCGTGATGCCGGCCCGCTCGGCCAGGGCGTCGGCTGCGGCGACCAGGTTGGCGCGGTCGATGTGCACCCACCGGCCCCGCACCTGCACCAGCGGCGCCGCTTGCGACGCCAGCCTGGCGACGGCAGCGGCATCGAGCTCGAGGTCGTCGAACAGCACGGACCACCGCACCGACGCGAGCTGGTTGATCCCCACCTGCGACGGGCCGCTCATCGCCTCGGCGAACAGGCGTAGCTGGGGGCTCGGGCGCCGCCGGGACACCTTCGGGAAGTACACGTCGAAGCCGGCGGAGGCGAGGGCAGGGCCCGCACGGAACATCAGGTCGGTGGCCTCCTCGACGTCGAGGACCACCTGGCCCCGTCGGGTCGACGGCCTTCGGAGGGCAGGTAGCAGCCGCTCGAGGCGTCGCATCTGCGCTTCGACCTGCTGCGCCTTCGCGCCCGAGGCGACGACGAGGGCGAGCTCGACCGGCAACGGCTGCTTGTCGACGCCGGTCACCTGCACGCTGAGCAGCCACCCGCCGTCGTCGGCAGGCGGGTCGAGCGCTACTGACAGGCCGATCCGCGTCGCCGCTGTGACCGGCGCCGCCCACCGCTTCAGGTCCTCGGCAAGCCGCCCCGCCACGTCCGTGGAGGCGACGAAAGGCCGGCCGTCGAGGCCCGAGAGCACCGCTTCGGACACCTCCGCCCGGGTGGTCGCCAAAGGAGCCGCGGCGGGAGCCACCAGGCGGGCCGCCCCGGCCCGGGACACGGCGTCGACGACCGCCGCCAGCACCGCCCGCAGCAACCCGTCGGGCTGCGGGGTCGCCTGGAGGGCGCCGACGCAGCCGGGCATGGCCGCAGTGAGGTTCACCAGGTGCTCCCGGTCGACCAGGGCCGGCACCCAACGCACCCGGTGCCTGCCCGTGGCGTGTCGCCCGCCGCCCGAGGGGGTGGCCGAGCCGCGCAGCACGGGCACCATCCGCCCCTCGGCGACCAGCTGCGTGGCCCACACCGCCGCCTCTCCGAGCCAGTGCAGGCTGGGGCCGGCGCCCTCGGCGGGGAGTTGGCCCGAGCCGATCCCCACCAGCCATCCGAGCGTCTGTGCTATCGGCGCCGACCGCGCCTCGGCCGCCTGGCCACTCGGGAGCGGCACCGCACCGTGGCGCTCCCAGCCGATGCCGCCGGCATCGGCTTGGCCGAGGAGGCGCTCGACCACGTCGTGGCTGCCGGCCGGCGCCCCCGGACCCCCCGCCCACACCACGACCCTGCCGTCCGCCCAGGACGCCTGCAGCAGCGGCCGGTCTGCAGCCGCGGCACCGGCGTCCGCCCGTTCCGGCTGCGCTGCCGGGACCACCGGCGGCTCGCCGACTCCGTCGATCCGGTCCCCGGTGCGCTCGAGGAGGACCTCGGCCAGCCGCGCCCGCTCCTGGCGCAGATCGGCGAGGACCTGCCCGCGCTCGTCTCCTGCCATGCGCTGCGCCGATCGCAAGGCGTCGTCGGTCTCGTGCACGAGCTGCCGCAGCACCCTGGTCCAGTCGTCCGGGTGGGCCGCGAGCAACTCCAGCTCGCTCGCCGAGGCGACCCCCGCCGCGTGGGCGGCGACGGCAGCCTCGAACGTGTTGGGGTCCAGTTGTCTCTCCAGTTCCGCTACGTGCCGCCCGATCGACCCCAGGCGGCACTCCACCGCCGTCGGGCCGTGCGGCCCATGTCACTCCGGTCCCGAGGGCCGAACTCTCCTCCGGGCTCCCGCCCGGCTTGCTCTCCGCCGTCCGGCGCCCCCCTGGCCGGAAACCGGCCGGGCGACACCTCGGCGCCACCTCCACGATAGCCTCCGCGTGGCCCTTAGGGTGCCACACCCCGCCGACTCGTCGGTGGCGCACCACCCCGCCTCGGGGTTCACGCCCGGAAGGACCCGAACCCGCCCCGGTAGAACACGAGCGGCTGGCCGTCGCCGAGCTCCATGGCGAGGATGCGGCCGATGACGAGGTGGTGGTCACCCCCGTCGTAGACCCGCTCGACACGGCAATCGACCCACGCCAAGGCGTCGTGGATCCGGGGGGCGCCGTTGGTGCCAGGCGTCCAGCCGACGCCGCGGAACTTGTCCCGGCCCCTCACCGAGAAGGCCCTGGCCAAGGCCTCCTGCCTGTCGGTCAGGACGCTGG
>DAHVMA010000072.1:0-7089 GCA_027320105.1 Acidimicrobiaceae bacterium | reverse complement strand
TCGATAGTGGTAGGGACAGTCATCGTGATCCTCCTCAAGCAGTTGGTCCGAACTTCTCCTTGAGGTTGACGCGATGACTGTCGTCGTTGGGGGACCCTCCCTCAACTCACCCGCCCGTACACCACCCCCCGGGACTCAACTACGGTCCCCCACCTCCGTACGCCCAAGAGCTCTGGTCGCCGTATGCTCAGCTCCTCGCTCATACCGCCAAGCGTAGGGCGCTCGGGGCACGGCGGCACCGGGCCGCGCTGGGAGCAACCGCCGGGGCGGGCACCCGTTGGGGCTGACCGGCATGACGGCGAGTGGGTGCGCTAGCCATGGACCATCTCCAACCCCGCCGCCACCGCCATCGCCTCCCCGAGCCGGGGAAGCCAGCCCGGCTGGTGGCCACGCCCGGCGGTCGTGGTCTGCCTCCTCACTGCGCTCGCAGTCGCCCATGCCGTGGTCGTCGGCACCCGGTACCACGTCGGCTCCTTCGACGACGACGCCGCCTACCTGTACATGGCCCGGGGCCTGGTCCACGGCGTCGGGCTGCCGGGCAGGCTGCCCAACGGGTACCCGCTGCTCCTCGACTACCCCGCCGGGTACCCGGCCTTGCTGGTGCCACTGCTGTTGCTCCTCGGCTCCGGGCACGGGTTCCTCGCCGAGCGGACCCTGTCGGTCGTTTGCACCGCCGCGCTGCTGCCGCTCACCTGGGTGTGGCTGCGCCGTCGTGGGATCGGCGAGCGGCCGGCGGCGGCCGTGCTCGGCCTGCTGGCGGTCAATCCGGTCATCGCCACCTTCGGGAGCATGGTCACTCCCGACGTGCCCTTCACCGTCGCATTCCTCGGGCTCCTGCTGGTGACCGAGGCCTGGTGGCGCGCCACCCGTGCCTGGTCACCCTGGGCGGTGCTCACCGTCGTCCTCCTCGCCGGCACCGTGTGGTTGAAGGAGGCCGGCCTGGGGATGGCGGCCGGGCTGGTGGTATGGCTGCTCTGGTGCAGGCGGTGGCTGCGTGGTGCCCTCGCCGCCGCCGGCACGGCCGTCCTCCTCGTGCCCCTGCTCGCTGCCCGGGTGGCAGCGCACGTCCCCGTAGCCGGTGCGCGGTACACCGCCGAGATCGGCCACAACATCGGCGGCGGAATCCTCCACCGGCTCTTCGTGCTGCCGGCGGGCGCCGCCCAGTTGGTGTTCTACGCCGTCTACGCCGGGGTAACGCCCGTGGACAGCCCACTCTCGGACCACCTGGCGGCCCTCGTGGTCTTCGCCGGCGTCGCCTCCGCCGCAGCGGCCCTCTTCTGCACGATCGGGGCGGTCACCTGGGTCCGGCGCTACGGCTCACGCGACCCGGTGGCGTGGTTCGTCGCCGCCTACGCCCTCGAGTGCATCGCCTACCCCTACGTGAACGAGCGCCGGACGCTGCTGATCGTGCCCGTGCTCACAGCCTGGTACGTCCTCGGTGCCATCGCCACCGGTCGCTGGCTCGTCGGTGCCGCACGGCGGCGGGGCTGGGCGGACCCGGCAGTGTGGCACCGCCGCTTCGCTGTCAGCGCATGCGTGGGCGCCGCCCTGCTGCTCGTGCAGTTCCCGACGGAGTACCGTGAGACGGTCGGGCACTCCACGTCCCGACCGGAGGGCTCCCCGTACATGACGCTGCTGTCCCGCCTCGGGCCGCGGGGCGCCCGCGTCGAGACCGACTACCTCTGGACGACGGCCCTCTTGACCGGTCACCCCGGAGTCAAGGGCGCGTTCTACGCGACCTACGGACGCTGCACGCCCTCGGCGGCGCTCGACGCCGTCCGGAAAGACCGCGCCGCCTACGGGGTGGTCGCCGCCTTCAACGGCCACTCGCTCGACGACGCCTGCCTGGCGCGCCTCGCCGGAACCGAGCCGTGGTCCGTGGTGCTGCTCCACACCGCGCGAGACGACGCCACCGTGGTCGAGTACCTCGGACCGGGCACGGTGCATCCCCGGCTGCGCCCCCTGCTCCGGGTTGCACGAGCCGGCCGCGAGCGGGTGTGGCCGCTCCCCGCCGGCGCGCGGGTGACCCAGGTCAGTGTGGGCGCGTCCGACGGCGTCGACATCCGGCTGCGGGTCGCCGGCCGGTGGATGACCATCGCCCGCCGCCAGCACCCCAGCCCGTGGACGCTCGTGCAGCTGGCCCGGGCCACGCCGGCCACGGCCGTGGCCGTGGGTGGCAGCGCCGTCAGCGAGCTCGTCGTCCTCGGCACCACCCCTTCACCCTGAGGAGGATCACACCATGCCATTGCACCGCGGCTTCGCCGCCGGACCGGCCACCGGACGTCACACCAACGCCCTTGTGACCGCAGCCAATCCCGTACTCGGCGCCGACGTCTCCCCACCCGTCCACCGCCTCCACGCCCGGCCGGTTCCTCCCGACGTTGCCTACCAGCTCGTCCATGACGAGCTGCTGCTCGACGGCAACGCCCGCCTCAACCTGGCCACGTTCGTCACCACCTGGATGGAGCCGCAAGCGGCCAACCTCATGGCGGAGTGCGCCGAGAAGAACATGATCGACAAGGACGAGTACCCCCAGACGGCAGCGCTCGAGCAGCGTTGCGTGTCGATCCTCGCCCACCTCTGGCATGCGCCGCGCCCGGAGCGCGCCGTCGGCTGTTCCACCACCGGCTCGTCCGAGGCATGCATGCTCGGGGGACTGGCGCTGAAGCGCCGGTGGATGCGGCGCTTCCCCGACGCCGGGCGGGAAGGGCGGCGGCCCAACCTCGTCATGGGCACCAACGTCCAGGTCTGCTGGGAGAAGTTCTGCAACTACTGGGAGGTCGAGCCCCGGCTGGTGCCGATGGAGGGCGACCGGTTCCATCTCGACGCCGAGTCGGCCGTCGCCCGCTGCGATCAGGACACGATCGGCGTGGTCGGCATCATGGGCTCGACGTTTGACGGCAGTTACGAGCCCGTCGCCGAGCTCGCCGCCGCCCTGGACGACCTGGAGGCGCGCACCGGCATCGACGTCCCCGTCCACGTGGACGGGGCGTCCGGTGCGATGGTCGCCCCCTTCCTCGACCCGGACCTCCCGTGGGACTTCCGCCTCCCTCGGGTGGCGTCCATCAACACCTCGGGCCACAAGTACGGCGGCGTGTACCCGGGGGTCGGCTGGGTCGTGTGGCGCTCGGAGGAGGCCCTGCCCGAAGAGCTGATCTTCAGGGTCAACTACCTCGGGGGCGACATGCCGACGTTCTCCTTGAACTTCTCCCGTCCGGGCGCCGAAGTCGTCGCGCAGTACTACCTGTTCCTGCGGCTCGGGTCGGAGGGATACGCGTCCGTCCAGCGGGCCAACCGGGAGGTCGCCACGACTCTGTCAACGGAGATCGAGGCGCTCGGACCCTTCCGGCTCCTGACCAGCGGCGACCAGCTGCCCGTCTTCGCCTTCACCACGGCCGGGGAGGTGAGCAGATGGAATGTGTTCGACGTCTCCCGACGCCTCCGGGAGCGGGGATGGCTCGTGCCGGCCTACACGTTCCCGGCCGACCGCCAGGATCTCAGCGTGCTGCGCGTCGTCGTCCGCAACGGGTTCTCCCACGACCTGGCGTCCCTGCTGGTCGCCGACCTCCGCCGGCTGCTCCCAGAGCTCGACCGCCAGGGCGGCCCGCTGCAACCCCCGGAGGAGGCGACCACCTTCCACCACTGACCCTGGACGCCGGGGGGCGGTTGCTCGGCGTGGCCCTGACGCCGCCGGCGACCGCTCGCCGGTGGCAGTCCTTCAGCTCGGCTCGGCTGGGGTGAGAACGCCGGCGCGCAGCAAGAAGAGGGTGACCTCCCCGCCGTCGGTCGGATAGGTCACCTCGATGCGGCGATCACCAGGGCCGAGGTCGTCGGGCTCGAGGCAGCGGGCGGCGAGGGCGGCGGTCACCAACAGCTCGCCCTCCGCCCGGACCTCCGGGCCGGAACCCGGCAGGCTCTCGATGACGATCCAATCCGACTGAGCCGGTCGCGCCGGAGGCTGCTCGTCGGCCGGCGCCGGGGGGAGCACGATGACCCGTCGGCGGCGCGCGGCCGGGGCGGGCCAGCGTCGACCACGCTGGTCGGTGCGACGACGGCGCGGCACCGGGGCGAGGGTGCCGTAGCCGTCAGGGCGCCGGGGCGTGCCCCGGCGCCGTTCGGACAGCACGCCCCAGGTCAACACCGCAGCCGCGAAGATCCAGCAGATCGCAAACCCGACGATGTCCGCGGCGCCCACGCTTGCCTCCTCCCGGCGGTGCTGCCAATCATGACACTTGCGGGCGCTCTCGCCAACCGGCTGGTGCAAACCCGTAACCGAGGTGGCTGGTGTCGTTGAAGCCGCGGATCACCCAACGGTCCCCGACTACGAAGAGATGGGAGATCGAGGCGTTGTCAGCGCCGACGAATGCGAACGGCCGCGACCGGGTGGCATGGGCGAGCACCGCCCCGATGACGCCGCCGTGGGTGAAGACCGCCACCTCCTCGTCGGGGTGGCGAGCTGCGATCCGGCCGATGGCAGCCCGCACGCGATGGTCGAGCTCCTCGGCTGGCTCGGCGCCGGGGATGACATCCCACCGCTCCTCGGCGAGCACGGCCAGGGCGGTGGGGTGGCCTTCGGCGGCGTACCGGCGGTAGGCGCCGCCCTCCCACTCACCGAGGTGCACCTCCCGCAGGTCGGGCTCCACGCGCGGCGTGAGCGACAGGCGGGCGGCGAGCGGCGCGGCCGTCTCCATCGTCCGGCGGAGGTTGGTGACGTAGAGGGCGGCGATGGGCTCGTCCGCGAGGCGGTCGGCCACCCGTCGCGCCTGGACCTGCCCGTCGGGGTGCAGGGGCGGGTCGCCCTGACCGCCGACGAGGTCGAACGGGCGGTCCGCTCGGGCGGCGGCGGACTCGCCGTGGCGGATGAGCAGGATGGCCGCCGCCCCCGGGGGCGGGCCGAACCGATGCTGGCGGTGCTCCTCCACGTCGCTCATCCCGCCAGCCTGAGGAGCGCCAGAGAGGATGTCAAGCGGCGAGCGACACCCTTCCCGGCGCTCTATGTCAACAGTCAGGCGGCAGGAATGTGGCCGGGAACGACTGGTCAGTGGGAGGGGGCCCGGCGGCGGGCCACCTCGAAACAGCACAGGGCTGCGGCCGCCGACACGTTGAGCGAGCCGAGCGGTCCGAGCAGCGGCACGCCCACGAGCAGCTCGCAGCGCTGCCGTGTCAGCCGGCCGAGCCCGTGTCCCTCGTCGCCGAGGACCACCGCGATCGGCTCCGTGGCCACGGCGAGATCCCAGAGGGGGGTCGGCGCCCCGGCTTCCAGCCCGACGGTCCACACGCCGGCAGCACGCAGGTCGGAGAGGGCGCTCGGGACCCCGGGAACGATGGCGACCGGCAGCCACTCGACTGCCCCGGCGGCCGCCTTGGTGACAACCGGGCCGACCGACGACGCCCGATGACGACCGAGGAGGATGCCGGTGGCTCCGGCGCAGAGAGCGGAGCGCATCACGGCGCCCACGTTGTGGGGATCGGTGACGCCGTCTAGGACGACCAGGAACGGCGCCGGCCCCGCAACCAGGTCCTCCAGGCCGGCCTCGGGAACGGGTTCGGCAAACGCGATGACACCCTGGGGGGTGTCGGTCTGCGCGCTGGCGAGCAGGGCGTCGCGCTGCACCCGGCGGACAGGAACCCCGGCAGCCGCCGCCAGGTCCAGGATCTCGGCGAGGGCGCCGGCCTCCCCCGCCGTCTCGGCGACGAGCAGCCGGTGGACCGCCCGGCGCCGGGCGCGCAACAGCTCCCGGACGGCCTGGCGACCCTCGACTACCGCTTCAGCGGCGTTCAGGCGCGGCGCGGGACGACGAGTGCGACGGCCCAACAGGCCACCCCTTCCGACCGGCCGAGGGCACCGAGGCCCTCCGCCCGCTTGGGCTTCACGCTGACCGGTGCCCCGACGACCCCGGTGAGGCGGCGCTCCATCGCTTCACGGTGCGGCGCCAGCCTGGGCGACTCGAGCACGACGGTGACGTCCACGTTCGCTATGTCGTGGGCGGCAGCGACCGCGCCGACGACGTCAGCGAGCAGTCGCATGCTGTCAGCCCCCGCACAGGCAGGGTCCTCCGCAGGGAACCGGGTGCCGATGTCGCCGAGGCCGGCGGCGCCGAGGAGAGCGTCGGCGACGGCGTGGGCGACTGCGTCCGCGTCGCTGTGGCCCTCGAGCCCCTGCCCGGGAAGGACCTCGCCACCGAGGACGAGCGGGCGGGAGGGGTCGTCACTGAAGGGATGGACGTCGAACCCCAGCCCGACCCGGGGGATCACCGGACCGCCAGGAGCGCGCCGGCCACCACCACGTCGGTCGGGGCCGTGATCTTCACGTTGCAGGGATCCCCGGCCACCAGCTCCACCCTTGCGCCTATGGCTTCCACCACGGCGGCGTCGTCGGTCGCCTCGGGTGCACCGGCGTACGCCCGCCGCAACAGCTCGGTTCGGAAGGCCTGCGGGGTCTGCACAGCCACGAGCCGGGAGCGGTCCAAGGTGCGCGAGGAACCGTCCGGGTCGACCTGCTTCACCGTGTCGGTGACCGCCACCACCGGCACCGCTGCGTCGGCGCCGGACAGCACCGCTGTGAGCACCCGGTCCCAGACCTCCAGCGGGGTGAGCGGACGGGCAGCGTCGTGGACGGCCACCACCTCCACCCCTGCCGGGACGGCATGGAGGCCTGCTCGCACCGAAGCGGACCTCGTGGCACCCCCTGCGACCACCCTGTGGGCAGCACGGCACTGGGATAGGAGAGCGGGCGCGCTTTCGGCGCCTTCGGGAACGACCACGACCACCCCGTCGCACGCCGCCACCGCAGCGTCGAGCGCCCAGGCGAGCACCGGACGGCCGGACAGCTCCGCGAACTGCTTGGCGCCGCCGAAGCGCCGCCCGCTGCCTGCGGCGACGACGATCGCCCAGCACCCAGGGTGTCTCAGGGAAGAGCCTCGTCCAGCTTCTTCTCGGCGTCGGTCTCGTCGACGCCGAGGGCGAAGGTCAGCTCCGACACCAGGATCTGGCGGGCCCGGTTGAGCATGCGCTTCTCACCGGCCGACAGGCCCTTCTCCTTGTCCCGGTTGGACAGGTTCCTGACCACCTCGGCCACCTGGTAGATGT
>DAHVMA010000071.1:0-17025 GCA_027320105.1 Acidimicrobiaceae bacterium | reverse complement strand
TCGATAGTGGTAGGGACAGTCATCGTGATCCTCCTCAAGCAGTTGGTCCGAACTTCTCCTTGAGGTTGACGCGATGACTGTCGTCGTTGGGGGACCCTCCCTCAACTCACCCGCCCGTACACCACCCCCCGGGACTCAACTGTCGACCTGCACGATAGAGGTGCCGCCACCGGCGGTCCCTGCGCTGTTGTTGAAGTCTGCGACCAGCAGGTTCCCTGCAACCAGGTTGCCGGTCGTTTGGGGTACGACGGCCATCCCGTAGGGGTTGGCGTCGCCGTTGGTCGCAGCTGCCGATGCGAGGGGCTGGCCCACGGGCTGCCCGGAAACGTGTCCGTGGGTAGGTGAAGCGCCGGCAGCCGCCGGCGCCAGGGTCATTCCAGCGCCCAGAGCAAGAGCGCCCAGCAGGCGGCCGGTGCGAAGCGATCGTCTCACGTGTGTTGTCTTCTCCCAGGGTCTCGGTCCAGAGGGCAACGTGCCCTACCCGACGTCTACGCCTGCGGCCGTTGCAGAGTTCAACCCTGGTCCAACTCGGCATCTCGGCCGACGGTACGGGTGCCTGGGCGGTTCGGCACCAACTGTGAAAGTCCCATGCAAGGGACGCTCACCACCTTCGATGGAATGGCGGCTTGCCGGAGAGGGTTGCATGGATGGTGGACATGACCGGACCGGACCTCGTAACCGTCTACTGGCGCCCCGGCTGTCCGTACTGTGCCGGGCTCCGCCGGGGACTGCGCCGCGCTGGCCTCCAGGTCACCGAGGTCAACATCTGGAAGAACCCGGAGGCGGCGGCGGCGGTCCGGGCGCTGGCCGGTGGGAACGAGACCGTGCCCACCGTGGTGGTCGCCGGCGCCGGGATGGTCAACCCGAGGCTCTCGGCGGTGCTCGACGCCGTCCGGGACGCCGCTCCCGAACTGCTCGCAGGCCCGCTCCGGAGCCGAGCTGCCCCCAGGCGGGGCATACACCCCGCTCCAGTGGACGCCGGTGGCCGTCCTCCTGGTAGCTAGCGGTAGCTAGCGGAGATTAGCAGATAGCTAGCGGGCAGCCAGCGCCGGGTCGGGCCGGGAAGTGGGCGGCCGCACCGTCACCGGCGGGTGGTCGGCGCCGGTCCGGCTGCCCGCATGACGTGAGACCCGCCGTGAGTCCTGGCGGGGGAGGCCGGCGTGGCGCGCCCCGCGGTGCAGGCCGAAGGCCACCGCGCCTATGAGCGCCGCTGCTCCCGCGTACGCCCACCGGGGCCCGGCGGCGGCGCTCACGGCGCCGGCGAGGACGGGCACGAGCACGGTAGCCACGGCCCAGAGGCTGTTGAGGACACCGAGCACGGCGCCGCGGCCCGGCCCGCCGGGGTCCCGGTCGTCGCTCGCGAGGGCATAGGCCACCGTGCTGATCACGGCGCGGGGGAGCACCGTCAGGACAACCGCGGCCACCACCCACACCAGCGCCGAGCCGACAATGGCCGGTACGAGCGCCAGCCCCAGCAGCACGGCCAGCCAGGCGTTGGCCCGCAGGTTGGTGAGGCGCGGCCCGAGGTGCACGCAGAGCGCGCTGACACCGATGTAGACGAGGGCCCCGGCCGACAGAACCACGCCGATGTCCTGGGCCGAGTGACCGGAGGCGTTCAGCTGGAGCGGGACGAGCAACTGGAGGAGGGATGCCACGCCGCCGGAGAGGGCCAGGGTGGCGGCGCCGGCGAGCACGGCCGGCCGCCGCAGGAGCCCCAGGGTGGACCCGCCCCACGGGTACCGCCACCGGGGCCCGGCGGCCTGCAGCGGTGCCGGCAGGGGGGCGCCGGCGACCGCAGCCGGGCGGGCGGGCTCCGTGCCGGCGACCGCAGCCGGGCGGGCGGGTTCGGTGCCGGGTGCCGCGTCCGGGCGTGCGGGCTCCGTGCCGGGTGCCGCGTCCGGGCGGGCGGGCTCGGTACCGGGTGCCGGGGCCGCCACGACCAGGGCGGTGAGCACGGCAGCGACCAGAGCCGTTGCCACGCCTGCGACGGCGAAGGGAGTGGCAAAGCCGAAGTGGCTCGCCAGCGTCCCCGAAAGGATGGGGCCGATCGTCGAGCCCACCGCCGACGCCGTCACGGTGGCGGCCATGCGGCGGGAGGAGCCGCCGGAGTCACTGCCCGCCAGCCAGGCGAGGCCGGCTGTCCAAAGGGCCCCGTAGCCCACGCCGAACGCCATGCGGGCGACGACCAGGGCTCCCAGCGACGGGATCCCCTGAGCGAAGGCCGACAGTGCGATCAGCACACCGGCGGCGGCGGTGACGCGGCGGTTGCCGACACGGTCGCCGAGGACGCCGAGCGGCGTGGCCGTCACCAGCATGGCCAGGCTCGGCAGGGTGAGGATCCACGCCAGCGACGAGGCGTCGAGGCCGTAGCGGTGCTGGACGGTCGGCAGGAGGGGCACGATCGTCGCCTGAGCGACAGCCGTCGTGAACATCAGGGCGTAGACGGCGCCGCTCGCCCGGCTGGCTGCCCTCGCCCGGCTGACTCGCCTCGCCCGGCTGGCGCCCGCCGCCCGGGTGGCGGCGCTCACCCGCATCCCGGGTGCCAGGTCCGATCGCACGGAGTGTCTCCTCGTTGAGCCTCGTCGACCCGTCGTGGCGAGACCCACGGCGAATGTACGCATGATAGCTGGACGCGTATCCTGGTTAGGTGGAAAGAATGTTGCCTGAACGATCGACTGCTTCGATCGAAGGGCGGGTTGGCCTGCGGGAGCTGCGAGCCCTGGTAGCCGTTGCGGACACCGGGTCCTTCCGCAGGGCGGCAGACCGCCTCGCCTACACCCAGTCGGCGGTGTCCCACCAGATCGCCGTGCTCGAGGCCGCCCTTGAAACGCCGCTGTTCACCCGCCCGGGTGGCCGGGGGGCCATATCGCTGACGGCCGCCGGCCGGGGGGCCTACCGCCACGCCCGCCGGGCCCTCGCCGCCGTCGAGGCGATGGCAGCCGAGGCCCGCCAGGCCAGCCGACCGGGCCCGGCGCAGATCCGGGTCGGGGCTTTCCACACAGCGGCCGCCGAGCTCCTCCCCGCCGCCCTGCGGGCCTTCAGCGAGGAGCGCCCCGGGGTGGAGGTGCTGCTGAGCGAGACCACCGAGAGCCAGGACCTCATCGCCTCCCTCGCCCAGGGAGAGCTGGACCTGGCGTTCGTGCTCAACCCCGAGCCCGACGAGCGGGTCGAGATCGTGCCCCTCGTCGAGGACCCCTGGGTGATCCTGACGCCCCGGGACAACCCGATCAGCGAGGACCCCCACCCGAGCTTCGACGTCCTCGACGGCGCCCGCATGGTCGCCTGGCAGCTCCGGTGGCGGACCCAGGTCCAGCTCGAGGAGCTCCTCGCCCGGCGGGGGATCACACCGGTCGTCGTCTACCGCACGGACGACAACCTGGCCCTCCAGCGGCTCGTCGCCGTCGGCCTCGGCCACGCCTGCGTCGGCCGCCTGGCGGCGCGCGGCGCCGTCGACCGCCGGCTCACCTGGCTCCAGCCCCGAGAGGAGCTCGTGCGCCGCCAGTTCGCCTTGTGCTACCCCCGCCAGCGGGAGGTGTCAGGAGCCGTCATGGCTCTCGTCGCCGCCGTGCGTGCCCAGGCCGGCGCCTGACTCACTCCTCGACGAGCGACTCGGGGAACAACGGCGCGCTACCGGATGTGCCACAATCCGGCGCCGCGCCGGTAGGCCGGCGACCAACGCAGGGAGGCAGAGGGCGGTGCGCGTCGCCGAGGTCGAGACGATCGTTGTCGGGGTACCGCCCCCGCACTTCGGGGGGCGGTACTGGATCTTCGTCCGCCTCACCACCGACGGCGGCGTGCAGGGCACGGGCGAGGTCTACGGGGTCCCGTTCCACCCCGACGCCGTCCGGCTCATGGTCGCCGACATCGCCGAGAGGTCGGTCGTCGGCTCGGACCCGTTCCAGGTCGAGCACATGTGGAGGCAGGTCTACTCCCGGAACTTCACGCAGCGCCCGGACTCGTCGGTCGTCGCCATCCTCGCCGGCATCGAGATGGCCTGTTTCGACATCATGGGCAAGGAGACCGACCGTCCCGTCCACGACCTGCTCGGAGGCCGCGTCCGCGACGCCGTGCGCTCGTACAGCTACATCTACCCGGCGCCGGGTGAGACCGACGCCGTCTACACCGACGCGGAGATCGCCGGCGAGCGAGCCGCCGACTACGCCGCCCTCGGGTTCACGGCCCTCAAGTTCGACCCGCTGGCGTGGTACTCCTCGCTCGACCCCCGGCAGCTGTCGACGCGCACCATCGACGAAGCGGCCCACTACGTCGCCGTCATCCGGGATGCAGTCGGCGACGGCGTCGACCTCCTCATCGGCACCCACGGCCAGATGACCCCGTCTGCCGCCATCCGCCTGGCCCGCAGCATCGAGGCGTTCGACCCCCTCTGGTTGGAGGAGCCCACCCCCCCGGAGATGCCCGAGCAGATGGCCCTCGTCGCCCGTGCCACCTCCATCCCCGTGGCGACAGGGGAGCGCCTGTCGACCAAGTACGAGTTCGCCCGGGTCCTCGAATGCCGAGCGGCCGCGATCCTCCAGATGGCCCTCGGACGCGTCGGGGGCATCCTCGAGGGCAAGAAGATCGCTGCTGCGGCCGAGACCCACTACGTCGACGTCGCCCCGCATCTCTACGCCGGTCCGGTCGAGGCCGCCGCCAACATCCACCTCGCCGCCGCCACGCCCAACTTCCTCATCCAGGAGAGCATCGAGCGCATGGACGGCTTCGCTGCGCAGATCCTGAAGCGCCCCTTGCGGTGGGAGGACGGCTTCCTCCTCGTGCCGGACGGCCCGGGCCTCGGCGTCGAGCTCGACGACGAGGTCGTAGCCCGCCACCCCTACGAGGGGCGGAGCCTGCACCTGGAGATGACCGACCGCGAGGAGTGGACAAGACCGTGAAGGCAGCTGTCTGCCGCCAGTTCGGCCGGCCCCTCGTCGTCGAGGACGTCGAGCTCAGCGGGCCCGGTCCCGGCGAGGTGAAGGTGGACATCGCCGCCTGCGCGGTTTGCCACAGCGACCTCACCTTCGCCGATGGGGCCTGGGGAGGCGACCTGCCGGCGATCTACGGGCACGAGGCGGCCGGCACGGTGGCCGCCGTGGGCGAGGGCGTGACGGGGCTGGCCCCCGGCGACCCGGTCGTGGTGACCCTCATACGCTGCTGCGGGCACTGCTGGTGGTGCCGGCGCGGAGAGCCGACGTTCTGCGACCGCCGCTTCCCGCTCGACGAGCACAGCCCGCTACGAGACGCCTCCGGCGGGCCCGTCGCCCAAGGACTGCGCGTCGCCGGCTTCGCCGAACAGGCCGTCGTGCACGCCTCCCAGGTCGTGCCCGTGCCCCCCACGCTGCCCCTCGACGCGGCATCCCTGCTCGCCTGCGGCGTGATCACCGGAGCCGGTGCCGTCCTCGAAACCGCCAGGGTGGAGCCGGGCAGCACGGTAGTCGTCATCGGCATCGGCGGGGTCGGTGTCAACGTCGTGCAGGGGGCCCGCATCGCCGGCGCCGAGCGCATCATCGCCGTGGACGTCGTGGCCGAGAAGCTGGAGCTGGCGGCCCGCTTCGGGGCGACCCACACACTCGGCGCCGGCGGGGGCGACCTTGCCGGCGCGGTTCGGGAGCTGACGGGCGGGCGCGGCGCCGACTACGCGTTCGCCACGGTGGGCACGCCGGCGGTCATGGAGCAGGCGGTGGGCGTGCTGCGGCGGGGAGGGACAGCCGTGATGGTAGGGATCCCAGGCAACGGCGCGTCGCTGACCCTCGATGCCGTCACCCTGCCCGACAGCGGGCTGCGCATCCTCGGCTCGAAGATGGGCTCGGCCCGGCTGCCCGACGACATCCTGCGCATGCTCGAGCACTGGCAAGGCGGCCGCCTGGAGCTGGAGGGGCTCATCTCCAGCCGCCACGGGCTCGCCGAGATCAACGAAGCCTTCTCCGAGCTACGCCGCGGCGGGGCCCTGCGAACCGTGATCGCCATGAGGTGACCCGGGTCGTCGTCGAGACCGGCACGCGGTGGGTGTTCGCCTCGGCACTCGACTGGCCGGGTTGGTCCCGCCGGGGCAGGGGGGAGGACGCCGCCCTCGAGACCCTGCAGGCCTATGCCGCTCGCTACCGGACGATCGCGGAGCGGGCAGGCCTGGACTTCTCCCCGAAGGAGCTGGAGGTGGTCGCCAGGAGCGGCGCCGGCACCATCGTCGACTTCGGGGCGCCGGGCGGTCCCAGCCCGTGGGACACCCGATCGTGGCCGGCGGAGGAGGCAGCACTACACGTGACCCTGCTGCGGGCCTCGTGGGATGCCTTCGACGCGGGCGCCGCCGGCGCCCCGCTCGACAACGGCGCCCCGCTCGCCGCCGTGGCTGCATGGCCCGGGTCGTACTTCGTCCGCCGCGCCACGTGGCACGTCACGGACCACCTGTGGGAGATCGAGGATCGGGCGACGGCTTGATGACTCACCCGCCGGTCCACTCCCGCCGGCGCAGCTCGTAGAGGGCAACGGCGGTCGCGACAGCGACGCTGAGCGAGCCCACCCGCCCGAGTTGGGGCACGAAGGCCACGGCATCGCACGCAGCCAGGGTGGCAGCCGACAGGCCGTGATCCTCGTGGCCCACTGCCAGGCACACGTCACCGGCCACGCTCAGTTGGTGGAGAGGGACCGCCGCGTCGGCGAGCTCGAGCCCCACCACCGTGTAGCCGTCCTCCCGCGCCGCGTCGGCGGCGTCCGGGCTGCGCTCGAAGCTCGACCACGACAGGTACCGCTCCGTCCCCATCGACGTGCGCCCCACCCGATGGCCGGCCGGCGAGAGCGCCCCGGCACCCAGGTAGAGGTGCTCGACCCGGAGCGCCGCGGCCGTTCGTACGATCGCACCGACGTTGAAGGGGTTGGCCACCCCGTCGAGGAGCAACGCCACCCGGGCGCGGCTGCGACGGCTCCACTCGCGGTGCAGCCGCTTGAGATCGGTCGGCCCGAGCTGCTTCACGCCCTCGCCTCGACCCGCAGGAGCCGGTAGCCCTGTTTGGACGTCACCCGGGTCACCGTCCAGCCCCGGCCGGCCATCCACGCCGCCAGGCTGTCGGCGCCGAGGTGGCGCTGGACGACCAGCCAGGCACTGGCGGTGGGCTCGAGCCGCACCAGCCAGGTGTCGAGCAGCGTGTGCAGCCCCGCCTTGCCGATCCTGATCGGCGGGTTGGACCACATGCCGTCGAACCGCGTCCCGGGGTCCACCTCGCAGGGGTCGGCTACGTGCACGTTGGCGAGCCCGAGGGCGGCGGCATTGGCCTGCGCCAGCTGGCGGGCCCGGGTGTTGACGTCGAGCGCCCACACGTCGGCGCCCGGCGCCCGGCGAGCGATCGTGCACGCGATCGGGCCGTACCCGCAGCCGAGATCGAGCAGCGTCCCGCCGGCCGGAGGGGGAGGCGCCTCACGCAGCAGCAGCATCGTGCCGGGGTCGACGCGGCCGGCGGCGAACACCCCCCGGTCGGAGCGGAGCTCGACGGTCGCATCGGGCAGGCGGAGCTCGACGCTCGAGGGCCGGGACGCCACCGCCGGGTCGGCGTCGAAGTAGTGCCCACTCGCCATCCGCCGGGGCAGGGTAGCCCTCGCGGGCCGCCACCGGCAGCGAGAAACGCTCGGGCGACCACTACCCTGCCCTCCGTGAGCTACCGCCTCCGCTACTGGGGCGACCCCGTCCTCACGGAGCGGGCGAGCGATGTCGGCGACATAGACGGGTCGGTCGCCGCGCTCGCTGACGCGATGGTGGCGACCATGCGGGAGGCGGCAGGCCTCGGCCTGGCCGCTCCGCAAGTCGGCGTGCGCAAGCGGCTGTTCGTCTACCACGACGGCGACGGTGGGCCTGCCCGCACGATCGTCAACCCGGCGATCGCCGAGAGCGACGGCGAGTGGGAGTACGACGAGGGCTGCTTGTCGATCCCCGACCTGTACTTCCCGATCCTGCGCCCAAAGCGCGTCCACCTCACGGGCTGGGACCTCGACGGCCGGGAGGTCTCGATCGAGGCCGACGAGCTGGAAGCCCGATGCTTCCAGCACGAGCTCGACCACCTCGACGGCGTCCTGCTCCTGTCCCGGCTCGACGAGCCGCAGCGCAAGAAGGCGATGCGAGCGCTGCGCCGGCGCCCGCCGGGGCATGGCGAGGGCGCCGGGACCGCGCCGGGGGGCTGACACTGCGCCTGGCGTTCCTCGGCACGCCCGACGACGCCGTGCCGGCGCTCGAGGGCCTCCTGGCCGCCGGCCACGACGTGGCGGCGGTGGTGACCCGCCCCGACCGGCGGCGGGGCAGAGGGGTGGCGCTGTCGCCGAGCCCCGTGAAGCAGGCTGCCCTCGCTGCCGGCCTACCTGTCACCGACCGGGCCGACGATGTCCTCGGCGCTGGGGTCGAGCTGGGGGTCGTCGTCGCGTTCGGCCGGATCCTGCGAGCCCCCCTCCTCGGCGGTGTGCCGCTGGTCAACCTGCACTTCTCGCTCCTGCCTCGCTGGCGTGGCGCCGCACCGGTGGAGCGAGCCATCCTTGCCGGCGACGAGGAAACAGGCGTGTGCCTCATGGAGGTCGTCGCGGAGCTGGACTCCGGTCCTGTGTACGCGCAGGTGCGCACGGCCATCGGCCCGGAGGAGTCTGCCGCGCACCTACGGCAGCGCCTCGCAGTGCTCGGCCGGGACCTCCTCGTCACCCAACTGGCCGGAGGCTTGGGCGAGGCGCGACCCCAGTCGGGCCGCCCGACCTACGCCCCCAAGATCGACCCCGCAGAGCTGCACCTCGACTGGGAACAGCCGGCGGGGCAGCTCGCCAGGGTGGTGAGAGTCGGCCGGGCGTGGACCACGGCGGCCGGCCGGCGGCTGCTGATCCTCGCCGCCACCCCCGAGCACCCTTCCCCCGACGGCCCCCCCGGCTCGCTCGAGGGCACCCTGGTGTCGACGGGCGCCGGAGGTCTCCGCATGCGGCGCGTGCAACCCGCAGGGGGCGCGCCGCTCGACGCCGAGGCGTGGCGCCGCGGTGCCCGCCACCTCACCGCCCTCGGCCCGTGAGCGGCCCCCGCCAGCGCCGGTCGCCGCCGGGTAAGGCACCCCGGCCGCCCGCGACCGCCCGCGGCCTCGCCCTGCGCGCCCTGCTCGATGTCGACGCCGGGGGCAGGGCCAACGTCGTGGTCCCTGCCCTGCTCGGGGTGAGCGGCCTCGACCAGCGCGACCGCTCCCTCGTCACCGAGCTCGTCTACGGCACGTGCCGGATGCAGCGGGCGTGCGACTGGCTCGTCGACCGCCACGCCCGCGGAAGGACGGATCCCGCCGTCCGCGCCGCCCTGCGCCTCGGCACCTACCAGCTGGCGTGGACCCGCGTCCCCCGCCACGCGGCCGTGTCCGCAACCGTCGCTGAGGTCGACGGTCCCGGCCGGTCAATGGTCAACGCTGTGCTGCGTCGGGTGGCCGACGACGTGGATCGGGGCCCGATTCGCTGGCCGGACCCAGCGACGGCGCTCAGCTACCCGGACTGGATCGTCGCCCGGTTGGCTGCAGACCTCGGACCAGGGGTGGCCCGGGCCGCTCTCGAGCAGATGAACGTCCCGGCCCGAACGACCGGACGCCCCGATGGCTACATCCAGGACGCCGCCAGCCAGATGGTCGCCGCCCACGTAGGACCGGCTCCCGGGGAGCTGATCCTCGACCTGTGCGCCGCCCCCGGTGGCAAGGCGACCGCGCTGGCCGGCGCGGGCGCCGCACTCGTCGCCGCCGTCGACGTGGATCCGGGACGCGCCGCTGTCGTAGCCGCCAACGCGAAGGGGCTCGAGCTGCCCCACCTCGCCACGCTCGTGGCCGACGGGCGGCGGCCGCCGTTCCGGGCATCGAGCTTCGACCGGGTCCTCGTCGACGCACCGTGCTCAGGTCTCGGCGTCCTCCGGCGTCGACCCGACGCCCGGTGGCGGGGCCGGCCGAGCGACCTGCCCCGGCTCGCCACCCTCCAGCGGCGACTCCTCGACGCAGCGGCGCCGCTCGTCCGCCCTGGAGGAGTCCTCGTCTTCAGCGTCTGCACGCTGACCCGAGAGGAGACCGCTGGGGTCGACCGGTGGCTCGCCTCAGAGCATCGTGAGCTCGAGCCGCTCCCGCCGCCGGCGGCTCCGTGGATGCCTGCCGGCCGGGGCGGCCTGTTGCTCCCCCAGGCGGCTGGCACCGACGGCATGTTCGTGCTCAGCCTCCGGCGGCGCTGAGCGCACGCCGCCTACGCTCGGGTTCATGATCCGCGTGGCACCGTCGATCCTCTCCGCCGACTTCGCCGCGCTCGGCGCCGCGATCGACCAGGTCGCCCCCGAGGCGGACTGGCTGCACGTGGATGTGATGGACGGCCATTTCGTACCCAACCTGACGATCGGGCCGCCGGTCGTGAGGGCCATCCGCAGGCACACCGACCTGTACCTCGACTGCCACCTGATGATCACCAACCCGGGTGACCACCTGGAGGCGTTCCGGGCCGCCGGGGCCGACTCCTGCAGCGTCCACGTCGAGGTCGGCGGCACCGCCGCCCTGATCGGCACCATGCGGGACCTCGGGCTCGGCGTCGGCCTGGCCGTCAACCCGGAAACCCCCTTCGACGCCGCCCGACCGTGGCTCGACCAGATCGACCTGCTGCTGGTGATGACCGTCCACCCGGGGTTCGGTGGCCAGAGCTTCATGAGGGAGGTGGTGCCGAAGATCGCGGCGGCGGCGCAGGCCATCTCGGAGCAGGAGCTCGATGTCGTCCTCGAGGTCGATGGCGGGATCGACCCCGCTACGGCGCCGGCAGTCGCCGGGGCCGGAGCGCGCATGCTGGTCGCGGGCAGCGCCATCTTCGGGGCACCCGACCCGCTCGACGCCGCCGCCGCCATCCGCCGGGCCGCCGCGGGGGCCCTGCGGTGAGCGAGCACCGCCACCAGGCCAAGGTTGTGACCGTCTCGGACGGCGTCGTCGCCGGAACGCGCGAGGACCGCTCGGGCGCAGCCCTCGCGACCGCGCTGGAGGAAGCCGGCTTCGAGGTCGTCGAACGCTCGGTCGTGCCGGACGGCGTGGCTTCGGTGGCCGGTGAGCTGGCCCGCGTGACCGGCGCCTTCACCGGTCTCGTCGTCACCACGGGCGGCACCGGCTTCGCGCCACGGGACCACACGCCCGAGGGCACGCGCGAGGTCCTCGACCGGGAGGCGCCGGGCCTGGCGGAGGCGATGCGCCTGCGCAGCCCGCTCGGCCGGCTGTCCCGGGGCATCGCCGGCACCCGCGGTCGGACGATCGTCCTCAACACACCAGGATCCCCCTCCGGTGCCGTGGAGTGCTTCCAGGCGGTGGCCGACGTGCTCCCGCACGCCCTCGAGCTCCTCGCGGGCGAGCCGACCCAGCACCCGTGACGCCTGACGAGGCGTTCATGGCCGAGGCGCTGGCCCTCGGCCGCTCGGTGCGCCACATCACCTCACCCAACCCGTGGGTCGGCGCCGTCGTCGTCCCGCACGGCGATGCCCCGGCGTACGAGGGGGCAACCCAGCCCGCCGGCGGACCCCACGCCGAGGTCGTCGCCCTGGGCCTCGCCGGCGGCGACGCCCGCGGTTCGACGGTCTACGTGACCCTCGAACCTTGCGCTCATCACGGTCGGACGCCTCCGTGCGCCGATGCGCTCGTCGAAGCGGGGGTCCGGCGGGTGGTCGTCGCCGCCTTGGACCCCGACCCGCGCGTGGCCGGCCGGGGAGTCGCCCGCCTCCGCGAGGCGGGCATAGCCGTGGACGTCGGCACCGGCGCAGAGCAGGCGACACACGATCTCGCGCCCTACCTGAAGCACCGCCGCACGGGACGTCCCTGGGTGGTGCTCAAGCTTGCCACCACCCTCGACGGCCGCACAGCGGCGCCCGACGGCACCAGCCGCTGGATAACCGGGGCGCTGGCGCGGGCCGATGCCCACGGGCTGCGGGCGCAGAGCGACGCCGTCGCCGTCGGTGCGGGCACCGTGCGGGCCGACGACCCGGCACTCACCGTTCGCGACGCTCCCGGCCGCGACCCACTCCGGGTGGTGCTCGGCCGGATCCCGCCGGGCGCCCGGGCGGCACCGGCAATCGAACATGACGGCGATCTGGGGGAGCTGCTGGACCTCCTCGGACGGCGTGACGTCCTGCAGCTGCTCGTGGAGGGCGGGCCACACGTCGCGCATTCGTTCCACCGGGCCGGCCTCGTCGACCAGTACGTCCTCTACGTGGCCCCGGCCCTCCTCGGCGGCGACGACGGGTTGCCGCTGCTCGCCGGCCCGGGTGCAGCGTCGATGAGCCAGGTGTGGCGCGGCCGCCTCGACCTGGTACGCCGGCTCGGCGACGACGTCCGTATCGACGTGTGGGCAACGACGGAGGCGCCGGCACCAGACTAGCTTCCCTGCAGTGTTCACCGGGTCCGTGCAGTGTTCACCGGGATAGTCGAGGAGCTCGGCCGGGTGCTCTCCGTTGACCCCAGCCCTGCCGCCACCCGGCTGGTCATCGAGGCGGCCGTCGTGTCGGAGGGCGCCGCCGTGGGCGATTCCATCGCCGTCAGCGGCGCCTGCCTGACCGTCGTGGACATCGGACCCGGGTGGTGGGCCGCCGACGCGGTGCCCGAGACGCTGCAGCGGACCACCCTCGGCCGGTTGCGGCCAGGGGACGCGGTCAACCTGGAACGACCGATGCGAGCCGACGGCCGGTTGGGCGGCCACCTAGTCCAGGGCCACGTCGACGGCGTCGGCGAGATCGTGGCGCCGGCACCGGCCCTGCAGGTACGCGTCCCGAGCTCCATGATGCCCTACCTGGTGCAGAAGGGCTCGGTGACGGTGGACGGCTGCAGCCTCACCGTTGTCGATGTCGGGGAAGACTGGTTCTCCGCCGCCATCATCCCTCACACCGCGGCTGTCACTACCCTTGGGGCAAGGGCGGCCGGTGACGGCGTCAACCTGGAGGCCGATGTGATCGCCAAGTATGTGGAGCGCCTGCTCGGAGCGGGGACGGTCACGCCGTACGCCGAGGGTCGATGATGGCCTCCGACACCGTCGAGGAAGCGGTCGAAGCCGTTCGCAGCGGCGAGATCGTGGTCGTCGTCGACGACGAGGACCGCGAGAACGAGGGTGACCTCATCGTCGCAGCGGCCCATGCCACGCCCGAGACGATGGCCTTCATCGTGCGACACACGTCGGGGCTCATCTGCGCGTCGATCACCGCCGAGCGCGCCGACGAGCTCGACCTGCAGCTCATGGTGGCACGCAACACCGAGAGCCAGCGCACGGCGTTCACCGTCACCGTCGACTACCGCCACGGGACCACGACGGGCATCTCGGCGGCGGACCGTTCGGCAACGGCCAGGGCGCTGGTCGCCCCTGAGGTGAGCGCCAAGGACTTCAACCGCCCCGGCCACCTCCACGTGCTGCGAGCCCGCGAGGGTGGCGTCCTGGTGCGAGCCGGGCACACGGAGGCGGCTGTGGACCTCGCCCGGCTGGCCGGGCTGCCCCCCGCTGGGGTGCTGTGCGAGGTCGTGAGCGCCGACCGCCTGTCGATGGCCCGCCGAGCGGAGCTCGAGGCTTTCGCCGCCGAGCACGGCCTGAAGCTCATCACCATCGCCGACCTCGTGAGGTACCGGCGGCGCACCGAGCGCCTCGTGGACCGGGTCTCGTCGGCCCGCATCCCGACGGACTACGGGGAGTTCGAGTGCATCGCCTACAAGAGCGAGCTCGACAACCTGACGCACATCGCCATCGTGAGGGGGCAGCCTGCAGGTAAGGACGGCGTCTTGGTCCGGGTGCACAGCGAATGCCTCACCGGTGACATCTTCGGCTCCCGCCGCTGCGACTGCGGGACCCAGCTGCACGAAGCCATGCGCATGATCGACCAGGAGGGCCTCGGGGTGATCGTCTACCTACGCGGCCACGAAGGGCGGGGGATCGGCATCGCCCGCAAGCTCGAGGCCTACCGGTTGCAGGACCGCGGCTACGACACCGTCGACGCCAACATCCACCTGGGCCTTCCGGTAGACAGCCGCGAGTACGGGATCGGCGCCCAGATCCTCGTCGATCTCGGAGTCACCACCATGCGGCTCATGACCAACAACCCCGCCAAGCGCGGCGGCCTCGAGGGCTACGGCCTCCAGATCGTCGAACGGGTGCCGATCGTCACAGCGCCCACGGCCGAGAACATCCGGTACCTGCAGACCAAGCGCGACAGGATGGGCCACGACTTCCCGGAGGCCAGTGCCGACCGTGAGTGACGCCACGGTCTATGAAGGGCGCCTCGACGGCGCCGGCATGCGCATCGCCGTCGCCGCCAGCCGGTTCAACGAGCTGGTGGTGGGCCGCCTGCTCGAGGGCTGCCTCGACGGTCTCCGCCGCCACGGGGTGGCGGACACCGACGTGGCCGTGGCCTGGGCGCCAGGCGCCTTCGAGTTGCCCGTCGTCGCCGCCCGCCTGGCGCGCACCGACCGCTTCGACGCCGTGATCACCCTCGGCACGGTCATCCGCGGAGCCACGACGCACTACGACCTGGTCGCCGGCCAGGTCGCCGCCGGGGTCGCCCGGGTGGCCCTCGACACAGGGGTCCCGGTGGTCTTCGGGGTGCTGACGACCGAGAACATCGAGCAGGCCCTCGAGCGGGCTGGGACCAAGGCGGGCAACAAGGGGTACGAGGCTGCGGCCAGCGCGATCGAGATGGTGGACCTGTTCCGCCACCTCCCTGACCCGGCCTGAGCCGCGCCTTGCTCCGACTCGTCCTGCCGAAAGGGTCGCTCGAGCTGGCGACTCTCGAGCTGTTCGAGGCCGCCGACCTGGCGGTGTCACGCAGCTCGTCAGTTGACTACCGCGCCAGCATCGCCGATCCTCGCATCGCCGAGGTCCTGATCCTGCGGCCCCAGGAGATCCCCGAGTACATCGCCGAGGGGATGTTCGACCTCGGCATCACCGGCCGCGACTGGGTGGAGGAGACCGGCAGCGACGTCGTCAGCCTCGGCGAGCTGCACTACTCGAAGGCGACCGACCGACCCATACGGGTCGTGCTTGCCGTGGCCGACGATTCCCCCGTCCGCGAGGTCACCGACCTGCGCCCAGGGGTGCGCGTCTCGACGGAGTACCCGCGGCTCACAGCGCGCTTCCTCGAGAGTCACGGCATCCGGGCCGAGGTACGGCTGTCGCACGGTGCGACGGAAGCCAAGGTTCCCGAGATCGCGGACGCCGTCGTCGAGATCACCGAGACGGGAAGGGCTCTGCGCGCCGCTGGACTCCGGGTGGTCGCGACAGTCCTCACCTCGTACACGGAGCTGATCGCCAACCCCGCGTCGCACGCCGACGACGGCAGGCGCCACGCCATGCAGCAACTCCGCACCCTGCTGCAGGGCACACTCGTCGCGCGTGCCCGCGTCCTGGTGAAGCTCAACGTGTCCGCCGCCGACCTCGACCGGGTGATCGGCGTCCTCCCCGCCATGAAAGCACCTACGGTGTCGCAGCTCTTCGGCGGGGATGCCTTCGCCGTGGAGGCCGTCGTGCCCAAGAAGGACATCAACGTGCTCATCCCTGCCCTGAAGGACCTGGGAGCGGAGGACATCATCGAACTGCCCATCGCGAAGATCGTGCCGTGAACGTCCGCCGCCGCCCCACCGTCGCGACCGGGCGCGTCAGCGAGCTCGACGCCGGAACAGGCCTCGGCACGGTCACCGCCGACGACGGCACCGAGGCGCGGTTCCACTGCACTCAGATCGCCGACGGCACGAGGGACGTCCCCGTGGGGGCGCGCGTGAGCTTCACCGTGCTCGCCGGGCGGGGCGGCCGGTGGGAAGCCGGGAACCTGGTGACCACGCCGCACGAGGGCTCCGCCAACGGCTAGCGTCCGGTCGGGCGCGTCAGAGGGGGGTCGTGGAGATGAACAGACGGGGAACCAGGGTCGTGGGAGCCCTAGCGGTGGCGGTCGTGCTGGCCGGAGGGGCGGCGGCGTGCGGCGGGCCGAGCTCCAACGGGGAGGCGGCGAAGAGCCCCAGCCAGATTCTGAGAGACGCCCAGGCGGCGACCGCGTCGGCTTCGAGCGTCCGGGTGAGCGGGACCGGGACGTTTGGCGGCAAGCCGATCAGCCTCGACATCGTCTCGTCGGCAACCGGCGGCGGGGGGACCATGAGCGTCAACGGTGCCAAGCTGGACGTCGTGGCAGGGAAGGGCAACGTGTACCTGAAGGCGGCGGCGTCGTCGTGGACCGCTCTCGGCGCGCCGGCGTCTGCCGGCAGCATCCTCGCCGGCAAGTGGTGGTACGCCCCGGCCACCAACTCGAACTTCACCCAGCTCGCCCGGCTGCTGTCGGTTGCGGCGCTCGTCCGGCAGCTCCAGCCGACGGGCACGATAACCAAGGGCAGCACCACCACGGTCGACGGCCAGTCGGTGATACCGCTGCGCGACTCCACCGGCGCGACGCTGTACGTCGACGCGACCGGCAAGCCGTACATCCAGAGCATCTCGGCCCCTCGCAACCAACCGGGTCAGATCCGCTTCTCCCAGTACGGCACGGCCAGGCCGCCGGCGATCCCCAACGGCGCGACGTCGCTATCCGCCCTCGGCGGCGGCTGAGCCCCGTGAACAGGGCCGATCCCCGTGAGCGCCCCTTGAGCGAGACGGGCTCCCGTGGGCGGCAGGCGAGCCGCCGCGGACCGCGCTCCCACCTGGCGCGGCGGCTGTGTCTGCCGGTGGAGAAGACGATCGACTGCGTTGCGAAGGCAGCCAGCCACGGTGCGCGGTGAGCTGCTCCAGAGCAGAGATGACCACCACGCATTGGAGGTGGTCGACCACCGAGGGACGTGAACGGCGGGGTTTCCGACACGACCGCACGGCCTACCGCGCGCAGTCGGCCCAACTGCGCGCAACCACAACGCTATATCGTCGCCTGTGCGCGCAGTTGTCCCGCGTGCGCGCGGTTTGACGCCTGCGCTGCCCCCGGAACCCTGGTGCGGGGCCGGCGCACCCCCCGCCGGCTCACCCCGCCGGCTCACCCCGCCGGCTCACCCCGCCGGCTCACCCCGCCGGCGCACCCCGCCGGCTCACCCC
>DAHVMA010000035.1:0-22307 GCA_027320105.1 Acidimicrobiaceae bacterium | reverse complement strand
GTGGGGGTGGGCTGGGCCCAGCTCGGTGCACTCGGTCTAACTCGGGGGATTCAGGCTCGAATACGGCATCGAATGCGCCGGCCTGCCGGCGCCCGGTGGCGCTCCCGCCGGCCTGCCGGCGCCCGGTGGCGCTCCCGCCGGCCTGCCGGCGCCCGGTGGCGCTCCCGCCGGCCTGCCGGCGCCGCGTGGCGCTCCCGCCGGCCTGCCGGCCCAGCCGAGCGCCTCTTCGTTGCCGGTACCGCCCGCCGGCCTGCCAGGGTGGAGGCGTGGCGCCCATCACCCACCTCGACGAGGCCCGTTCCCGCAAAGCGGCGGCGGCGCCGGCGGCTGGCGACACGCGGCCCGCTGGAGGGCTGCGCCTCCCTCCCGGCATCGAACCCGCTCCAGCGTGGGTGCCGGCAAGACCGACCGTCGTCGAGGTCTTGGCCGGCGCGGCGGCCGGTGCCGGGATCGTCCTCGCCCGCCCGTTCGTGTTGGCGATCCTGAGGGCCGCCGACGACTGCGCACGTTCCCGGCGGCCCGGCGTGTCCCGGCCCGACATGCAGCCCAGCACCCGGCCCGACACGCAGCCCAGGACCCGGCCCGACACGCAGCCCAGCACCCCGGCCGGCGCCCGACCGGGCGCCGACCCGTTGGTCATTGCCGCCGCCCGCCGTGACCGGGACGCCGCCGACCCGTTGGTCATTGCCGCCGCCCGCCGTGACCGGGACGCCGCCGACCCCGGGTGGTTCGGCCCCGACAGTGTGGCGTGGAAGGTACAAGCGGACCCGGCGATGTTCGTAGCCGGCGTGGCCGCCTTCGCCTTGCAGCTGCTGCACCCGCTCGCCCTCGCCGGCGTCATCGACCACAGCTCCTTTGCCGAGGACTTCACGGGTCGGGTCTTGCGGACGGGGGCGTTCGTGCAGGGTGTTGTCTTCGGCGGGTCGGCGGAGGCGGCTGCCCGGGTGGCGGGCGTGAAGCGGGTCCACACCCGCGTCGTAGGCACTGCACCGGACGGCCGTCACTACGACGCCGCCGAGCCCGATCTCCTGCGCTGGGTGCATATCGGCGAGTACCTCGCCATAGCTGCCGCCTACCGCCGGTTCGGCGCCTACCCGCTCTCGAGAGCGGAGCTCGACGGCTACGTGGCGGAGGTGGCCGCCGTCGGTGAGGCGATGGGAGCACCCGATCCGCCGCGGTCGTGGGAGGCCCTCGAGGCGGCAGCGCAACGTTTCCGGCCGGAGCTCGCCGTGAGCGAGCAGACCATTGCCGCCCTGCGCTTCCTCCGCCACCCCGCCGGCCTGCCGCCGCTCGCCCGGCCGGCGTGGGAGGTGCTGTTCGCCGGTGCCACTGCGTGCATTCCTCCGTGGGCGCGCAAGCTCTTGGGTCTGCGTGCGCCGTCGCCCGCCGAGCTGATCACCTGCCGGTCGCTCGTACGCGGGCTCGCTGCCCTCCTCGGTGACCCGCCTCCCCTGCTGGCCGCCCGCGCCCGCCTCGGTCTCAGCCGGAGCTGAGACGAAGGAGTCTTCTCAGCTCCCGGCGCTCACCGGCATCGAGGATCGCATGTGGGCGGCGGCGGGGGCATACCCATCGCGGCGCGCGCACGATCGAATGCGCCGGCGCCCAGCGGGCACCGATCGAGCCTGTCTAGGTGCCTCCCGTACCTGGCGCTGGCGTGTCCGCCCGGCTGCGTCAGAGCGTCCCTTCGGAGGAGTGGACCAACCTCGACCTGCGCACCTTCGATCTCCTGGTCACGACGAACGCCGGGCGGGGCATGACCAAGCCCACCTACTTATCCTCCCGCTCCCCTCGTCCTTCCGGCGCCCGCCCGGCGAGGATCTCGTCGACCCGCTCCACCTTCGACCGCAGCGCTCCGGCGTGGCCAGGACGCACGTCGAGCTTGACGACCACGCTCACGCGCGGCGCCACCTCGGCTACCCGGTCGACCGCCGCTTTGATGACCGCCATCACCTCGTCCCATTCACCCTCGACGTTGGTGAACATGGCGTTTGTCTCGTTGGGCAGCCCCGACTCGCGCACGACCCGGATGGCCTCGGCGACGGCTTCGCTCACCGAACCGTCCTTCCCCACCGCTCCGCCGCCGAGCGGCGAGATGGAGAAGGCCGCTACGACGTTCACTGACGTTGCCTGACGACGCTCATGGGTGCGGGCCCTCGGGGTGTTGGGGGCCCTCGGGGTGTTGGGGGTCCTCGGGGTGTTGGGGGTCCTCGGGGTGTTGGGGGTCCTCGGGGCTCTCGCCGGCTGTCGGGCTGGCGGGCGCCCCCGCCGCCCCCGCCGCCCCCGCCCCCGCCGGCGCGGCATCGAGGGCGTCGAGCAGGTGCAGGGCGATGTCGCCGACGCGCACGTCGCCGCGCTGGTGGGCCTTGGTGCCGTCGTCGAGCATGATGTAACAGTACGGGCAGGCTGTCGCGACCCGGTCGGCGCCGGTGGCGAGCAGCTCGGCGCTGCGGTCCATGTTGATCTTGACGCCCTTCTCCTCCATCCACATGCGGGCGCCGCCGGCCCCGCAGCAGCGCGACGTCGGGCCGCTGCGGGGCGCCTCGACGACGTCGATCCCGCCGAGGCTGCCGAGCACCTTGCGGGGCGCGGCGTAGATGTCGTTGTGACGGCCGAGGTAGCAGCTGTCGTGGTAGACGACCCGCTCGGGCAGCGACGCCCCGCGCAGGTCCAGTCGCCCCTCGTCGATCAGCTGCGAGAGCAGCTGGCTGTGGTGGATCACCTCGTAGTTGCCGCCCAGCTGCGGGTACTCGTTCTTGAAGGCGTTGAAGCAGTGCGGGCATTGCACCACGATCTTCTGGACGCCCATCCCGCCGAACATCTCCACGTTCTGCGCGGCAAGCATCTGGAACAGGTACTCGTTGCCGCTGCGGCGGGCCGGGTCGCCGTTGCAGCGCTCCGCCGGTCCGAGGACGGCGAAGTCGAGCCCGGCCCGGGTGAAGAGGGTGGCGATCGCCGCTGTGACCTTCTTGTTCTTGTCGTCGAAGCTGCCGGCGCACCCGACCCAGTACAGGTACTCGTGGCCGAGGGGCGATCCCGGCTCGGCCACCGCCAGCTCGACGCCCGCCTCGGAAAGTCCCTTCGCCCAGGTCAGCCGGTCCCCGTTTGACAGCCCCCACGGGTTCTCCTGGTTCTCGAGGGAGCGGTACATCGAGCCGAGGGAGGCTGGGAAATCGGACTCCATGAGGGACAGGTAGCGCCGCATGTCCAGGATCTTGTCGAGGATCTCGATGTTGACCGGGCAGGTCTCGTCGCAGGCCCGGCAGGTCGTGCACTGCCAGACCTCCTCGGCGGTGACGAGCTCGAACACCGACCCCGCCGACACGAGGATCGGGTCCCCGCCGATGACTGGGCTGACCGGCTCGACGGGCAGGCTGGCCGGGCTACCGACCGGCGCCGGCCCGCCCACGAGGGGGACGGCGGGGTGGGATGCCGCCATCACGTTGCCGATCTTGTTCACGATCTCGCGGGGGTCGAGCTCCTTGCCGGTGTTCCTGGCCGGGCAGACGCTCGTGCACCGACCGCAGATCGTGCAGGCGTCGGTGTCCATCAACTGCTTCCATGTGAAGTCCGAGACCAGGTTGGCGCCGAAGGTCTCGAGCTCCGTCTGGGTGAGATCGGGCAGGGGCTTCATCGCCCCCTTGGGCCGCTCACGGTCGCGCAGGTACATGTTGGCCGGCGAGGTCAGCAGGTGCCGGAGCTTGGTGGTCGGCAGCGCCAGGAGGAACACGAAGAACGCCCCGACGTGCAGCACCCACATGCCCTGGTACAAGGAGCGCAGCGTGGAGGAGGGAATGCCGGACCAGATGTAGGAGAGCCCCCACCCGACATATGTCCAGTGCTCGTAGGCGGGGCGGCCCTCGGCGGCGATGCGGACCGACTGGACCAGCGGGCCGGTCACCCCGATGGCGAGGAGCGTCCCGAGGATGAAGGCGTCCTCCGGTCGCGTCTTGACTCGCAGCCGGAACGGCCGCTGCACGTACCGCCGGACGATCGCCCACACCACGCCGGCCACGAACAGCAGGCCGGCGGTGTCCCCGACGAACTTGTAGCCCTGGTACGTCCTGCCGGTGAGGAACTGCCAGCCGACAGGCAGGAGGTGGTCGATCTCGAGGGTCGTCGTCACCGCGAACAGCACGAGGAACGGGAAGTAGATCAGCGAGTGCATCGCCCCGGCCGCCGGGTCCCGCCACAGCGTCTGCATGGTGAGGCCGCGCCAGAGGGAGTCGATGCGGCGCTTGCGGTTTGCGGCCGTCGTGACCCGACGGTCGGGTTGGCCCCGCTCCCAGTTCTGCACCCGGAGGGAGAGGAGCCAGCCGGCGGCGACGATGGCGACGCAAACGCCCACGTAGAACGCCGCTTGCATGGCGGTGGGGATGTCCCAGAACACCGGCCGGCTGACGCGGGGCTCGCCGGCGTGGGTCTCGATGCCACCGGCGATCCCCGAGGCGGCCGTACCGAGGGCGAAGAGGACGCTCAGCAGCAGCACCAGCTGCGAGGGTCGGATCGGGAAGCGGGGGCGGGATGCCATGACGGGATGGAAAGGTACCGATCGACAACGGGTCGCCCCAACTTCGACAGGAACCGGCGGCGTTGCTCACGCCGGCGCTGTCGGGCGGCGGGACGTCAATCCGCCGGACCCCCCTCCGACGCCCCGACCCCCGAGACCGCGCGATGTCGCCAGGAATGGGGCGGCCCTGGCGGGTTGCCGGGGCCGGGATCCCGGTCGAGCCAGAGGGTGGCGGCCCTGCGGTCGGCGTGGCGGATGCGTGCCGCCATGGTCACGAGCAGCTCCTGCCCGACGGCGAGATCGAATCACCGACCACGGAGACTTGGGCCGTGTCGCTCGTGGCCGGCGGGCCCGACGGCTGTGGGATCGTCGTGGGTCGTGACCGGCGCCGCCGTTGCCGGGACGGGCCGGGCACGGTAGGCGCGTACGAGGAGCCATGCACCTACGAGCACGAAGGGCAGCCCGAAGCCCCAGAAGTGGAGGTCGAACACTGCCAGCCCGTACAGGGAGGCTCCGGCACCGAGGGGCACCCGCCGGCGCGCCAGCGCCCCGGTGAGGATCACCGCCGCGAGGCCGGCGAGAACGAGGAACAGGCCGCTCGCGCCGCCGGCGTGGTGCGCGGCGAGAGCGGAGGTGACGAGCGCGGCGACGAGCGCCGCGACCAGCCCGATGGCGCGCTCCCGGTCGTCCGCCCGCCGCCCGGGCCGCGGCGCCTCCCCCAGCGGCGCCGCCGGCCCGCCCGCCGCGGCGCGGCCCCAGACGCTCACAGCGCTTCCCGGTCCTGCTCGCCGGTCCGCACCCGAACCACGCGATCCACGGGGGTGACCCACACCTTCCCGTCGCCGATCTTGCCGCTGTTGGCAGCATTGACGATGGCTTCGACGGTCTCGTCGACGTCCCGGTCGTCAACCAGGACCTCCACCCGGAGCTTGGGCAGGAAGTCGACCTCGTACTCGGCGCCCCGGTACACCTCGGTGTGCCCGCGCTGGCGGCCGAAGCCCTGTGCCTCTGTCAGCGTCATGCCGCTGACGCCCACCCTCCTCAGCGCCTCCTTGACATCGTCGAGCTTGAACGGCTTGACGACCGCCACGACGAGCTTCACCTCCTCCTTCCTCCTTCGTCGAGTGCGACGGGTTCTCGGCGGGTGTCGCGCACCGGCTCGTGGACTTCCGCTCCGCGGGTCGTCCGCATCGCCAGGCTCTCCACGGGGAAGGCCTCCTCGTCGTGTATGGCGAGATCGCCGATCTCGAGGATCTCGTCGCTGTAGCGCAAGCCGCGGAGCGCCCAGCCGATCAGCTTCAGCAGCACGAACGTGACGAGCGCTGACCACACGATCACGAACAGCGCCGCCCGCAGCTGCTCCCATTCCTGGTGCCAGGACCCGGTGTAGAGCAGCCCGCTCACCGAGAACGGTGTGCAATGCGTGCTGGCGGCGCCGTAACGGGGTCCCGAGCAGCCGTACTCGATCATGGCCGGGTCGCCGAGGAAACCCAGCAGCAGCCCGCCCGCCAGGCCGGCGATGCCGTGGGTGTAGATGACCCCGAGTGCGTCGTCCACCTTGGAGAACGGCCGCACCTTCGACAGGTGGTTCCAGGCGAACCAGACGATCACGGTGCAGATGGCGCCGACGAGGATGGCGCCCAACCCGTCGACCCACCCGGCGCAGGGTGTGATGCCGACCAGGCCGCAGATCATGCCGTTGACGCCGCCGAGGAACGTCGGCTTCCTGGCCTTGGTGAACGCCGCATCCATTCCCATCCACACGAGGACGCCGGCCCCGGTGGCCAGGTTGGTGTTGATCACGGCAGCGGCGGCGTCGGCGCCGGCGTAGTAGGGGTCACCGCCGTTGAAACCGTTCCAACCGAGCCACAGGATGCCGGCGCCCACAGCCGCCATCACCAGGTTGTTCGGAAGCCAGTGTGCCCGGTCCCGTGCGAGGCGGGGTCCGAGCACCCATGCAGCGACGAAACCGGACACGCCTGCCGACATGTGGATCACGAAGCCGCCGGAGAAGTCGAGGGCGCCCTCCTGGGCGAAGTACCCGCCGCCCCACAGCAGGAAGGCGTCCACGCCGTAGACGAACGTCGACCAAAGCGGCACGAGCAGGCACCACGCGCTGAACTTGATCCGGCCGAGGACGCTGCCCATGAACAGCAACGGTGTGATGGCGGCGAACACGAACTGGAAGTAGGCCAGCGTGGCGGTGGGGAAGTGGAAGGCGACGACCGTGTTGGTCGCCGAGAGCGCCTTGCCCTGCTCGGACCCGGCCGCGACGATGCTCCCCGGCTTGCCGACGAAGTTGTCGAGGAAGTGGGTGACCCACCCGACGCCGGACAACTGCTTCTGAACGCCGTTGACCACCCCGCCTCCGACGGAGTTGGCGCCGAAGCCCATCTTGTACTCCCACAGCACCCAGGCGATGAGCACGAGGCAGAAGCCGGCGAAGGTCATGGCCAGCACGTTGACCGCCCACTTCCTCGGGACGATGGAGGCGTAGAGGACGGCCAGCCCAGGCAGGCTCATCAACCCGACGAGCGTTGCGGCAACGAGCTGCCATGTGTTGTCCCCGGGGTTGAGCCAACTCGGGTAGGGCAGCGGTACCGAGAGGAGGGGGTGCATGGCCGCCAGGCTCACCCGCACCTGTTTCGCACCCGTCACCCGGCTGTTACCAGCGCGTGAACTGCGCGCCGCTCGGGTCAGCGGCTCCGAGGGCTACGGCGACGGCCCGGCGGAGCGCCTCGTCGGGTGGTGCCGGCCTGGCGAGGTAGAAGGTGTCGACCACCTCGGCACCGAGGGTGGCGATGACCGCGGTGGTCACCGCAGCCCCGGCGCCGGCGAGGGCGGTGGCGATCCGCCACAGGGTGCCGGGGCGGTCGGGGGCTCGGACCTCGAGAAGCGTCGAGCGTGCCGAGGCGTCGTGGTCAACGCGCACGACGACCTGGTCGACGTGGTGGGCGGAGTCCGGCCGGCGGGCCGGCCGGCATCGCTCTCGGTCAGCGACGGCGGCGTCCACGTCGAGCTCGCCGCGGACGGCCGCTTCCACGATGTCGGTGCCAGCGAGGTTCTCGACCCGGAAGGCGAGGAGTGCGATCGGTCCGTCGGAGCCCCGGACGACGGCGGAGCGGATCGACGCTCCGGCGGCTGCCACCGCTCCGGCGACCGTCGCCAGCAGCCCCACCGATGACGGCGCCACCACCGTCAGCTCCGTGCCGTCGAGTGCCACGGTGGTCTCCCCGCCGGCGAGGAGCCGGAGCTCGGCCGGGCTGAGCGGCGGGGGCTCGGGCGGCGGATGGCCCTCGAGGAGCTGGTCGGCGCGCTCGACGAGGGTGGCGACCAGGCCGGCCTTCCAGGGACTCCACGCCGCCGGTCCGGTGGCGTGGGCGTCGGCGTCCCACAAGGCGGCCAGGAGGTGCAGCCGATCCCGGTCACCGGCGGCGGTGGCCACCGCTTCGATGGTGGCCGGGTCGTCGAGGTCGCGGCGGGTGGCGACCTCGGGCAGCAGGAGGTGGTGGCGGACGAGGTCCCTCAGGATCGAGGCGTCCTCGGGGACGAGGCCGATCCGGCTGGCGGTCGCCTGGACGATCGCAACGCCGGCGGCGGTGTGGTCACCGGGGACGGCCTTGCCGATGTCGTGGAACATGGCGCCGAGCAGCAGCAGGTCGGGTCGCTCCACGCGCCGGGCGTGGCGGGCGGCATGGGCGACGGTCTCGAGCAGGTGGCGGTCCACGGTGAAGCGGTGGAAGGCGTTGCGCTGCGGCCTGTGGCGCACGCCGGCCCATTGGGGCAGGAGCTGGCCCAGCACTCCCTGGTGGTCGAGGGTCTCCCACAACGGGATGGCGTCGCCGCCGGCCCCGAGGAGGCGGAGGAAGGCGTGGAGCAGCTCGGGTGGCCACGGCGTCGGCGGCGAAGGGGTGGCGCTGGAGAGCGCGTCGACTGTCTCGGGGGCGAGCGGCAGGCCGAGCTCGACGGAGGCAGCGGCGGCCCGCAGGGACAGGGTCGGGTCAGCGGTAGGGTCGGCCCCGTACGCGAACGTGACCGCCCCGCCCCTCACGACGAGCCCCGGTTCGATCGGCTCGGCGAACCACGCACCGCGGCGCCGGGTGTCGGCAAGCCGGACGCGACCGTCGTCGCCGGCGCGTGCCACCAGGCGGCCCCCGGCAAGGCGGCCCCAAGCGTCGTCGCCGGCCCACGCCACGGTGCGCCCGGCGGCGGCGAGGCGGGCCATCAACGTGTCGGCGTCGGCACCCAGCGCTGCCGCCACGGCGTCTTGGTCCTCGAGGCGCAGCCGGTCGCCGGGCCGGCATGCCCGGTGCCGCTGGAGCTCCACCCGGGTGTCGGTCAGCACCTCGATGGGGCCCTCGAGGCGGTCGCCGGCGACGCCGAGGGCGCGCAGCAGGTGGGCGTCGCGCAACCCGCCGCGCCCCTCCTTCAGGTCCGGCTCGAGCAGGAAGGCGAGGTCGCCCTCCGTGCGGTGGCGCTCGGCGACCGACGCGCGCAGCGCCGGCAGCCATCGCGCCGCCCTCGCCACCCACTTCCCGGCGATCGCCTGCCGGATCTCGGCGCCGAGGGCGTCGCTTCCCGCCACGGTGCGGGCATCGAGGAGGCCGACCGCCACCCGGAGGTCGGCGTCCATGGCGGCTCCGAGCTCGCGAGGGGTGCGGGTGCTGTGGTCCAGGCGGATGCCGGTGTCCCAGATCGGGTACCAGACGGCTTTCGCGACGGCGGTGATGTCCCGCCGGCTCCGATGGACGAGCACGAGGTCCAGGTCGCTGCCGGGTGCCAGCTCGCCCCGTCCGTACCCGCCGACTGCGAGCAGCGCGACGTCCGCCGGGCGGTCTCCGACGGCGCCGGCGAGGACGTCCCGCAGCCACCCGTCGGTGACCTCTGCCAACTCGGTCGCCAGCGCCCGGCCCACCAGGTCCGCCCGGGCAAGGACCCCGGCCCGTAGTTGCCGGAGCAATCAGCCCTCGAGGACCTGCTTGTCATCGACCCCCAAGTCGGCGCCGAGGTGGTAGAGGATAGGAACGCCGGTCGGGATCTCGAGGTCGGGGATGTCCTCGTCGGCGATTCCCTCCAGGTGCTTGACCAGTGCCCGGAGGCTGTTGCCGTGGGCCACGACGAGGGGGCAGGCCCCGGCGAGGACCGCCGGGGCGATGCGGTCCTGCCAGTAGGGGACCATCCGGGCGACCACGTCGGCCAGGCACTCCGTGAGGGGCACCACGCCGGGCCCGACGCCGGCGTAGCGGGGGTCGCCCCGCACGTCGTAGCGGTCGCCGGGGCGCATCGGGGGCGGCGGGGTGGCGTACCCGCGCCGCCACGCGAGGAACTGCTCCCGCCCGTGCCTCGCCTCGGTCTCCGCCTTGTCGAGGCCCGTCAGCCCACCGTAGTGGCGCTCGTTGAGGCGCCAGTGCCGCTCGACTGGGATCCAGACCCGGTCCAGCTCCTCGACCAGGAGGGTCGCGCTCCGCACGGCGCGGGTGAGCACGGAGGTGAAGAGCAGGTCCGGCTCCACGCCGGCGGCCGCGAGCCGCCGGCCAGCCTTGCGGGCCTCCTCCTCCCCGCCGGGGGAGAGGTCCACGTCCCACCAGCCGGTGAAGCGGTTCTCGAGGTTCCACTGGCTCTGGCCGTGGCGCACCAGTACGAGCGTCCCCATGGTGGGACCCTATCGCCGCTCCGTTCCGGGGGACAACGATCGTACTGCGGAAGTTTCTTGAGTCACAGCGACTCAACTTCGCTAGCATGCTCTCGTACCCAAACCAACGGAGGCAACCCCCATGCCCAAGGCCGTCGGCATCGACCTCGGCACCACAAACTCGGTCGTCAGCGTCCTCGAAGCGGGCGAGCCAACCGTCATCCCCAACGCCGAAGGAGCCCGCACGACCCCGTCGGTCGTGGCCTTCTCCAAGTCCGACGAGGTGCTCGTCGGCGAGGTCGCCAAGCGCCAGGCGATCACCAACCCCGATCGGACGATCCGCTCCGTGAAGCGGCACATGGGTGACAACTCCTGGCACATCGACATCGACGGCAAGAAGTACAGCCCCCAGGAGATCTCGGCTCGCATCCTGCAGAAGCTCAAGAGGGACGCGGAGAGCTACCTCGGCGACACCGTGAGCCAGGCCGTCATCACCGTGCCGGCCTACTTCGACGACGCCCAGCGGACGGCGACCAAGGAGGCGGGCCAGATCGCCGGCCTCGAGGTGCTCCGCATCATCAACGAGCCGACCGCCGCCGCCCTCGCCTACGGCCTCGACAAGGAGGAGGACCAGACCGTCCTCGTCTTCGACCTCGGCGGCGGCACCTTTGACGTGTCGGTCCTCGAGATCTCCGAGGGCATCTTCCAGGTGAAGTCCACGAGCGGCAACACCCACCTCGGCGGCGACGACTGGGACCAGCGGGTCATCGACTGGCTCGTCAAGACGTTCAAGGACACCGAGGGCGTCGACCTGTCCAACGACAAGATGGCCGTGCAGCGCCTGAAGGAGGCGGGCGAGAAGGCCAAGATAGAGCTGTCGTCGGTGCAGGAGACCACCATCAACCTCCCGTTCATCACGGCGACGAGCGAAGGGCCCAAGCACCTCGACGTGAAGCTCACCCGGGCCAGGTTCCAGGAGCTGACGGCGGACCTCGTCGAGGCGTGCCGCGGCCCGTTCGAGCAGGCCATCAACGACGCCGGGCTCACCAAGGAGCAGATCGACCACGTGGTGCTCGTGGGCGGGTCCACCCGCATGCCCGCCGTGCAGGACCTCGTGCACCAGCTGACGGGCAAGGAGCCCCACAAGGGCGTCAACCCCGACGAGGTCGTCGCCGTCGGCGCCGCCATCCAGGCCGGCGTCTTGAAGGGTGAGGTCAAGGACGTCCTGCTGCTCGACGTCACCCCCCTGTCGCTCGGCATAGAGACCAAGGGCGGGGTGATGACCAAGCTGATCGAGCGCAACACCACCATCCCGACGAAGCGGTCCGAGACCTTCACCACCGCCGAGGACGGCCAGCCTTCCGTCGAGATCCACGTGCTGCAGGGCGAGCGTGAGATGGCCATGTACAACAAGACGCTCGGCAAGTTCCAGCTCGTCGACCTCCCGCCGGCGCCGCGCGGCGTCCCGCAGATCGAGGTGACCTTCGACATCGACGCCAACGGCATCGTGCACGTGTCCGCCAAGGACCGGGCAACCGGCAAGGAGCAGTCGATGACGATCACCGGCCAGTCGTCGCTGTCCAAGGACGACATCCAGCGGATGGTGAGGGACGCCGAGTCCCACGCCGCCGACGACCGCCGGCGGCGTGAGGAGGCCGAGATCCGCAACCAGGCGGACAGCCTCGTGTACCAGACCGAGAAGATGCTGAAGGACCAGGCGTCGAGCTTCTCCGGCTCCGAGAAGGAGAAGGTCGAGGCCGACCTCAGAGCCCTGAAGGAGGCGCTGGCCGGAAGCGACCTCGAGGCCATCAAGACCACGACCGAGCGCCTCGCCACCGGGGTGCAGGAGCTCGGCAAGAAGCTGTACGAGGCGGCGGCCGCCACCTCGTCGGGGGCTTCGACCAACGGGGCGGCTTCTGGTGGGGGCGCCGACGACGAGGTCATCGACGCCGAGATCGTCGACGAGGGTCAGGGGTCGTGAACGAGCAGTCCCAGCAGCCCGTGACCGAGCAGCCCCCCACGCAGGAGGCCGCCACGGAGGAGGCCGCCACCGAGGAGGCGCCTCTGGAGGAGCCCCGGCTCGACGCGCCGTCGCTCGAGCCCGGCCCCGAGCCGGCCGAGGGGGCGCCCGAGCCTGCCGGCGAGGAGGATCTGCTCACGCTGACCCTTCGCGAGCGAGACGACTACCTCGACGCTCTCCGCCGCCTGCAGGCCGACTTCGAGAACTACAAGAAGCGGGTTGCCAAGCAGCAGGCGGAGGTGTCCGCCCGAGCCGCCGAGACGCTCGTCGACCGGCTGCTGCCGGTCCTCGACGTCGCCGACCTTGCCGTCGCCCACGGCGCAGGCGAGGACGTGAAGCAGGTGTGGACGGCGCTCCTCGACGCCCTCGAGCGCGAGGGCCTGGAACGCATCGACCCGGCCGGCGGGGTGTTCGACCCGACCCGCCACGACGCCGTCGCCCACGAGCCCGCCGGCGACGACGCCGCCCAGGAGGTCGCGGAGGTGATGCGGGCCGGCTACGCCTGGAAGGGTCGGGTGCTGCGGCCCGCGATGGTCAAGGTCCGGGGGTAGGCGCCGTGGCACCCCAGCGCGAGTGGTTCGAGAAGGACTACTACAAGGTCCTCGGGGTGTCGGAGACGGCGACCGCCAAGGAGATCGGCAAGAAGTACCGGGAGCTCGCCAAGAGGTACCACCCCGACGCCCACCCCGGTGAGGAGGAGCGCTTCAAGGAGGTCTCGGCCGCCTACGACGTCCTCGGCGACGATGAGCGCCGCAAGGAGTACAACCAGGTCAGGCAGGCGGCGAAGATGGGCAACCCCTTCGCCGGTGCGGGAGCTGGGAACTTCGGCGGGACGAGCTTCCGGGTCGACGACCTCTCCGACCTGATCGGCAACATCTTCACCCGCGGCGGGCGCAGCCGTGGCCCCGCCGGGCCGAGCACCGGCGGGCCGCAGCGGGGCATGGACCTCGAGGCAGCGCTCAACCTGTCGTTCCTCGAGGCGGTCGACGGCGTGACCACGACGGTCAACGTGACGAGCGACGCGCCCTGCTCCACTTGCGGGGGGAGCGGCTCCGCACCCGGCACGATGCCTGTCACCTGCGCGAGCTGCGGCGGCTCGGGCGTGATCAACGACAACCAGGGCCTGTTCAGCTTCAGCCGCGCCTGCCCGATCTGCGGTGGCGCCGGCCGGATCGTCGAGGCACCCTGCCCGACCTGCCGGGGCACCGGGACCGAGCTGCGGGCCCGCCAGGTGAAGGTGCGGGTCCCCGTCGGGGTCGAGGACGGCCAGCGCATCCGGCTGAAGAACCGGGGCGGTGCCGGCCGCAACGGCGGCCCCGCCGGCGACCTGTACGTGACGGTCCATGTGAGCCCGCACCCCGTGTTCGGCCGGCGCGGCAAGGACCTGCTCGTCACCGTGCCGGTCACCTATCCAGAGGCCGTCCTCGGCGCCGAGATCTCGGTGCCGACCCTCGGGCGGCCGGTGACGCTCAAGGTGCCGGCGGGGACACGTTCGGGGCGCACCCTCCGGCTGCGTGGCCGGGGCGTGCCCGCCCGCGGAGGTGCCGGCGACCTGCTCGTGACCATCGAGGTGGTCGTGCCGACGGCGCCGACACCCGAGCAGCGGGGTCTGGTCGAGTCCCTGGCGTCGGTCAGCGACGGCGACGCCCTGCGCGCCGCTCTGTTCGCCGGGAGCGCGTCGTGAGCGCCGCCGACGCCCGGGCCCTCGCCCGCAACCGTGCGGTCTACGTCATCTCCGTGGCCGCTGAGCTGGCCGGTGTCCACCCCCAGACCCTCCGCATCTACGAGCGAAAAGGGCTGCTGGACCCGGCGCGCACCGTAGGCGGCAGCCGGCGCTACAGCGAGCACGACATTGCCGTCCTGCGACGCATCCAGGACCTGACCAATGCCGGCCTCAACCTCGAAGGAGTCCGGCGGGTCATGCAGCTCGAGGCCGAGGTGCACCGGCTTCAGGAGGAGCTCGACCGGTCCAGGCAGGAGGCGCTTGACGCCGTCGCCCGCACCCATCGCCAGTACCGGCGAGACCTTGTCCCGGTCAAGCACTCACCGCAGCGATGGTTCCCCGGGAGCGGGCCCCGTGCCTCCCGCTGACCGGCGCCGCGGAATGCGTGGACTTTCCCCGAAGTTGACAACAGCAGACTCAACTCTCTGGAGCTGGCACCCGTGGCCGTAGATCCCAACCGTTGGACGACGAAGACCACCGAGGCGGTGCAGGCCGCCATTGAAGCCGCCCGCCAGGGCAACCACGCCGAGGCGACGCCCGACCACCTGCTTGCCGCCTTGCTCGGCCAGCAGGACACCGCCACCCTGCCGACGCTCGAGAAGCTCGGCGTCGCCCCGCTCGCCGTCCGCAACCGGGTGAGCGAAGCCATCGCCAGGCTCCCCCGCAGCTACGGCGGCCAGGAGGCCGGCATCGGCCGGGCGCTGCGCGACCTGCTCGTGCGGGCCGACACCGAGCGGGCCGGCCTCGGCGACGACTACCTGTCGGTCGAGCACCTGCTGCTCGCCCTCGCCGACCGCATCGGTGCGGGCCACGGCGACCTGCTCAACGCCCTGAAGGCGGTCCGCGGCAGCCACCGGGTGACCAGCCAGGACCCCGAGGGGCGGTACCAGGCCCTGGAGAAGTACGGGCGTGACCTCACCCAGCTCGCCCGCGAGCAGAAGATCGACCCGGTCATCGGCCGGGACGAGGAGATCCGCCGCGTCATCCAGGTGCTGTCGCGCCGCACCAAGAACAACCCTGTCCTCATCGGCGAGCCCGGCGTCGGCAAGACTGCCATCGTCGAGGGCCTCGCCCGCCGGATCGTAGCCGGCGACGTACCGGAGAGCCTGCGCAACAAGCGGCTCGTCGCCCTCGACCTGTCCTCGATGGTCGCCGGCGCCAAGTACCGGGGCGAGTTCGAGGAGCGCCTGAAGGCTGTTCTCAAGGAGATCACCGACTCCGAGGGCGAGATCGTCACCTTCGTCGACGAGCTCCACACGATCGTCGGTGCCGGAGCTGCCGAGGGCGCGATGGACGCCGGCAACATGATCAAGCCGATGCTGGCTCGCGGCGAGCTGCGCCTCATCGGTGCCACCACCCTCGACGAGTACCGCAAGCACGTCGAGAAGGACCCGGCGCTCGAGCGCCGCTTCCAGCAGGTCTACGTCGGGGAGCCGTCGGTGTCCGACACGATCGCCATCCTCCGCGGCCTGAAGGAGCGCTACGAGGTCCACCACGGCGTCCGCATCCAGGACGCGGCGCTGGTCGCCGCCGCCGTGCTGTCGGACCGCTACATCACCGGGCGCTTCCTGCCCGACAAGGCCATAGACCTCGTTGACGAGGCTGCCAGCCGGCTGCGCATCGAGATCGACTCCAAGCCGACGGAGATCGACGTCGTCGACCGCAGGATCGCGCAGCTCGAGATCGAGCGCCTCGCCCTCGAGAAGGAGACCGACCCGGCGTCGCGGGAGCGGCTGGCCAAGCTCGACGAGGACCTTGCCAACCTGCGCGAGGAGTCGGGCGCGCTTACGGCACGGTGGCAGAACGAGAAGGACGCCATCACCAAGATCAACGCCCTCCAGGAGGAGCTCGAGACCAAGCGCAACGAGGCCGACCGTCACACCCGCGACGGTGACCTCGGGCGCGCGGCGGAGATCCGCTACGGCGTCGTCCCCGACCTCGAGCAGCGGGCCATCCAAGCGACGGCCCGGCTCGAGGAGCTGCAGCGCGAGACCAAGATGCTGAAGCAGGAGGTCGACGAGGAGGACGTGGCCGAGGTCGTCTCGAAGTGGACCGGGGTTCCCGTCACCAGGCTGCTCGAAGGTGAGCTGGCCAAGCTCGTCCGCATGGAGGACGTCTTGCACCGGCGGGTCGTCGGCCAGGACGAGGCCGTGCGTGCCGTGGCCAACGCCATCCGGCGTTCCCGCAGCGGCCTGTCCGACCCCGACCGGCCGATCGGCAGCTTCTTGTTCCTCGGCCCGACCGGCGTGGGCAAGACCGAGCTGGCCCGCACGCTCGCCGACTTCCTCTTTGACGACGCCCGTTCGATGGTGCGCATCGACATGTCCGAGTACATGGAGAAGCACTCCGTCTCCCGGCTCGTCGGGGCACCGCCCGGTTACGTCGGCTACGACGAGGGCGGCCAGCTCACCGAGGCCGTCCGCCGCCGCCCGTACGCCGTGGTGCTCCTCGACGAGATCGAGAAGGCGCACCCCGACGTGTTCAACATCCTGCTCCAGGTCCTCGACGACGGGCGGCTGACCGACGGCCAGGGACGGACCGTCAACTTCACCAACACCGTGCTGATCATGACATCCAACTACCAGGGCGACTTGGCGGCGGCGTTCAAGCCCGAGTTCCTCAACCGGATCGACGAGATCGTGCGGTTCCGGGCGCTGACCGAGGAGGACATGGCCGAGGTGGTGCAGATCCAGCTGCGCGGCCTCTCCGAGCGGCTGGCGGCGAGGCGCCTCGGCCTGGAGGTGACGCCGCCGGCCGGCCAGTGGCTCGCCCACCGGGGCTACGACCCGGCGTTCGGGGCGCGCCCGCTCAAGCGGCTCATCCAGCGCGAGATCGGCGACCGCCTCGCAGTCGCCCTCCTCGAGGGCAAGTACGCCGAGGGGGCGACGGTGGTCGTCGACGCCCCGGCGGGCAACGACGGACCGATCGAGCTCAGATGAACCCGTTCATGCAGGTATCGCGGCAACTTTCAGCCGCACGCGTGCTAGAAGCCCGGCCGGCACGGCATGCTGGTGCCGTCCGGGACGAGCCAGATTCCCAAAGGAGACATCCGTGAGTCAAGCGATGGACACCGCGTTCCGGCGGATCGGAACCGAGGCCCGGCAGGGCACGTTCGGCGCTCCGGCCACCTGGGGGCCGACCGACACCTACAAGGCGTCACGCGCTTACGACAAGCTGATCGGCCTCACCATCCTCGCCCTGGCATCCGGTGTCGCCGGTTGGGCCGTCGTGCCAGCCGGGATCGCCTTCCTCGCTCTGATCCTGGCTTTCGTCATAGTGCTGGTGAGCTGGTTCCGGATGCGCTGGGCTCGCTTCCTCGCGCCCGCCTACGCCGTGGCCGAGGGCGTCGGGCTCGGCGCCATCTCCGGGATCTACGCCAGCCAGACGGCAGGGATCGTGCCGCTGGCGGTGGTGTTCACCGCCGGCGTGTTCCTCGGGTGCCTCGCCTTGTACCGCACCGGGCTGGTGCGGGTGTCGCCGCGGCTGGTGTCGATCGCCATGGTCGGGGCGTTGGGGCTGATCGCCGCGTCGGTGCTCTCCTTGTTCCTGGCGATCCCGGGCCTGTCCGCCATCCACGGCAGCCCCACGCTTATCGTGCTGTTTGGCGTGTTCGGGCTGTTCGTGGGCGTGACGAACCTGTTCGTCGACTTCGACTACGTGCAGCGGGCCGAGGCGATGCACCTGCCAGCCGAGGCTGAGTGGGCGTCCGCCCTCGCCATGATGACCGCTGTCGTGCTCGTCTACATCTCGATGCTGCGGATCCTCTCGGTCCTGCTGGGAGGCCGGCGCCGGTAGGTGCCCCGCCCGGTGGCAGTAGCTACTGTGGGCCGCCGTGCCTGTGACGGTGGTGGTCGGCACCCAGTGGGGTGACGAGGGCAAGGGCAAGCTCACGGACCTGCTCGCCCGGGACATGCAGGTGGTGGTCCGCTACCAGGGCGGCCACAACGCCGGCCACACGATCGTCGCCGGCGGCGAGCGCTTCGCCCTGCAGCTCATCCCGAGCGGCGTGCTCTCCCCCCACATCACTCCGGTCATCGGCAACGGCGTGGTGGTCGACCCCAAGGTGCTGCTCGAGGAGATGGGCGCCCTGACCGGCCGAGGGGTCGACTGCTCCCGCCTCCGGGTGTCGGGCAACGCCCACCTGATCATGCCCTACCACGAGGAGCTCGACGCCCTGGCCGAACGCCGCCTCGGACGCAACAAGCTCGGCACCACCAAGCGGGGGGTCGGGCCGGCCTACGCCGACAAGGCGGCGCGGATCGGCCTGCGTGTCCAGGACCTGCTCGACGCCAAGATCTTCCGGGAGAAGCTCGACCTGGTGCTCAGGGAGAAGAACGCCGTCCTCGCCAAGGTGTACAACCGCCTGGCGCTGTCGGCCGACGACATCTGCGCCCGGTACCTCGGCGAGTACGCCCCCCGGCTCGCCCCGCTCATAGCCGACGCCGTCGGCATCGTGCACGACGCCCTCGACGCCGGCGAGCACGTGTTGTTGGAGGGGGCGCAGGCGACGTTCCTCGATCTCGACCATGGGACGTATCCCTTCGTGACCTCCTCCAACCCCGTCGCCGGCGGGGCGTGCACCGGCGCCGGCGTCGGGCCCCGCTACATCGACCGGGTCATCGGCATCGCCAAGGCGTACGTCACGCGGGTCGGCTCGGGCCCGTTCCCCACCGAGCTGCACGACCAACAGGCCGACGAGCTGGTCGAGCGTGGCCGTGAGTTCGGGACCAACACCGGCCGGCGCCGGCGCACCGGTTGGTTCGACGCCGTCATGGCCCGCCAGGCGGTACGGCTCAACTCGCTCAGCGAGATCGCCCTCACCAAGCTGGACGTGCTCGACTCGTTCTCGACGCTGCGGGTCTGCGTGGCCTACGAGCACGGCGGCGTGCGCTACGACCACATCCCCTACCACCAGTCGGTGCTGCACTCCGCCAGCCCCGTCTACGAAGAGCTGCCGGGTTGGGGCGAGGACACGAGCGCTGTGACCGACGTCGCCGACCTCCCTCCCGCCGCCCGGGACTACGTCGATCGGCTGGCAGAGCTGGCCGGCGTGCCGATCGACCTGGTGGGCGTCGGCCCCGGCCGGGAGCAGTTCGTCCGCTTTGGCAGCGAACGCTGAGAGACGGTCGGAGCGGTCGGAGCGGGCAGGGGGCGGAGCGGTCGGTGCGTGTGTGCGTCGTCGGCTCGGGCGGGCGCGAGCACGCCCTCGCCCTCGCCCTCGCCCGTAGCCCGTCCGCCCGGTCGGTCGTCGTCTCGCCAGGCAACCCAGGCATGCGCGTCGGGCCTGTCCCTGTGGAATGTGTGGGCGGCCCGCCAGAGGCCGTCGGCGCCGACCTGTTCGTGATCGGCCCGGAGGCGCCGCTCGTCTCCGGCCTGGCCGACCGGCTGCGCGCCGCCGGCCGGCTGGTCCTCGGGCCGGGCGCCGACGGCGCCCGCCTGGAGGGCTCGAAGGCGTGGATGAAGCAGCTGCTCGGCGAGGCGGGGGTGCCCACCGCCGCCCACGGGACCTTCGACCGCCCAGGGCCGGCGATCGAGCTCCTCCGCTCGCTTCCCCCGCCATGGGTCGTGAAGACCGACGGCCTGGCGGCGGGCAAGGGCGTGCTCGTCACCAGCGATCTCGACGAGGCCGAGGCCGATGTGCACGCCAAGCTGTCGGGCCGGGCGTTCGGCGACGCAGGGCGCTGCGTCGTCGTGGAGGAGGGCCTCGTCGGGCCCGAGGTGTCGGTCATGGCGCTCTGCGACGGCTCCCGGGCCGTCCCTCTCGCCCCGGCCCGGGACCACAAGCGGGCCGGCGATGGGGACACCGGTCCCAACACCGGGGGGATGGGTGCCTACTCGCCCGTGCCCGACGCCGGCCCCCAACTCGTCGAGCTCGTGATGGAGGTCGCCGTGCGCCCGACGCTGGCGGCGCTGCTGGCGCGCGGCATCGACTACCGAGGAGTGCTGTACGCCGGGCTGATGCTCACCGCATCGGGGCCCAAGGTGATCGAGTACAACGTCCGCTTCGGCGACCCCGAGGCCCAGGTCGTCGCCGCCCGGTGGGAGGGCGACGTGGCCGCCGCCCTCGCCGCGGCGGCCAGCGGGGAGCTCGACTCGGTCGACCCCCCCAGCTTCTCGGATGGCGCCGCCGTCTGCGTCGTCGTCGCCGCCGCCGGCTACCCCGAGGCGCCGCGCACGGGGGACCCCCTGCCCGGCGACCGACTTGCCGCGGCAACTCGTCTCCCCGGAGTGACGGTGCTCGCTGCCGGAGTGGGTGCGGCCGGAATGGGTGCGGCCGGTGCGGCGGGTGGGGCCGGTGCGGCGGGTGCGGCCGGCGGGGCGGGTGCGGCCGCTGCGGCCGGCGGGGTCGGCACCCGGGCGGGCGGTCGCTCGAGCCTGCAGCTGCAGACTGTAGGCGGGCGGGTGCTCGGCATCACCGGCGTGGGCGCCACGCTCGCCGCTGCCCGCGAACGGGCCTACGCCGGCGTCGAGGCGGTGGCGTGGCCGGGCTGCCGGTACAGGCGGGACATCGCGGCGCGAGCCTGACGGCTGGCGACCGGGCCGGCGCGCGCCGTGGCGCCGCTAGCCTCGCCTTCGTGAGCGGTGGCGGATCGTGACGGGCGTGGCCGGCGCATACTCGGGCAAGGTCCGTGACATCCACGTGGTCGACGACGAGACCCTGCTCATCGTGACGTCCGACCGGATGTCGGCGTTCGACGTGGTCATGGCCCAACCGATCCCCGACAAGGGACGGGTCCTCACCGCCTTCACGGCATTCTGGCTCGAGGAGCTGACCGATCTGGCTCCCAACCACCTCATCGGGTTGGAGCCGCCGCCGGGGTGGCGTCCCGCCGGTGCCGAAGCGGATCGGCCGGAGCTCGCGGGGCCCGGTGGCCCCGCCGGGCCCGCCGGCCTCACGGGTCCTGCCGGCCCTGCCGAGCTCGCTGGGCGGGCGATGCTCGTCCGGCGAGCCGAGATGCTCCCGGTGGAGTGCGTCGTGCGGGGCTACCTCGCCGGGTCCGCCTGGGCCGAGTACGCCCGCCACGGCACGGTCAACGGTGAGCCCATGCCGCCGGGTCTCCCCCGCAGCGCCCGGCTCCCCGAGCCCCTCTTCACCCCGGCGACCAAGGCGACGGTCGGCCACGACGAGAACATCACCTTCGACGCCATGGCGGACCTCGTCGGCGCCGAGCGGGCCCAGGAGGCCCGCGACCTCACCCTCCGGGTGTACCTGCGGGGGGCGGCCCTGGCGGCGGAGCGCGGCATCCTCGTCGCTGACACCAAGCTCGAGCTCGGCGTCATCGACGGGCGGCTGGCGATCTGCGACGAGGTCCTCACCCCCGACTCGTCCCGCTTCTGGCCGGCGGACCGCTGGGAGCCGGGAACGGTGCCACCGGCGTTCGACAAGCAGCCGCTGCGCGACTGGTTGGAGGGCAGCGGCTGGGACAAGACGCCTCCGCCGCCGGCGCTGCCACCGGAGATCGTCGCTTCGACACGCTCCCGCTACGTCGAGGCCTACGAGCGTGTCACCGGCCGGCGCTTCGCCGACTGGCCGGGGGTCGCCGCCGCGCCAGGTGCTGGCGCCGCCCCGTGACCCGCTTCGCCGCCCTCGTCGAAGTCCGCCTCCTGCCCGGCATTGCCGACCCCGCGGGGGCCACGGTGGAACGCGCCCTGCCGGCGCTCGGTTTCCCCGACGTGTCCGGTGTGCGGATGGGCAAGGCGATACGCCTGGAGGTCGACGCCCCTGACGCGGCCGTGGCACGCGAGCGCCTCGGGGAGCTGTGCCGGCGCTTCCTCACCAACCCCGTCATCGAGGACGCCGCCATCACCCTCGAGGAGGTGCCGTGACTGCCACCGTAGGAGTCGTGCTGTTCCCCGGCACCAACTGCGAACACGACGTCGCGGCTGCCATCGCCCGCGCCGGCGGCGAGGCGCGCATCCTCTGGCACGGCGAGGACACCGTAGGCGGTGTCGACGCCGTCGTGCTCCCCGGCGGTTTCGCCCACGGCGACTACCTCCGGCCGGGAGCCATCGCCCGTTTCTCCCCGGTGATGCGGGCGGTCGAGGGCTTCGCCCGGGCGGGGGGACCGGTGATCGGCATCTGCAACGGGTTCCAGGTGCTCACCGAGGCCCACCTCCTGCCCGGAGCCCTGCAGAAGAACCGCGGCCTCACCTTCCTCTGCCAGACCACCGAGGTCGAGGTGGGCACCGACCGGAGCGCAATCACCCGAGGTGTGGCACGGGGCACCGTCCTCAGCGTCCCGATCAACCACTTCGAGGGCAACTACACCTGCGACGACCGTACGCTCGCCGAGCTCGTCGAGGGTGACCGCGTCGTGCTCCGCTACACCGACAACCCCAACGGTTCGGTCGCCGACATCGCCGGCGTCTGCAACGAGGCCGGCAACGTCGTCGGCCTCATGCCCCACCCCGAACGCGCCAGCGA
>DAHVMA010000030.1:0-7195 GCA_027320105.1 Acidimicrobiaceae bacterium | reverse complement strand
CGGACCAACGGGACACAAGGGGTTCCCGGGGGCGGCTGCGATGACATATCAGGGACCTGACCGGCGCGGGCGCACGGTCGGATGGAGCGGCCGGGTGGCCCTGGCCGACGTGGTGAAGGATGCGGGCGCACTGCTGCGCGGGATGCTCGTCCCGGTCGGCTTCGCCCTAGCTCGTGGTGCTGGCGAGCTCGGCACCGCCGGCTTTCTGCGGGCAGTCGGAGGGCTCCTCGCCCTGGCGGCCGGTGTGGCGTCCCTCATCGCCTGGAGGATCCTCGGGCGCGCCTTCGCCGCGCTGTTCGGCATCCTCATTACCGACTTCGCCCTGATCACGCTCGTGACGGCGTTCGTGCCGGCTGGAGCCGCCGAGTCGCCCGTCTCGGTCTCGACCCTCGGGACGCTCGTGACGACCGGCATCTGCACTGCCGTCGGCTGGAAGCTGCTGCGCACCCCGGAGGTGGACTCGGGCCTCGCCCCGATCCCGATCCTCGGCCTCAGCGTCGCGGGTGGCCTCGCCATCCTTGGCGCCCTGAGCCTCGTCGACTCCCGCGGGCTCCTCGGGGGCGCACTCGGGACAGAGTGGGCGTGGATCGCTGCCCGAGCCTTCGCGACTCTTGTCTGGGGTGCCGGCGCCGGGTTGGCAGAGCTCCGCCGCAGGGCCGGCGAGGGGGTGCCGGCCTGGGTCCCGGTGGTCTTCGGCGTCCTCGCCGCGGGCCAGCTCGAGCGGGCAGCCCTTCCCGTCGGCGGGATCGCCGCTCTCGTCGGAAGCGGAATCATCCTCGGTGCCTTCGTCCTCGCCGCCACCGCCTCGCTCGGCGACCTGCGCTGGATCCTGCGCAGTCAGGACCGGCTCTCGATGAGCCTGCGGTTGGACCTGAACACCCTCCGCCGGGAGATGGAAGCCGAGCGGACCTCGCTCGAGGACCGGCTGCACGACCTGCGCAACGCGGTGGCGGCCCTGAGGTCGGCCGACACCACGCTGCGGCGGTACGCTGGCCGGCTCGACGAGGTCTCGCGCAGCAAGCTGGCCGACGCCCTCACGACCGAGCTCGGCCGCCTGCAGGTGCTCATCGAACCGGCGCGTAACGCCGACCCGGTCGAGTTCCCGATCGAGGAGGCGATCGCCCCCGTCGTCACGGTGGAGCGGAGCTACGGGGCGGACATCCGGCTCGACCTCGGCAAGCTGGTCGGTGTCGGCGACCCCGCCTCGCTTGCCCAGGTGATGCAGAACCTCCTCGAGAACTGCCGCCGCTACGCGGGCGAAGGCCCGGTCGAGGTCTCGGCAAGGGCGCGGGGCGGGCGCATCGAGCTCCGTGTGAGGGACCGCGGGCCCGGCATCCCCGAGCACGAGCGGGCCTCCATGTTCTCCCGGGGCGTCCGGGGCTCGTCCAGCGCGGAGACGAGCGGCAGCGGCCTCGGCCTGTTCATCGCCGCCCGCCTGATGAGAGAGATGGGCGGCAGTCTCCGCCTCGAGGAGACCCGCGGGGGTGGCGCCTGCTTCCTGGTAGAGGTGCCGATGGCACGCCGGAGCGGCGCCGACGCGGTCGCCGAGTCCGCGGTGACGGCGGCGCCATGACTCCTCCCGCCCCCGGCAGCTCCACGCCTCGCCGGGTCACCGCCGAGCCCGGTGACGGGGTGGATGCATGACCGAGACCGCCGTCTCGGCGTCCTCGTCCGAACGCCCGGCCCCGGTCCGTGTGGCGATCGTGGAGGACCACCAGCTGTTGTCGGCCTCGCTGTCGGTCGCTCTCAGCGCCGAGGGATACGAGCCGGTGGTGGCGCCGCTCGAGGAGGGGGTGCCGCCGCCATCGCTCTTCCGCGGGGTCAGCCCGGAGGTGACGCTCCTCGATCTCGACCTCGGCGGGGCCGGGTCCGGGAAGGGCGTGATCTCGTCTGCCACCGAGGCAGGATCCAAGGTCATCGTCGTCTCGGCCACGAGCGACGAGGCCGACATCGGGGAGTGCCTCGAGCTCGGGGCATCCGGTTTCGTCTCCAAGGCCGCTCCCTACGACGAGCTCCTCGGCGCCGTGACGGCCCTCCTCTCGGGCGGGGAGCTCACGCCGGAAGGGGAGAGGGACCGCCTGGTTCGCTGCGCCCGCCAGCGGAGGGTGGCGGTGGAGAAGGCTCTGGCGCCGTTCCACCAGCTGAGCCATCGCGAGACGGAGATCCTCCGCCAGCTCATGGCCGGGAAGTCGGTCGAGAGGATCGCCTCTGAGTCGGTGGTCTCGGAGGCGACCGTGAGGACCCAGGTCCGTGCGATCCTGGTGAAGCTCGGCGTGAGGAGCCAGCTCGAGGCCGTCGCCATGGCGGCGCGGGCCGGTTGGCAGCTGACCGGCTGAGCCGCCCGGCGCGGCGGCAGGTGTGCCCGGGTCAGTCGGAGGGGTGCAGACCGACGGCGTGGTTGCCGTTCCGACAGAGCATTGTCCCTTCGCCGGCGACCCGGGCCGGGCCATCGGGGCTCGGCGTCGTGACGGGGTACTCGTAGACGGTCCCGTTGTCGACCACGACGTAGCGCTCCACCTCGCCGCTCTCGCGGAGGACGGGGCACTCGAGGCGCTTGGCCATCTGCAACACGCCGTCGAAGGAGCTCACCTGGACGAGCGTCGCCCCGGTGGGAAGGCCCAGCATGTCGATCTCGACCAGGGCCGATCTGTAGCGGGCGGCAATGCGGACCCGCTCCTCGCTTGAGACGAACTCACCGAGGAGCGGGAAGGAGAAGCGAAGACCGCCGAGCAGCGAGGAGGACAACAAGAGCGTCCAGCCGGACCTCGGCGACCGGGAGGTGGCCGAACATCACCGCTGGGCTCCCCCCTTGGGCCTCCGCGGCACCAGTGCTCACGTGCCGAAGAGACGAGGTGGGAGAGACCGGCGCGCTCGAGGCGGTGCTGCTTCCTGCCACCGCCGCGGCCGGGACGAGCGCCGGGCCGGTGAACTCGAAGCTCGCCGCCCCGTCAATGTGCGTGCGCACCACCGCCGTGGCGAGGGTTCCGCCGGCCCTCACGCTCGGAGTGACCTGGACGTTGTAGGTGGCGTTCTGCCCGCCGAGCGCCTTGGCGAACTGTGTCGCCACTGCGGACAGGCGGGCGAGCGGGAGGCGCGCCGAGGCGACGAAGCTCTCACCGCGAAAGGGTGTCACGGGCTGGAGCGGGATGCTGTCGGTGAGACTTGGCCGTCGCTCATGGTGGCGACGAGCTGTTCGGTGACCGAGAGTGAGCTGGCTGCCGACGAGGCGAAGCGGTAGTCGTAGGAGAGGTCGCGGGTCCAGATGGCCGACAGGTAGCCGGGCTGGCCCGTGGCCACCCGTCCGGTTCCCTGGACCGAGCGCGAGCTCACCGGGGTGGTGTAGGAGAGACTGGCCGACTGCTCGTAGGGGACGGTCAGGTAGACGGTGGACGGGCGGGTCCAGGCGAAGCCAGCGAGCACGGTGGCGGCGACCGCCACCAGCAGCGGTGCCACCGCGACGTCCAGGCGGTCGCGGGACCGGCCGCGCCGGCTCTTGCGGGCGCTCGAATCAGATCGCACGATGATGCCTCCTTCGTTGACGTCGCGTCCGGTGGCTGACCGGGAATGTCAGGACCCACACCAGCGCCGGCCCGACGGCGGCGACAACCGGGGTCCGGAGGTCGAGAGGATGTGACCGGCGCCGGGGAGGTGGATCCACTCGGCTCCGACGATCTCGGACCGGGCTCGTAGGAGTCGACGAGGTCGTGGTCGATGGCCTTGAAGAGATCTTCAGCTACGCCCGGGGCGCTCGGCGGACGCCCTCGGAGACGGTGACGCCCTCGGCCTCCTGCCGCCGAACGACCGCGTGGCGAAGATCGTGCTCCAGGCGCACCGACTCCATCGCGTCGACCAGGGGTGGCCGCCCGGGCCTCCGGCGACGCCTCTTCAGCTGCACAGGCTCGTAACCGCGCGCCGCCTCCTCGACACACCGCTCGATCGATGCCTCGGTGATGGGCTCGCCGCTCTGGTCTGGCCGTAGGTGCGCTGGCTGGTCATCTCTCGCCTCCGCACAGTTCCTCGGAGCCGATCGCCGAAGCGGTGTGGCGTGACTCACCCGTTCCTCTCCTCCCGCGTCGACGAGAACCAGCTCGAGCGGGCTCCTGTCTGCCCGACGCAGGTGACGCGACGGACCTCGCCGAGTCCCATCGAGGTGACCGAGTGCGTGAGGGCGTGGTCGACGTCCTCGTCACGAACGCCGTGGCTCAGACGGAGTCGTGGATCTCCACTCAGGACATGGAGTAGCCGATGGCGCCGCTCGAGACCCGCACCGGCTCGGCACCCGTGGAGGCTCCGAGCTGTCACGGCCCGCCGGACGCCGACGGGTCCGAGAATGCCTCGTGCCTGTCGCACCCGTCGACTACAAACAAGGCTGGTGGAGCAGAGCACGGATCCGGGCCTCCGGGTCTTCGCCTACGTGGTTGCCGACAAGGCACGGCTCTACGTGGCGATCGTCGACGCCCTGATGGCCGCCAAGGAGCGCTTCGTGCTGCAGTTGCGCCCCGCAGAGGTCGCGCGTGACCTCGACGGCGGCACCCAGCCCACCGACGTGGCCGACGCCCTCGAGGCACTGGCAGCCTGGGGCAACGTCACCAAGTTCTACGACACCGCCGCTCCGGACACCCTGGACCAGTTCTACGCCAAGCGGTTCCTGTACCAGCTGACCGAGGCGGGCGTCGCCGCTCACGAGGGCGTGCGGGCGGTCCGGCGGGCGGGGTTGGACACCGGGAGGCTGTCGGCCGTGCTGCTGCCCGGCATCGAGGAGCGCCTGGAGGCGATCCGCGCCGAGGGCGGCCATGTTGAGCCGGACGCGGCCCGCCTGTACAACGCGCTCATCGACCTGTTCGCCACCTTCACCACCTTGGCCGCCAACGCCGCCCGCTACATGCAGGACCTGGCGGTCGAGACCTCCACCATCGCTGCCGACGACGAGCGCTTCGTCGCCTACAAGCGAGCGGTGTTCGTCTACCTCGACGAGTTCGTGGGTCACCTGGCCGAGGCGGTGCCAGCCATCGCCGCGCTCATCAGCGACCTCGACGCCGGGATGCCGCGGCTGCTCGAGATCGCCGCCCAGGCGGATGCGACCCCCACCGTCGCAGGGGAGGAGGACACCCTCGAGCGCGGCTTCGCCGAGCGGTGGGCCGGCGTGCGGGCTTGGTTCGTCCCAACCGGCGACACCGAGCCGATCGTGGCCTCCCTGCGCATGGCGATGCTGGAAGCGATCAACCGGATCCTCGCCGCCCTCGACCGGCTCAACGAGCGCCACCTGCGACGCGTGACCCGGGAGGCCGACTTCACGCAGCTGGCCCGCTGGTTCGCCGTCGCCGACGACGCCGACGCAGGTTTGTTGTGGGACCAGGCGTTCGGCCTGTACCCGGCTCGGCACTTCGCCGAGCGGGCCGGCGACGAGACCGAGGACCGTGGCCGCAGCTTCGCCGAGGCCAGCCCAGCGGAGGTGGCCCCCCGGTTGCGGGCGGCAGGCACCCGGGCACCACCGGGCCGGCCGGGCCGGGCGGCCGACTACTCGGACGCCAAGGCTGCCGGCCTGCTGCGGCTGCGGGCCGAGCGCCGCCGCATGGAGCAGGCGATGGCCCGCCTTGCCGCCCGCACCCCGACCCGCTTGTCGCAGCTGGGAGACCTCGACGCCGACGAGTTCGTTCAGTTCCTGGAGGTGCTCGCCGCCGCGCTCGGGGCCCGCCCCGGCCCACACGGCGCCCGAGTGGCACCGACCCCGCTCGGCACGGTGACGGTCCGCCCGATCTCCGAGAGGGCGGCGGAGGCGCGGATCGTGACCCCGTCCGGCACGTTCCGCTGCGCCGACCAATGGCTCGAGGTCGACCTTGCTGGTGGCGCCCGCCGGGAGGCCCGGGCATGACCGACCGCGACGACGGGCTGCGCCGGGCGGTCCGGGCTGCCCTCGCCGAGCCGATCGTCGGCGGCGGCCATCCGACCGTGGCGCTCGTCCGCCGGCACCGCGGCGAGCTCACCCGCTTCTTCGCAGACGAGCTCGGCTACCGCCTCGACGCCGCTCGAGCCGGCGTCGTGCGCCTCGCCAAGCTGCCCGGACCGGGCCACGAGCCGAGGGGGCTGGCCTCCCGGGCGGGGCGGCCGTTCGATGGGCGGCGCTACGCCCTCACCTGCCTCGTTCTGGCTTCCGCCGAGAGTGCCGGGGAGCGCACCACCTTGGCCCGGCTCTTCGAGGACGTGAGCCTGCGGGCGACCGGTGTCGACGGCCTGGCGTGGCAGAGCGACGTCGCCGCCGACCGCCGGGTGTTCATCCACGCGGTGCAGGCCGCCGTCGACCTCGGGGTGCTGGAGCTGGCCGACGGTGACGAGGAGCGCTTCGCACGCGGCCATCCGGGCGGCGACGCCCTGTACCGCATCGACCGGGAGCGGCTGGCCCTGCTGCCCACCGCCCCCCAGCCCCCGTCGCTGGCCGCCGGTCCCGAGGACGTCGCCCGGGAGGCCTATCCCGACACCGAGGACGGCCGCGTCCGCCGGCGCCGCCACCGGGTCACGAGGGCCCTGGTCGAGCAGCCCGTCGTCTACGACGACGATCTCACCGACGACGAGCGGGAGTACCTGCGCTCCCAGCGCGGCCGCCTCGAACGCCTCCTCGCCGACAAGGTCGGTCTCACGCTGGAGGTGCGGGCCGAGGGCTGGGTGGCCGTCGACGAGACCGGCGAGCTGACCGACCTGCGATGGCCGGACTACGGCGCCGCCAACACCACCGCCCTCCGGCTCAGCGACGAGCTGCGGGGCCGCCAGTCCCGAGGCGAGCCCGCCGTCTGGCGGTGGCCGGAGGTGACCGCCTTCACCCGGGGCCTCGCCGCCGAGTACGCTGGCGCCTGGAAGCAGGGCACCGGCACCGCCGTCGGCGCCGACCTGCTCGCCACCGAGGCCGTCGGGATCCTCACGGCGGCACGCCTGGTTGCGCGCTGGGAGGACGGCATCGTCGCCCGGCCGGCCGCCGCCCGCTACGCCGCCGCCCCGGGCAGCGCCGTCTCGACGGGGGGCGCCGGCATCCCGACGGGCGGCGGCGTGCAGATGAGCATCGTCACACCCCCCCACCGCCAGCAGGAGGCCGACGCGTGAACGCCGTCATCGAACGCCTGCCGACCGGACCGCTCTTGCCCCGTCCCGAGCCGGGTCGGATGCGACCCCTGCGCGCGGGGATCCGCAACGTCTGGGAGTACGA
>DAHVMA010000008.1:0-61439 GCA_027320105.1 Acidimicrobiaceae bacterium | reverse complement strand
GCAGATCCCGAAGACGGGGACGGCACCGAGGAGCTGGCGGACGGTGTCGACCGCCCAGCCGAGCGCTGCGGGGTCGCCGGGCCCGTTGGAGAGGAAGACCCCGTCGGGCCGGCGGGCGATGACGTCGGCGGCGGGCGTCGTCGCCGGGACGACCTCGACGGTGGCGACGCGTGCCAGGTGGCGCAGGATCGTCGCCTTGATGCCGAAGTCGTAGGCGACGACCTGCCTGGGGCCGTCGCCGTAGCGGTACGGCTGGCTCGTGGTGACCTGGCGCACGAGGTCGCGCCCATCGGTGCCGGCGGCCGTGGCGGCCGCGGCGCGGATGGTGTCCTCGCCCAGGGACACCGGACCGAACGCCGCCGGCAGCGCACCCCGCTCCCGCAGGTGGCGGGTGAGGCGGCGGGTGTCGACGCCAGCGATGCCGGGGAGGCTGCGGGCGGCGAGGAAGTCGGGCAGTGACCCGGTCGACCGCCAGCTGCTCGGACGGCGGGTGAGCTCGCGGAGCACGACACCGGCGGCACCCGGCGCCCGGCTCTCCATATCCTCGTCGGTCACGCCGTAGTTGCCGATGTGCGGGTAGGTGAAGCACACCACCTGCCCGACGTACGACGGGTCGGTGAGGATCTCCTGGTAGCCGGTCAGCGAGGTGTTGAAGACCACCTCCCCCGTCGCCGGCGACTCGCCCCACACGCCCACCGCCTCACCCTCGAGCTCGGTCCCGTCGGCCAGGACGAGAAGCGCTTCCGGCCTCATCGCCGCGCCTCCCCGTCGACGACGACGGCGATGCCGGCGGCCACCGTGTGACGGACGCGGCCCGTGAGCTTCCGGCCGGCGTAGGGCGTGTTGCGGCTGCGGCTCGCGCTGCGGGCGGGGTCCACCACCCAGCGGGCCTCCGGGTCGATCACGCAGAGGTTGGCCGGCCGCCCCGCCGCGACCGGGCCGCCCTGGGTGGCGGCCAGGCCGGCGATGCGCGCCGGCCGCCACGACAGCAGCGCCAGGAGTGCCTCGAGCGGCAGCGCCAGCTCGGAGAGGGCGAGGGCGAGGGCCGTCTCGAGGCCCAGCATCCCGGGAGGTGCCTGGTCGAAGGGCAGCTCCTTGGCCTCCGGCGGGTGGGGCGCGTGGTCGGTGGCGATGGCGTCGAGTGTGCCGTCGGCGAGCCCGGCCCGCACGGCCTCGACGTCGCTGGCGCCCCGCAGCGGGGGGTTCACCTTGAACACCGGGTCGTAGGAGGCCACCGACTCGTCGGTGAGCGTGAAGTGGTGGGGTGCCGCCTCAGCCGTGACCGGCAGGCCGCCGGCCTTGGCGGCCCTCACGAGCGCGACCGACCCGGCCGTGGACAGGTGCAGGAAGTGGACGGGCGCACCGGTCAGGCGGCAGAGGGCGATGTCGCGCGCCACCATCAGCTCCTCCGCCTCGGCGGGCTGGCCGGGGATCCCGAGCCGGCTCGCCCAGGCCCCCTCGTGCATCTGGCCACCGGCGGCGAGGGCCTCGTCCTCGCAGTGCTGGGCGAGGACGACGCCGAGGCCCGAGGCGTACTCGAGGGCGCGGCGCATGAGACGGGCGTCTTGGACGCCGGCACCGTCGTCGGTGAAGAGGTGCACGCCGAGCGCCGCCATCTCCGCCATCGGGGTGAGCCGCTTGCCCTGCCGGCCGACGGTTATGGCGCCGGCGACGGCGACCTCGACGGCGGCTCGCCGGCCGAGGTCCTGGACCTGGGTGACGACTGCAGCGCTGTCCACCGCCGGCTCTGTGTTGGGCATGGCGACGACGGCCGTGTACCCGCCGAGGGCGGCGGCGCGGGCGCCGGTCTCGATCGTCTCGGCCTCCTCCCCCCCCGGCTCCCGCAGGTGGGTGTGCAGGTCGACCAGACCGGGGGCGACGAGGCAGCCGGTGGCGTCGAGGGCCGTGGCACCGGCGGGCGGCTCGAGGTCGGCGCCGACGGCGGTGACGATCCCGCCGGCCACGGCCACGTCGGCCGGGCGCGTGCCCGTCGCGTCGACGACCCGCCCCCCACGCAGCACGAGGGTCTCAGCCATCGGCCATTCCCAGCAGCGCGAACAGGACCGCCATGCGCACCGCCACCCCGTTGGCCACCTGGTGGGTGATCACGGAGCGGTCGGCGACGTCGGAGGCGATCTCGACGCCGCGGTTGACCGGCCCGGGGTGCATCACCAGGGTGTCGGGGTCGAGGCGCTGGGCCCGTTCGGCGGTCAGGCCGTAGGTGGCGGTGTACTCGCGCAGCGACGGCAGGAGCGCCTCGGTCGTGCGCTCGCTCTGGAGCCGCAGGAGGTATACGACGTCGAGCTTGCCGAGCAGGCCGTCGAGGTCGTGGCTCACCTCGACGTCCCATCCCTCGAGCGACGGGGGCAGGAGGGTCGGCGGTGCCGCGAGCGTGACTCGGGCGCCGAGCGCTTTGAACGCAAGCACGTCGGAGCGGGCCACCCGGCTGTGGCGGATGTCGCCGACGATGCCGACGTGCAACCCGCCGAGATCGTCGCCGAGGTTGCGGGCGCGGCGTTCGGCCCTGACCGTGTAGCAGTCCAGGAGGGCCTGGGTCGGGTGCTCGTGCCAACCGTCGCCCCCGTTGACCACGGCGGCGCGCCGGGCCCAGCGTGCGACCTGCCACGGCACGCCGGAGCTCTTGTGGCGCACGACGAGAGCGTCCACGCCCATGGCCTCGACGGTCTCGACGGTGTCGCGGAGGGACTCCCCCTTGCTGAGCGATGAGCTGCCTGCGGGGAAGGTGAGCACGTCGGCCGACAGCCGCCGGGCTGCGGTCTCGAACGACAGGCGCGTGCGCGTCGAGTCCTCGAAGAACAGCGATGCCACCGTCTTGCCTCGCAGGGCGGGCACCTTCGGGATCGGGCGGGCGTTGACCTCGACGAAGCGGTCGGCCAGGCGGAGGACCTTGCCGATGCCGTCGACTCCCAGATCGGTTATGGACAACAGGTGCGCCGTCACGGGGCCATGTCCCCTATGACGACCCCGCTCTCGTTGACGTGCACGAGCTCGTCCCGTCGAGTCGGGAGGTTTTTCCCCACGTAATCCGGGCGGATCGGGAGCTCCCGGTGGCCGCGGTCCACCACGACAGCCAGCTGCACCGCCCGTGCCCGGCCGTGGTCCGCCAGCGCGTTGAGAGCGGCGCGCACCGTCCGGCCCGTGTACAGCACGTCGTCGACGAGAACGACCGTCCGGCCCTCCAGGTCGATGGGGATCTCTGTGGCCGCCTCGGCGAGCACGGGTCGCAGGCCGATGTCGTCACGGTAGAGGGTCACGTCGAGGGTCCCGCACGGCACCGGCTCGCCGGCCACCTCCGCCACGATGCCGGCCAGGCGCTCCGCGACCCACACCCCGCCCTTTTGCAGCCCGATCACGACGAGCCCGCCGGTGCCGCGGTTGCGCTCGAGGATCTCGTGCGCCATCCGCCACGCCGCCCGCTGCAGGTCTGCGGGCTCCATCACCGTGGTCCGGGGCAAGAAGACGCCCCGGTCCGGGGGCGCAGCAACACGTTCGGTGCCGGGCATCCGTCCTCCTGTCCGTGCCGGCCTCACGGGACCGGCTTCACGGCGGCCGGGAGTGTACCCGAGGCGAGCCTTCAGGTCCTGGGATGGGCTGCCGATATGCGGACGGGAGGAGCCCATGCACGCTCACAGCCGCAAACTCATCCGCCTCTGCGGGGCCTGCGCCCTCACCGGCGCCGCCCTCACCGGCACGGCCGCGCTGGCCGGGGGCCAGCCGGCCCCGTCGCTGACCGCCCTGGCTGCCCACCTCGCCCTCGGGCCGTCTGTCCTCGGCCGCGACGCCCGTGTGTCGGTGACCGTCCGTGACCGTGGGGCGACGGTGCCCCTCGGCCGGCTCGCCGTGGGCGCCGAGCTGCCCGGCGGCGTCGCCTACGTCCCCCACTCCGTCACCCTGCGCAGCGGCGACCGGGTCCTGGCGGTGCCCGCCCCCCACATCGTGCTCCAGGGCGGCGGTGCCACCGAGCTCGTGTGGTCCGGCCTTCCGGCCGGCCACGAGGGTGTGGTCCTCGACTTCACGGTCCACCCCACCGGTCGGGCCGGTGAGGTGTGGTCGTCGTTCGTCGCCGTCTCCGAAGCGGAGGCCCCGGTCGGCGCGAGGGCGGTGGCCGCCGCCGGCCCCCAGGCGGCGGAGCTGCAAGGCGTGGCCACGGCCCGCGCCGTCGCCCACGTCGTTCCGTTCGCCGTGAGCACCTCGCGCCGCGCCGGCGTGGAGACCGTCGCCGTCACCGGCAACCCGAGGCAGGCGACGACCGGCGTGGTCGTGCGCGCCTACCTGCCCGCCGGCGTTGGGGTCGGCCACTGCCCGCCCGCAGTCCGCTGCGAGGCGCCCGTCGTCAGCCACGCCACGTTGCCGACCCTGCCGCAGCGCCCCAAGGTCCCGGTGCTCGACGCTCCGGCCGCCCCGACCCTCCTCCCCGCGACCGCCATCCCGCCGGCGTCCATCCCGCCGGCGTCCACCCCCTCGACGTCCACCCCCTCGACGTCCATCCCGCCGCCGACCCCCCCGCTGCCGTCGACCGTCCAAACGGTGTCCATCACCCAACCGGTGCCCACCGCTCCTGTGCCCACCGCTCCTGTGCCCACCACTGCTGTGCCCACCACCCAGGCCCACCCCAACGCCGGGCGCCTGCAGCCGTTCACGGTCCTCACCTGGCGGCTCGGGACCGTGCGCGCCGACGCCCGCGTCATCGAGCGCTTCGCCGTGTACGCCGAGGACCACGGCGGCCCCCGCGGCAGTTGGCTCGTCACCGCCACAGGACGGGCAGGCGCCGGCCGGGCACACGACGCGCCGGCGGTAGCGCTCACCGTGGAGCACCTCGCCTCTTGGAGCACCCCCCGGCCGGGTCACAAGTCGGGCTCACCGCAGCGGCCGTCGACGCCGCCGACGACCACGCCCGACCCGTTTGGATCCGGGGGCAACGGCTCGAGCTCGGGAAGCGGCTCGTCGACGACGACCACGACGACGACCACCACCGCCACGGCGACGACGGCCGCCACGTCGACGGCCACGGCGTCGAGCGGCGCGCTGGCCGCGACGTCCCTGCCCTACACCGGTGCCAACGCCGGCCTCGAGTTGGAGATGGCGATGACGGCACTGCTGCTCGGAGCCGGCGTGGTCGTGACCAGCCGGCCGCGCCGCCGTTCCCGGCTGGCGATGACCACACCCGGCGCCGCCCCTGCGCCGGCGCTCGAGCCCTCCTCGCCCGGCACACCGCTTCGCGCCGGGCCCATGAGCGTGCGGTCGCCGGCGAAGCTCGCCGGAGCGACCGATGCCGAGGTGGTGGTGTTCGAGCCCGAGGGGTGGGAGATGGCCCACAGCGCTGCCGAGGCCTGCTTCGACCGGCCGCTCGAGGACCTCCTCGCGCCCATCTTCGTGACGCCACCCACCGGCGCCGGCCTCGGGGACCATCGACCGAGGCACTTCGCCGGCTCCCGCCACTGACGTCGTCGACCACCACCCAACGCCGGAGCCCTCCGTGACCGCAGCCGTCGCACTCGCCGTCGCATCCGCCCTGGCGGGGCTGTCCATCGGGTCGTTCCTCAACGTCGTGGTCCACCGGGTGCCGCTCGGGCAGTCGCTGGTCCGTCCCCGCTCGGCGTGCCCCGGGTGCGGAGCGACGATCGCGGCGCGCGACAACATCCCCGTCGTTTCCTGGATGGTGCTGCGGGGACGTTGCCGTCGCTGCCAGGCCCCCATCTCGGCTCGCTACCCGATCGTCGAAGCGGGCACAGCAGCCCTCTTCACGGCTGTCGCCGTGCGGTTCGGCTGGTCCTGGGCGACGCCGGCGGTCGACGCCTTCGTCGCCGGGCTCATCGCCCTCGCCTGCGTCGACCTGGAGCGCTACCTGCTCCCCCGCCGCATCGTCTACGTCACCGCCGTCCTGAGCGGGAGCCTGCTCCTGGTGGACAGTGCTACGACCGGGCGCTGGGGACGGCTTGCCGCCGGCGCGGTGTGCGCCGCAGTCGCCTTCGGCCTGTTCTGGGTCCTCAACCGGGTGAACCCCCGGTGGCTGGGCTACGGCGACGTGCGCCTCGCCGGCGCCATCGGCCTGGTGCTCGGATGGCTGGGTCCCGACTACGCCCTCATCGGCTTCCTGGTGGCCAACCTGGCCGGGATCGTCGTGGCCGCCTTCCTCCTCGGCACGGGCCGGATGCAGCGCAAGACGCCCATGCCCTACGGCGTCTTCCTGGCCGCCGGCTCGGTGCTCACCGTGCTGGCTGGGGCACCGGTGGCGCAGTACCTCCAGAGCCACCCGATCTGAACAGCAGGCCTCACCCCGTCGCCGGAGGCCGGGCGACGCCGGCGAGTGTGCCGAGGATGCCGTTGACGAAGCGTCCCGACTCCTCGGTGGAGTATTGCTTCGCCAGCTCCACCGCCTCGGAGATCACCACCCCTGTCGGCGTGTCGGGCCGGCCGAGCAGCTCGAAGGTGGCGAGTCGCAGGAGGCTGCGGTCGACGGCGGGCATGCGCTCGAGGGCCCAGCCGATGGCATGGCTGGCGATGAGCCGGTCGATCTCGTCGCCGTGGCGCTCGACGCCTTTCACCAAGGCGGTGGCGTAGGGGTCCGGGTCGACCGGCAGTGATGCCAGGACGGTGGTGGGCGCCTCGCCCTTGGCCTCGGCCTCGTAGAGGAGGCCGAGGGCCCGCTCCCGGGCCTGACGCCGGGCGCCGGCGACGGCCGCCACGGTCAGGACCCGGCGCGGGTGAGGTACTCGCCGCTGCGGGTATCGACCTTCACGCGGTCGCCGACGGTCACGAACAGCGGCACTTGCACCTGCAGGCCCGTCTCCAGCATGGCGGGCTTGCGCGCCCCCGACACCCGGTCCCCCTGGAGGCCCGGCTCGGTCTCGGTCACCTCCAACTCGACGGCGGCCGGGAGCTCGACACCGACGATCTCCCCGCCGAACATCTGGAGGATGGCGGAGTCACCCTCCTTCAGGTAGTCGGCGGCGGAGCGGAGGGCGGCACGCGGGGCGTTCAGTTGCTCGTAGTCCGTCGTGTCCATGAACACGTAGCTGTCCCCGTCGGGGTACAGGTACTGCATCTCCCGCTTGTCTATGAGTGCCTGGTCGAGCTTCTCATCGGCCCGGTAGGTACGCTCGATGACGGCTCCGGTGCGGAGGTTCTTGAGCTTGGTGCGGACGAACGCCCCGCCCTTGCCCGGCTTCACGTGCTGGAACTCGACGACGGAGTAGAGGCCCTCGGGCAGGTTGAGGCTCATCCCGTTCTTCAAGTCGTTGGTGGAGACGGCGGGCATCAGAGATCCTTCGGGGTCATGGTGAGTGGTCGGCAACCTGCTCCGGTCACGACCACCGTGTCCTCGATGCGCACCCCTCCGACGCCGGGGAGGTAGACGCCGGGCTCGACGGTGACGACGTGGCCGCGGTGCAGTGTATCCGTGGAGGTGGCGGCGACAGACGGGGCCTCGTGGATGTCGAGGCCCACCCCGTGCCCCGTCCCGTGCACGAACCGGTCGCCCCACCCGGCGGCGGCGATCACCGCCCTGCACGCCCCGTCGACCTCGGCGCCGGCCACGCCGTCGGCCACGGCGGCAACACCGGCGGCCTGGCTCTCGGCCACGACTGCGACGGCCCGGCGCAACTCGGGGGTGGCCAGGTCCCCGATCCAGACGGTGCGTGTCATGTCCGACCGGTAGCCGTCGACGGCGGCCCCGAAGTCCAACACGACAGGCTCGCCCTCCTCGATGGGCCGGTGGGACGGGCGGTGGTGGGGTTCGGCCGCGTTGGCCCCGGCGGCGACGATCGTGTCGAACGCCGGCCCGTCCGCACCGAGCCGGCGCATAGCGGTGTCGAGGGCGAGCGCGAGCTCCGCCTCGGTCGGTCCCTCGGCCAGCAGGGCCCGCGCCTCCGCAAGGGCTGCGTCGGCAACCTCGGCCGCACGCGCGATGCGGTCGATCTCCCCTGGGTCCTTCAACCCCCGGAGGGCCTCGACGAGGCCCACGGTCGGGACCAGGTCCACCAGCGGGAACCACTCCCGGGCGAAGTCCTGCTGTGCCGCCCAACTGACGTGGGCGGCCTCGAGACCGAGGCGGCCGACCCGGGAACCCTCGGCGATGCTGCGACCGAGGCGGGTGCGCTCGGCTGCGGACAGCCCGATCTCGATGTCGACATCGAGCCCGTCGAGCTGCTCCTCCGCCTGGGTGGCGTAGCGGCCGTCGGTGAGCAGGAGCGCCTTGTCCCGGAGCACGAACAAGAGCCCCGCCGAGCCGGTGAAGCCGGTCAGGTAGCGGATGTTGGTGAGGCCGGCGACGATCAACCCGGGCAGCCCTTCGCGCCCGAGGCTGTCACGCAGCCGCGGCAGGCGAGCGGCGTGGTCCATCGGCACCGGCGGCGCAGCTTGCACGTCTCTGCTCTCCATGTGGGTCATGCCAGCTTGCCGTACGCGGTGACGACCGCCGACCCGAAGTTGTCAGAGCCTCGGCAGCCCGTGGCAGGGCACCTGGGACCTGGTGTTCGCCGGCCCGGACGACAGCCCGGGGCGCCCGGAGGCGGACCGGGATGCCTGGGCGCGTCTGTTGAGCGCGGCGGGGGTGCCCTACCGCCGGCTGCACGACGCCCGGCACACCGCCGCCACCTTGCTCGTGGTGCAGGGGGTGGCGCCGGCGGTGGCGATGACCCTGCTCGGCCACACCGACCTCGGCGTGACCCGGCGGTACCAGCATGTGGTCGACGAGCTGCGCCGCGACGCCGCCGAGCGGATGGGCGAGGCCGTGTGGGGGTGGTAACGCCCACCTCCTCGACGCCGACCACGAGCCGGTGCGGGCACGACTCGAGGAGCTGTTCGGCCGCAGCCGGTGTAGTGCAGGAGTGCCGCGGCGGTAACTCCGCTGGCCCGACGGCCCCCCGTCAGGGGGCCGTTCCTTCGCTCCCACGCCGGGCGTTGAGTTGCGCAGCGTCCTCGCTGCCGTCGCCGGCCTCGGCCGACCGCCCCGCGACAGCTACCCGCCCGGGGGGTAGCAGAGGCCGCCGGGTGGAGCGTCGAGGAGATCCACCATGGCCACCGATGGGGCGTCGCGCGCTTCCCGCCGAGGACCACACGGTCACCGTGTGGTCGACACCTGGTGATCCGGTTATCTTGGGGGAGCGGATACGCGAACAGGTCCACAAGTGCCAGCACGGCCCCGACGGGAGGTAACAGCCGTCGTGATCCACCCGTTCGCTGTGACCATCGACGGCGCGGACCTCACCAGCCCGAACAGCGCCGACGCGGACGCGCTGTTCGAGGCCGGATGCGACGACGCGGTGTTGACCAGTTCCTCGGGGGCGCAGCAGGCCATCTTCGACCGAGAAGCCCCCAGCTTCGCCGCCGCGGTCGCCAGCGCCATCGCCGCGATCGAAGGAAGCATCCCCGGGGCGCGGGTGATCGTCGTCGAACGGGTCGCTCCGCCCGAAGCGGTAGCGCTGCCCCGGCCCGCCTGAGCCTCGCACAGCCGCTAGCGGTCGGGGCGGTGCGTGCGGGGCACGCCGCCTGCGGGGACTTCGGCCGGTTGGTGGGCACGTTTCTCGCCGGCGTCCAGGGCCGGGCAGGCCCCCCGCGGAGTCTCGACCACGCACAGGCCGGACCACACACCAGCCGCCCCCCCGACCTCTGGCCTTTCCCCGAGCAGCACCGATCCCGACCCACCGCGCGTCGCCCGCGGCCACGCCGTCCGCCGGGTCACGCGTCGTCCCGGGCGGATCGGGCACTCGCCGTCGCACACTCGGCCGGAGAGCCCGCGTCGCGCGTTGCCACTGCTGCCCCCCGCCGTGCGACTCGACCGACTGGACCTTGGCGCGCTGACGGGGCCACTGCGTCTGCTTGCTACGGGCCGCAGTGTGAACTAGAGTTGACAGGTGGTCGAGGTCATCGGGAGCGCAACCTTTGACCGCTGGTTACGCGGGCTCGACGATCGTAGGGCCGCTGCCCGAGTGCTGGTGCGTATCGATCGTCTCGCTTTGGGGAATCGAGGGGACGCCAGGCCGGTCGGCGGCGCGCTCTCCGAGTTGCGAATCGACCACGGACCCGGCTACCGGGTCTACCACCTACAAGACGCCTCGCAGCTGATCCTGCTCTGCGGTGGGGACAAGTCGAGCCAGAGCCGGGACATTGTCCGAGCGCATCGGATCGCCAACGAATGGAGGAGCAACCGTGAGAGACCATCCCAGTGAATCGTTCGGCCCGTACGACGGCGCCGAGTACCTCCCGGACATCGAGGCTGCCGCCGCCTACCTCGAGGCGGTTCTCGAGGAGAGCGACGATCCCGCACTCATCGCCCAGGCGCTCGGCACGCTTGCTCGTTCGGGCAACCTGAGCGAGCTGGCTCGCCGGACCGGAATGAGTCGCGAGGGGCTCTACAAGGCGCTCTCCACCGGCGGCAATCCGAGCTTCGCGACCGTCGTCAAGGTGGCGAGGGCGCTCCGGCTTGCGCTCCACTTCGAGCCCGTCGCCTGAGGCTGCCGGCGTCCGACCTCACAGACTTGGCCGCCGCAGAACGCCAGCAGCCACATCGCCCAACGACATGCCGGAGCGCAGGTGGCTACCACGTGGCTACCACGGCGGCAGGCTCGCCGGCTCCCCCGGGTCGGTTAGGGGCCGACGACAAGGTCGTCGTGGTAGACGTGGTTTCCCACCTCGACGGTGATTGTGAGACGCCCGCCAAGAGCCTTGACGTAGCCGGCCAGGGTGGCAAGCTCCACCGTGGCCGGCTCCCGCTCGACCTTGGAGACGTGGGGCTGGCCGTGCCCCCACCGTTCGGCTACCTGGCTCTGGTTCAGACCGGCAGCGCGGCGCAGCTCGCCGAGGCTGGCGACGATCTCATGCTCGACTTCGAGACGACGGTAGGCGTCGTCCGCGAGCGCGCCGACCTCGGGGTCATCGCTCAGGGGGTGTCAGTGACCCACTCCCCCTCGGCCCCGTCGATCCATTCTCGTGGTGTCAGGTTGTCCCCAAAACCCTTCATCTGCCCGAGTGATTGCCATGCGGTGACCAGGGTGACGCCTTTTCCGGCGACCGTGGACAGGAGATCCCAGATTACCGATCGGCGGGATGTTGGCCACCTCGTCCAGGGCGCAGAGCAGTCGCGGCTCGAGGGGTCCGTGGCTCATGGTGTGCTCAGCGATCCACGAAAAGATCTCATCGAGCAACCACGCGCAAAGGGGCGCCAATCGCTGAGAGCCCGGCCCCGAGATGACGAACAGGGTGCCGCCGATCTCGATGAGGGTCTCGGGGTCGAGCTCGGACTCGTCTGTGGTGGCCGCCACCTTCGGGTCGTCGTACGGGCCCAGGATGCTGGCCAGGGTGGCCAGCACGTCCCGGCATCAGACGTCCTTGTCATCCGGGCGCTCTGCACGTACAATCGTCCGTACAGAGGAGGCTACGATGGCACTGAAGGATCAACGACGAGAGGTTCGCCTGTCCCGCTCTGACGAGGATCTGCTGGTCGAAGCCGCCGGCCTGTCCGGTGTCTCGGTCAGCGAGTTCCTGCTCGACCGCGCCCTCCCGGAGGCGGAGCAGGTCGTCAGGGATCATCGAACCATCACCTTGAACGAGGCCGACTACCAGCGGTTCCTCCGCACCCTTGACGCTCCGATCTCGCGTCCGGAGCGTCTGTTGGAGCAAGCCCACAAGGCCCGTCCGCTCGAGCACTCTTAGTCGTGAAGGTCGAGCGCCTCAGCGCCGCCCACAGGCTCGACGGCTTCTCGTGTGGCAACAAGACCCTCGACGATTGGCTCCGCAACCACGCCATCCAGAACCAGGACCGAAACCTCTCACGTACATTCGTGCTCGTCGATGACGCTGACGAGGTGATCGGCTACTACTCCTTGACGATGGGCGGCGTGGCCACCACCTCGCTTCCAAAGCGGTACGGCCGCGGACTGCCCTCCTACGAGATCAGCATGGTCCTCCTCGCCCGGCTGGCCGTCCGCGCTGACCGGCACAGCCAGGGCTTCGGACGGGACCTCATGCTCGATGCGATCAGAAGCGCAGCCGTGGCCGGAGACCATGCGGCTGCCCGCTTCATCGCCGTGGACCCCATCGACGTCGCGGCACGAAACTTCTACGCCCGGTTCGGGTTCCGAGACGTTGAAGGTGACCAGGGTGGGCGAATGTCTATTCGCCTCGACGAGGCACTCGCCGTCTTCAAGCGGCCGGATCGTCCAGGGGCGCCAGGTCGGGGATCTGGTGCTCGGTGAACAGGTGAGGAACGTCGCCGTTGCGAACCCTCCCGACATGGCCGTCGACCAGTCGAGCGTCGTCTGGGCCGGCGACCGCCCCGACCATGAGGGCGGCATTGGGGGCGTGCGGTGAGATGTCCACGGCCGTCTGTGTGTGCCTGCCTGACGACCCGTCGGCCGCCAGGAGCGCAGGTGGCTACCACGTGGCTACCACGGGCACCGTCCCATCTGGGCGACGGGCGCTGCCCAACCCCTCCGAGCAGGGCGTTTGCCCGCCGCGTGTAGGCGCTAGGGGTGCGACCCGCCGCTTTGATAGCGGCTCGTCGGACGTGTTTGGGCGGTTCGCGGGGGGCGCGAAGTGCGGCAAGCAGGGACATTAGCCCACTTGCCGGTGCCGACAGCCCCCCGATGCCCTCGCCCGCTGCCGGCGCTCAGCGGAACTCGAAGACCAGCTGAGCCGGCACCTTGTCCTCGGCCAGCTCGGCCATGGCCTCGTTGACCTGACGGAGCGAGCGAGCCTGGTGGACGACCCTGGTGCGGCGGGCCTGGTGGAGGCTGAACACGTCGGCGATGTCGACGCGCGCCGGGCCCGGCGATCCGATCACGTCTATGCCCTCCCGGACGACGCGGTGGACCGGGAGCTGCAGTGCGACCCCCGAGGGGATGGCGACGAGCACCAACCGTCCCCCGGGCCGCAGGGAGTCGAGCGCCTGGACCATCGCCTCGGGTGCATCGGTGGTGACGAGGGCACAGGTCGCCCCGCCCATGCGGGACATGATCGACGCGGGGTTCTCGGTCGCCGCGTTCACCGCCCGCTGGGCGCCGAGCTCGCGGGCCATCGCCAGCTTTTCCTCCACAATGTCGACGGCCACCACCGAGGCCCCGGTCGCTCGGGCGTACTGGACGGCGCAGTGCCCGACGCCTCCTATCCCGAACACGGCGACGAGGTCGGTGACGCCCGCGCCCGCGATCTTCACGGCCCGGTACGCGGACGCGCCCGCGCAGGTGAGGGAGGCGGCATCGAGGGGGTCGACGCCACTCGGGACGGGCACGACGAAATCGGCCGAGGCCCGCACGTACTCGGCGAAGCCGCCGTCGACGTCGTAACCCGTGTACCGGCGCTTCTCGCAGAGGACCTCGTGGCCCGACAGGCAGGCCCGGCATCGCCCGCAGGTGGACCCGAGCCACCCGAGCGCGACGCGTTCGCCCTTTCGGACGTGGTGGACGTCGGCGCCGACGATGGCGATGCGGCCGACCACCTCATGGCCGGGTACCCGGGGCAGGATCGGCTTGACCGGCCAGGAGCCGGCGGCGACGGCCAGGTCGGTATGGCACAACCCGCAGGCTTCGACCCGGATCACGACCTGGTGGTGCCCGGGCGTGGGGATGGGAACGTCGGTCAGTTCCAGCGGCTCGCCGAAGCGGCGGATGACGGCCGCCTTGGCGTCACGCTCGGGCTCGCCGGCGCGCTGGGAGGAGACGGCGAGACGATCGCCGGGTTTGGCTTGCATGGCAGGTCCCTTTCTCTCGTGACCAGCCTGCCGCGGGCCTCGCGCCGGCGGCGTCGAAAAGGGGCCACCACGTCGAGCACCCCATGGCCGGCGTTCAGCCGGCCGCCACGGGAGCGGCGGGGTGATCGGCGAACCAGCGCACGGCCTCGGGCGCGGAGCCGACCACGGGCACCACGCCGGTCAGGCCGGTGGAGACGAACACCTCGTACTGGAGGGGATCGGGGGTGACGACGGCGATCCGCTGGCCCCGGGGGGTCGCCCGGGCCACGCACCAGAGGACGGCGCCGCTGCCCGCCGAGTCCAGAGTCGCCTCCTCGAGGTCGATGACCAGGTCGCCGGGACCGAGGTCGCGCACGGTGTCGGTGAACCGGCCTCGTGTGGCCCAGTCGAGGTGACCGATGACGCGGAGCACCCGCCGGCCGCTCCGCGGCTCGGTGACCATCCGGCAGCCGTGGCGTTGCTCGCCAAGCACCGCCTCGGCCGAGGTCACCCGCTTTGCGAAGGGAGCCTGCGAAGCGATGGGGGCGGGGTTGTGGCACTGGGTCCCGTGCACCTCCTTGGGGCGGGAGGGTCCGGTCGTGCGCAGGTCGGTCAGCTCGTAGGGGTCGTGACACTGGCTCACGATGACCTCCGGATCTAGGGTCGGCCGGCCCTTCGGGCCGCATGCTCATGCTGTCGCCGGCCGCGGCCCCGCCCGTAGGGCCGGACGACCCCTGGGTGGGGGCCGGTCGCCCCCGGGACCCGTCCGCGCCGGCCGGTCAGCGTAACCGAAGGCACTTCCACCTCGTTGTTTGGGCAGTTCTCCGCGATTATCGCGGTCAACTGCCCAAACAACGCACCGTCGACGCCCCATTGCCGAGCTTGCCGGTCCTTCCGGATCGTCGCAGGCAGCCGCCTCTCTCCGGGCGCGAGCCGATCACCACCCCCACTTCGCGCCGCCCGCCGGCTCAGTGGGGTCGCAAAAGGCCGGCCAGCGCCTCGATCGCCAGCCGGTAGCCGTCACCGCCGAAGCCGGCCACCAGCCCGGTCGCCACCGGGGAGACGACGGATCGGTGCCGCCAGGGCTCACGGCGCTGCGGGTTGGACAGGTGCAGCTCCACGACCGGGCCGTCGAAGGCGGCCAGGGCGTCGTGCAGCGACCAGGCGTAGTGGGTGAGCGCACCGGGGTTGATCACGATGCCGGCGACCTGCCCGCCGGCGGCGTGCACGGCGTCGACCAGGTCGCCCTCGTGGTTGGACTGGCGGTGCTCCAGGCGGTAGCCGTGCCGGTTGGCGGCCTCCTCCGCCACCCGCCGGTGGTCCTCGAGGGCAGCTGTCCCGTAGATCTCGGGCTCGCGCTGGCCGAGCAGGTCGAGGTTGGGCCCCGAGAGCAGGAGGATCGTCCTCGTCACCGCCGCAGCTCCTCCAACGTGGCGGCGACGGCCGCCGGCGAGACGTCACCCACCACCTCGAGCCCTCGCCGGCCGTCGAGGACGAAGGTGAGGCCGGTCACCGCCTTCTTGTCCCTCGACATGGCGATCAGGAGCGCCTCGTCGTCGGGGCCCGCCGGTAGCCGGCGTGGCAGGTCGTAGCCGTCGAGCAGGGCGTCGTGGCCGGCCACGCCCGCGTCGTCGAGGCGGCCGAGGCGGCGGGCGAGGCGGGCTGCGAATCGAAGCCCGAGGGCGACCGCCTCGCCGTGGCGGAGGTCGTAGCCGCCGACGGTCTCCAGGGCGTGGGCGAGCGTGTGGCCGTAGTTGAGCAGCGCCCGGCGTCCCGCCTCGCGCTCGTCGGCGGCGACATACCCCGCCTTGCACGTCACGCAGGCGGCAACCGCCTCGTCGAGAGGGAGGTCGCGGAGGCCCCCCACCCCGAGGAAGGCGTACTTGGCCATCTCTCCCAGCCCGCTGCGGTACTCGCGGGGCGGCAGCGTCTCGAGGGTCTCGACGTCGCAGAGGACCGCCGCCGGCTGCCAGAACGCTCCGACGAGGTTCTTGCCCTCGGGAAGGTTGACTCCGGTCTTGCCGCCGATGGCGGCGTCCACCTGGCCGAGGAGCGTCGTGGGCACGTGCACCACGGCGACGCCGCGATGGTAGACCGCGGCGGCGAAACCAGCGACGTCGGTCACCATGCCCCCGCCGACACCGACGACCACATCCGCCCGGGTCAGACCCCACCGGGAGAAGGCGCGGCAGAGCCTCTCGACGGACCCGAGATCCTTTGCCTGCTCCCCCTCCTCGAGGGTGAACACCTCCTGGTCGATGCCGGCGTCGACGGCCCAGGGGATGGACCGCTGGGTGAGGACGGCTGCCCGGCGGGCGCCGGCGGGCAGGACCTCCGCCAGGCGGTGGCGGGCGCCGGCGCCGACGAGCACCGGGTAGGCGCCCCCCGGGGCCCGGACGGTGATCTCCTTCACCGTCGGGCCCGGCCCGTGGCGGTGAGGATGCGGTCGGCGATGGCGTCCGGCGTCAGCTCGTCGACGTCGACGGTGACCTCGGCGAGCTGGGCGTAGAGCGGGCGGCGCTCGGCGTCCAACCGCCGGAGGTTCCTGGCCGAGTCGCCTTCCAGCAGGGGGCGGCCATCGCCCGACCCGACCCGGGCGGCGAGGGTCTCGGGTCGTGCCCGCAACCAGACCACGGTCCCGCCGTGGCCGATGAGGTCACGGTTGGCGGGGTCGAGCACCGCTCCACCGGCGACGCTGACCACCGTCGGTCCCGGTCGTGCAAGCGCACCTGCGAGAGCTCTCGACTCCTCCGCGCGGAACGCCCCCTCGCCGCCGGCGTGCCAGATCTCCGGGACGGTCCGTCCGGTTCGCCGCTGGACTTCGGCGTCGCTGTCCAGGTAGGCGGCTCCGAGCCGTTGGGCAAGGAGGTGCCCGACGGTCGTCTTGCCGGCGCCCATCATCCCGATCAGCAGGACGTGGTCGCCGCTGCTGCCCGCTGCCCTCGCCGCCACCCTTCAGCTCCCGGCGGGCGGGCGGGAGTCGATCGAGGCGGCGTACGCGTCGTGGTTGCGGCGGAGCTCGGCGACGGAGTCACCGCCGAACTTGCGCAGCACCTCGCCAGCCAGGACGAGCCCCATCATCGTCTCCGCCACGACGCCCATCGCCGGCACGGCGGTCACGTCCGTGCGTTCCTTGAACGACACCGCCTCCTCCTTGGTGACGGTGTCGACGGTCTTCGACACGGGGCGGTTGAGCGTGGAGAGGGGCTTCATGGCAACCCGAGCGACGAGCGGCTCTCCCGTCGTCATGCCGCCCTCCAGCCCGCCGCTGCGGTTGGACTCCCGCCCGTAGCCCGTGGCGGGGTCCCACGTTATGGGGTCCTGCGCCTCCGAGCCGCGGCGGCGGGCGACGTCGAAGCCGGCGCCGATCTCGACACCCTTCACCGCCTGGATGCTGAGCATGGCCTGGCCGAGGAGGCCGTCGAGCTTGCGGTCCCAGTGGACGTGGCTGCCGAGGCCCACCGGGACCCCGTAGGCGATCACCTCCACCACCCCGCCCAGCGAGTCGCCGACCTTGGCGGCGGCCTTGATCTCGGCGATCATCGCCGCCTCGGCCTCCGGGTCCAAGCAACGCACCTCAGATGCGTCGACGGCGCCCAGGTCCTCGGGACCGGGGCGGCGCCCCGCCTTGGCCGTGACCGGGCCCATGGCGACCACGTGGCTGACGACGTCGACTCCGAGCTCTGCGAGCAGGCTCTTGGCGAGAGCGCCGGCCGCCACCCTCGCGGCCGTCTCCCTTGCCGACGCCCGCTCCAGCACGTCGCGGGCGTCGTCGAAGCCGTACTTCTGCATCCCCACCAAGTCGGCGTGACCGGGGCGGGGCTTGGTGAGGGGCTTGTCGGTCCGCCCCGGGGCGGGGGACATCTCCCGCTCCCACTTGGGCCACTCGGTGTTGGCGATCTCGACGGCCACGGGAGAGCCGAGGGTGCGGCCGTGGCGTATCCCGCCGAGCAGCGTCAGGCGATCCTCCTCGAAGCGCATCCGAGGCCCGCGGCCGTAGCCGAGCCGCCGGCGGGCAAGCTCGCCTGCGATCAGCGCCTCGGTGACGGCGAGACCGGCGGGCAGGCCTTCCACGATGACGACGAGGCCCCGGCCGTGGGACTCACCCGCGGTGAGGAAGCGCAGCACCCCGGGATCGTAGCGCCGGCGCCGGCGGCCTCAGCAGCCCGCCGACCCAAGCGGCCAGCAGGCCTCACCCATCCGGCGGGCAGGCTCAGCCGGCCGGCTGGTAGAACATGTCGGCGCTGAGGGTGAGCTGGAGCGGCTGCGCGCTCGGCTTGGCCGAGCCACCCGAGATCTGGATCGTCTGGATGACGAACAGGCGCGGGAGTCGGTCCAGGTCCACGACGAACGCCTTCAACTGCGCATAGGTGCCCGACGCCGCCATCGTGAGGGGCAGCGGCTGGGCGCCGGCAGGCGCCGGCGTCCCCGTGGTCCCTGCGTAGCTCGCCGGCGGACTGGGCGACACCGAGGTCAGCTTCACATGGCTCGACGCCGCCGCCGAGCTCAGCTCCCGCAGCGCTGCGCTCAGGTCGGGCGAGCTCGGGACGAGGGCGGTCAGCGCACCGAGCGCCGCCTTCTCGACGCCCTCGTTGCGCCTCTGCTGCTGGAGGGAGGCGAGGCTGGCGTGCAGGAGGCCGATCTGCGCCTGCTGCGTGTGCTCCTTCGTGCGGATGGCATGGAGCTTGGCGGTCTGGGGCTTCCAGAGGAAGAAGAACCACGCGGCGACGACGAGGAGGGCGGCGGCGCCGGCGACGGCGGCGAGCTTGCGGGTCACGGCTGGCCTCCTGGAAGGAGCTTCGATCGATTGCTGAGGGCGGCGGGGCCGAGGTTGGCGGTGGCGGAGAACGACGAGGCCGCGGCTGGGCCCGAGCCGGTCGACTGCTGGATGCTGCTCACCCAGGTGTCCTCGAGGCCGGGGATGCCCTCGATGGCGACGACCCACTGCGACACCTGCACGAGGTCCCGGTTGTAGGTTGCGCTGAGGTTGAGGGTCCCCACCGACGGTGTGGTCGGGGTGCCGGCCCCCGGTTGTGGCGCAACGGCCTGACCGACGGCATTGGCCTGGCCGTTGAAGGTGCTGAGCACGACACCGGCCGGCTGGCGGGCGGCGATCTCGTCCAGGAGCTTCACCCAGTCGACGTCCCCGGTGAGCGCCCCGGCTACGACCTGGCGCGCTGAGGCGACCTGTCCCCTGAGCCTGGTGACCTGTACGAACGACGCGGCCTGGGCCTGCAGCCGCTGGACCTCCCGGTTGTCGGCTGCCAGAGCTGATTGCGCGTGGCGGACCTGGAGGTACCGGCTGCCACCCAGGGCGCCGAGCACGACGACGACTCCCGCCGCGCCGGCGAAGGCAAGCCTGCGGTTGCGCCGGGCCCGGCGGTCGCGGTGGACCCCACGGGGGAGGAGGTTGAGCCGGCTCTAGGGCGCCGACTGCGGCCACAGGGCGAGGCCGAGCGCTGTCAGCGACGCCTCCCCGGCGAGATCCGTGAGCTCGGCAGGGATGCCCACCGCCTCCAGGTCGGCCGGGCCGACCGGCTCGATCCGGTTCACGGGCAGTCCCAGCGCGCTGGAGAGCTCGGCGACGAGGCCGGGCGTGCGGGACCCGCCGCCGGTCACGAGCACAGCGGTGATCGGCCCCGAGCCCTCGGGGCGCGAGGCGTAGAAGTCGACGGTGTCCCGGACCTCGGTGATCAGCCTTCCGACCTCGGCCGCCGTCGCCGCACGGCCGACCGGATCGTTCCACCCGTCGCCGGCGGAGCGCTTGGTCGACTCGGCAAGGGCCAGCTGGTGGGTGGTGCTCTCGGCGAGGACGCGCGTCACGTCGGCGCCGCCGCGGGCGATCACCCGGATGAACGCCGGGACGTCGTCCTGGCGGATGGCGACGACCGTGAGATCGGCGCCGATCGACACGATCGCCTCGGCCGTCCCGCCCGGTGAGCGGCTCGGCCCCGCTGCCCGCAGCAGGGCGAGGGGCACGGCGTCGACGACGTTGGCGGAGAGGCCGGCGGCCGTGACCGCCGCCAGCTGGGCCCGGACGACGTCGCCGTGGATCGCGGCCAGCATGATCGTGCGGGAGCCACTGCCGGCGGCCGTAGGGCCGAGCGGGCCGAAGTCGAACTCGACGTTGTCGGCCGGGAGTGGGACGAGGTCCTGGATCCGGAACTCGAGGGACGATCGGACCTCGCCCCGCGGGACGTCCGGCGCCTCGGCCTGGCGCACCAGCACCCGGCTGCCGGACGCCCCGACGACGACGTGGCGGGTCGTGAAGCCCGCGTCGCTCCACAGCCGGCGTATGGCGGCGCTGACGGCCTGCTCGTCCCTGACCTCCCCGTCGACGACCGAGCCGGGCGGGAGGCCGACCTGGCCGAAGCGGTCGAGCCGCCACCCGCCTCCGTGCAGGCGGAGCTCCACCGCGCGCACGGCGGACGACCCGATGTCGAGGCCGACGCTTCGTGACGCTCTCGCCCGGGGCTGGCTGTCCGACGCTGCGCTCATGCTTGCCACGTACTCGGTATCGGCGGCAGAGCCCCTCGCCTTATGCGCATCGCCGGCCTTTCTTGCGGGGCCGCAGGCGCGCCCGGGCGCGACCCGGCTCCCGGCCGGGGGCCGGGAGCCGAGGTGCGTGCTGTGGGTGGAACGGGAGGGCTAGTAGCCCCAGCCGGCCCCGGAGGTCTGCCCGGAGACGGCAGGTGTCGTCTCGCTGGTACTCCAGTTGGCGGTGGTGATCGAGGCCGGAGCTGGTGGCGATGTGACAGAAGCGCCGCTGGAGGAGTAGAACTCCCCTCCGCCAGCTCCTTCGACGTCCTTGATGTAGTAGCAGGCGCCGGACTTGGAGCACCCGTAGATGTAGGCGGTCGAGCCCGTCGTGTAGACGTCCACCGTGTTGGCGGTCGCCCCCGCCGCCGGTGCGGTCGACGACGTCTCTGCGTTCCAGGTGAGGGAGCTGTCGAGGCCGTTGAGCGCCGCGGTCGTCGCGGCCGGCCATGAGGCGCTGTCGGCGTAGTACGACTTCAGGTTGATGACGCCGTTGGTCAGGTCGGACTTTATGGCCGCGTCGTTGGCGCCGTTCTGGGTGGCCAGGAACGTCGGGATGGCGATGGCCATCAGGATGCCCATGATCAGCACCACGACCATGAGCTCGATCAGGGTGAAGCCGGTCTCCCGGTCCTCACTGCGGTTGAGCAGCTTGCGCATGCGTTGCCTTTCGCTGTTATTCCAATGGTGGAGCGGGAGGACCCCGCTACGGGGGTGATCGTCGCCGGCCGCCCCCACCTGAACGGATTCTGAGATTGCGCGCGCCGCCCGCCGTGCCGGCTCGAGCCGTGCCGGCTCAGGCTGTGCCGGCTCAAGCCTGGCCGTTGGAGTTCTCGACGACCTTGTCGATGCTGAACATCGGCAGGTACAAGGCGATGATCATGCTGCCCACGAGGCCGCCGAGGATGACGATCATGACCGGCTCGAGCAGGGACGCCAGCGCGTCGACCATGGCCTCCACCTCCTGCTCGTAGAAGGTGGCGATCTTTGCCAGCATGTCGTCTAGGGCACCGCTCTCCTCGCCGACGGAGATCATCTGGGTCACCATCGCCGGGATGATCGGGTGGTCGCCGAGGGCCATCGACATCGGCTCGCCCCGCTTGATGTGGTCCTGGGCGGCGGTGAGGGCCCGCTCGAGGGCGGGGCTGCTCACGCTCTCGGTGGTGATCTCGAGGGCCTGGAGGACCGGGACGCCCGAGCGCATGAGGGTCCCCAGCGTGCCGGTGGCCCGCGCCAGGGCGGTCTTGAGCGTCAGCAGGCCGAAGACGGGGACGCGCAGCACGATCGCCGACCACGTGGAGCGGCCCTTGGGTGTCCGCTTCCACCTGCGGAAGGCGAAGAAGCCGATGACCGCGGCCAGCAGGACGAAGGGGAAGTAGTGCACGCAGACGTGCGACACGGCCATGAGGATGAGGGTCGGCTTGGGCAGCGGTGCGTTCAGCGACTTGAACACCTTGGAGAAGGTCGGGACGATGAACAGCAGCATCGCCGCGCAGATGCCGAGGACCAGGCAGAGCACGACGACGGGGTAGGCCATGGCCGACTTGATCTTGCGCTGCAGCTCGGCCTGCTTCTCGAGCGCGTCCGCCAGCGACAGCAGGGAGCGGTCCAGGTTGCCCCCGATCTCGCCGGAGCGGATCATCGCGAGGTAGAGGTGGTTGAAGGTCTTGGGGTGCTCGGCCAGCGCGTCGGACAGCGACGACCCCCGCTCCACGTCCTGGCGGACCGAGTCGAGCGTGGCGCAGAAGGCCCTGTTCTTGGTCTGTGCCGCCAGGATGCCGAGGGCTCGCAGGAGCGTCAGGCCCGAGTCGATCATGGTGGCGAACTGCCGGCTGAAGGTCGCCAGCTCCTTGAGCTTCACCTTCTGGCCGAGGCCGGGGATGGTGAGGTCCATCCTGAGGTTCACCCTGGCCTTGGGGTCCACCGAGATGGGTGTGTAGCCCATGTCGGCGAGCTTGCTGGCGACGAGGGCCTTGCTGTCCCCGTCGAGGTTCCCGGAGACGAGCTTGCCGTCGCGGTCGCGGACCTTGTAGGCGTAGGTGGTGGGCATCGTGGCTCCCTCGGTCAGGCGGCGGCGGTGGCGGTGACGAGGCGGCGGAGGTCGGCCTCGACGGCGCAGCGCTCGACGGCGGCCTCGAGGGAGATGACCCCGGCACGGACGAGCGCGGCGAGGGACTGGTCCATCGTCTGCATGCCGTGCTTCCCGCCGGCCTGCATGGCGCTGTAGATCTGGTGGGTCTTGGCCTCGCGGATCAGGTTCTGGACCGCCGGCACGCACACGAGCACCTCGGCGGCGACGGCGCGCCCGCGGCCGTTGAGCTTGGGGACGAGCGTCTGGGTCACGACGGCCCGCAGGGCGGAGGCCAGCTGGACCCTGATCTGCTGCTGCTGGTGGGACGGGAACACGTCGATGACGCGGTCGATCGACTGCGGGGCGTCCTGGGTGTGCAGGGTGGCGAAGACGAGGTGGCCGGTCTCGGCTGCGGTCAGGGCCGTCGAGATGGTCTCGAGGTCGCGCATCTCGCCGACGAGGATGATGTCGGGGTCCTGGCGCAGCACGTGGCGCAGCGCGTTGGCGAAGGACTTGGTGTCGGAGCCCACCTCGCGCTGGTTGACGACGCAGCGCTTGTGGTGGTGCAGGAACTCGATGGGATCCTCCACGGTCACGATGTGGGCCGAACGGCTGGAGTTGATGACGTCTATCAGCGAGGCGAGCGTCGTGGACTTCCCGGATCCGGTCGGGCCGGTCACGAGCACGAGGCCGCGGGGGAAGTCGGCGAAGGACCGGACCGCCGGCGGCAGCCCGAGCGTGTCGAGGGGCGTCACCACGAACGGGATGGCGCGGAAGACGGCGCCGACCGCGTCGCGCTGCTGGAAGACGTTCATGCGGAACCGCCCGACGTCGACGACCGCCCGGGACGCATCCAGCTCCAGCTCGGCCTCGAAGCGCTCGCGGCTGCGCTGGGGGAGGATGGCGTACACCATGTCCCGCAGGTCGGACGGGGTCAGCGGGTCGTAGCCCTCCAGCGGCTGGATGGTCCCGTCGATGCGGACGCTCGGGGGGCGCCCGGCGGACAGGTGGAGGTCCGAGGCGCCCAGTTGGACCATGGCGGCGAGCAGCTCGTCGACGGGCGGGTAGCCGGGGCCGGCCGGCCCGCCGTCCACAGTGGCGTCCTCACCGGCCGGCAGCCGGTACACCCGGGTGATTGCCCGCTCGAGGTCGTCGCCGGCGGCGAGCACGGGGGTGACCCCCCACCGGGTCTCGTCGTGGACCTGGTCGAGGATCTCCTCTGACGGCAGGTCGGCGAACGCCACAACGAGCTTGGTGTCCTCCACCCGGATGGCCAGGCAGCGCAGCCGGCGGGCCAGCTCGAGGGGGAGCATGGCCAGCACGAGGGTCGACACCGGCTCGGAGGTGGGGTCCCAGAAGCCCAGGCCCGCCTCCTCCGCGACGAACGCCACGAGGTCCCGCTGGTGGATGAGGCCGTCGGCGACGAGTTGCTGGGCGGCGGGGACGCCCGTCTCCTCCTCGCGCTTCAAGGCCTCTTCGAGGTCGTCGCGGGAAAGCACCTTGCGTTCGACGAGGAACTCGCCGGCACGCCTCGACGCAGAGATCATGCCTCCTTGTCGGCAGGTCCCCACCGGTTCCTGAGCGGGTGGGCTACGCGATGACCCGGAGGATCTCCTCGACGGAGGTCTGGCCGGCCACGACCTCGGCGAGGCCCGCCTGGCGCAGGGTCATCATCCCCTGCGACAGAGCCGTCTTCAAGATGTCCTCGGCGTGCCCGTGCTCGACGATCACCCGCTCGAGCTCCTCGGTGACGGGCATGACCTCGTGGACGGCGAACCTGCCCCGGTACCCGGTGCGCCCGCACGCGCCGCAGCCGGTCGCTCGGAACACGGGGATCTCGCCGTCCGGGAGGGGGTGGCGCTCGGAGTCCCAGCCGAGCAGCCGGAAGTCGTCGCCGGTCAGCGGGTAGCGCTCCCGGCACCGCTCGCAGAGCTTGCGGGCGAGGCGCTGGGCGACGATGCAGTCGAGGGCACTGCCGACGAGGAAGGGCTCGACGCCCATCTCGATCAGCCGGCCGGGGCTGCTGGACGCGTCGTTGGTGTGCAGCGTCGAGAGGACGAGGTGGCCGGTGAGGGCCGCTTCCACGGCGATGCTGGCCGTCTCCTTGTCGCGGATCTCGCCGAGGAGGACGATGTCGGGGTCGGAGCGCAGGATGGACCGCAGCGCCGAGGCGAAGGTGAGCCCCGCCTTGGTGTTGACCTGCACCTGGTTGATGCCCTCGAGCTGGTACTCGACTGGGTCCTCGACGGTGATGACGTTCTTGCTCTCGTCGTTCAGGATGTTGAGCGTGGCGTACAGGGTCGTCGACTTGCCCGAGCCGGTCGGCCCCGTGACGAGGATCGTCCCGTACGGCTTGCGGTAGGAGCGCTCGTAGCGGCCCATGTTCTCGGGCAGGAACCCGAGGTCCGACAGCTTCAGCAAGGCGGTGGACTTGTCGAGGATCCGCAGGACGACCTTCTCGCCGTAGACGGTCGGCAGGGTGGCGACCCGCAGGTCGACGGGCATGCCGCTGATGCGGGTGTTGATGCGTCCGTCCTGGGGGAGGCGGCGCTCGGCGATGTTGAGCGACGCCATGATCTTGATGCGGCTGATCACCCCGTTGGCGATGCTGCTCGGGGGGCGCATCACCTCGTGGAGGACGCCGTCGATGCGGAAGCGGATGCGCAGGTCCTTGGCGCCTGGCTCGACGTGGATGTCGGACGCCCGGTCGGCGACCGCCTGGCCGATGAGGAGGTTGACGAGCTTGACGATGGGCCCGTCCTCGACGACCTCGCGGACCGCAGCCAGGTCCTGGTGCGCCTCGGCCGAGCTCGCCGCCTCGGCCGCCGACCGCTCCGCTTCGTCCTCGGCGCGGTAGGCGTGGCCGATGGCGGCGGTGACGGAGCTGGGGGCGGCGACCACCAGGCGGATCTGGGCGCCGGTGACGGTCCGGAAGTCGTCGACGGCCAGCACGTTGGTGGGGTCGGCGGTGGCGACGACCAGGCTCCCGCCCTCCCAGCCGATCGGGATCGACCGGTACCGCTTTGCCATGGCGGGGCTGACCAGCCGCGCGGAGGCGACGTCGATGGGCTGGTTGGACAGGTCGACCAGCTGCAGCCCAGCCTGGTCGGCGACGGTGGACATCAACGCCGACTCCTCGACGATGCCATGCTCGAGCAGCAGGTCGACCAGCGACCCGCCCGGTCGCTGCGTGGCGAGGGCGGCGTTGAGCTGGCCGTCGCTCAAGAGGCCCCGCTGCACGAGCGCCGCGCCGAGCCCGCCACGCTCGGCAACCGCCACCCGGTGGTCGCCGCCGGCGCCGGCGAGCGCGTCGGGGCTCACCGGCGGGCCCCGGCGTAGGGCCGCGCCAGCACGCGGCGGGCTGGCCCCGCCCGGGGCGACGGTGGGCGCGCGGCGGTGGGGAGGCGATCCTGGTGCACTGGCTCCACTATCGGCACGGCCGGCCGCCGCTCTGAGCCCCGCCGCTCCGGAAAATTGCCGCGGGCGGCCATCATGTGGTCGGTCGGCGAGGAGGGCGCCGCAGCCCGGCAGCCTCTGCCATGGCGTCGATCGGCGCCGGCTGGCCCGTCCAGGCGGTCCACTGGTGGGCAGCTTGGTGCACGAGCATGCCGAGGCCGTTGCGCCCGGTGGCGCCCCTCCCTGCCGCGGCGGCCAGGAGCGGGCTGAGCGGGGGGGCGTAGACCAGGTCCACGACCAGCTGACCGGCTCGCAGGCCGCCCGGGTCGAGGTCGAAGGGCAGGGAGTCGCCGTGCATGGCGGCTCCTGTGGCGTCCACGACCAGGTCGGCTCCCCCGGCGGCGCCGGCGTCGACGACGGACCCCGCCGCTCCGGCCAGGGCGGCGCAGGCGGCGGCGGCTTGGGGCCGCCGGCCGACGACGCCGACGGCCGCGGCGCCACCCCCTCCGAGGGCGAGCACGACGGCGCGGGCGGCACCGCCCGTGCCGAGCACGACGGCGGTCCGCCCCGCCGGGTCCCAGCCCGGGTCGGCGGCCAGCGCGTCGAGCAGGCCGGCGCCGTCGGTGTTGTCGCCGAGCAGCTCGTCGCCGGCCGGGACGACGGTGTTGACGGCGTGGAGGGCCGAGGCGGCGGGCGTGAGGCGGTCGGCGGCGGCGGCGGCGGCGGCCTTGTGGGGAGTGGTGACGGACAGGCCGCCGAGGCCGAGCGTGCGCACGGCGCGCACGGCGTCGCCGCCCCGGCCGGGGGCCACGGCGAAGGCCACGTACAGCCAGTCGAGCCCGGCGGCGGCGAAGGCGGCGTTGTGGATGGCAGGCGACAGCGAGTGGGCGACGGGGTCGCCGATCACCCCGGCGACGCGGGTGGCGGCCGAGAGGGGCCGGTGGCGGCCGGCGGTCACTCCCGGTGGCTCGTCAGCACAGCCCGTTGGCGCGGCAGCGGGCGACCAGGGCGTCGAAGCCGGCCAGCGTAGCCGAGAAGCCCAGCTGGCCGGACTTGGACACATCGACGAAGTACAAGAGGTTGGTCGTGGGCGGGTGCATCGCCGCTTCGAGCGCCGCCTGGCCGGCGTTGCCGATCGGGGTGGGTGGGAGCCCCTTGTGGAGGCGGGTGTTGTACGGGCTCGGCTGCTCCGGGTTGACCTTGGCCGGGTCGAGAGCGGGGTTTGCCTGACGTAGGGCGTAGATCAGCGTCGAGTCGTCACCGAGCGTCATCCCGGACCGCAGCCGGTTGTAGATGACGCTGGCGACGTCGGGGAACTGGCTCGTGAGCCTGGCCTCCCCCTGGACGATGGAGGCCACCTCGACGAGCTGGTAGGGGGCGAGCTTGAGCCTGGCCGCCGCCTGGGCGAGGCCCATCGCCTGGGCCCGCTCTGTGAAGGTCTGGACCAGCAGCTCCATGATGCTCGTGGCGGAGTCCGTCCGGGCGATCTGGTAGGTGGCGGGGAACAGGAGCCCTTCCAGGTTGTCGACGTGGGGCGGCTCGAGCGGGGAGCGCACCGATCCGCTGGTGGAGAGGGCGACGAAAGACGCAGCGCTCAGGTGCAGGCCCGGCAGGGCAGCGACCCTGGCCGCTATCTGGTGCAGGGTGAACCCCTCGGGGATGACGAGCCTGTCCACGAGGACCGGGGGCGGCTTCTCCAGGGCGCCGATGGCCCCCGCGTAGGACTCGTTGGTCGGCAGGTGGTAGGTGCCGGCGTAGAAGGGGCCGAGGCCTTCCAGCTCGACGTACCACCGGAACAGGCCGGGGCCGTGGATGACGTGGGCCGCCGTCAGGATGCGGCCGATCTGGGCGCTGGACGCCCCGCGGGGGATGACGACCGCCACCGCCGGTCCCCGCCTGCCGCCCGGCGCGATCTGCCCGCGCGCCCAGGCGTAGGCGGCCCCGGCCGCCACCACCAGGGCCGCCAGCACGGCGGCGAGCACCACCAGTCCCCGATGTCCCCGCCCCCGCCGCCCCCGCCGGCGGGGGCGGGCGGGGCTGGGCGGGGCATGGCGGCGCCGGGGGGTGTAGACGCCGTCGGCGTACCGGGGCGTCCGGGTGACGTCAGCCACGGCTGCGCCCTCCTGCCACGTCCCTGCCGTCCCCGCCCCGCCGCCCGTCGATCCATCCCTGGAGCGCCACGGCGGCGGCGGCGGCGTCGACGGCGTCGCGCCGGCGCCGGCGGGGTGTCCCCGCCGCCCGCAGCCCGGCGCTGGCGGCCACCGTCGTGAGCCGCTCGTCGGTGGTGTCGACGGGCACCGCCAGCGCCTGCCTGAGGCTGCCGACCTCGCGGAGCGCCGCCTGCGCTGCGGCGCCGAGCTCGCCCGACAGCGAGCGTGGGAGCCCGACGACGACCCCGACGGCGTCGTAGTCCTCCACGAGCCGGCGCAGGGTGCTGCGGTGGGCGAGCGGGTCGCCCGTACGGTCGATCGCGGTGAGGGGGGTAGCGACCCGCTGGGCGCCGTCGCATACGGCGACGCCGACGCGGCGGGCGCCGAGGTCGACGCCGATCACACGCCCGCTGCGGGCGATCGTGTCCGTTGCCGACCTCACCGGTCGGTGCCGGCCAGCCGGGCCCGCACGGCTGCCAGGGCCTCGTCCAGGCGGGAGGGGTCGCGGCCGCCGGCCATCGCCTGCTCGGGGTTCTTGCCGCCACCGCCGCCGCCCACCAGCTCGGCGGCGCCCGCCACCAGCTCGGGGGCGCTCACCGGCCCGCCCCTCGCCACGAGGGCGACCAGCGCCACCTTCACGCCGTCGGGCGAGCCGCCGAGCACGACGGCCCGCACCCCGTCGATGGCCCGCACCTGGCTGGCCAGCTCGCGCAGCTGGTCCTGGGGCAGGCCGTCGCGGCGTGCCACGACCACCCCGTCGGACGCCGCCGCCGCCAGCTCGCGCGCTGTTCCCGCCAGGGCCGCCTGCTGCGCCGAGCGCAGCGCCGCCTCGGCGTCTCGCAGCTCGGCGAGGCGACGCTCGACGGCGGTGGGCACCTCCTCGGGCGTGGCGCGCAGCAGGTCCGCCGCCTGGCGGAGGCTGCGCTCGAGGCGGCGCAGGCGCCCGAGCGTGGCGGTGCCGGTGGTCGCCTCGACGCGGCGCAGGTTGGACCCGATCGACTCCTGCTTCACGATCTCCAGCGGGCCGATCTGGCCGAGACGCTCCACGTGGGTGCCGCCGCACAGCTCGACGGAGCGGGACCCGGCGTGGAGCACGCGGACCCGTGAGCCGTACTTGTCGTCGAAGAAGGCGATGGCGCCCGCCGCGTCGGCGTCCGACCTGCTCATCTCGGTCACGAGGACGTCCTCGTCGAGGAGGACCTGTTGGTTGACGAGGTCCTCGACGGCGGAGATCTCCTCGTCGGTCATGGGCGAGTAGTGGGTGAAGTCGAAGCGCAGCCGGTCGGGCGCGACCAGCGAGCCCTGCTGCTTCACGTGCTCGCCGAGCACGGAGCGCAGCGCCCAGTGCAGCAGGTGGGTGCCGGTGTGGTTGCGGCGGATGGCAGCCCGGCGGCCGGCGTCGATGGACGCCGTGGCCACCTGGCCCGGCCGCACCTGCCCTTCCTCGACCACCGCCCGGTGTCGGACGAGCTCGGGCAGGGCCCGGGTCGTGTCAACGACGCGGGCCCGCCCGGTGTCTGTCTCTATGGTGCCTGTGTCGCCGACCTGCCCACCCCCCTCGGCATAGAACGGCGTGGCGTCCAAGATGACCTCCACCTCGCCGTCGCCCACCTCCAGGACCGCCAGCACCCGCGATGTGCCCGTTGTGTTGTGGTAGCCGATGAACTCGGTGGGCCCGTCCTGCTCGAGGAGGGCCCGATACGCTCCGAGGCGGTCGGCGGCGACGAGGGGGGCGTCTTTCCCGCCTCGCCTCGACCGCTCCTGCTGCTCCTCGAGGTGGCGGCGGAACGCGTCCTCGTCGACGGCCCCCCCCCGCTCGGCGACGAGCTCGCGGGTCAGCTCGATGGGGAACCCGAAGGTGTCGTGCAGGCGGAAAGCCACCTCCCCGGAGAGCGTCGCCTTCTCCTCCGCCAGCTCCGCCTCGAGCATCGACAGGCCCGAGCGCAGCGTCGATCGGAAGCGCTCCTCCTCCCGGCCGACGACCCCGGCGACGTAGTCGACGCTGCGCCGCAGCTCGGGCGCGGCCTGCTCCATGACGTCGGCCACGGTGCGCACCAGGGCAGGCGTCACCGCCCGCTCGACGCCGAGCTGGTAGGCGAAGCGCACGGCACGCCGGATCAGCCGGCGCAGCACGTACCCACGGTCCTCGTTGCTCGGGAAGACCCCGTCGGCGACGAGGAACGCCGTGGAGCGGGCGTGGTCGGCGAGGATCCGCAGGGCGACGTCGACTTCCGGGTCGTCGCCGTAGCGACGACCGGTGAGGCCCTCGGCCACGGCGATCACGGGGCGGATGACGTCGGTCTCCCAGATCGACGGGACGTCCTGGAGCAGGGTGAGCACCCGCTCCATGCCGGCGCCGGTGTCGATGCTCGGCCGGGGCAACGCGACGAGCGTGCCGTCCGGCTGGCGGTCGTACTGCATGAACACGAGGTTCCAGATCTCGTTGAAGCGCTCCTCTCCCCCACCGCCCGCCGGGCCGCCCCCCGCTCCCCACGACGGCCCGCGGTCGAAGTAGATCTCGGAGCACGGCCCGCACGGGCCGGTGTCGCCCATCTCCCAGAAGTTGTCGTCGCCCATCCGCTGGATCCGCTGGCGCGCCACGCCGACGGCGTCGGCCCAGATGTCGGCCGCCTCGTCGTCGTCGGTGTGGACCGTGATCCACAGCCGGTCGGCGTCGAAGCCGAGGCGCTCGGTGAGCAGCTCCCAGGCGAAGGGGATCGCATCCGCCTTGAAGTAGTCCCCGAAGCTGAAGTTGCCGAGCATCTCGAAGAACGTCGCGTGGCGGGTCGTGCGGCCCACGTTCTCGATGTCGTCGTGCTTGCCCCGGATGCGCACGCAGCGCTGCACCGACGTCGCCCGGCGGAAGGTGGGGATCTCCTCGCCGAGGAAGTACGGGATGAACTGGTTCATCCCCGCGTTGGTGAACAGCGGGGCTCGCGGGTGGCGCGGGATCAGCCCCGACGACGGCACGAGCATGTGCTCGTGGTCGACGAAGTACTGAGTGAAGGCGCGGCGCAAGCCGTTGGCGTCCATGACCCGACGAGCCTACCCGGGCGTCCCCCGCCCCCCCTTCACGGCCGCATCAGGACCGGTGCCGGCGCGAGCGACCCCCCGAGCGGGCGCCGGGCACCTGCGGTGGCCGGGGGTCGCCCACCACCCGGAGCGCCGGCCTGCCCCCTGCCGGCAGCGCCCGCGACGACGCAAGGGGGGACGGCCCGAGCTGGGCGCGCAGCTCCGCCTCCCGGTCGGCCATCGCCTGGCGTCCCTCCTCGATCGCTTCCCGCAGGTCGCTGCCGGCGGCACGCACCCGGGCCGAGAGCCCGGCGCGCACCCGCGCCGGCAGGAAGCGCTCCACCTGCCGGCGCACCCGGTGCTGCGCCCACACGGTCGCCGCCGCCCCCGCCGCCGCCCCCATGCCCATCCACCGGACCCGGTTGAACATCCCTACCTCCCGCCTCGCGCCCGCCGGAGACGTCGCCCCGCTCTGGCCGCGCCACTCCCGAGGGCCACCGCCTTGATCACCGGGGTCGCCATCGCCGTCGACGCCAGCCGTGACGCCGAGCCCACCACCTCGCTGATCGACTCCGCCGAGCCGACCAGGTCCTCGACGCGCTGCAGCTCTCGCTCGGCGTGGGCGGCGACGGCTTCCAGCCGGGAGTGGAGGTCGGCCGCCTCCGCCCGCAGGTCGGCGGCTACGCGCCGCAGGGCGGCCGTCTCGCGCAGCATCCAGGCCACGGCGGCGGCCAGCCCGACCACGACCAGGGTCGCCACGACCGTGACCGCGACGGCCACCGTCTGGGAGGAAGCGACGACGTCTGCCGTCCCGAGCATCAGGCCGCCGAGACTACTCCGGGGGTCGCCCGCGTTGGCGCAACCGCTCGCCGATCCTGGCCTCGTCGCCGTGAACCGAGGGCTCGTAGTACGTGGTGCCAGCCAGTTGCTCCGGGAGGTAGTCCTGCTCGACCCAGCCGCGGGGGTCGTCGTGGGGATAGCGGTAGCCGACGCCGTGGCCGATGCGTGGGGCGCTGCGGTGGTGGGCGTCGCTGAGGTGCAGCGGCACCCGGCCGGCGGGGCGTGAGCGCACGTCCTCCAGGGCCCTCCAGATCCCGAGGGCGGTCCGGTTGGACTTGGGGGCGGTGGCCAGGTGCACGACGGCCTGGGCCAGGTTGAGCTGGGCTTCGGGCAGGCCGACGTACTCGACGGCGTGGGCGGCGGCCGTGGCGACGACCAGGCTCATGGGGTCAGCCATCCCCACGTCCTCGCTGGCCAGGACGACCAGGCGGCGGGCTATGTAGCGGGGGTCCTCCCCCGCCACGATCATGCGGGCCAGCCAGTGCAGGCCGGCGTCGGGATCACCGCCGCGAATGCTCTTGATGAAGGCACTGATGACGTCGTAGTGGTCGTCGCGGCCCCACGTCAGTGCACGGGTGGTGCGAGCCCGCTCGACGTCGTCGAGGGTGACCGGCCGGCCGTCGCCGGCGATGGCCAGCGCCACCTCCAGCGTTGTGAGCAGGGCGCGGCCGTCCCCGTCGACGGAGTCGATGATGGCGTCGGCCGCCGGCTGCTCGATGGTCCCGCCCTCGGCGCCCAAGCCCCGCTCCAGCAGGACGGCCAGCGCTTGGTGGTCGAGGGGCTCGAGGCGGAACAACGTAGAACGGCTGAGCAGGGGGCCGTTGACCTCGAAGAACGGGTTCTCGGTGGTGGCGCCGACCAGTGTGAGGGTGCCGTCCTCGACGCTCGGCAGCAGCGCGTCTTGCTGCGACTTGCTGAACCTGTGGACCTCGTCGAGCAGCAGGACCGTCGGGACGCCGTTCTCCGCCAGCCGCCGCCTCGCAGCCTCGGCAGCCTCACGCACGTCCTTGACCCCGGCGCTCACCGCGCTGAGGGACTCGAAGGCGGCCCCGGCGGCATCGGCCAGCAGCCGTGCGATCGTCGTCTTGCCCGTCCCCGCCGGGCCCCAGAGGATCACCGATGTCAGCTTCCGGGCATCCACCAGTGCCCGCAGCGCACCTCGCGGTCCGAGGAGGTGGTCCTGGCCGACCACGTCGTAGAGGCTCTTCGGCCGGATCCGGCTGGCGAGCGGCCCGCGGGAGCGGAGACGCTCCTGGAGACCGGCTTCGAACAGGTCGTCGCTCACCGGGGAAGGATCACCGCAGGTCCCGGAGGTCCAGTCCCGCCGGTCCGGCGGTGGCGGGGGGCCGGGTGCGGGCGTCGAGCTCAGCCCACTCCTCGAAGCCCTCGCGCCGGAGCGCCTCGAGGATGCGGGCGACGTTGCGCTTGCGGGGCACCAGCCGCACGTCCGCCCCGACGGCGACGAGGCGCCGTTGCCAGGCGACGAGGGTGCCCGGATCGGCGTCGCCGCTGTGCACGAGCGCCACCTGCCGGCGGGCGGGGCGGAACCGGGCGGCGTCGACCAGATCCACGACCCGCTCGAAGCCGAGGGAGAACCCGCAGGCGGGCACCTCCACGCCGGCGAAGCGGCCGATCATGCCGTCGTAGCGCCCGCCGCCGCCGATCGACCCGCCCCGGAAGGCGGGGTGGTGAAGCTCGAAGATCGGTCCCGTGTAATAGCCCATGCCCCTGACGAGCGCCGGGTCCACCACCACGGCGGCGTCGGGCTTGGCGACGGCGACGCCGTCCCGGATGGCGAGCATGCGTGCGGCGCGCTCGCCCGCGCGGGTCGGCAGCGCCGCCAGCGTCGCCTCCAGGTCGCCGGCGGCGTCGGCCACGCCGACGAGCACGGCGACGAGGCGGTCGACGACCCCGGCGCCCACGCCGTTGGCGGACAGATCTGCCGCCACGCCGTCGAGGCCGACCTTGTCGAGCTTGTCGATGCTCACGAGGGCCGCCGGCTGCTGTTGGGCCCCTACCCCGCAGGCGTCGAGCATGGCGGCGAGCACGCTGCGGTCGTTGAGGCGCACGGTGGCGCCCTCAACGCCGAGGCGTTCGATGGCGTCGGTGCTGGCGGCGATCAACTCCACCTCGGCCACGGTGCTCGCCTCGCCGAGCACGTCGATGTCGCACTGGGTGAACTGGCGGTACCGGCCCCGCTGCGGCCGCTCGGCCCGCCACACGGGCGCGACCTGGAAGGCCCGGAACACCTCGGGCAGCTCGCTGCGGTGGGTGGCGTAGAAGCGCGCCAGGGGGACGGTCAGGTCGTAGCGGAGCCCGAGGTCGGCCGCCTTCGCCGGCGGGAGCGGGTCGAGGGGGTCGAGGCCGCGCTTGAGCACCCGGAAGATCAGCTTCTCGTTGTCGCCCCCCTGGCTCGACTCGAGGCGGCTCAGCTCCTCGAGGACGGGCGTCTCGATCTCCCGGTACCCGTAGCCGGCGAAGGCCTCCCGGATGACGGCGAGGACGCCGTCGCGGCGTGCCTTGTCCTCGGGGAGGAAGTCGCGCATGCCGCGCGGCGGCTGGACGGTAGACGCCATCGGGCCGAAGGTACTCGCGCCTGGTGGCGGGCGGGACGCCGCCGGCCTGGCCCGCCGGCGCGGTGCTGGCCGGCATGCGCGGTGCTGGCCGGCATGCGCGCGGCGCAAGGTGCGTGAACACCCGCTTCACCACGCCCCGCGGTGGCTCAGCCCGCCCGCTGGCGAACTTTGGAAGCGCGTCGTCGTCTGACGACGACGCGATTCCAAAGGTCGGCGGAGCCTCTTCTCCATCCACCACTCTTCGTGGTGAAACTGGGTCTTCAGATGCGCATCACGCGGCAGCCAGCGGATTCCTCCGTGCAGTGGCAGGAGAGGATCTCATGCACTCCCTGGCCGTCAACCACGAAGTCGGCGGGAGCCTCGGAGGATCAGCCCCGGTTGGGCAGCACCCGGTAGGCGTCGTAGACGCTGTCGATGCGCTTGATTGCGTTGAGGACCGAGTCGAGGTGGGCGGGGTCGGCCAGCTCGAACTCGAAGCGCATGCGCGTGACCCGGTCGGCACCGGTCAACGTCTCGCTGCGAAGGATGTTCAGATGGTGGTCGGAGAAGACCTTCCAGACGTCGACGCCCAGCCGGGTGCGGTCCAAGGCCTTCAGCTCGACGGCGGCGGTGAACGAGCCGCCGCGGTCGCGGTCCCACTCGACCTCTATCATCCGCCCGACCTCGTTGGCGGAGAGGGCGGCAGCGTTGGAGCAGTCGCTGCGGTGCACGCTGACACCCCTGCCTCGGGTGACGAACCCGATGATCTCGTCGCCGGGCACCGGCGTGCAGCAGCGGGACAGGCGGACCATCACGTCATCCAGGCCTTCGACGTGGACGCCGGCGCCCTGGCTGCTGCGACCGTGCCGGCGCGGCCGTCCCACGGTCGCCGGCAGCTGCTCCTCGTGCTCGCCGGCACGCAGCTCCCGGGCGACGCGCTGCGCTATCGAGCGCGCCGACACGTGGCTCTCGCCGATCGCGGCGTGCAGCGCGTCGAGGTCGGCGTAGTTCATCGAGGTGGCCACCTCGATCAGCAGCGGGGAGGACGCCAGCTTCTGGACGGGCAGGCCCTCCTTGCGGAGCGCCTTGGTGAGCTCTTCGCGTCCGGACTCGATGGCATCCTCGCGCCGCTCGCGGCTGAACCACTGGCGGATCTTGGAGCGCGCCCGGGGCGTCGCCGCGATCTTGAGCCAGTCACGGCTGGGGCCGGCGGAGGGAACCTTGGAGGTGAAGATCTCCACGCTGTCGCCGGAGGCGAGCTTGGAGTCGAGGGGCACGAGCCGGCCGTTGATGCGCGCCCCGATGCAGCGGTGGCCGATCTCGGTGTGGATGCTGTAGGCGAAGTCGATCGGGGTGGCCCCCGCGGGCAGGGTGACGACGTCGCCCTTGGGGGTGAAGACGAACACCTCGTCGGTCTCGAGGTCGAGCTTCAAGGTCTCCAGGAACTCGGCGGGGTCGGTGCTCTCGCTGGACCAGTCGACGATCCGTTGCAACCAGGCGACGTCGGAGGCGGAGGCCTGCTCCTTGTACCCCCAGTGGGCGGCGATGCCGCGCTCGGCCCGGTTGTGCATCTCGGAGGTGCGGATCTGCGCCTCGAGGGGCTTGCCCTGCGGCCCCACCACCGTGGTGTGGAGGGACTGGTAGAGGTTGAACTTGGGGGTGTTGATGTAGTCCTTGAACCGGCCCTGGACCGGGGTCCAGGCGCCGTGGATGGCGCCGAGCGCCGCCCAGCAGTCCTTGACCGAGTCGACGAGGATCCGCACGCCGACGAGGTCGTAGATCTCGTCGAACTCCTTGCCCTTCACGACCATCTTCTCGTAGATGGAGTACAGGTGCTTGGGGCGGCCCGTGACCTGCCCGTCGATGCGGGCGGCGGCGAGGCGCTCCTCGACGTGGGCGATCACCTGGGTCAGGTACAGGTCACGCTCGGGGGCGCGGGTGGCGACCATCTGCTCGATCTCGGCGTAGCGCCGCGGGTGCAAGGTGGCGAAGGCCAGGTCCTCGAGCTGCCACTTGATGTCCTGGATGCCGAAGCGGTGCGCCAGCGGCGCGTAGATGTCGAGCGTCTCCTGCGCCGTCCGCTTCTGCTTCCACTCGGGCAGTGCCGCGACGGTGAGCATGTTGTGCAGCCGGTCGGCGAGCTTGATGAGCAGCACCCGAGGGTCCTTGGCCATCGCCACCAGCATCTTGCGGATCGTCGCCGCCTGCTGGGCCTGCTTGGAGTCGAAGCGCAGCCGGTCGAGCTTGGTCACCCCGTCGACGATCGACGCCACCACCGGTCCGAACTCCCGGTCGAGGTCAGCGAGGGTGACCACGGTGTCCTCGACGGCGTCGTGTAGCAGGGCGGCGGCGCAGGTGACGTCGTCGAGGCCGAGGCCGGCGAGGATCGTGGCGACGGCGAGCGGGTGGGAGATGTACGCCTCCCCCGACGACCGCAGCTGCCCCTCGTGGGCGCGGTCCGCCACGTCGTAGGCGTGGAGCAGCAGGGCGGTGTCGCCCTTGGGGTGGCGGCGCCGGTAGGCGGTGAGGAGGGGGCCGACCGCGTCGGCGGTCTGCACCTGGCGGCGCCATGGCAGCACCCGCTCGACGGTCGCCACGGCCCGCCCGCGGGTCGGGCCCTCCACCCGGCTCATCGGCGGCTCACCGCCTCCGACAGCTGCAGGAGGCCGGAGCGCCGGTGCTCACGGGTAGCGCACCAGCGACACGGTCGGCAGGCCGTCCAGCCGGGCCCGGCCCTGGAGGGGCTCCAGCTCGATGATGCAGCCGAAGCCCACCGTCTCGGCCCCGAGGCGGCCGACGAGCCGGGCCGCCGCCGACGCCGTCCCGCCGGTGGCGAGGACGTCGTCGATGATGAGGGCCCGCTCCCCCGGTGCGAGGGCGTCGGCGTGGACCTCGAGGGCGTCGGCGCCGTACTCGAGCATGTAGGCCTCGCCCTCGACCTTCCACGGCAGCTTCCCGGCCTTGCGGACCGGCACGAAGCCGGCGCCCATGCGCAGCGCCACCGGTGCGGCGACGATGAAGCCCCGCGCCTCGATCCCGAGCACCTTGTCGACGCCGGCACCGTCGAAGGCGTCCGCCAGCGCCTCGACCACCGTGGCGAAGGCGTGCCCGTCGGAGAGCAGGGGCGTGATGTCCTTGAAGACGACCCCCGGCCGGGGGAAGTCGGCCACGTCCCGTACGAGGGCGGTGACGACGTCGGTATCCTCGGCCACGACGGCCACGGTACCGCGCCGGGCGGGCGTCCCCGCTGACTCCCCGCCGCGGCCGGCGGCTCCACTCGCCCCCGGCGGGGGGCAGCCCCCGGCGCCGGCGGTGCTACCGGCGCTTCTTCTTGCGGGGGCGGGGCGGGGGCCGGTTGCCCGAGCGCGGGGGGACCGGGGTGCCGGGCCGGGCGGCGGGCACACCCGGCGCCTCGTCGGGGATCTCCGCCGGCGGAGCCGCCCAGCCGTTGCCTGCCCCCTGGCGGGCCCGGCCCGAGCCCTGCGCCGCCCGCTCCAGCGCCGGCTCGGGTTGCGACCGGTCCTCGAGGCCGGCGCTCCAGTCCCCCGGCGCCGCTGGCGCCGGGCGCGCTGGTGTGGAGCGTGCCGGCGCCGTGGCGCGGTCGGCGCCCGCTCCCGCCCTCTCTGGTGCCCCGTCTTCGTGACCGTTGCCATCCGGCACCCGCCGCCGGGGTGGCGCCGGCTCCCGGGCCGGTGCCGGCCGCGCCAGGCGGCGGGCAGGTGCTGCCGCCACGGCGACGGCGTCCTCCCCCACAGCGGCGGCGCGCGGCGTGAGCCGGCGCGGCGAGGAGCCGACCCGGCGGCGGATCTCGGCGTAGCGCGGCTCGCGCTCTTTCAGCACGGCCAGGAGCGGGGAGGCGATGAAGATGGACGAGTAGGCACCGGTGGTGAGCCCGATGAACAGGGCCAGCCCGAAGTCCGACAGGGCCGGTGCCCCGAGCACGCCGGCGCCGATGACGAGGATGGACAGGATGGGGATGATGGCGACGAACGACGTGTTGAGGGACCGGGCGAGCACCTGGTTCATCGAGAGGTTGACCGTCTCGCTGTAGGTGAGCCGGTTGGTCGACGCCACCCCTCGCGTGTTTTCCTGCACCTTGTCGAAGACGACGATCGTGTCGTACAGCGAGTAGCCGAGGATCGTGAGGAAGGCGATCACCGTGTCGGGGCTGACCTGGAGCCCGGACAGGGAGTAGATGCCGAGGGTCACGAGGATGTCGTGGACGAGGGCGGCGAGGGCGGCGAGGGCCATCTTGGCCTCGAAGCGGAACCAGATGTACACGCTGACGGCGACGAGGAAGATGATCACCGCCTTGATGGCCTTGTTGGTCACGTCGGCGCCCCAGGAAGGCCCGACGGCGTTTATGTTGACCCTGTTGGGATTGAGGTGGGCGAGCGTCGCCAGGGCGGTGGCGACGTTGTTGATCTCGCCGGCGCTGCCTGTCGTCTTGGCGGCGGCGGACACCGACACTGTGCGCTTGCCGGTCTGGGGGTCGGTGAGCACCTGGATGGTGGCCTGGCCGAGCGTGGGGTCGACCCGCGTGACCGCAACGCGCACCTGGTGCACCGAAGCGGTGGTCGGAACCTGCCACACCGTCCCGCCCCTGAAGGCGATCGAGAAGTGCAGGCCCTGGGCTGCGAGCGACACGAGACCGATGGCGATCACCGTGCCGGAGGCGGAGAGCCAGCGCCGCCAGCGCCCGGCGAAGTCGAAGGAGGTCTCGCCCCGGTAGAGGCGGCCGAAGGCCCCTCCCCGGCCCGCCATCACGCCGCGCTCCCAGCCACGCCGACGCCGAGGCCCCGGGCGATGCCGAGGAAGCGGCCCCGGCTGAGGGAGCGCCGCCGCCCGAGCAGAACCACCATGGGGCGGATGAAGAAGTAGGCGGTGAACACGTCCAGCAGCGTCGACAGGCCGAGCGTGAACGCGAAGCCCCGGACGCTGCCGACGGTGAACAGGTAGAGGATCAGCGCAGCGAGGAAGGAGACGAGGTCGGCGGTGAGGACGGTGCGGAAGGCCCGAGCGAACCCTCCCTCGACCGACGAGCGGATCGTCTTGCCCGACCGGACCTCGTCCTTCAGCCGTTCGAAGTACACGACGTAGGAGTCGACCGTGATGCCGATCGACACGATGATCCCGGTGACACCCGCGAGCGTGAGGGCCAGGCCGGCGGTGTAGCTCAGCTGGGTGAGGATGGAGTAGAGCAGCGAGCCGGCGACGCCGAGCCCGAGGACGACGACCAGCCCGAGGGCCCGGTAGTAGGCGATCATGTAGAGCAGGACCAAGATGATGCCGCCGATGCCGGCGAGGAGCCCGGCCTCGAGCGAGGCGTTGCCGATCTGGGCCGACACCGTCTGGACGGTCTGGGGGTTGAAGCGGACCGGGAGCGACCCGTAGTTGAGCTCGGTGGCGAGGTTGGACGCCTGGGTGGGGGTGAACTGGCCGGTGATCTGCACCTGCCCGGTGAACACGGGGCTCTGGATCGTCGGTGCGGACTCGGTGACGCCGTCGAGCTCGATTGCCTCACGGGACGAGAACGGCTCGCTGTTGGGTGTGCTCGGGTTGTACGAGGCGTTACGGGCGGCGGCGACCTTGTTGAACTCGGTGAGGCCCTTGCTCGTCAGCGTGACCTGGACGACGTTCTGGCTGGTCTGGGTGTCGACGACGGCGGAGGCGCTCTTCACGATCCGGCCGGACAGCACTCCGGCGACCCCTGCCTGGTTGGTGGCCGGGCCGAGCAGCCAGCGGATGTTGCCGACGCCCATGTTGGGTGAGGAGACCAGCAGCACCGTCTTGTTGGGCACGTCGGCGTCCGGGGAAGTCGAGGGGATCGATGCCGCGTTGGCGGCCCCGCAGGTGGTCGCCGACAGCCCGCCGCCTGCGGCGCTGGAGCTCTTCGGGGAGGCCGTGCCCTTGGTGGAGGCGGTCAGCCGGGCCGGGATCGGCCCCCCGGCGCCCGACTTGGACGTGCCGGGCTTCGCGGCGGTCGGTTTCGCAGGGGCGTACGCCGGCATCGTGCAGTACACCGGGCGGAAGTAGAGCTGGGCGGTGGCGCCGATCACCGCCAGCGCCTGCGTGGAGTTCTTGGCGCCGGGCAGCTCGATGTCGATCTCGTTGCCCTGGCGCTGCACCGACGAGTTGGAGACGCCGAGGCCGTTGACCCGCCGGTCGATGATGGCGATGGCCTCGTTGAGTATCGACGCGTTGACGCGGCCCGCCGGCTTGAGCACCACTGACACACCGCCGCGCAGGTCGAGGCCGAGCAGGACGGACCGCCCCGCCACGAACGTCCCGCCGAGGGCCACCGCTGCGAGGAGGATGATCCCGAGCAGCGAGGCCCACAGGCCGCGCTTGCCCACCCTCAGCGGTCCTCACCCGCAGGCGGCTGCTCGGGGTCGAGGTAGGGCTGGGGTGGCGGCGGGGCTCCGCCGTCGACGGGGGCGGCCGTGGTCCCCTCGGGGGTGCCGGCCCCGTCGGAGCCGCCGCCGGCCGGCCAGCCGCCGACCTCCTCCACGCCGTAGCGGGCGCCGTCGTCGTCCTCGACGTCGTAGCGGGCGCCGTCGGGCTCGGCCTCGTCGTCGTAGCGGTCGTCGATGCCGTGGCCGGGACCCGGCGAGGCGTCGGCGACAGGCTGCGGGGCACCGGCGACCGACGAGCGAAGGCTCACCGCCCGCCGCCAGAACGTGAGGGTTGTGCCTGGAGCGACCTCCACCTCGATCTCGTCACCGGAGATGCCGGTGATCCGCCCGAGGATGCCCCCCGCGGAGATGACCTCGTCGCCGACCTGGAGGTTGGACTTGGACTGCTGCTGCTGGCGGGCGCGCCGGCTGCGGGGGCGGAGGAAGAAGAAGTACACCGCCACCACGATCAGGATGAGGAAGATGAACGCCGAGGAGCCGCCGGCAGCGGGCTTCTTGGTGGTCGCGGCCGTGCTCAGCACGGCCAGCGCGGTGAGGAGGTGGATGTGCATGGGGTAGGGCTCCCTGGACGGGACCGAGCGACCTTACCAAGGCGAGCGTCGCCACTGCGATCGACTGGTCACCAGCGCGCCGCCGGTCAGTCCTCGGGGACGAACAGCGCCGGCGGCGCCGGTGCGCTGGCCGGCGCCGAGAGGCCGAGGTGCCGCCATGCCGCCGGGGTGGCGACCCGGCCCTTGGGGGTCCGCATCAGAAGGCCGAGTTGCAAGAGGAACGGCTCGTACACCTCCTCGACGGTCTCGGGCTGCTCGCCCACGCTGACGGCGAGCGTCGAGCGGCCGACCGGCCCGCCGCCGAACTTGGCACAGACCGTCTCGAGGATCGCACGGTCGACCTTGTCGAGGCCGAGGTCGTCCACGCCGAACAGGCGCAGGCCCTCCTCCGCCACCGCCCTCGTGACCTGCCCGTTGCCGCGGACCTCGGCGAAGTCGCGCACCCGCTTCAAGAGGCGGTTGCCGATCCTCGGCGTGCCGCGGCTGCGCCGGGCGATCTCCGCGGCGCCGTCCGCCTCGATGGGCACGGTGAGGATCGCAGCCGAACGGGCGATGATCGCCTCCAGGTCGGCGTGCGAGTAGTAGTCGAGCCGGGCGGTGAACCCGAAGCGGTCGCGCAGCGGCCCGGTGATCAGCCCGGTGCGGGTCGTCGCTCCGACGAGGGTGAAGCGCGGGAGGTCGAGGCGGATCGTCCGTGCTGAAGGGCCCTTGCCCAGGACGATGTCCAGCTGGAAGTCCTCCATGGCCGGGTAGAGGACCTCCTCCACGGCCCGGCCGAGCCGGTGGATCTCGTCGACGAACAGCACGTCGCCCTCGACGAGGTTGGTGAGGATGGCGGCCAGGTCGCCGGCCCGCACGAGGGCGGGCCCCGAGGTGACCCGGAGGCTGGCGCCCATCTCGTTGGCGATGATCCCCGCCATCGACGTCTTACCGAGGCCGGGGGGGCCGGCGAGCAGGACGTGGTCGGAGGGCTGGCCCCGCCGGCGAGCGGCCTCGAGGACGATGCCGAGGTGGTCCTTGAGCTCGGGTTGTCCTACGAACTCCGAAAGACGACGCGGTCGGAGCGTCAGCTCCTCGGCCGACTCGAGGGGGTCGGCCAGCGGGGTCACTACCCGTGCGGTGGCTTCCTCTCTCAACGAGCGGCCGCCAGGTCGCGCAAGGCGAGGCGGAGCAGGTCCTCGACGCGGCCCTCCTCGGGGAGCCCGGCGAGCACCTGGCGGATCTCCTCGGCGCCGTAGCCGAGGCTGGCGAGCGCGGCCCGCAGGTCCCCGATGGCGGAGGGGACGGCGCCTGCCCCGAGAACCTCCATGTCGACGCCAGCGTCGAGGTCGAGCCGGGCGCGCAGCTCCGGGAGGAGACGCCCCGCCGACTTGGGGCCGATGCCGGGCACGAGCACGAGGGCGTCGGCGTCGCCGGCGGCAACGGCCCGGCGCAGCGCCGAGGGGCTGTGCACCGACAGCATCGTGACGGCGCCGGCGGGCCCGACGCCCCGGGCTCCGATGAGTTGCTCGAAGCAGTCACGCTCGTCGCGGGTCGGGAAGCCGTAGAGCGTGAGGGCGTCCTCGCGCACGTGGGTGTGCACGTGCAGGAAGATCGCCGCGCCGAGGGCGGGGTCGCCGGCGTAGACGCGGGTGGGGGCGACCAACCGGTAACCGACGCCGGCCGCTTCGACGAGGAGCTCGAGGGCATGGTCCCCGCGCCGGCACCGGTCGACGAGGACGCCGCGCAGCGAGCCGATCACCGCTCCGCCCCGGCCGCTGCGGCCCGGCGCAGCCGGGCGCCGCTCAGGTGGCAGATGGCGAGGGCGAGCGCGTCTGCCCGGTCGGGCGGCCCGGCGACGGCCGGCAGGCCGAGGAGGGAGGCGGTCATCCGCTGGACCTGCCCCTTGTCGGCGCCCCCGTCGCCGGTGACAGCGAGCTTCACCTCGTTGGGGCTGTACTGGGCGACGGGGCAGCCGGCCCGTGCTGCGACCGCCAGCGCCAGCCCGCTCGCCTGCCCGACCGACATCGCTGTCCGGGCGTTGACCTGGAACAGCACACGCTCGACGACGACGGCGTCGGGCTTCACGTCGCCGACCAGGGCCTCGAGGTCGTCGAGGAGCGCTGCCAGGCGCTCGGCGAGAGGGTCGCCCGGTGGGCTGGAGAGATGACCGTAGGCCTCGAGGACGAGGCGGCCGCCGACGTCGCGCACGGCGCCGTAACCGCACCGGGACAGCCCTGGGTCTATGCCTAGTGCGAACACCCGTTCGACGCTAGCAGCCGGCCGGGGCCGGCCGGTGGACCCGCGGCCTGCTCACGCATCGACCAGCTCCAGCAGGGCGTCGGGGATGTCGAAGTTGGCGTAGACGTTCTGGACGTCGTCGTGGTCCTCGAGCAGGTCGATGAGGCGGAGGACCTTCTTCGCGTCCGCCTCGCTCTCCAATGCGACGACGGTGGTCGGGACCATGCTCAGCTCGGTGGACTCGGTCGGGACGCCCGCCCCGTCGAGGGCGGCGCGCACGGCGTTCAGCTCCGACGGGGGCGTCGTGACATGCCAGGTGTCCTCCCCTGCGTCGCTGATGTCATCGGCGCCGGCGTCGGCCACCACGAGCATGAGGTCGTCCTCGGTGATCGGAGCCCGTCCCGCCGGGCGCTTCGGGACGAGGATCACCCCCTTGCGCTCGAACTGCCAGGAGACGGCGCCGGGCTCTGCCATCGAGCCGCCGTTCTTGGAGAACGCCGAACGGATCTCCGCCCCCGTCCGGTTGCGGTTGTCGGTCAGCACCTCGACGATCACCGCCACCCCGCACGGGGCGTAGCCCTCGTAGGAGATCTGCTCGTAGCGGACCCCCTCGAGCTCACCGGTCCCCCGCTTGATGGCGCGGTCGATGGTGTCGAGCGGCACCGACGCCTCGCGCGCCTTTTGGAACATGGTGCGCAGCGTCGGGTTGCTGTCCGGGTCGCCTCCCCCCTCGCGTGCCGCCACCTCCACCTGGCGGATCAGCTTGGCGAACAGCTTCCCCCGCGCCTTGTCGGTGGCTCCCTTCTTGTGCTTGATGGTTGCCCACTTGCTGTGCCCGGACATCCTCGGACTCTCCTCTCGCTCTCAGGCGGCAGCCTGATGTAGGAACAGCTGGTGCAGGCGGCACTCCCCCGACAGCTCGGGGTGGAACGCTGCCACCAGCACCCTGCCCTGCCGGCAGACCACCGGCCGGGTCACACCATCCGGCGTGGTCGCCGTCGCCAGCACCTCCACCCCGTCGCCGGCGGACTCGACGACGGGCGCGCGGATGAACACGGCGTGGACGGGTCCGCCATCGACACCGGAGACGTCGAGGTCCGCCTCGAAGGAGTCCACCTGGCGCCCGAAGGCGTTGCGCCGCACGACGACGTCCATGGCGTCGAGGTGGTGCTGGTCGGGGCGCCCGTCGGTCACCTCGGTGGCGAGGAGGATCATCCCGGCACAGGTGCCGAACGCCGGCATCCCCGCCGCCAGCCGGTCGCGCAGCGGGGTGAGGAGGCCGGAGGTCTCGAGCAGCAGCGAGATCGTGGTCGACTCCCCTCCCGGCAGTATCAGGGAGTCGACCTTCTCGAGCTCCTCGGGCGTGCGGACGGTGACGCCCCCGACCCCGAGGTCAGCGAGGGTCGCCAGGTGCTCGCGCCAGTCGCCCTGGAGGGCCAGGACGCCGGGGGCCCCGGGATGTGCCACCTGGCGGCACCTCGCCACCAACCCTCGTCTACCAGCCCCGCTCGGCGAGGCGGGTCTCGACCGACGCCGCGTCCTGGCCGCGCATGGCCTCCCCGAGGCCGGCGCTGACCTTGGCCACTATCTTCGGGTCGTCGTAGTGGGTGGTTGCCTCGACGATGGCCCTGGCGAAGCGGGCCGGATCGGAGCTCTTGAAGATGCCTGAGCCGACGAACACCGCTTCGGCGCCGAGCTGCATCACGAGGGAGGCGTCTGCCGGGGTGGCGATGCCGCCGGCGCAGAAGAGCGGCACGGGAAGGCGGCCGGTGCCGGCGACCTCCCGCACCAGGTCCACCGGCGCCCGCAGCTCCTTGGCCCACGCGTAGATCTCCGCCGTGTCCGCCTGGGTGATCTTCTTCATGTCGCCGCGGATGGAGCGCAGGTGGCGGACCGCCTGGACGATGTCGCCGGTGCCCGCCTCCCCCTTGGATCGGATCATGGCGGCGCCCTCGGCGAGTCGCCGGAGGGCCTCGCCCAGGTTGGTGGCCCCGCAGACGAACGGCACGGTGAACGGCCACTTGTCTATGTGGTGCGCCTCGTCGGCCGGGGTCAGCACCTCGCTCTCGTCGATGTAGTCGACGCCGAGGGTCTGGAGGATCTGCGCCTCGGCGAAGTGGCCGATGCGGGCCTTGGCCATCACCGGGATGGACACGGCCGCCTTGATGCCTTCGATCAATGCGGGGTCGCTCATGCGGGCGACGCCACCGTCGCGGCGGATGTCAGCCGGGACCCGCTCGAGCGCCATGACCGCGACGGCGCCGGCGTCCTCGGCGATCTTGGCCTGCTCGGCGTCGACCACGTCCATGATCACTCCGTTGCGCAACATCTCCGCCAGGCCGCGCTTCACCCGGGGCGTGCCGGTGACGCGGTGCGAGGGCTCCTCCAGAGGTTCGGGCATGGGAAGGATTGTACGGCGGCTACAGCTCGCTCAGCGCGTCGATCCGCTCCGGGAGGGGGCGGCGGTACTCCGCCAGGCGCCCGTCGGGGCGGGGGTCGGCGAGCCAGAGGTGGGCGGCCCGGCGGGGCACACCCGGCACCCGGGTGCTCCCGCGGAGCAGACCCTCCAGCGCCGACCGCAAGCCTGGCGGGTAGCGCGTGAGGCGGGCGGCTGCGGCGTCGAGGAGGATGTCGCGGCCGGCACCCACCGCGACGTTGACGCTGATGCCGGTGACGGCGGCGATGCTCGGGCCGGCCACCGCTCCCCGGCGGATGGCCATCACGCCGCACGCCAGGACGCCCTCGAGCTCCACCCGGCCCAGCTCGTCGAGCAGCCCGCTGGTCACCACCAGCGCCGCCCTGGCCGGGTCCCGGCCCCCGGCGGCGAGGTTGAGGCCGGCGGCGTCCACCACCCGGAGGTCGGGCATCCGGATGCCGGCGCGGGCGCACAGACCGTCGACGATGTTGACCAGCCGGGCGTCGCGGATCGGGTCGGGGGGCCGGCCGGCGATGCCCATGGCCCCGGGACGGGCCGACTGGCGCCACACCCAGGCCACCACCGCCAGGGCCACAGCGACGAAGACCACGGGGCCGGCGATGGGGCCGCCGGCGAAGCCGGCCACGAGTCCCGCTACCAACGCGGGCAGCAGTGCCGCCGAGGCGAGGAGCCGGACCGTCGGCAGCGGCGGGGTGAGTGGGAGGGGCCTGTCCTCTTCTCGGGCGATCCGCTCCACGCGCTCGACACCGGTTCTGCGGAGCGCTGGACCCACCCGGTCGAATCTAGACCGCCCGGCCGGGTCGATGCCCCTGGCGGACCAGCCGCTCGTACACCTCGACGTAGCGCTCCGCCAGCCGGTCCATCCCGAACGTCGCCGCCCGGCGCCGCCCGGCACGGGCCAGCGGCCCGCGCCGGCCGCCGGCGTCGAGGGCGGCGGTGACGGCGCCGGCCAGCGCCCCGGCGTCGCCGGGGGGGACGAGCCAGCCCTCGACGCCGGCCCGCACGACCCGCCGGTAGCCCGCCAGGTCGGTGGCCACGACGGCGGCGCCCGCCGCGAGCGCCTCGAGCAGCACGACGCCGAAGCTCTCTCCGTGGAGCGACGGCGCGCACAGCACGTCGGCGGCACGCAACCGGCTGGCCTTCTCGGACTCGTCGATCACCCCGAGCCACTGGACGCGGTGGTCGCCGGCCGTGCGGGCCCGCAGGGTGTCGGACTGGGGTCCCTCCCCCACGACCCAGAGCGTCACTGGCCGGTCGATGCGGTCGAGGGCGTCGACGAGCACGGCCAGCCCCTTGCGCTCCTCGTGGCGGCCGATGAACAGCACGGTCGGCCCGCCGGCGGCGGAGGGCCGGGCCCGGTCGAAGCGCTCCACGTCGATGCCGTTCCATAGCACCTCGCAGCCCCGGCCAAACGTCGCCCGGACGGTGGCCGCTGCCGCCTCGGACACGGCAAAGGGGGCCTCGAGGTGGTCGACGCTCCAACGCCGGAGGGGCCGCAGGGTCCGGTACCACCTGCTCACCCCCGACCGGTGGAAGGTGCCGACGAGGGGGGCGGGCTTCACCACCATGGCCGTCAGGCAGGGCCCGGGCACGAAGGGCTCGTGGAGGTGCACGACGTCGAAGGCCTCCTCGCGGAGCGCCCGCACCGTCCGCAGCGCGGCGGCCGGGTCGGGGGCGATGGCCGCCATCGACCCGTTCCCGGCGGCGGGAACCGAGTTGCCGAGGGGGATGACGAACGGTGCCGGCGGCGGGCCGTCGCATGGCCCGAGGACGCTGGCGTCCACGCCCTGCCGGCGCAACGCGCCCGCCAGCCCCAACGCCTGCACCTGGACGCCGCCGGGAAGGCTCAGGCTGTAGGGGCAGACGATGCCGACACGCACGCGGGGAGGGTAGTGCCCGGGCGTGATCCGCCCTCGCCGGAAGCGAAGGCGGACTCCGTCACGTTGTTTGGGCAGTTCTCCGCGATTATCGCGGTCAACTGCCCAAACAACGCACCGTCGACGCCCCGTTGCCGAGCTTGCCGGTCCTTCCGGATCGCCGCCGGCGCCGCCTGCCGCCTCGGGCGGCGACCCCGGGAGCTACGCCGGCGGCTGCGGCTGGGCGGAGGCTCGGGCTGGCCGGGGGTTGGCTGCCCACACCGGGGCCAGGACGTGCCATTGCACCGGCGCCGCCCCGATGAGCGCCTCGAGCTCCGAGGCGAGGACCTGCGTGCCGCGCCGCACGTCGTCACGGAATCGCCCCAGGCGCTGAAGGCGCAGCGGCGGCCGCACCACGGCGAGGTGGCTGCCGGTGGCCTCGTCGAAGTAGACGGCGGCCGGCAGGAGGGGCGCCCCCGCCCTGAGCGCGAGGCTGACGGGACCGGCGGGCAGGCGGGCCGGTGCGCCGAAGAGCTCGACGTCGACACCGGCCACGCCTTCCACGACACGGTCGGCGAGCAGGCACACGACGCGGTTGGCGGCCAGGGAGCGCAGGGACGCCGTGGCGGCGCCGGTACCGACGGTGATGACCTCGAGGCCCACACGGCGGCGGAGCCCGGCGAACCAGGCGAGCAGCTCCGGCGGCCGGAGCCCCTCGACGACCACGCTCGCCCGGTACCCGGAGGCCGCCAGGTAGGCGCCGCCCCAGTCCCAGCCGCCGAGGTGCGGGAGGGCGGCGATGGCGCCTTTGCCGCCGGCAAGGGCGTCGTCTAAGTGGTGCCATCCCTCCCGCCGCACCCCGGCGACGATCTCACCCCGCGACAGCCGCGGCAGGCGGAGGCTCTCGGCCCAGTAGCGGCCGTACGACGCGAACACCAGGTCGACCGCCGCGGGATCGGCCTCCCCGAGGCGGAGCAGGTTCCCGGCCACCGCCTCCCGGCGGCGCGCCAGGGGCTCGGCCCAGGGCAGGATGGCGGGCCAGCGCCAGCGGGGCAGCGCCGCCCACGCGGCCTCGGCCATGCCCCGGGCGAGCGACGGGGGAACCAGCGCGGCGGCGGCGCTCCCCGCACGGCAGGCCGCCAGTGCCGCCGGCGGGCGGAGGCGGTGGCGGCTCAGGGGCGCCGGGTTCCCCGCCAGCGGCCGCCGGCGTGCCGTCGGGTCGCCTGGCCCTCCCGGGCCTGCTGGCGAGCCTCACGCCGCTCCCGCCAGCGGAACGCCGAGGGCGTGTCCCAGCCACTGGCGGCGGCCTTGTGCGAGCTCACGCTGCGGGCGGCCGTCCGCGACCACATGCGTTCGGCCCGGGCGGTGGCGCTTCCGGCGCTCAGCGGGCGGCGGGCTCCGGCCCGGCGGCGCGAGGACGGCACGTCGACGCTCGCCTGCCTCCACACCTTGACGAACCGCTGGCCGGCGGTGAGCAAGGTGAGGGCGAGCATCGCCCAGAGAAGGGGGACCAGCAGCACCCGGAAGGCGAGACCGGCGCAGAGGACGACTACCCGCTCGGCCCGCTCCATGAGCCCGCCCTTGGCGTCCAAGCCGAGCGACTCGGCCTTGGCCCGCTGGTAGGAGATGAGCAGCGACGCGCCGAGGACGGCCACAGGCAGGGCGAAGGCGTGGCCGCCGTGGCGGGACTGCAGGTACCAGGCCACGCCACCGAGGACGAGCGTGTCCGAGACACGGTCGCTCACCGAGTCGAAGAACGCCCCGCGCACCGTCACGCGGCCGGAGGCCTTGGCCAGCGCCCCATCCAGCAGGTCCGGCACGGCGGAGAGGATGAGGAGGGCGAGGCCGACCAGCAGGTGCCCGGTGGCGACGGCGAGCGCGGTCGGCACCGCGAGCAGCAGCCCGGTGGCAGTGAGGACGTCGGGGGAGATCCCCGTCCGGACCAGCACCAGGCCGAACGGGCGAACGCACCGATCCACCCCCCGGCGGAACTTCCCGTCGAGCACCGATCCACTCTCCTCGTCCGGCCACGGCGTGACCGGCCCCATCGACGGTACCACCGGTGGGCCGGAGGGCCGCAGCGTGGCGCCGCACCCGGTCTCAGGCCGGCCAGGCGGCCCGCAGCCTGGCGGCGGAGACGCCGAGGGCCTCGGGCAGCACCCGCAGGTCGGCGACGGCCGTGGTGAAGTTGGTGTCCCCCACCCAGCGCGGCAGGATGTGGAAGTGGATGTGGTCGGGCACGCCCGCCCCGGCGGCGCGCCCGAGGTTGGCCCCCACGTTGACCCCCTCTGGCCGGTAGGCCCCCTCCAGGGCGGTGACCGCCAGGCGCACGCCCTCCCACACAGCGGCGGACTCCTCGGCGTCGAGGCCGGCGAGCCGGCCGACGTGGCGGACCGGCATCACCATCACGTGGCCGCTGGCGTACGGGTAGGCGTTGAGCAGCGCTACGGCGTGCCCGGAGGGGTCCCGCCACACGACATGGGTCAGCTCGTCGGGCTCGCCGCTCGAGAGGATGCGGCAGAAGACGCAGGCCCCGTCGGCGACATCCGGCCCGCCGGCGGTCGCGCCTTCGATGTACGGCGAGCGCCAGCCCGCCCAGAGGCGCTCGAGCATCAGGCGCCGGTCGTGGTCAGGCGGCCGGCGACCTCGGCGCGGACGGACTCGGAGAGCTCCGAGACCGCAACTCCTCGTCGCACCCGGTCCACCCCCCGGGAGTTGACCCCGACGGTGCCGGCATCGATGTCCTCGTCGCCGGCGACGAGGACGTAGGGGACCTTCTCCAGCTTCGCCCGCCGCACCCGGGCGCCGAGCGTCTCGTCGGCGGGCGCCACCCCGACGCGCAGCCCGTCGGCGCGCAGGCGGTCGGCCACCCGCCCGGCGTAGGCGTGGTGGTCCGACGTCACGGGAAGCACCCGGATCTGCTCGGGCGCGAGCCACGTCGGCAGCGCGCCGGCGTAGTGCTCGATCAGGATGGCGAAGAAGCGCTCGATCGACCCGAACAGCGCCCGGTGGACCATGTAGGGGCGGTGGCGCTCGTTGTCCGCCCCGACGTACTCCATGTCGAAGCGCTGCGGCATCTGCAGGTCCACCTGGAGCGTGGACACCTGCCACCGGCGCCCGATGGCGTCGCGGACGTGGACGTCGATCTTGGGGGCGTAGAACGCGCCCTCGCCTTCCGCCACGACGAAGGGGATGCCAGCCGCCTCCAGGGCGGAGCGCAGGGCAGCGGTCGCCACCTCCCACTCCTCGGGCTCGCCCACGTACTTCTCGGGTCGGGTGGACAGCTCGGCCTCGAAGTCGGCCAGGCCGAAGGTGCGCAGCAGCCGCAGCACGAAGGCGAGCAACGACGCCAACTCGCCCTCCAGCTGGCCGCTGGTGCAGAAGATGTGGCTGTCGTCCTGGGTGAACCCCCGCGCCCGCAGCAGCCCGTTGAGGACGCCCGAGCGCTCGAAGCGGTAGACGGTGCCGAACTCGAACAGCCGCAGCGGCAACTCTCGATAGGAGCGCTGCCGGGCCTTGTAGACGAGGATGTGCATCGGGCAGTTCATCGGCTTGGGGTAGTACGCCGATCCCTCGAGCTCCATCGGCGGGTACATCCCCTCGGCATACCAGCCGAGGTGGCCGGAGATCTCCAGCAGCGCCGCCTTGGTGATGTGCGGTGTGTACACGAACTCGTAGCCGGCCGCCTCGTGCTCGGCCCGCGAGTAGTCCTCCATCAGCTTGCGCACGAGGCCGCCCTTCGGATGGAAGACCGGGAGGCCGCTGCCGATCTCGGGTGGGAAGTGGAACAGGTCGAGCTCGCTCCCGAGGCGTCGGTGGTCGCGCCTCTCGGCTTCCTCCAACCGGTGCAGGTGGTCTTGGAGGGCGGCCTCGGACTCCCACGCCGTGCCGTAGATCCTCTGCAGCTGGGGCCGCCGCTCGTCCCCCCGCCAGTACGCCGCCGCCACCTTCAGCAGCTTGAAGTGGCCGAGCCGGGACGTGGAAGGCACGTGCGGGCCGCGGCAGAGATCGACGAACGCGGCCGTGTTGCGGTAGGCGGACACGGCGCCCTCGGCCGCTCCCTCGCCGGCGTCGACGCCTTCGATGATCTCGCGCTTGTAGGGCTGGTCGGCAAACAGCTCGAGGCCCTCGGCGACGGTGTGGTCCTCGCGGACGAACGGCTGGTCGGCGGCGACGATCTCCCGCATGCGCTCCTCGATGCGCCCCAGGTCCTCGTCGCTGAAGTGGGCCCCCCCGGGCAACTCGAAGTCGTAGTAGAAGCCGTCCTCGATCGGCGGGCCGATGGCGTAGCGGGCGCCGGGCCACAGCTGGGTCACGGCCTGGGCCATGACGTGCGCTGTCGAGTGCCGCAGGATCCGGCGTCCGGGCTCGGAGTCGACGGTGACGACAGCGACCGTGGCGCCGTCGGCCAGCGGGGCGGTGAGGTCGACCGCCGCCCCGTCGACGAGGACGGCGACCGCCGACTTGGCGAGGCGCCGACCTACGGCTGCAGCCAGGTCGGCGCCCGTCGCGCCCGCTGGGAGCTCACGGTGGGCGCCGTCGGGCAGGGTGATCATCATCGTGTCGGCCATCAGGGCGAGGTTACGGGCTCGCTCAGCCCACCTCGACGCCAATGAGGGCAGCGGCGGCCGACACGCCGTCCCCCGCCCCGGCGGCGGCGTCGATCGCCGCCAGTGCCCCCGGCGTGTCCAGGTCGTCGTCGAGCGCCGCCCGCACCAGGGCGAGGGCGCCGTCGCCGGCGCCGGCCGATCGCCAGCGCTCGAGGCGGGCGGCGGCGGCGTGCAAGAGGCCCGGGGTCCACTCCCAGCTGTTCCGGTACCGGTGGGCGAGCACGGCCAGGCGGATCACTGCCGGCTCCCACTCCTTGCGCAGGTCGTGGACGAAGACCAGGTTGCCGAGGGACTTGGACATCTTGGCGCCGCCCAGGCGGACCATGCCCTGGTGCATCCAGTGCCGCACGAACACCTCTCCCGTCGCCGCCTCCGACTGGGCGGCCTCGCACTCGTGGTGCGGGAAGACGAGGTCACTGCCCCCTCCGTGGAGGTCGATGGTCTCGCCGAGCTCGCGCATGGCGAGGGCCGAGCACTCGATGTGCCAGCCGGGCCGGCCCGGTCCCCAAAGCGAGTCCCACGCCGGCTCGTCGGGCGCCGAGGGCTGCCACAGGACGAAGTCGAGGGGGTCCCGCTTGTGGGGGTCGTCGGGGTTGCCGCCCCGCTCGGCGGCGAGAGCGAGCATCGTGTCGCGGTCGTAGTGGCTCACCTGGCCGAACCGCTCGAAGCTGGACACGTCGAAGTACACCGCTCCCCCGGCCCGGTAGGCGTGGCCCGAATCGAGCACCCTGGCGATGAAGCCCAGGATGTCGGGGATGGCCGAGGTGGCTCGCGGCTCCGACCAGCTCGGGACCATCCCGAGGGCGGCCATGTTCTCGTCGAAGCGGGCCGTCTCCTCGGCGGCCAGGTCGAGGTAGTGGACACCGAGCTGGCGGGCCTTGCGCAGGATGTCGTCGTCCACGTCGGTGACGTTGCGCACGCAGCGCGTCTCGTGGCCGCGGTCACGCAGGCGCCGCTGCAGCACGTCGTAGGTGAGGTAGGTGGCGGCGTGGCCGACGTGGGCGGCGTCGTAGGGCGTGATCCCGCAGGTGTACATGGTGACGTCCGGGCCGGCATCGAACGGCACCACCGCCTGGCGGGCGGTGTCGTAGAGCCGCATGGCCCCCTCAGCCACGGTGCGGCTCAGTCACGGTGCAGCCCCGTCAGGCGGATCGAGGCGTGCGCCTTGTAGCGGATGTTGATGCCAACCAGCGTGGCGGTGAGCGCTTCGACCGAGGCGGCGTTGGCCAGGTTGCCGGCGTCGACTCCCCGGAGGCCGGGAAGGCGGTCGACCAGCGCCACGACCTCCCTGGCGTCGGCCCTGCGCTCGGCGACCACGAGGACGTCGGCGTCGAGGGGACGGTCGAGGTCGCTCCACGGGCCGGCCGGCAGGTTGTGGAAGGCACCGGCGACGCGCGAGCCTGCCAGCGCCAGGGCCACCGCCACGGTCACCGATCCGGTGGGCGGCACCAAAGGGACGACGTAGCGACCCCATCTCGTCAGAGCGTTGACCATCGAGATGACGAGCCGGCCGTCGAGGGCCCCGGCGAGGTCGTCGAGCGTGGCGCCCACCCCCTCCCACGGCGTCGCCAGGACCACCACGTCGGCTTCGCACGCGTCCCGGTTGACGCCGGCCACGAGGTCGAGGTCCCGTCCCGGCCAGCGCTCACGGAGCTCGGCGACGGTCACTGCTGCCCGCTCCTCGGAGCGCGAGCCGACCACGACCCGCTCACCGATGCCGGCGAACTGCACCGCCACCGCCCTACCCGCCGGGCCGGTCGCCCCGATCACACCGATTCGCACGGGGAGAGACTTGCACGCCCCGGCCCACACGGTCGACTGCGCCGCTACGGTCGGCTGCTGTGACCACCGCCGTCATCGGCCTCGCCGTGTGCGTCGTCCTCCTCGCCGCCCTCGTCGCGGCTCTCCTTCGGCGGGTCGCGCTTCTCCAGGCCAGGCTCGAGCCGCTCGCGGCCCCGCCCCGCCCCGCCCCGCCCCGCCCCCGCGAGCCGCTCGTCGGTGCGTGCGCGCCCGAGGTGTCAGGCGTCGACCCGCAGGGGCGTCCGGCCGCCGCCGGCTCCGAGCCCGGGCAGCGGCTGCTGCTGGCCTTCCTGACCGGGAGCTGCGAACCCTGCCGTGCCCTCTGGGCGCCTCTAGCCGAGGGCCGCCGGCCCGGACTGGCGGTGGTCGCCGTGACCCCGAGCCCGACGACCGAGAGCAGCCGCGCTGTCGCGGCCCTCGCCGGCAACGGCGTCCCCGTGGTCATGAGCAGCGAGGCCTGGATCGCCTACAGGGTGCGCGGCGCCCCGTGGCTGGTGGTGGTCGGGGACGGTGCCGTCGTCGCCGAGGGCCGGGCGGGCTCGTGGGAGGAGCTGGTCGCGCTCGTCACCTCGCCGCCTTGACGGTAGCCGCCGGGTGCGCCGCGGCCATCCAGCCCAGGATTGCGGAGGCCTCCGGCGAAGCGGTCGGGCCGCCTCCGCGGTACGGGCCGAGGGGACGACCACGCTCGTCGTCGTAGAGGATCCCTCTTTCGGCGGGGAAGCCGTCGGCGTCAACGGGAGACAGCGCCGCCACCGCCACGGCGCCGCCCGCTGCGGGCCGCGCACCCGGTGGGCCAGCACCCGACCGCCCTCGTCGACGGCCAGCGCCTTCGCCTCCGTGGTCCCCACGTCCACCCCGACCGCCACCGCTCGGGACGGTGGATGAGATTTTTGGGGCGGCGTCCCTTCCGGGCATCAACTTCGGCTGGTCACCTCCTCCGCTTCGTCGTGGCGGGCACGGTCGGGGCGAGTTGGTCCGCGCTCAGCAGGTCGGTGATCGAGATCGCCTCCCCGCAGCGCGGGCACTCCGCGCCCGGCCCGAGCCGGCGGCACCACGTGTTGCAGGTCTCGCATCTTTGCTCTCCGAGGTAGCGGCCCTCGCAGCTCGGGCAGGCGTAGACGACCTGGGAGCGCGAGACGACTGGCTCGGCTGGGGCGGCTCTCTTGGATCGCCAAGCTGACTGGCGGCACACGCTCGAGCAGAAACGCTGGCGTCCGAGGCGCTCGAAGGGGTTCCGGCACACCGGACAGGTCGTCGCGGTATCGTCGCGCACGGGGTTCACGCCGCCACCTCGTCGATACCGGCGGGCTCGCCACCGCCTGGACGCTCGACGAGCACCCCGGCCTCGAAGCGGGCACCGGCGCGGACCAGCGCGACGAGGTGGGGGGCGTTGACCGCCCGCCAGCGCCTCTCGGCTGCTTCGATCAGCTTGAACGCCATGGCCAGGCCGGCGGCCTTGGAGCCGGGCCCCTTGGTGACCTTGGTCCGAAGCCGCACCGTGGCGAAGGTCGACTCGATCGGGTTCGAGGTCTTCAGGTGAACCCAGTGCTCGGCGGGGAGGTCGTAGAAGGCGAGCAGTGCCTCGGTGTCGTCGACGATCTTCGCTACCGCCTTCGGCCACTTGACCCCGTAGTCGGCGGCGAACGCCTCGATCGCGGCCAGCGCGTGCTCACGGTCGGCGGCATCTCGGATCTCTGCGATCGCCTTGCGGGCTGCGGGCTGGGCTGACTTGGGCAGCACGTTCAACACGTTGGCGGCCTTGTGGACCCAGCAGCGCTGTGTCCGGGTCTTGGGGAACACGTCGCGCAGCGCCGCCCAGAACCCGAGCGCCCCGTCGCCAACAGCGATCACCGGGGCGGTCATGCCCCGACGGCGCAGGTCCCTCAGCACGTCAGCCCAGCTCTCGGTGGACGCCCGCTCCCCGTCGGTGATCGACACCAGCTCCTTGGTCCGATCGGCGCGGACCCCGACGATGACCAGGGCGCACAACCGCGACTCGTCCAATCGGACGTTGAAGTGCACCCCGTCGGCCCACACGTAGACGTAGTCCACCCCTGCCAGGCTCCGGGCGGCGAAGCGCTCCCGCTCGTCCTGCCAGGTCTTGGTCAGCCGGGTCACCACCGACGCCGACAGGCCCGCCGCCGAGCCGAAGAACTCGCTCAGCGCCGGAGCGAAGTCCCCCGAGCTCATCCCGTGCAGGTACATCAACGGCAGCACCTCGGCCACCTTCGGGCTCTTACGGGCCCACGGAGGGATGATCGAGCTACGGAACCGGCACTTCTCGCCGGTCGCCTCGTCGACCCGGCGGTCGTTGACCCGGGGTGCCTCGATCTCGATCGGCCCCGACCCCGTGGTCACCGGCAGGCGCCGAGCGTGGCCGTTACGGACCACCAGGCGATGACCGTCGTCATCGACCTCGTCGGCGAAGGACGCCACGTACGCGTCGACCTCGGCCTCCAAAGCGGCGGCCAGCATGCGCCGGGCGCCCTCCCGGCAGATCTCGTCCAGCCCGAGCGCCAGATCCGCGCGGGCAGCCTCATCGGCAACTACTGTCAACATCGGCGTTCCTTCCTCGCCGGCGGTCCATCGCCGGCAGTCTCGTTGGTTGGGTACTTCAACGAGGAAGGTACGCCGCGCCCGGGCTCAGATCGTCGATCCACAAGTTCTGGTTATATCTCGACGGGCGGGGCACGGCCGGACAGTATGTCCTCGTGCCCGCCGACCCGCTCGCCCACGAGGGCGCCACGGCCGCCGTCGTCCCGGTGCTCCACACCCCGGCCCGCAACGCCGGCGGCGTCGCCGAGCTCGCCGTCGAGGCCGCACCGTCGGACTGGTCGGCTACGGCGCTGTCGGGGCGCGCCATCGCCTGGCCCCTCGAGGGGCTCGGCATGCGGGTCGTCGCCCACGGCCCGTACCAACCCGACGCGCCGGCCAGCTTGGCGGAGGTGCTCGCCAGCTCCGACGTGGTCTCGCTGCATGCCGCCGTCACGGCCGAGACCCACGGCATGATCGGTGCCGCGCAACTGGCCGCCATGCGCCCCGGCTCGGTGCTCATCAACACTGCCCGGGCCGCCCTGGTGGACACCGGGGCGCTCGTCGACGCCCTCTCCTCCGGACATCTCGCCGGCGCCGCCATCGACCACTTCGACGGCGAGACCCTGCCCGCCGGCCATCCCCTGCTCGCCATGCCCAACGTCGTGGCGACCCCGCACCTCGCCAACCCGGAAGTGCTCGGAACCGATCCGGTCACGGCGGCCGGCGGGGGCGGCACGGCTCCATGACCCCGCCCCGCGTGGTCGACGCCACTGCTGACATCCTCTCCGCCGCCCGCGAGCTCCTGGCGAAGGACCTGGTGGAGGGGACGGCGGGGAACCTTTCGGCCCGGCGGCCCGACGGGCTGGTCGTGGTGACCCCCTCGTCGGTCGACTACCGGGCGATGGGCCCCGATGACCTCATCGTGGTCGACCTGGACGGGGCGGTGGTCGAGCCCGCCGTCGCCGAGGGCCGCAGCCCCACCTCCGAGCTCGCCCTGCACCTCGCCTGCTACCGCGCCTTCGACGACGTCGCCGCCGTCATCCACGCCCACTCCGTCTGGGCCACCATGTGGGCGGCCGCCCGCCTGCCGATACCAGTGTGCATCGACGAGTTCGCCCTCTACGTGGGCGGCGACGTGCGGTGCGCCCCGTACGCGCCGTCGGGCACGCCCGAGCTTGCAGCCAACGCCGTGGCCGCGCTCGCCGGCAGGGGCGCCGCCCTGCTCGCCAACCACGGACTGGTAGCGGTCGGCCCCAGCCCGGCTCGCGTCCTCCACATCGTTGCGCTGGTGGAACGGGTGGCCCAGATCGCATGGGGTGCCCGGCTCCTCGGCGGTGCCGTCGATCCGCCCGACGAGGCCGTGGCGCGCTTCGCCGGCGTGTACGAGGTGATGCGGCAGCTGCCGTAGCGAGAGGGCTGGCGGGGTGGGCCGGCGGTCGCCGGCGGAGAGGTGCGGGCCGACCGGCGGGGCGAGAACAGCGGCGAGGCGGTCGGAGGCACGGCCAGAGGAGCGGGTGAAGCACCCTGCCGGGGGGAAGGAGCGGGGTGAGGGGCGGTGGGCTGGTCTGGCACGAGTGGGATTCTTGCCGTCTGCCGTCTGCCGTCTGCCGTCTGCCGTCTGCCCGCGGTCGTCCGCTGTCGCTGGCCAGCCCCCCGTTCGAAGCGCGCGCAGCCGACCGAACCGCGCGCATACGGGACGGCATCTGGGGCTGGATGCGCGCGGTCGTAGTAGCTGCGCGCGGTTTGCCCCCTCGTGGGGCTCTCGGATCAGTGCATTGCGCTCGTAGGGGGTCAATACTGCGAACCGCGCCGGCCCCCCGGGCCTGTCAGCGGCCCGTCAGGTCTCGGCCTCGTCCTCGATCTGGTGCTCCAACCACTGCACTGGACCTGTCGAGTGGTCGGGGCGGTTGCGGAGGGCAAGGAGCAGGAGGACGACGGTGACGATGAGCCCGGCGAGGATCGTCATGTCCATCCCGTGAAGGAACCCGGGCGCCGTGTGGGCCTCGTGGGTGCGGAGGCTGAGCTCCGTCCCCATCCGGGAATAGGGCAGCAGCCCCATCACCGCGCCAGCGAACAGCCAACCGGCCAGGAGCAGGCCCCGTACCGCCGTCAGGTGGAGCATCAGGCTCCGGTGTGTGAGCCGCACGACGGAGTAGAACACCAGCACGGCGAACGGGACGGCGGCGACGATCACCCCGACGAGCACGTCCCCGGCGCGCGAGTGCCCCCCGACGGCTCCGGCGGCGTCGACGAGCGGGAAGCCGAGCACGCGACACAGGACAAAACCCGTGATCACCGCCGCCAAGGCGCCGTAGTGGTGCCGAGACACGATCCTCCTAAGGTGTGTTCGGCTTTCGATGGTACTGCCGGACGGCCCCCGCCCGGTGGCGCCCGCTGCAGAGCTCTCGGGTTGGCCGTGTAGGGTGTGACTTCCGCGATGGCCGGGCTGCCGCCCGCCTTAGGGCGGTTCCCCGGGAGCTTCCGGGCGGTTAGCTCAGCTGGTTAGAGCGCAGCCTTCACACGGCTGAGGTCGGAGGTTCGAGTCCTCTACCGCCCACCGACCTACCTACCTACCTACCTACCTACCTACCTACCTACCTACCTACCACCCACCCTCACCACCACCCGCCGCAAAAATCCTGGTCAGAGCGGGTGTGGGGATCCCGGCCAGGTAGCAAGCGAAGGTTCACGCCGCGATTGCGCCGCGGTAGGGTCGGCCCAAAGGCCGCCGTCGCGCCGCGGTAGCGCCGCGCCGCCCTCGTGACGGCCATGAGCGACCCAACCGCATCCACCACCCGACCCCCCGAGCTGTGGACCGTCGACCAGCTCGCCGACTACTTGGGGACCAACCGCAACACGGGTCTACGGGCTCACCCACCACCACCGCATCGGCTTCATCCGGGTCGGCAAGACGGTCGGGTTCCGGCCCGAGGACGTGGCCGCCTGGCTGGAGTCCGAGGTCGTCCAGGCCACCGGGCCCGAGCTCCGGGCCCCCAAGGCCTGGTCGTGCTCGTCGTTCCTGGTCAAGGCGGCTGCCGACATCCTGGACCCTTCAGGCTCGATCAACGCCAGTACGCTGCCCGTCAGGTCGGGCTGGCGCCAGTGGAACGGGACCGGATCGATCGGGCGATAGCGTCGCTGATCCTCGAATGGGTGTCGGCGCTGCTCCAGATCCGGGCTACTTCCCCATCGTGCTCGCAGCGTTCGTCCATCCACCGAAGCGATCTGAGGCGCAGGTGCGACTTCGCGAGCGCAGCCGACTCCCCAGGGTGCTCGGCGAGCTGCCTTGCGACGGCCGTCGCCCTTTGCATCAGGTCGTGACCGGGTGCGAGCTCGTGGACGAGGCCGACTCGCGTCGCTTCGGCAGGTGAGTGCAGCTTGCCCCCGAGGAGGACCTTGCCTGCGTGATGGGCGCAGGCGAAGCTCACGATCTCTATGGCCGCTGCCGGGAACGGGACCCCCACCACCAGCTCCGATACGCCGATGACGGACGGTCCTTCGGTCATCAGCCTGAAGTCGGCACAAGCCGCCAACACGCATCCTCCAGCGATCGCGGAACCGTTGATCGCTGCGACCACGGGAAGCGGCGTCGCGAACCACGCACGGAACGTCTCGTGTAGCCGAGTGATCAGCTCGAACGCGTAGGTGTCGTTGCCGTCGAGGACACGGTAGAGATCGACGCCGGCTGAGAACACCGGGCGGGAGCTCGTTAGCACGACGGCACGTGCCCCGGAGGACTCGACCTGGTGCAGCGTGCTCGTCAGCTCAGCGAGGAGCTCGATGTCGAGAGCGTTCACCTTGCCGTGCCCGAGACTGACCAGCGCGACATGACCCTGGAGCTCGACCTCGATCACTCTTGGACCTCCACGACTTGGCCTCCGGCAGTGCTGCCGAAGCCTGGTTGGACCACCGGCCGCCGAAACGGCCTCCTCACGATGGCAAGGCGGAGCCGGAGCAGCAAGGCGGGGAAGGCTCCCAGCATGGCAGACAGCGCCTCCGACGCTGACCTGTGTATGCGTGAGGTGGTCCTGGTCCGGGTCGCCTCAGTCGCCTGTGGGTGCGGACAAGCCCTCAGCCCGGATCAGATCCTCGGCCGGGGATCCAGGGCCCTCCCTATGTGGCCGGATACCTGCCGAACGACGTGGCGGCCATCGTCGGCAGCCGCCTGAAGGTGATCTTCGCCCAGCCCGACGTGGCCAACGGCCAACGCCGCGCGGCGGCTGGCGGATGGACTCGAAGCCGATCATCCCGACGCCGCCGCCTCGCTGCAAGAAGGGCTCAACACTGTTCACCCTCCGCCGCCTGGGCATCGGCGGCACGTTGGCCAAGACGCTCACCAACACGAACTGCATCGAGTCGATGATCTCGATCCCCCGGCGCACAACAGCGCACCACCGGACGGGTGACCAAGTGGAAGGACGGCTCGATGGAGAAGCGCTGGATCCCAGCCGGCATGCGCGAGGCAGAGCGCTCGTTCTGCCGGGTCCGCGGCACACCGACATGAAGAACCTCGTCGCCGCCCTGCGCAAGGAGACGGCACCCATCGGAGACGCACCCGCCGAGCACTCTCATGCCGCAGCCTGAACGAGCCGTGGCCACCGCTGAACTTCAACAATCGGGATACTGGGCGATTTCAGGCGGTGGCAGCGTCACCGTGTTCCAATAGTAGCATGTTCAGCTTCTCGGATGGTTTCAGGAATCCGAGGGTTTCGCGGGGCCGGTTGTTGAGCAAGAATGCGACGTTGTCGAGGTCGGATTGGCTGTGA